>QFMX01000058.1 GCA_003240625.1 Sphingomonas taxi
ACCCGGCCCACTGCGCCGACCAGCCCGACCACGACCCGCCGACCGTCGCCGGCCCGGACGACCTCGCGTACGTGGTGCACACGTCGGGCTCGACGGGCGTGCCGAAGGGGGTGCTCTGCCACCACCGCGGCGCGGTGAACTACCTGTCGTTCGTCATGGAGCGGTCCTTCGGATCACGCTCCAGCGCTTAAGGACGCGGGCTTTCTGTCACCTTGTTCCAGATCAAAGCGACGCCCGAAGCGTCGGCGTACCGCCATGGTCGAACCGGCCGCCTGTCTTGGCCGGGCCTTAGAATAGGCGGGCAGACCATGATCGACCTCACGGTCGTCGACCTGTCGCGACTGCAGTTCGCGGCCACGGCGATGTACCACTTCCTCTTCGTTCCCCTGACGCTCGGGCTGTCGTTGTTGATGGCCATCATGGAGAGCGTCTACGTGATGACCGGCCGCGAGATCTGGCGGCGGATGACGCTGTTCTGGGGCACGCTGTTCGGCGTCAACTTCGCCATGGGCGTCGCCACCGGCATCGTCATGGAGTTCCAGTTCGGCATGAACTGGAGCTACTACAGCCACTACGTCGGCGACATCTTCGGCGCCCCGCTCGCGATCGAGGGCCTCATGGCCTTCTTCCTCGAGGCGACGTTCATCGGCCTGTTCTTCTTCGGGTGGGACCGGCTGTCGAAGGTCGCGCACCTCTGCGTCACCTGGCTGACCGCGCTCGGCGCCAATTTCTCCGCGCTCTGGATCCTGATCGCCAACGGCTGGATGCAGAATCCGGTCGGCGCGACCTTCAATCCCGACACGATGCGGATGGAGGTGACCGACTTCGTCGCGGTGCTCTTCAACCCGGTGGCGCAGGCCAAGTTCGTCCACACGGTGAGCGCGGGCTATGTCGCCGGCGCGATGTTCGTCATGGCGATCAGCGCCTACTTCCTGCTGCGCGGCCTGCACCAAGACCTCGCCAAGCGCTCGATGGCGGTGGCGGCGAGCTTCGGCCTCGCCGCCAGCCTCTCGGTGGTCGTGCTGGGCGACGAGAGCGGCTACGTCGCGACCGAGCATCAGAAGATGAAGATCGCCGCCATGGAGGCGATGTGGGAGACCGAGCCCGCGCCGGCGGGCTTGACCGTGTTCGCGCTGCCCGGAGCCGACGGCAACCGGTTCGAGCTCAAGATCCCCTTTGTCCTCGGCCTCATCACCACCCGCAGCCTGAACACCGCGCTGCCGGGCATCCTGCCGCTGGTCGAGCACGCGGAGACGCGCATCCGCAATGGCATGGCGTCGGCGGCGGACCTCGAGGCGATCCGCAAGGACCCGAAGGACCAGGCCGCGCGGGCGCGGTTCGCGGAGAACTGGCGGGACCTCGGCTATGCGCTGCTGCTGAAGCGCTACCGGAGCGACGTCGTCAACGCGACGCCGGAAGAGATCCGGCAGGCGGCGTTCGACACCGTGCCCGCAGTCGCGCCGCTGTTCTGGTCGTTCCGGCTGATGGTCGCTCTCGGCCTCTACTTCATCGCGTTCTTCGCGGTCGCCTTCTGGCTCTCGACGCGTCACCGCATCGACGCCAACCGCGCCCTGCTGAAGATCGCTCTCGTCAGCCTCCCGCTGCCGTGGGTGGCCATCGAGGCCGGCTGGCTCGTCGC
>QFMX01000059.1 GCA_003240625.1 Sphingomonas taxi
GGTCGGCTCGACGGCGAGCCGCAACGCTTCGGGCGTCATGATCGTGACCGGCGGCGCGGGGTCCCGGCGCCGGGCGAGGATGTTCAGGACGACGTCGGCTGAGCAGACGCCTTCGCGCAGCGTCTCGGCGCAGGCGGCCTCGACCGCGGGTAGACCATCGCTCAGCACCGCGGCCAGGATCGCCACCATCTGACGGTCGCCATCCTCGACGCTCGCGAGCTTGCGCCGTACCTTCTCGAGCCCGGCCGGCAGCACCCAGTCCTTGAACGGCGCTCCGTTCCTGAGCGCCCCAGGCTTCCTCGCCAGCACGGGAACGTAGTGCCAGGGATCGAACACGGTCTGGCCGCGGCCGAAGCAGCGCGGGTGGTCGCCGACGATCCTGCCGTCCTGGCGCAGTTCGATCCGGTCGGCGTAGGCGCGGATCTCCACCGGGCGGCCGATCGCGCTCGCGGCGACCGAGTACTTGTTGTTGTCGAACCGCACGAGGCAGGTCTTGGACACCGACGCCGGCACGGCGTGGAAGCCGTCGAACCGCCCGGCATAGGGAACGAGGCTCGGGCGCTCCGCCTCGAACGCCTCCCACACGGTCCGGTCCGCGAACTCAGGATGACGATGCGCCTTGGCGTAGGCGATCGCCTGGTCGAGCAGCCAGGCGTTCAGCTCGTCATAGCTCTTCGCCCGGATGCGCGGCGTGAAGAACCGCTCGCGCACCAGCCCGACCTGGTTCTCGACCTGCCCCTTCTCCCAGCCCGAGGCCGGCGTGCAGGCCACAGGGTCGATCAGGTAATGGCTGCACATCTGCAGGAAGCGTCGATTGTAGGCGCGCTCGCGGCCGACCAAGATGGTTTCCACCGCGGTCTTCATGTTGTCGTAGATTCCGCGCGTGCAGGTTCCCTTGAAGAAGGCGAACGCCCGGTCGTGGGCGTCGAACACCATCTCCTGGCTCTCGCGCGGATAAGCTCGCACGAACAGCATCCGCGAGTGACAGAGCCGGACGTGCGCGACCTTCACGGTCGTGGTGACGCCGTTGATCAGGACGATCTCGTGGCTCCAGTCGAACTGGTAAGCCTCGCCCGGATCGAAGCTCAGCGGCACGAACGCCGCCGAGGACGACGACCGCTCACGCTGCCGGCCGCGGGCGTAACGCCGGACCGCGTCGTAGCCGCCCTCGTAGCCCAGCGCTCGCAACGCCTCGAAGATCCGGATCAGCGTCAGCCGCTCGCGCGCCGATCGTCCTTCGTTCTCCGTCAGAAGCCGATCGAGGTCGTCACGCCAGGGCCCGAGCTTCGGGAGAGGCTGGACCTCGCGCTCGTACTCGAACGCCGTCGCCCCGGACCGCAGCACCTTCCGCACCGTGTTCCGCGACACGTGCAGCTCGCGCACGATCTCCTTGATCGTCTTGCCGCGCACAAAATGCTCGCGGCGGATCCGCGCGATCGTGTCCACGCACTTCATCCCCCGACCGCCTGTCCTCGACAAAGACAGGCAGCATGCGCAACGCGCGCCTCAGGGGGTCAAAATTTGACGCCGATCCCCCGACCTAAGGGGTCAAAATTCCACGCCGGATCACAACTTTGAAGCCCTTCGAGTATTTCTCGACGACAATCTCCGACGTCAGCTGCTCAAACCAAGCCTCATC
>QFMX01000060.1 GCA_003240625.1 Sphingomonas taxi
TCGGGATTCGGCAAAGCCGTGTCGCGAGATCGTTGAGGTGAGCGCATTGTGCACTCCCGAATCCCCAATCCCGAATCCCCACTCCCACGCCTGCTCACCGCAGCAACGGCCGCTCGCCTGCATCGATGAAGTCGAGAAACGCGCGCACATCCTCGCTGTCCTGTGCGATCTCGGCCAGGCGCACGCGGGCGTCGGCCAGCGAATCGCCGGACACGTACAGGGCGCGGTAGGCGCGCTTGATCGCCGAGGTGCGCGATGCGTCGAAGCCGCGGCGCTTCAGGCCTTCGGCGTTGATGCCGCGCGGGCGGCCGTAGCCGTCCTGCGCCACCATCACGAACGGCGGTACGTCACCGTTGACGAACGCGCCCATGCCGATGAACGCATGCGCGCCGATCCGGCAGAACTGGTGGATGCCGACGAACCCGCTCAGGATCACCTGATCGCCCACGGTGACGTGTCCGGCCAGCGTGGCGTTGTTCGAGAACACGCAGCGGTTGCCGACGATGCAGTCGTGGGCGACGTGGGTGTAGGCGAGGAACCAGTTGTCGTCGCCGATGCGGGTGATGCCGCCGCCGTCACCGGTCCCGCGGTTGAGGGTGACGAACTCGCGGATCGTGTTGCGGTCACCGATCACCAGCTCCGCGCGTTCGCCCGCGAATTTCTTGTCCTGAGGCTCTCCGCCGATCGCGGCATGGCCGTGGATCTGGTTCTCACGGCCGATGCGGGTCGGACCGTGGACACTGCAGTGCGGGCCGATGACGGTGCCGTCGCCGATCTCGACGTCGGCGCCGATCAGCGTGAACGCGCCGATGCGCACATCCGCGCCGAGCCGCGCGCCGGGATCGACGACCGCCGTGGGATGGATCGACGCGGCCGCCATGTCAGCGCTTGACCTCGGCGCAGAGGATCTCCGCGCAGGCCGCCTGCTCGCCGTCGACACGGGCGATGCCCGAATACATCGTCATGTTGCGGATCTCGCGCTTGATCGTGACCTCGAGTTCGAGCCGGTCCCCCGGCACCACCATGCGCGAGAACTTCGCGGCATCCACCTTGACCAGGTAGGACAGGTTGTCGTCGCAGCTCTTGCCGCGGGTGAGGTGGCTCAGGATGCCGCCGGCCTGCGCCAGCGCCTCGATGACGAGCACGCCGGGCATGACCGGATGCGAGGGGATATGGCCCTCGAAGAACTGTTCGTTGGCGGACACGTTCTTCCAGCAGACCACGCGCTTGCCCGCCTCGAACTCGACCACACGGTCCACGAGCAGGAACGGGTAGCGGTGCGGCAGAAGCTCGCGGACGCCGTCGACGAGGATCGGCAGCTCGATGTGTTGCGTCATTCTTCCCCCTTCCCGAGCGCCGTGACGCGGCGCGCGAGCGAATCGAGCTGACGGATCCGCACGGCATTCTTCCGCCACTCGCGCGTGGGCTGGGCGGGAATGCCGGCCGAATACTCGCCGGGCTCGGTGATGGATGCCGACACCATCGTCATCGCGTGGACGACGACGTGATCGCAGATTTCGAGATGACCGGCGACGCCGACCTTGCCGGCGAGCAGGCAGTAGCGGCCGATGCGGGTGCTGCCGGCGATGCCGACGCAGCCCGCGGCCGCGGTATGCGCCCC
>QFMX01000061.1 GCA_003240625.1 Sphingomonas taxi
GGCCGCAAGATCACCCTGGTGCCGATCCTGCGCGCAGGCATCGGCATGCTGCCCGGTGTGCTGGAACTGATCCCGGCCGCCAAGGTCAGCGTCGTCGGCATCAAGCGCGACGAGGCGTCGCTGGAAGCGGTGCCCTACTACGAAAACCTGGTCGGCGACATGGTCGACCGCACGGCCTTGATCCTCGATCCGATGCTGGCCACCGGCGGCACCCTGATCGCCACCGTCGCCATGCTCAAGGCCGCGGGTGCGGCGCGGATCAAGGGCCTGTTCCTGGTCGCCGCGCCGGAGGGTCTGCGCGCACTGGAAGCCGTGCACCCGGATGTCGAGGTCTACACCGCCTCGATCGATGAACGCCTCAACGAGAAGGGCTACATCCTGCCCGGCCTCGGCGACGCGGGCGACAAGATCTTCGGCACGCGGGTGGATTGAGCGCGCGTCGGCGTCGATCCGCATGAGGCATGCGACGCGTGCCGGTAAGAAATTCTCTGTAGGAGCGCGCTTGCGCGCGATGCGGATTTCCCGGTGAAACTCTTCGCGCGCAAGCGCGCTCCTACAGATTCCGGATTTCTGCCGTGGGTCGGTTCGGACGAAAGCGTCGTCCGCGACATTCCACACCGCGACGCCGACACCAGCGCATGGCCCGATGCAGGGGCGCGCTCGCGCGCGATGAGGCGTTCCGGGCGAAGCCCATCGCGCGCAAGCCCGCTCCTACAGGTCCCCAACGTGCCTGCGTTTGGTTCTGCTGTAGGAGCGCGCTCGCGCGCGATGGGCGTTCCCGGTAAGACCCGTTCACGCGCGAGCACGCGTCCACGGGAATACGCACGGAATCAGGCGACGAGCATCGCCCCGGCGACGAAGCGCCAGATGCCGAGCACGGCCATCGCCAACAGCGTGACGAAGGTCAACAGCGTGCCGGTGAAGCGACCGACCGAATAGCCGGACGATCCGCCCAGACCCACGGCATGCAGCACGCGCGCGACCAGCAATGCGATGCCGAACGTCCACAGCCACGTCGTCGACACGGCCGCCAGTTCGAGCAACGCGAGCATCAGCAGCGCCAGCGGCACGTATGCGCCGAAGTTGCCGTGCACACGCACCTTGCGCCGCAGGACGGCATCGCCTCCGCTGCCGACGCCGATCTTGTGGACGTTGCGGTGCAGGACCACGCGCAGCGCCAGCACCAGATAGAGCAACACGTGCAGCGAGGCGATCAGCAGGGAAATGCGCGGAGTCATGCGGAATGTCCTTCATCGAGGCTGCGGGCCGCGAGCGACGCGACCGTATGTCCGGCCGCGAACCGGCCGTGCGCGTCGCGGACCACCCGGGCCAGCGCGACATCGGGATCGTGGGTCAGGAACAGGCGCACACCACGCGCGGCCATATCGGCGAGAAACGCCTGCTTCTCATCGATGATCAGTTCGGGATAACGGTCGTAGCCCATCGTGATCGGCACGTGCACCCAAGGCAGCCCGGGCACCAGATCGGCGCAGAACACCACGCCGCCGTGATGCACGCCGTCCTGCACGTCAGGGCCGAGGATCTCGGCCAGCATCATGCCCGGCGTATGGCCGTCGCTGCGGTGGAAGCGCACCGCGTCG
>QFMX01000062.1 GCA_003240625.1 Sphingomonas taxi
CCCTGATCGTCCGCAACACCAGTCGCGGCGTTGGCCTGCCCATGCTGGAAGATGGGGCGGTCGAGCTGATCGCGGGTAACTTCCCCGACCCGCCGGCGCATATGCGGGAAGAACTGCTCTACGAAGAAGACTTCATCTGCGCGGGCCGTGGCGATCATTCCGGTTTCGACGGGCCGATTGATCTCGAGCGCTATCTAGCGCTTCGACATCTCCAGGTTTCGATGAAGGGCAATCCGCGTGGCTATGTCGATGCCGCGCTTGCCGAGCGGGGATTGAAGCGGACCGTGGCCGTGACGGTCGGCCACTTCCTCATGGCTCCCATGCTGGTCGATGCGTCCGATCTTATCGCGACGGAACCCCGCCGACTGTTCGCACCGCTCGCGGGCCGTCTCCCGCTGAAGCTCTTTCCACCGCCTCTCGACATTCCTCCGTTCCGAGTGGTCCAGACTTGGCACGCGCGACACGATGCTGATCCGGGGCACCTATGGCTGCGGCGCGTGCTGCGCGAGGTTGGGCAGTGGGCATAAGCCCTACAGCCCCAGCCCGCGCTGTCGCCCCAACTGCCACGACACCGATCCACCCTGCACGACACCCATGACCTCGCGGCCAAGCTGGCGGTCTATGACGGGCCGCCACGGAACCAGCGTGAATTCGTGGCTCTGTTCGACCATGGCGAACTTCCCGCTGGAGAGATGGACCGTTCCGGTGAACTTGCCGCTGACCGTCTCGCCGTCCTTTGCCGCGCGGAACGGCAGCCCCTTGGTTGCGGCGATATCGCCGCCGACGCGGGCGACCTCGCGCTCGCGCAGGGTGGCGAGAAGGTTGCGGCGATAGGCGATGCTGCCATTGGGCTGGCGGGCCGCATCTCCACGGTCGAGGTGGTGCTCGCGTCGGCGGTCCATCGCGTCGCGGACCTGCTGACCGAAGCCGGACGGCGCGAGATCCGATGTCTCGGCCGAGACCATCCGCCGATCGAGCCAGGTCGCACCATCCGCGCCGATCTGCTGTTCGAGGCGGGGGACCGAGAGGATACGGATATTGGCCTGCCGGTTGCGGCCGGCGTCATAGGCGGCGGCGCGGCTCTCGAAGTCTTGCGGGATACGCCATTGGTCGGCGTCGATCCGCTCGACGATGCCGGCGCGGCGCAAGGCCTCCAGCCGGCGAACATGAGCATCGACATAGCCCTGATAGTCGCCGCCCGGAACGCGCCCCTCAAATTTGGCCTGCTCCAGATGGCGGCTCGGCCGATAGGCGCCGCCCTCGGCGATGGCGGCAATCGCGCGGTCGGAGGGACGGCTTGCCGTATTGGGCGGCCCGATCTCGACGACGCTGCCGATCCGCGCGTCCGCGACGCGGGCGGGGTCGATCCTGGCGACATGGTGGGTGCGGCCGTCGATCCCGTCCACCACGAGGGTCAGGGTCTCGCCCAGCTCGTCGGTCAGATATTTGTCCACCACGCGGCCGGTGATCGGGATTTCGGGCGCGGCGTCGTGAATCTGGAAGGTCATCGGATCGCGCTCCAGGCCATCGGCTTTCAGCGCCTTGTGCATGGTGCGGATGATGTCGCCGCGCTCGCCCATTTCGCGCAGGGTC
>QFMX01000063.1 GCA_003240625.1 Sphingomonas taxi
GGTCGACAAGCGAAGCGGCTACCCGGTCTATCGGCTGGCCGACGTCGCGGGCCCTATCCTTGGCGTCAGTGATGGCGAGGCCGAGGCCGGCGTCATCGACCCGCGCGATCTGGCGCCGAAGGACCGCAAGGACTATTTCCAGTCCGAAAACGAGCGGCTCAAGGTCGAGATGACCATGGGCACGCTGGTGCCGGCCGTCGAGGTCGAGGCCGACATGGCCGATCTGGTGAAGCAGATCGTGCAGTTCCTGGACACGCTGCCCGACGACCTTGAGCGGAAGCTGGCGCTGAAGCCGGAGCAGGTGGTGAAGGTGCAGGAGCGCTGCGATCGAATCCGGCAGCTGATGTACGAGAAGGTGGTCACGGACGAGGCTGATGGCGACGCACGCGACAGCGCGTAGCATCCGCAACGACGTTGCCATGATGCTCCGGCCGCCGCGCCGGATCCTGGTGTCGGACGGTGCGAAGGCCCTGCGCGTCAATGCCGGCACCGGCACCGGCAACCCGTGGGACGCGTCGACGACGCCCTACATGGTGAAGCCGCTCAACGCGACCGCGAGCCGGTTGCACGAGGCGGTGGTGTTCGTCGGGCCAGCGCGATCGGGCAAAACGCTTGCGCTGATCGAAGGCTGCCTGGCGCACACGATCACCTGCGATCCGGCCGACGTCATGGTGATCCAGTCCACGAAGGACGCCGCAGAGGACTACAGCAAGACCCGGATCAGTCGGGCGATCCGCGGCAGCCCGGATCTGCTGAAACAGCTCAGTCCGCGTGCGCACGACGACAACGTGCTGATGAAGTTCTTCCGGTCGGGGATGTCGCTCCGCTTGGGCTGGCCATCGCTGTCGGTGCTGTCGGGCAAGGACGTGAAGCGCGTCCTGATGACCGACGTCGACAACTTCACCGGCGATCTCGGCATCGATGAGGCCTTCGGCCTCGCGATGAAGCGCTGCCAGACCTTCATGTCGGGCGGCATCGTGGTCGCGGAGTCCAGCCCGGCGACGGATTACACCGACGGCCAGTGGCGCCCGAACCCGGAGCGACCGCACGAGGCGCCGCCTGCTGGCGGCATCGCATCGCTGCACAACCGCGGCGATCGGCACCGGTGGTACTGGCCCTGCATGGAGTGCGGGGAGTACTTCCAGGCCGCGCCCGGCTACGACCTGTTCCGGCTGCCGCCAGAGCAGGAACTGCTGGAGCGGGTGCAGGTCGACGACATGCTGGCGTTGTCGCGGCGCCTGTCGATCGTCTATTGCCCGCACTGCAAGGTCGGGCTGGAGGATCGCTGGAAGGACACGATGAACCTGCGCGGCGACTGGGTCGGCGAGGGGCAGGTGATCCACCCGGACGGCTCGATCGATGGCGACACCATCGAGTCGCGCACGCGCAGCTACTACCTCGGCGGCGTGGCGGCGGCGTTCCAGAGCTGGGAATCGCTGATCGAGCGGTACCTGCAGGCGCTGAAGGTCTACGCGAAGACCGGCGAGGAAAAGCCGCTGAAGACGACGTACAACGTCGACGCAGCACTGAACTACGTGCCGATGGCGGCGCGGTCGGACAACAACCCCTCGGACATGCAG
>QFMX01000064.1 GCA_003240625.1 Sphingomonas taxi
GGACCGGCGGGCTGCAGGCACGTCGGTGGTGAGCGAGACGCAGACGTCGATCGCACCCACCACCTATGCGGCCGCGACACCGCCCGCCAGCGAAGCCGCCACCGGCTATGACGGCGTGCCGACGGGAGGCGAGGTCGTCGTGACCGGCTTTCGGGAAAGCCTTGCGAAGGCTCAGGAGCTGAAGAAGGCGGCGACCGGCACCGTCGACGTCATCGTCGCGCAGGATATCGCCGCTTTTCCCGACCAGAACCTGGCCGAGGCGCTGCAGCGCGTGGCCGGCGTGGCGATCACGCGTGACAGCGGCGAAGGCCGCCAGATCTCGTTGCGCGGTCTCGGCGCGGAGTTCACCCGCACCCACCTCAACGGCATGGAAGTGCTGACCAACACCGCATCGGGCCTGGACAGCCGCGGCGGCGTCAGCCGCGGCCGCTCGTTCGACTATAGCGTGTTCGCCTCCGAACTGTTCAACCAGGTCACGGTGGAGAAGTCCTTCTCGGCCGAGCAGGACGAAGGCGGGATCGGCGGCACGATCGGCCTGCGCACCGCCAAGCCATTCGACTATGCCGGCCTGACCGCCGTCGTCTCCGCCAAGGGGCAGGTGAACGAGCATACCGACAAGCTGACGCCGCGCGCGGTCGGCCTCGTGTCTAACCGGTGGGGCGATTTCGGCGCGCTGGTCTCGGTCGCGTACAGTTCGGCCGACACGATCGAATATGGCTTCCGCAACGTGAACTGGTCGCAGATCAACTTCGGCGCGAACAATGTCGGGCCGAACGTCTCGGCCGAATTGCGCGACAAGCTGGTCAATGCCAAGGGCGCCGACCGGGTGTGGAGCAGCCGCCAGCAGACCTATGCGACGTGGTTTGCCAAGCGCGAGCGCCTAGGGATCACCGGCGCACTGCAGTACAAGCCCGATGAGCGGACCGACGTGACGCTGGACGTGCTGTACGGCAAGCTGTCGAACGACCGCAACAACACCGCATTGGGTTCGGGCGGCACCAACGGCGTCGCCGCCAACGACATTCGCGGCACGCAGGTCATCACCGACCTGACGCTCGACAAGCATAATTCCATCGTCGCGGCATCGTTCGACAATGTCGACTTCCGCAACGAGGCCCGGCTGGGCGAGGACGATACCGAATTCTGGCAGGTGGCGCTCAACGGCCGCACCGACATCACCGACAATCTCCAGATTTCCGGCCTGGCCGGCTGGTCCAAGTCGAAATTCCTCGCAACCTATGACCAGACCTGGCTGGAGACGGTCGGCAAGAGCTATTCGTTCGACGTGAACGTCGACCGGCCGCGCACGCACTATGGCTTCGACATCACCGATCCGGCGACGGGCTGGAACGTCCAGCAGATGGAGACCCGCGCCGACCTGATCGAAAGCGAATTCTACAATGCGGAGGGCGAGCTTGCCTGGCGGGTCGGCGAAGGTTCGACCCTGAAGGTCGGCGGCTCGTTCAAGCAGTTCGAGAATTCGGCATGGCAGCGGCGCAAGACCTATATCTACGAGGACAAGCCCGGCGTGCCGCAGGTGCCGACCCGGCTGACGCCGCACAGCTCGATCATGCCG
>QFMX01000065.1 GCA_003240625.1 Sphingomonas taxi
GGTGCCGTCGTCATTGCCCTTAATGGCAAGCTTGGTCGCGCCGTCGACGACGTAGCGGGTCTCCGCTCCGGTCGCCGCATCCTTCGCGATCGACACCTCGTAGCGTTGATTGTCGATCATGGCATAAGGCTTGGCGGTCTGGCCGCCGAAGCAGAGAATGAAATAGCCGGCCGCCATCAGGATCGCGCCGAATTTCACCGCACGCTTCGACCCCAGATACTGGTCCGCGAGATAGCCGCCGATCAATGGGGTGAGATAGACCAGCGCGGTATAGCCGCCGTAGAGGCCGGTCGCTGCGCGATCGCCGAACAGGAAATGCTGGGTGAGATAGAGCGTGAGAAGCGCCCGCATCCCGTAATAGCCGAACCGCTCCCACATCTCGGTCGTGAACAGGCGCGCGAGCTGGCGCGGATGACCGAACCACGTCGCTTCGGCGGCCGGATTGACATGGGTGATGTCCGGCTCGCGCGGATTGTCCGCGGTTGGGGTGTCCGGCATGAACGCTACGCTCCTGAGATACACCGCCGCTAAGGCGGCGTCGAAAATGCTGCGCGGGAACCTAGCGCGTGAAATCGAGATGCCAAGCTTTGTTGCGAACGCAACGTTTCGCCTAAGAGGTTAGACTTGCGAACGTTTCGCGATAAGAAGGGGCATGTTCAATGACACCTCCACGCCGCTCTCGCTTCTCCAGACGCGCCGTTCGGGCAAGCCGCGCGATCTCGCCGGTCCCGGACCAAGCGACGCGCAACTCAAGGAAATGTGCGCGATCGCCTGCCGCACGCCCGATCATGGCAAGCTCGCGCCCTGGCGCTTCGTGATCGTGACCGGCGAGCAGCGTGCGACATTCGCGACGCTCCTGCTCGACGCCTATCGCGCCGGACGGCCGGACGCGAAGCGGCTGGAGCTCGAGTCGATCGAGCAGTTCGCGCATCAGGCGCCAGCACTGGTCGTGGTGCTGTCCTCGCCCAAGGTCGGGAGCCAGATCCCGGTGTGGGAACAGGAATTGTCCGCGGGCGCGGCGTGCATGAACCTGCTGCATGCGGCGCACGCGATGGGGTTCGCGGGGGGATGGCTGACGACCTGGGCGGCGTTCGACGATCGGGTGCGCGACGCGTTCGGGGCGGCACCGGAGCGGATCGCGGGGTTCGTCTTCATCGGCACGCCGGCGCGCCCGCTGGAGGAGCGACCGCGCCCCGATCTGGCCACGGCAATCACCACCTGGGTGCCGTAACCGTCAGCTCCGCCCGGCGAACATGAAGGCCGCCGCGCCGACCAGGCAGGCGAAGGCGCCGGCGTGGCGCCAGCTCAATTGCTCGCCGAGCACGAACACGGCGAAGGCGCCGAACACCAGCAGGGTGATCACCTCCTGCGTGACCTTGAGCTGTCCGCCGGTCCAGCCGCTCGCGAAACCGAGCCGGTTGGCGGGGACCGCGAAGCAATATTCGACCAAGGCGATGGCCCAGCTAAGCAGGATCACGGTCGGCAGCGGCTTCGCCATGCCGCCCTTCAGGTGCCAGTACCAGGCGATCGTCATGAAGACGTTGGAGACGAGCAGCAGCGCGATCGTGGGCA
>QFMX01000066.1 GCA_003240625.1 Sphingomonas taxi
CTTTACCTCGACACCCGCGCACTGATCGAAACTCTTGAGACAGCGCCCAGCGTTGACCAGCTCACCATCATCGACCGCAACGGAACTGCACTGTTCGATGAACCCCGACTCGACCCACGCGGCTTCGCCGGCGCCCTCGCCGCTCTCGATCTCGCACGCGAGTCACCACTATCCCCAGCACGCGCCATGCGATGGCTATCCGAGCTTCGAGCAACGACCGATTTCGCACTGTCGCTTCGGCCGATTCCCGCCCCGCTCGGCGAAGTCCTGGTCCAGCTCCATGAGATCGGTCGCCGCGAGGTCGTGCCCGCCCTGCCTCTCCCCCAGGATTCGCAGGCTCGCCCGAATGCCGAAGCTGCGCTCGATAGACAACTCCTCGCTGTTCGACAGGCGAGCCAAGTCGAGAGCCGTCCGGAGCGTCGGCCTGGCCCGTCGGTCTCGACCCCCGACGTCGACCGCGGCATCTCGCTCTGACGGACCAGAAGAGGCCAACATCCGCGGAAGCGCAACCGCCGTTCAGCTCACGATCGAGTATGCAGCGGGCGAAGCCCCCAGCACCGCCGCGACTACCAGCGTGACCGCCACCAACGCCGCCATCACGGCTGAGATTCGAATGGCTGCAGCGAGCCTGCCGCGTCCGACCGAGAGCGCGAGCCCCGGAAGCATGACCGCGAACGCCGCACTGCAGAAGCACATCACTCCCAGCGCCAGCATGGTCGCTACCTGATCGCTCATGGGATCTCCAACGGGGCCTCTGCCCCCCTCGGGGTCAGTGTGACGCCGACCCCCGACATCGGCGCCCGCCAAGTTCAGCGTCTGGCCCGTCTCGAAGGCATCTCACCCTCAACCCCATTCGCCACCATCCCTCCGACAATGGCGAATCAAGCGGTCGGGGCTGGTGGAGTACCGGGACCGTGAAGTAGCGGAGCGAGCGCAGCGAGTGAGCATGCTTCGCGAAAGCCCGGTGCGCAGCCGGCACCGACTGCTATCCTCTCGAGCTTCGGAGGGTTGCCCGCTCACTCCCCTGCGAGCGCCATCAGCTCCGCAACGAAGGCTCGACGGTCGGCCGCTGGGTCGGCGATCGCGGCGGTGAATCGCTGCCACCACTCCCCGCGCGTTCGATCATCCAGCGCTCGGAGCGGCTCCATCGCCCACTCGACGTCTTCCTCGACGACGTAGCCGGGCTCCTCGATTCCCTTCTCCGGGTAGTACGTGAAAGCGGCCACCGCGACTCGTGCGAGCGCGGACTCAACTTCCGATCGGTCGAGCACGGCGGCTCCCTTCGACTGGGTGTTCATAGCGATAGTCCTCCAGATGTCGATGGCGGTGTGGCACGTCGCACTGGTCTGCGTCGTGTCGTCGGCGAACGCCGGGGCTCGTGCCGCAGTCGGTCGTTGATCTCGCGGGCGATGGCGTCCATGCGCGCCGCTTCCGCGGCAGCCGCCTCTCGCTTGCGACGCGCGGCCGCTTCGCGTTCGCTCTCGCGGCGTCGGCTTGCCATCACGGGTCGGATCGGGTCGGAGTCGGCGTTGATTCCGGCGGCGAGGCGCGCCCGGGCGCTGGATCGG
>QFMX01000067.1 GCA_003240625.1 Sphingomonas taxi
TGCTGCGCTGGTCGCGATCGGCGGTCTGCTGTTCTCGCTCAACCGCGCCCAGCGCGAGCGCTACGAAACCACGATGGAGCTCAACAACCGCAACCAGGAGGCGATCATGCGCCTGCTGGACGAAATGGGCTCGCTCGCCGAAGGCGACCTGACGGTCAAGGCCACGGTCACCGAAGACATGACCGGCGCGATCGCCGACTCGATCAACTTCGCGATCGAGCAGCTGCGCAGCCTGGTGCAGACGATCAACGACACATCGGTGCAGGTCGCGTCCAGCGCGCAGGAAACCCAGGCCACCGCGATGCATCTGGCCGAGGCCGCCGAGCATCAGGCCAGCGAGATCAACTCCGCGTCGGAGCGCATCAACGAGATCGCGGTCAGCATCGACCAGGTGTCCAAGAACTCGGCCGAATCGGCCGACGTGGCGCAGCGCTCGGTGCAGATCGCGACCAAGGGCGCGGGCGTGGTGCGCGAGACGATCGCCGGCATGGACTCGATCCGCGACCAGATCCAGGAAACCTCGAAGCGCATCAAGCGGCTGGGCGAAAGCTCGCAGGAGATCGGCTCGATCGTCGAACTGATCAACGACATCTCCGAGCAGACCAACATCCTCGCGCTCAACGCCGCGATCCAGGCGGCCTCCGCCGGTGAAGCGGGTCGCGGCTTCGCGGTCGTGGCCGACGAAGTGCAGCGCCTCGCGGAACGTGCCACCAACGCGACGCGCCGCATCGAAACCCTGGTGCAGACGATTCAGTCCGACACCAACGAGGCCGTGACCTCGATGGAGCAGACGACGTCCGAAGTGGTCGCCGGTGCACGCCTGGCCGAGGACGCCGGGACCGCGCTGGGCGAGATCGAAAGCGTCTCCACCAGCCTCGCGGACCTGATTCAGGGCATCTCCTCGGCCGCGCGCCAGCAGTCGTCGGCGGCGAGCAACATCACCGCGACGATGAACACGATCCAGTCGATCACCGCGCAGACCTCGCAGGGTGCGAACCAGACCGCGGCGTCGATCGGCAACCTGGCACAGCTGGCCGCCGACCTGCGTCGCTCGGTCGCCGACTTCAAGCTGCCGGCCTGAGCGCAGACACGGACCCACGCATGACCGCATGTTTTTCCGGGCCGTCCACGCGGCTCGTCCGTCGCGGAGCGACGCGATGAGCGGGCTCCGCGACGCCATCGACCACACGATGCTCGGCTGGATCAAGCCCGAACTCGACGAAGTGCTGCGCCAGGCGCGGATCGAGCTGGAGGGGTTCGTCGAAACCACCGACGATCCCAGCCGCATGCGCCTGTGCGCCGGTTATCTGCATCAGGCGCAGGGCACGCTGCGCATGGTCGAGCTCTACGCACCGGCGATGGTGGTCGAGGAGATGGAGCGGCTGGCCGACGCGCTGCGCGACAACGCCACCGCCGACCGTGACGCCGCATCTGCCGCGCTGCTGCGCGGCATGCTGCTGCTGCCCGATTACCTCGAGCGCCTCCAGGGCGGTCATCGCGACATCCCGATCGTGCTGCTGCCGCTGCTCAACGAGTTGCGTGCCGCACGCGGGGAGTCCGGACTC
>QFMX01000068.1 GCA_003240625.1 Sphingomonas taxi
GACCGCTGCCTCACCGCCTTCTTCTCCGCCGTCGCCCTCGCAGCCACCATCATCTTCTGGCTGTGATCAACGAGTCCTGACCCTAGCGATCGCCGCGGCGGTGAAGCGCTCCGGGACGACGAGCGCGACCAGCACGGAAGCGTCGCAATAGAGCATGTTTCGAGCTGACTGACTCGGTGGGGATTCACAAGGCGGGGGCGATGTGATTCAGGCTGCGTGTCGGGATTGGAGGCCGGCACGCATGACGAGAGCTCTGTCGGTCGATCTTCGGGAGCGTGTGGTCGCGGCGGTCGCGAAAGGCGCGTCGTGCCGTCAGGCAGCGGCGCGGTTCGGGGTGAGCGCGTCGAGCGCGATCCGCTGGAACGCGCTGGCGCGGACGAAGGGTGATGCGACGCCCAAGCGCCAGGGCGGCGACCGCCGCTCGGGCCGGATCGAGGCGCATGCAGGCCTGATCCTCGGCGCGATCGAGCGACAGCCGGACATCACGCTCGCCGACCTGCGCACCGAACTCGCCGGGCACGGCGTCGCGATCAGCGTCGCGGGTCTCTGGCGCTTCTTCTCGCGTCGCCGGATCACGCTCAAAAAAAGTCCGGGCATGCAGCGGAGCAGGACCGTCCTGACGTCCTGAAACGGCGCTGGGAGTGGTTCGAGGGCCAGCTCGACCTCGACCCGCATCGCCTCGTCTTCATCGACGAGACCGGCGCGAGCACGAAGATGGCGCGCCTCCACGGTCGCGCCCCGCGCGGGCAGCGGCTGCGCGCCGCCATCCCGCATGGCCATTGGAAAACCACCACCTTCGTCGGCGCGCTACGGCTCACGGGCATGACCGCGCCGATGGTGCTCGACGGGCCCATGACCGGGGAGTGGTTCCTCGCCTACGCCCGGCAGGTTCTCGCCCCGACGCTCGAGCCTGGCGACATCGTGATCCTCGACAACTTGCCCGCCCACAAGGGCGCCGCGGTGCGCGAGACCATCGAAGCGAGCGGAGCCAAGCTCCTCTTCCTCCCGCCCTACAGCCCCGACTTCAACCCGATCGAGAACGCCTTCGCCAAACTGAAGACGCTGCTCCGCAAGGCCGCCGCCCGCACCGTCGACCACCTCTGGCGCGTCATCGGAGACTGCCTCGATGCCTTCACACCCGCCGAATGCGCCAACTACTTCGCAGCCGCCGGCTATGACGCTTACTGATCGAAAAATGCTCTAGCGTCCGCGGACGGGCCGATGTCCACCACCGCGATCTTGAGGTCGCCCTCGGGCGCGGCGAGCTCGACGAGCCTGGGCGCGGTCCGGACCGTCCAGGCCTTGGGCGCGGTGACGGTCACGCCCGCGGGCGTCTCGACGGGCCGGTCGGCCGTCGTCGCCGTCTCCGCAGGAGGCGATTGCGCGAGGAGCGGCGGCGCGCTCCCGAGCAGCAGGGCCGCGCCCATAGCCGTCCACATCGCGCGCATCACACCTCTCCCCCTTAGTCCGTGCGGGGGAGATTAGGTCCGTTTCGGGGCGGACGCAATCAGATGTAGGGCGGGCAGCCGTAGCCCTTGGGACTGAGCGTGAACACCTC
>QFMX01000069.1 GCA_003240625.1 Sphingomonas taxi
GCCGTTCGCGAGCGCGGCCGTCGCCGGGTTCGCGGTCCTCCCGTCAAGGAGCAGGGTCGCCTTGCCCGAGGTCTCCCATTCGGTCAGCGCGGCCAGCAGTTCGGACATGCCCGGCGCGCGCGTCGCGCCCCCGATCACGCCCAGGGTGTCGAGCGTGAACACCTTGATCGCGCCGACCACATCGTCGGGCAGATCGTCGTAGCGGAGAGCGGCGAGCGTGCTCGCGATCTCCCATCCCAGCGAAGGGGCGGCGGTCGAAGTCATGGGGTCAGGCCGTGATGTCGTGGCGGAGCAGTTCGGAAATCTCGCGCCGGAGCTCCAGGAACTCCGGCGCGAGCTTCATGGTCTCGCGGCGCGGCCGATCGAACGGCACCACGATCTCCTTCAGCACACGAGCGGGGCGCTTGCTGAAGACGAGGATGCGGTCCGCGAGGTAAAGCGCCTCCTCGATGCCGTGGGTGACGAACAGCACCATCTTGCGTTCCGCCTCCCAGATCCGGACCAACTCGTCCTGAAGGATGTCGCGGGTCTGGACGTCGAGCGCGCCGAAGGGCTCGTCCATGAGCAGCAGCTTCGGGCGGACGCAGAAGGCGCGCGCGATGCCGACGCGCTGCTGCATGCCTCCGGAGAGCTGATGCGGCCAGGCGTCTTCGAAGCCTTTGAGGCCCACGAGATGAAGGTACTCCCGCGCGCGGGAAAGGCGCTCCGCCTTGCCGACGCCCATGACCTCGAGGCCGAAGGCGACGTTCTCGATGGCGCTGCGCCAGGGGAACAAATCCGCCCCCTGGAAGACCATGCCGCGGCCGGACCCCGACTTGCCGGTGACGTCCTGACCGTCGAGCACCACCCGACCGGAGTCGACCGACGTCAGGCCGTTGATGATCTGCAGCAAGGTCGACTTCCCGCAGCCCGAGGGACCGAGGAGAGCGACGAACTCGCCGTCCGCCACCTCGAGCGACTGATCGATCAGGACGGGAACGTCCCCAAACGACTTTGAAACGTTGGAGACCGAAAGACGCGCCATCTCAGCCGAGCTCTTTGAGCGCCTGCTCGAGGTAGGCGCGGTCGATCAGCTTGCCGAGATCGACCGTGCCCTTGAGCGCGCCCGCCTCCTTGTAGGCGGGGATCACCTTGGCGAACTGGTCGGCGTTCAGCTCGTCCATCGTCTTGGGGAACGCCTTGATCTCGGTCGTGAGCGTGCTCCAGACCGGCTTGAGGAAGGCGTCGTCCGCACCCTTCAGCTCCTTGGAGGAGGCGTATTCGGCGACTTGGCTCTTGTACCAGGCGTAGTCGTCGTCGGTCTGGCGGAACGAGGTCAGGATCGACTTCAGCACCGCGACGGCGGCGGCCTTGTTCGCGTCGTCCTTGAGCCAGGCGCCGGTCGTCATGACCACGGCGCTGAACCAGTTGTCGTACTCCTGCCAGGGGCGAACGAGGATTTGGAAGTTGCCCTTCTGCGCAAGCTGGGCGGCTTGCTCCACATGCATCGGCACGGCGTCGACACGTCCGGCGAGCAGCGCCCGGGCGCGGTCGCCGGACGAACCCATCTCGAT
>QFMX01000070.1 GCA_003240625.1 Sphingomonas taxi
ATCAGCTCGGTGTGCAGGTAGCTCATGCCGCGCTTGAGCCATTGTTTGTACGGCGCGCGCGCGCGATTGACCTCGTCGATCGCGTCGTTGTCGAGCAGGGTGCCGGTGGTCAGATCGATCGCGATCATCTCGCCGGGGCCCAGCTTGCCCTTGGCCTGGACGCGCTCTGGCGCAATGTCCCAGATGCCGGCCTCGGACGCGATGATGAAGACGCCGTCGCGCGACAGGGTCCAGCGCGCCGGACGCAAGCCGTTGCGGTCGAGCGTGCACGCAGCGAAACGGCCGTCGCACATCACCACGCCCGCCGGGCCGTCCCACGGCTCGGAGTTGATCGCGTAGTACTCGTAGAACGCGGCGAGATCGGCGTCCTTGTATTCCAGCGACTGCGTGGCCGGCGGCATCAGGATGCGCATCGCCTGCAGCAGGTCCATACCGCCGAGCAGCATCCACTCGAGCATGTTGTCGAGCGTCTGCGAATCGGAGCCGTGCATGCTCACGGTGTCGTCGAACTCGGAGATGTCCAGTTCGGGCGAGGCCCACACGCCGCGACGCGCCTGCGCCCAGCGCCGGTTGCCCTCGATGCTGTTGATCTCGCCGTTGTGCGCCAGCCGCCGGAACGGATGCGCGAGCTTCCAGCGCGGCAGCGTGTTGGTCGAGAAGCGCTGGTGGAACACGACGGTCCTGGCGGTGAGGTCGTCGCGCCCGAGATCGGGGAACAACTGCGTCAGATGACCCGGCAGCACCATGCCCTTGTAACCGAGCAGGCCGGGCGTGAGGCCCACGACGTAGAAGTCCTCGTGGTCGCGCAACGTCTGCTCGGCTCGACGCCGCGCCAGGTACAGCGCCCGCTCGAACGCGTGCACGTCATCGTTGTCGGCGGTCACGAAGACCTGCTCGATGCGCGGCATCGACCCGCGCGCCAGCGCGCCCAGTGCCGCATCGTCCGTCGGTACCTCGCGCCAGCCGGCGACGCGGATGTCGACGTCACGCAGCCGCTCGGCGAGCACCGCGCGACACTGCGCGGCCGCCTCGGCCTCGTGCGGCAGGAACACCATGCCGGCCGCGCGTCGCGCGCTGCCGAAGTCGAGCCCGGCCTCGGCGGCGAGCGTGTCGACGAAGGCATCGGCCCCGTACAACAGCACGCCGCAGCCGTCGCCCGACAGCCCGTCTGCCGCGATGCCGCCACGATGCGCCATGCGCGACAGCGCCTGCAGCGCACCGTCGACGATGGTGCGCGAGGCGTCGCCGCCGATCGTCGAAATCAGTCCGAAGCCGCAGGCATCGCGTTCGTCAGCGGGGTCGTAAAGACCCCGATCCGGGTGTTCCCGCATCGTCGTCATCGCAGTCCGTCGAGAGGTGCATGGCCGGCGCGGGGATCGGAGCGCCAAGGTCCTTGCATCGCGACAACGCGTCCACGCCGGCCTTCGACTAGAGCATAGTTTGTGCAGTGCGACAACCCGGCTTTTGCCGGTATTTCAGTTGCGTCTGCAACCGCATGCGCGCGCCGCCGGATGCACGCATCGACAAGGGGAGATGCGCGTCGGCGATCC
>QFMX01000071.1 GCA_003240625.1 Sphingomonas taxi
ACCGAAAACTGCATCAAGTGCAAATACACCGACTGCGTCGAAGTCTGTCCGGTGGACTGCTTCCACGAAGGCCCGAACTTCCTGGTCATCGATCCGGACGAATGCATCGACTGCACGCTGTGCGAGCCCGAATGCCCGATCAATGCGATCTATCCGGAAGACGACGTGCCCGCCGGACAGGAGGCGTTCGTTGCGCTCAATGCCGAGCTGTCACGCGCCTGGCCGGTGATCACGACGCGCAAGGATCCTGCGCCCGACGCCAAGGACTGGGAGGGCAAGCCCGACAAGCTGCCGCTGCTCGAGCGCTGACCCGCCAGTCGCGCACATGAAAACGGGCGCCGCTGGCGCCCGTTTCCGTTCCGCACCCACGGTCTTCCGCACTCAGCGCGCGAGCGCCGCCTGCAGCATGGCGATCAGACGCACCGGCGCATCGCCGGTCGCCGCGACACCGCGCGGGTCGACCGCCGACACCGCCACGCCGCCCTGGGCCGCGCTGACACGCACCAGGAACTGGCTGCCCGCGTAAGCCACCTCGTAGGTGCCCAGCGCCTGCGACTGGCTCGACACCGTCGCGCCTTCGGTACCGGCGAGGGCTTCACCCACCCGGGTGAACACCTCGTCCCGCTGACCGGGCACGGTGAACGCGACATTCGACGCCGCCGGTGCGGCCGCCATGCCCGAACGCGTCACAGAACCCGCGGCCGGCGGGAGTGCCATGGCGCCATCGGTGCGCGGCTGGTCGAGATCCGGCGGCACTTCGAGCGGACGGCTCTCCGGGCTCTGCGCGTACAGGGCGTTGTCGCGCTTGAGCCAGCTGCATCCGGCGGTGCCCGCGACGGCGACCGCCAGCACGGCGATGCCGACAGGACGAAGGAAGGAATTGGATGGACGCATCGGTACGGGTCTCCTGGGAAATCAGGCAGCGCGGGCGCGGCAGGACGCTTCGAGGTTCGCCGCGAGTCGCGCCGCATCGTCGGCCTGGGCGCGATGCGCGTCGGCCAGTATCGTCAAAGGCAGCCGCAGGCCGTGGCCGTAGCCCTGCCGTGCGAGCACCGCCTTGACCGGAATCGGATTGGGTTCGATGCCGGAGAACGTATGGATCGGCTGCAGACGCGCATCCCAGGCGTTGGCCTCGTCCGCGCGGCCGTCGCGTGCGAGATCGCACAGATGTCGGAACGCGGCCGGAACGATGTTCGAAACCACCGAGATCGTGCCGTCGGCGCCGGCCAGCATCGCGCGCGCCGCGGTCGGATCGTCACCACTGATGACCGCGAACCCGTCACCGCGCAGTGCGAGCAGCGCCTGCATGCGCTCCACGCCGTTGTGCGCCTCCTTGATGCCGACGATGCGTGCGTGCGACGCGAGCGCGGCGACGGTTTCGGGCAGCATGTCGGTGCCGGTGCGGCCGGGCACGTTGTACAGCACGACCGGCACGTCGCCGTCATCGGCCACGGCGCGGAAATGCGCGACCAGGCCGGCCTGCGTGGGCCGGACGTACGGGGGCACGACCACCAGCGCCGCATCCGCACCGAG
>QFMX01000072.1 GCA_003240625.1 Sphingomonas taxi
TGCACCTTGAGGCCCCCGGGACCATCGTTGGCAAGCCGACGCAGGCCAGCGACGAGTCTCAGTATCGCCGCGAGGAAAACCAGCAGATGCGCGTGCAGGAGCGCGCCGAGGATTTCGTGTCCGCCATTCAGGCGCGCGCGGCCAGCGTGGGCCTCCCGGCCGACCGCCAGACGCAGTTGAACGCCCAGATCGACGAGGCGCTGGCCGAGTTCACGCGGCGCTTTGATCGCGAGGCCACGCCCGAGGAGCAGGCCAGCATCCGCAAGGCCTTCACCGACGCCGACGCCCGCGAGACGGCGCGGCGGTTCGAGGACGCCTATGTCGCGCCGCTGCGCCGGTTGAACGATCTACAGGGCAAGACCGGGATCGAGCGCGAGATCCTGAACGCCAAGCTGGACGAGACGCTGCGCCTCGGCCGCGAACTGACGCCCGTCGAGTCACAGATGATCGAGAACGGCATTCGCCAAGGCGATCTGCTGTCGCGCGAGGCGCAACTCCTTGAGCAGATCAGGGCACCGATGGAGGCCTATGCTCGCCAGATGGAGGTTCTGAACAGCCTCCGCGCGAAGGGGGAGATCAGTCAGGCGTCCTACAATGCGCGCCTCGCCGAAATGGCCAGTGCTGCGACCGGGACGTTCAGCAATCTGCCCGGCGTCGATCCCGCGACGGGGACGGCCTACGAGGATATCGGCAAGGTCGCCGAGGAGAACGAGCGCTACGCGAAGCAACTGGAGGATTTCCAGAACCATCGCGAGCAGCTTCTCCAGATGGGAATCGATTACAACGCGCTGGAGGAGGCGGCCCGCCAGGAGCACGTCAACCGGCTCGCCCAGATCGACCAAGCCCGCAAGGACGTGCAGCTTGCGGCGGCCGAGGAGATCGCCAACTCGCTGACTAGCGTGATGGAGTCGACGCTCGGCAAGCAGTCGGCGTTCTACAAGGCGGCGTTCGCCACGGAGAAGGCGGTCGCCATCGCGCGCTCGATCGTCGCCATTCAAGCAGGCATCGCGCAGGCCTCGTCGCTGCCGTTCCCGGCCAATCTGGCCGCCATGGCGACCGTGGCCGCGAACACCGCGTCGATCATTTCGAACATCAGCAGCGTCGTTCTGGCGTTCAAGGACGGCGGCTATGTCAGCGGCCCCGGTGGCTCGCGCAGCGACAGCATCCCGGCGCGGCTGTCCAACGGCGAGTTCGTCGTCAACGCGCGCGCCACGGCCGATAATCGGCCGCTGCTGGAGGCGATCAACAGCGGCCAGTCCGTGCGACAGGTCAGCGCCGCGCACGCGGCCGAGGCGGGGGCGATGATGACGCAGGCCGCGCCGGTCGTCGTGCCGCCCGCACAGGTCAATCCGCGCATCATCAACGTGCTGGACCCGTCCCTGATCGGCGACTATCTGGCCACGCCCGAGGGCGAGACGCTGGTCACGAACATCATTCGCCGTAACCCCGAGGTCGTCCGTGGCGCAGGTGATGAGCGGTGACCGAGGCCCTGTTCGGATATGACGCCCTCTGGGAATA
>QFMX01000015.1 GCA_003240625.1 Sphingomonas taxi
CTTGCCAGCGCCAATCAACACAGGCAAATAACAACTGCCGCGACAATCAGTTCTCATCCTGATTGACGCCAGCCTCTCACCCAGATCGTCGCGCTATACGTCATCTCACTTGAGCCGTTCCTGCCTCCGCAGGCTCCCGCAGCAGCTTCGCCTCGATCGCCGATGAACAGCTGCCATTCCGCTTCCGCCCCCGCTTCAGTCATAACGCGACGCCGCGCGGACGAACGCTGAACGTCGGCTTCCGACAAGAGCTGACGCTCAAGTTGAGGCATCGGAACGACGGGTTTGTCCCACTTCCTGTCGTTCCCTTACCGCTCGCCTAGGCGTCGAACGGACATTAACGGATGTCCAAAGTTGGGAAGCGCTTATCGACGGCTGAATGTCGTCTTGTGGGTCGGCTGGACGCACGATCTTTACCGTGCGCTCACCAGGCACGTCCTGCTCCCGTCAACCAGTAGAAACTTCCAAAGGTCGGATGCGGAGCTCGCCCGGTAACCGCTGCGGATGCCAAGGGCGGCCCTTTCCGGTAATGCCAAGCGTCAACAATCGCACTCGTGCATCGCGTTGCGTGTTGGGTAACCAGCGCCTGACGCTCGGCCCGTTGTCCCCCCAAGCAAGCAGGACATCTCGCTCCTTCTCCTCGGGGTGCAAGCGCTCAAACACCCTCCTGAGCTGCTCGATGTTGAGTGGGCCGTCCGGTCGACCGTCACTCGTCCATCTGCCGGAATCAGTCTCCATCTGAGCTGCGGAATTGACCCAAAAGAGACCACCGAACTCATTGTCACGCTGGACCGCGCGGATGACCCTGTTGACGGTGATATCGCCTTCCTGTTCGTCCGCTTTGCTCGGATTGAGGCCGATACCGAACAGAAGCGGCAGGCTCTCGTCCCAGAGTGCCGAGAGCGAATAGCGGACCTTCTTGCCGCCTACGGTTTGCCGATCGAATACTGCTCGTCCTTCGCAGTCGGTATCGCGGCGGTGGCCCGTTCTGACGTCGACATCCATCGTCGATGGAAGTTCGCAGAATTCGATCAATTCACGTGATCCGACCATTATCGGGCTGTAGCTCGGGCGGCCGGGAGAGGACACCACCAATCGGCCCAAGACACGAAAACTCACACCTATCGCCGCTTGTCTTCTCAAACGGATGCCGCGGTGAAGCTCGACGACGCGTTCCTGCGGCTGTGCGGTCTGAGTTGACAGGTTGCGCGACGTAGCCGGTCCACCGTGGGCACCATATCCGATTACCTATAAAATGGTGCATAGGCGCTAACGTTTGGCTGCAACGACCGTAAGCGGGCCATTTAGCTGCGATCCTCTAGGAGTATACCAAAAAGCGCCGGCAAGTAAGTCTATCGTCGTCTGGACATGCATGTGCTGTCGAGCAGGAAGAAATATCCGCAGCCTCGCCCCTGTCTTGAACATGAACGAATGACCGGAATTGGGAAACCGGCGGGGTGCCCTGAACGACTGTAAGTGGGTCTGGCCGGAAGCTATAGGGCAGGGTGCCTTCGCCCATTCTCCGACGTGAGGATAGCCAAATTCGCTCCCTGAAAGCAGACGTCAAAACCGACCTCAACCCGTTCGTCCCCGCTTTGGGTGTGATCTAGCCGTCAGCCGGAACATGGCCCAAACAACCGTGCGACCATGCTCAAGGGCTATTCCATTCTCGAGTCCACAAACTCTTTTTGAATAACGTCAGATATATATTTGACTACCTCTTGTATAATTTCATAGTTAAGCGGATCATTGAGGTGCTTAAGATTTTCAATCTTTAATATATCATCTAATTGTGCAATATCCCTTTCCGTTAGACAGAATATATCCTCGAGGTTTTTACTTGTTGTAAAGCATACGCACTGGACGTTCATGAACCGTCCTTTCGCCCATTTCTTAAAGACTCTGTTATCAAATGGATAGGGCTTCGGCCCAACCTCACTGGATTGCCAAAACCTTATCAGCCTCCACTCGCCGCAACCTCCATATGGGACCTCGCCGCCAGCTATTCTTCGGGAGTCTTGACCCCCGGAGTTCAGACGGCGCAGTATAGCCTTGGACTCTTCCTTAGATACCACGCCTACTTTAAAGTTGTAATGGTCCGACTGTCTATTTGTTACTAGTTTCCTGTCAAACTCGCTATTATAGGCGGCATAAATTGAATGTGATTTCAAGATAGGTTGGTTCATGCCTGCAAGTGATATTCTCTTACTATAGCCATCTCAACGACTTTGAGCGCAAAGCAACACCAGCTGATCGCTGCGCCGGTCGTGCCCCGTCACGCCAAAAATGAGCAACGATCGTCGGCTAACTGCGGTTGATGACCGAAAACGGTCTGACTGTTGCCCTCCCCTTCACGACATCCATGACGGACGATCATTCGCCAAGATCAGGTCGCGCGGGGATGAACGAATGTCTGAAGTTGGGGAGCGGGGAAGGGTGCGCGAGTGTCCGGGTTTGGGTCTCTGCTGCCGGGAAGCTGCCAGACACGAGCCGACCAGAGTCTGTCGTTCAGCGCCACCCCGGTGAACGGCAGATTGCGGCGAAAGCTGCCGTTCGGGCTGATCGAAACGGACGGTCCGCAACGCGCCTCCTTCTCGGTCGTCCTTCCGGCTGACGCGCTACTCAATAAGCGGCCTTTTGTTCAAGCATCATTGAGAAGCTAGAAGGCGGGAAGCGGTCCGTGGAAAGGGATACGGTCGCACAACGCGTAGCGGACACAATGGATCGTTCGGCGCTGTCGCCTTCGAATGCTGAGGATATGGGGCCTTCGGGGCCAACCTACCTGCGCGGGGCATGCAGACATGGCCTCGAACGCATCGCGGTCGTTTGGCCAGCGCGAATGAATGACGCGACGTTCGCGGTGTCTCATAGCCTTGCGGTGTCATAGGAACGATCGGAAGAGCCCCCATCTACCGCGTCATGACCAATAGCATTCTTCATCTCGGGCTGATGGAAGACGGGGAGATCGAGCTCGATCTGGCCGCCCTGGAACTCGCAGCGCTCGATCATCCCGGTATCGATCTCGACGAATATATCGACGAGCTCACGGACATAGAAATAGCCCTACGCGCTGCTGATGGCGACGCAGTGAGTAGCGCTGCTCAGGCCCAGACCCTGAGCAGCGTGATGGTAGAAGAGTTCGGATTCTCCGGCGACCGCACGCACTACGACGATCCCCAGAATGCGGACTTGATCGCTGTCGTCGATCGACGACTGGGTCTGCCGATTAGTCTCTCGATTATTTATGTGGCGATGGCACGCCGCCTTGGGTGGTCGGCGATACCGCTCAATACTCCAGGCCACGTCCTGGTCCGCCTTGGCGATGCATCGGATGCGCTGATCATCGATCCCTTTAACGATGGCCGCATCGTTGCCCCTGAACAGGTGGAAGCCTTGTTGGAGCAGATGACCGGCCAGGCACGGTTTTCCGACGGGATGCTTCCCCTGTCGAACCGATCGGCACTCGTTCGACTCCTGCTCAACCAGGCGACCCGTGCTGAGCAGGCTGGCGACCCCGCGCGCGCATTGGTCCTGTACGACCGCATGACGATCGTGGCGCCCCCGCACGCCCATGGTTGGTGGGAGCGGGCCAGACTTCAGCTAGTCGCAGGAGATGTGGCCAGCGCCCGCAGCAGCCTCAGCGCGATGCTGGAAATCACCCGAGACGATAATCTGCGCCTGCAGGTCTCGGCAACGCTCGATGCCCTTCCCCGGCCAACGCCGTCTTGAACGTCGCGGTAGAATGCCTCTTGCCGTGATGCTTATTCGACGCGCGTCCATCTCCGCTCAGGCCACGCCCGGGATTGAACGATGTCTCCGAACCGCCAGAACCGGGTTTCCCGCGCATGGGGACCAGCACGAACGAGCGTCCAGCACTCGCCGGTCGGCAGCTCGACGATGCGGTGAATGTGAGCGGCATCGACATGGTAGATCTCGCCGGGGATGCGGTGAACCAGTTCGCTGTGCCAACCGCCGTTTGGATCCAGGTGGAACACCTCTTCGACATAGTCACCGTCGAGGATATCGGTGTCGAAACTCCAGGGATGATCATGCGTCGTCGCATGCGGCTCTTCCATCTTGAACCGGTGCAGCGCGCGTCCGTCATCCAGATGGTATTTGGTAAACGCCCGCGACATGCGCTCCACACTGACGATCCGCGTGCCGTCGGGAAACCGCCCCTGCCAAGTCAACGGTTGCGCGCCTTATCGAGGCATGGGGCGCGGGCTTGCTGTCCTGAGCGCGACCACCGACGCCCGCGTCGAGCGTCCCACCGGTCCTGATAGTATCCGCGTACGCTGCCGCGCGACTTCCCCTTGTGCGTAACGCTGCGCGCGCTGTCGCCGCGTTCCCGCGTTAGCTGTATCACCGCGTCGACGAACATCTCTGCGGGTGCGAGGCGCGGATCGGCAAGATTGTTCTCAGGCGCGTCCTTCAGGAACAGGGTGGCAAGCCGCTCTTGTCCGGGGGAATGGCCCTGCGGCAGGATCCGTCGTTCGCGCGAGCGTACCGCGCGCTGCAGTTGCGAGGGCTGCTGAGCGTTGATCTGTACGACAAGCGCGGCGCTGATCTGGCGGACACGCTCGAGTGGCGTCTGCTTGGGACCGATGACTGCGTCGACCTGCCGTATCCAATCCCATTAGAAGCGCGGTACCGGCTCCCGGTCTCGGCTAACCGAAGGCCAGCAGGCGATTAAGCTGCGTCGTTCAAGAGCTGCCCGTTCTCAGCACCCACCCGTTACGAATACAAACTCAAGTATCAGCCGTTTACGCCGCTACTTTAATTGTCGCCCGAGCACGCGCTGCTGCCCGAAGCCGATCAAGTTCATCCGACCATGCTTGCATCATTCTAACTCGTTCGTCCCAATACTCGCCTCGGGCATATATACGTCGCACGGCATTCGTATCGACGTGGGCAAGCTGCCGTTCGATCGCGTCTGGCGTCCAGTTGCGGGATTCGTTTAGCAGCGTGCTCGCCATTGCGCGGAACCCATGCGTCGTCATCCGCCCTCCGCCATAGCCGAGCCGTTGGAGTGCGAGGTTCAGGGTGTTTTCGCACATGGGGCGATCGCGTTTCCCTTGGCACGGAAACAGATAGCGATGCTTGCCGCTCAAGGGACGAATGTCGTCGATGATCGCAAGGGCCTGCCTCGATAGCGGTACATGGTGCGGGCGCCGCATCTTCATCTTTTCCGCCGGAATTGCCCACACCCCTTCGTCGAAATCGAATTCGGACCATTCCGCTTGGCGCAGTTCGCCCGGACGTACGAACAAGTGCGGAGCCAAACGCAGGGCGACGTGTGTGACACGGTAGCCGTCGAACCCGTCAATCGCGCACATCAACTCCCCGACTTCTGCCGGCTTTGTCAGTGCGGCGAGGTGCTTGACCTTCGGCGTGATCAGCGCGCCCCGCAGATCGGCACACACGTCACGTTCCGCTCGGGCGGTTGCCACCGCATAGCGGAACACTTGGCTGCAGGTGCCCCGCAGGCGACGTGCCGTTTCATAATGACCTTTGAGCTCGATACCGCGGAGTACCTCGTACACCTCATGGGCCGATATTCGGTTGATGGGGCGGGCTCCGAGCTTGGGTAGAGCGAAGTCAAGGAGCCAACGCTGCTTTTGTAACGTGATTGCCGCACGCCCCTCGCGTTCGCACTTGCTGTACCATTCGTCCGCGAGCACCTTGAACGTGACTTGCTCGGCAAGCTTGACGGCCAGCTCCTCTTCTCTGGCGACGGAAACGGGATTCTTGCCCTCGGCGAGAATTTTCCTGACGGCATCGCGCTTGGTTCTCGCGTCGGAGAGGGTGACATCCGGATACACCCCCAAAGCCATCGTCTGCTGCTTCCCGCCCCACCGATAGGCTAGGCGCCAGTATCGCTGCCCGGACGGCTGAACGAGCATGAAGAGGCCGCCTGAATCGCTGACCTTGTACGGTCGCTCCCTGCCTTTGGTGGAGCGAACTTCCAGTGCGGTGAGAGCCATGTTGGTATCTCCCATTGTTGGTACCCGGAAGTACCAACAAATGTGCCAACATCGGATCGGGATGCAATGACACGTCGCGGGCCTTCCGGAGCCAGTTTATGGCAGAAAACCGCGGTTTTTTCAATCTCTGTGGGATCATCTGGGGCCCCCTGAACAGGGGGCCCTGGTGCCCGGAAGAGGACTCGAACCTCCACGACCTTGCGATCGCCAGCACCTGAAGCTGGTGCGTCTACCAATTCCGCCATCCGGGCACGGGGTAGGAGGGCGCCTCTAGTGGAGGGTCGCGATGCTTGTCAACACGCCTCTTGCTGGGGCAAGGGGTTATTCGCGAATGGGCAGGCAAAACAAAGTGGACGGACGGCGATGAACGACAAACTGGTGACGCTGATCGGGGGCGGCGGTTTCGTCGGCCGCTATGTCGCACAGGCGCTGCTGGCGACGGGCGCCCGCGTCCGCATCGCGCAGCGCGATCCGCGGCAGGCGTTCTTCCTCAAGCCGCTCGGCGGGCTCGGCCAGACGCAGTTCGTCGGCGCCGACGTCACCAAGCCCGAGACGATCGCGCATGCGATCCACGGCTCGGATGTGGTGGTGAATTTGGTCGGCGTGCTCGCGGGCGATTTCCAGCGGATCCAGGCGCTCGGCGCGCAGACGGTCGCAAAGGCTGCGGCCGAGGCCGGTGTCGGTGCGCTGGTGCATGTCTCGGCGATCGGCGCGGATCCGGAGTCCGCATCGGCGTACGGCAAGTCGAAAGGGCAGGGCGAGGCGGCCGTACTCGACGCGTTCCCGACCGCGACGATCCTGCGGCCATCGATCGTGTTCGGCCAGGAAGACCAGTTCGTGAACCGCTTTGCCGGCATGATCGCCAAGGCGCCGGTGGTGCCGGTGCTGCGCGCCGGGGCGAAGTTCCAGCCCGTGTTCGTCGGCAATGTCGCCGATGCGATCGTCGCGGCGGCGTCGGCGCCCGAGACGTTCGGCGGGCAGACGCTGGAACTCGGCGGGCCCGACATCATCACGATGGGCAATCTGATCCGCTGGATCGCCAAGACGATCGGCCGTAATCCCTCGATCGTCGAGCTGCCGGACTTTGCCGGCGCGATGATCGCCAAGGCCGGTTTTCTGCCGGGTATGCCGATCACCAAGGATCAGTGGACGATGCTGCAGAGCGACAATATCGTCACCGGCACCGACGGCCTAGCGGCGTTCGGAATCGAGGCGACGCCGTTGTCGACGGTCGCGCCTGGCTGGCTGGTGCGCTTTCGCAAGGCTGGACGGTTCGGTCGGCGCGCCGAAACGCGGGCGGAAGTCCACACAAGCTGAGCCTTCTCGTGCTACGCTGCTTCCAACACCCGCGCCTTTTCTGAAACCTGCGCCTCTTTCTGAAACCTGCGACGCCGGAGCGCCTGCTTGACCGAACTTCTTACCGTCATCCTTCTCGGCATCGTCGAGGGGATCACCGAATTCCTGCCCGTCTCGTCGACCGGGCATCTCATCCTGGCCACCCGGCTGCTCGGCTATGACGCAGGGCGCTGGGAGGTGTTCAACGTCGTCATCCAGCTCGGCGCGATTCTCGCGATCGTCGTGCTCTATTGGCGGACGTTTTGGGCGGTCGGCATGGGGCTCATCAAGCGCGAGCCCAAATCGTGGCTGTTCCTGCGCAACCTGGTCGTCGCGTTCATTCCGGCCGCGGTGATCGGGTTGGCGTTGCATAAGTATATCGAGGCGTTGCTCGGGAATGCAGAAGTGGTGGCGATCGCGCTGGTCGTCGGCGGCTTCGCGATCCTCGCGGTCGAGCGGTTCGCGCCGCGCAGCGACATCAGCGGCGTCGCGGACATCCCGCTCAAGACCGTGATCGGGATCGGCTTTCTCCAGTGTCTTGCGATGATCCCGGGCGTCAGCCGGTCGGGCGCGACCATCCTCGGTGCGCTGGCGCTGGGCGTCGAGCGGCGCACCGCGGCGGAGTTCAGCTTCTTCCTCGCGATCCCGACGATGCTCGGCGCGAGCGCGCTCGAACTGCTGAAGAACCGCGACGCGATCGCGGCGGGCGGCGGCGTCGGTTTCGGTGCGATCGCGATCGGTGCCGCGGTGTCGTTCATCGTCGCGTTGCTGGTGGTGAAGTGGTTCGTTGGGATCGTCACCAAGCATGGCTTCGTCCCGTTCGCCTGGTACCGCGTGGCTGCCGGTTCGGCCGCACTGGTCTGGCTCCTGAGCAAGTAAGTCCGATCCGGAACAAATATGCGTAATTGCGATCGTGTCTTGAAAAATTGAGCTGTCATTCCGTTTTTATACGGCAGCACATCTTACCTATATGCTGTTTTAGCCGTGACAAGCCTTCCGCAGCGCAATAACGCGGCTGTCGGAGGCATGTATGGCGAACGATTCGATGCTAAAGTTTGTTGGACGGGAGCAATCCTATCCGGCGAAGCGCACCGCGGATGAGCGGCAGGAGGATTTCCGCGAGATCGCACAGCGATACGCGGTCGAGCCCGCCGAGGAGCAGGCCGGGCGCTGTTCGCAGTGTGGCGTGCCCTATTGCTCGGTCCATTGTCCGCTGCACAACCATATCCCCGACTGGCTTCGGCTGACCGCGGAAGGCCGGCTGCGCGAGGCGTATGAGCTGAGCAACGCGACCTCGACGATGCCCGAGATCTGCGGGCGCATCTGTCCCCAGGACCGGCTGTGCGAAGGCAATTGCGTTATCGAATTCACGGGCCACGGCGCGGTCACGATCGGATCGGTCGAGAAGTTCATCACCGACAGCGCGTGGGAGAATGGCTGGGTCGAGCCGTTGGTCCCCGGCAAATCGCGCGGCCAGTCGGTCGGCGTGATCGGCGCGGGCCCGGCAGGCCTGACCGCGGCGGAATATCTGCGCGGGCATGGCTATGACGTGCATGTCTATGACCGCTACGACCGGGCGGGCGGGCTGCTCACCTACGGCATCCCCGGATTCAAGCTCGAAAAGCCGATCGTCATGCGGCGCGTCGAGCGCCTCAAGGCGGCCGGCATCGTCTTCCACGAAGGCTTCGCGGTCGGTCACGATGCGAGCCTCGACGATCTGCGCCAGCGCCACGATGCGGTGCTGATCGCGACCGGCGTCTACAAGGCGCGCGCTATGGACCTGCCCGGCAGGAACGCGAACGGCGTGGTCGCGGCACTCGACTTCCTCGTCGCCTCGAACCGCAAGGGCTTCGGCGATGCCGTCCCCGCATTCGACGACGGGAGCCTCAACGCCGAGGGCAAGGACGTCGTCGTGATCGGCGGCGGCGACACCGCGATGGACTGCGTCCGGACCGCGATCCGCCAGGGCGCCAAGTCGGTGAAGTGCCTCTATCGCCGCGACCGCGCCAACATGCCCGGCTCGCAGCGTGAGGTCGCGAATGCCGAGGAGGAAGGCGTCGAGTTCGTCTGGCTGTCCGGCCCGCAGAGCTTCGACGGCGGCGACACCGTGTCGAGCGTCAAGGTCAGGAAAATGCGTCTCGGTGCGCCTGACGCGAGCGGCCGCCGCGCGCCCGAACCCGATCCCGCGGGCGATTATGCGGTGAACGCCGATCTCGTGATCAAGGCGCTCGGCTTCGACGCCGAGGATCTGCCGACCTTGTTCGCGACACCGGAGCTCGGCGTGAGCCGCTGGGGTACCGTGCTGGTCGACGGCAAGACGCTAATGACCTCGCTCGACGGCGTGTTCGCGGCGGGCGACATCGTCCGCGGGGCCAGCCTCGTCGTATGGGCGATCCGCGATGGCCGCGACGTGGCGGCGACGATGCACAAGTGGCTGAAGACCAAGGCGGCGAACGCGAAGGTGGCGGCATGAGCAACGAACAGGGTTCCCCGATGATCGACCAACGCGCCCGCTTGGCTGCTGAAGGCATGTACCGTCCCGAGTTCGAGGGCGATGCGTGCGGTGTAGGCCTCGTCGCCGCCACCGATGGCCGCGCGTCGCGGCGCGTGGTGCAGTCCGCGGTCGATGCGCTGAAGGCGGTGTGGCACCGCGGCGCGGTCGATGCGGACGGCAAGACGGGCGACGGGGCCGGGCTGCATATCGACCTGCCGCTGCGGTTCTTCGACGATGCTGTCGCTGCGTCGGGGCACAAGGTGCGGCCGAACCGGCTTGCGGTCGGCATGATCTTCCTGCCGCGTACCGATCTCGGCGCGCAGGAGGATTGCCGGACGATCGTCGAGAGCGCGATCATCGAGGCGGGCTACACCATCTATGGCTGGCGCCAGGTGCCGGTCGACGTGTCGGTGATCGGGCTGAAGGCGCAGGCGACGCGCCCCGAGATCGAGCAGATCATGATCGCCGGGCCGCTGCCCGAGGAGCAGGACGCCGCCGAGTTCGAGAAGACGCTGTATCTGGTCCGCCGGCGGATCGAGAAGCGCGTGATCGCGGCGCAGATCCAGGGCTTCTACATCTGCTCGCTGTCGTGCCGCTCGATCATCTACAAGGGGCTGTTCCTCGCCGAGTCGCTGTCGGTCTTCTACCCGGACCTGTGCGACCAGCGCTTCGAAAGCCGCGTCGCGATCTTCCATCAGCGCTATTCGACCAACACTTTCCCGCAATGGTGGCTGGCGCAACCGTTCCGCTGCCTCGCGCATAACGGCGAGATCAACACGATCCGCGGCAACAAGAACTGGATGCTCTCCCACGAGATCCGGATGGCGAGCCTCGCGTTCGGCGACAATTCGGAGGACATCAAGCCGGTGATCCCGGCGGGCGCATCCGACACCGCGGCATTGGACGCGGTGTTCGAGGCGATCTGCCGGTCGGGCCGCGATGCGCCGACCGCCAAGCTGATGCTCGTGCCCGAAGCCGCCAGCCCGGACATGCCGCCCGAGCATACCGCGATGTACCAGTATCTCGCGAGCGTGATGGAGCCGTGGGATGGCCCCGCCGCGCTGGCGATGACCGATGGCCGCTGGGCGGTCGCCGGCATGGACCGCAACGCGCTGCGTCCGCTCCGCTATACGCTGACCTCGGACGGTCTGCTGATCGTCGGGTCGGAGAGCGGCATGGTCGTCGTTCCCGAATCCACCATCGTCGCCAAGGGCCGCTTGGGACCAGGCGAGATGATCGCGGTCGATCTCGACGAGGGCATCCTGTTGCAGGATCGCGCGGTGAAGGATCGCATCTCGGGTGAGGCGGACTACGCCGCGATGATCGGCGAATTCCACACGCTCGCCGACCTCCCCTCGGTCGAGGACGCGATCGTCCGCTATGATCGCGCCGAACTCGCACGCCGTCAGGTCGCAGCGGGGCAGACGATGGAGGACATGGAGCTGATCCTGTCGCCGATGGTCGAATCCGCCAAGGAAGCAATCGGCTCGATGGGCGACGACACGCCGCTCGCGGTTATCTCGGACAAGCCGCGGTTGATCAGCCAGTTCTTCCGCCAGAACTTCAGTCAGGTCACCAACCCGCCGATCGATCCGCTGCGCGAGCGCCACGTGATGTCGCTCAAGACGCGGTTCGGCAATCTTGCCAACATCCTCGATGTCCGCGATCAGCGCGAGCGCGTGCTGGTGCTCGATTCGCCGGTGCTGACCGGCGAGCATTGGTCGCGGCTGAAGGCGCATTTCGGCAATGCGGTCGCCGAGATCGACTGCACGTTCGACGTCGGCGGGGGCCCCGAGAAGCTGCGCGCGGCGATCCAGCGGATCCGCAACGAGGCGGAGCAGGCCGTTCGCCAGGGCAAGAGCGAGATCTTCCTCACCGACGAGGCGATCGGCGAAGACCGCGTCGGCATCGCCGGCGTGCTCGCGGTGGCCGCGGTCCACACGCACCTCGTCCGCCGCGGCCTGCGCTCCTACGCGTCGATCAACGTCCGCTCGGCCGAGTGCCTCGACACACATTATTACGCGGTGCTGATCGGCGTCGGTGCGACCACCGTGAACGCCTACCTCGCCGAGGCCGCGATCGTCGATCGCCAGTCGCGCGGGCTGTTCGGCGATCTGGAGCTGGCCGAATGCCTCCGCCGTCACCGCGTCGCGGTCGAGGAGGGGCTGCTCAAGATCATGTCCAAAATGGGCATCGCGGTGATCTCGTCGTACCGCGGCGGCTATAATTTCGAGGCGGTCGGCCTCTCGCGCAGCCTGGTCAACGACCTGTTCCCCGGCATGCCCGCGAAGATCAGCGGCGAGGGCTATGCCTCGCTCCACGTTAATGCGACCGACCGGCATGAAGCGGCGTTCGATCCGGCGGTGGCGACGCTGCCGATCGGCGGCTTTTATCGCCAGCGCCACACCGGCGAGACGCACGCCTATTCCGCGCAACTGATGCATCTGCTCCAGACCGCGGTCGCGACCGACAGCTATACGAGCTACCTGCAATTCTCGCGCGGGGTGTCGGACCTGCCGCCGGTGTATTTGCGCGATCTGCTCCAGTTCAATTTCCCGGCAGAGGGCGTGCCGGTCGACCAGGTCGAGGCGATCACCGAGATCCGCAAGCGCTTCGTGACGCCGGGCATGTCGCTCGGCGCGCTGTCGCCGGAAGCGCACGAAACGCTGGCGATCGCGATGAACCGGATCGGCGCGAAGGCGGTGTCGGGCGAGGGCGGCGAGGACAAGACGCGCTTCGTGCCGTACGCGAACGGCGACAATGCGAACTCGACGATCAAGCAGATCGCGAGCGGGCGGTTTGGTGTCACGGCGGAATATCTGAACGCGTGCGAGGAGATCGAGGTCAAGGTCGCGCAGGGCGCCAAGCCCGGCGAGGGCGGGCAGCTGCCCGGCTTCAAGGTCACCGAGTTCATCGCCAAGCTGCGCCATGCGACGCCCGGCGTGACGCTTATCTCGCCGCCGCCGCACCACGATATCTACTCGATCGAGGATCTGGCGCAGCTGATCTACGACCTGAAGCAGATCAACCCGCGCGCTCGCGTCTGCGTGAAGCTGGTTTCTTCAGCGGGCATCGGCACCGTGGCTGCGGGTGTGGCGAAGGCGCATGCCGACGTGATCCTGATCGCGGGGCATGTCGGGGGGACCGGCGCGTCGCCGCAGACGTCGATCAAGTACGCGGGCACGCCGTGGGAAATGGGGCTGTCCGAGGTCAATCAGGTGCTGACACTCAACGGCCTGCGCGGTCGCGTGCGGTTGCGGACCGATGGCGGACTGAAGACCGGTCGCGACATCGTCATCGCCGCGATCCTGGGGGCGGAAGAGTTCGGGATCGGCACGCTCTCGCTGGTCGCGATGGGCTGCATCATGGTCCGCCAATGCCATTCGAACACGTGCCCGGTCGGGATCTGCACGCAGAACGACGCGCTTCGCCAGAAGTTCGTGGGGACGCCGGAGAAGGTGATCAACCTGATGACCTTCATCGCCGAGGAGGTCCGCGACATCCTCGCGCGGCTGGGGGTGAAGAGCCTCGACGACGTGATCGGGCGCACGGAACTCCTGCGGCAGGTCAGCCGTGGTGCGGAGCATCTCGACGATCTCGATCTCAACCCGATCCTGGCGAAGGTCGATGCCGACGATTCGCAGCGGCGGTTCTCGCTGTCGACGTTCCGCAACGAGGTGCCCGACAGCCTCGACGCGCAGATCATCAAGGACGCGGCGGCGGTGTTCTCGCGCGGGGAGAAGATGCAGCTGACCTATTCGGTGCGCAACACGCACCGCGCGGTCGGTACGCGGTTGTCGAGCGAGATCACGCGGAAGTTCGGCATGTCGACGCTGGCGGACGATCATGTCACGATCCGGCTGCGTGGCTCGGCCGGGCAGTCGCTCGGCGCGTTCCTGTGCAAGGGCATCACGCTCGAAGTGTTCGGCGACTCGAACGACTATGTCGGCAAGGGGCTTTCGGGCGGCACGATCATCGTGCGGCCGGCGGTGAGTTCGCCGCTGGCGTCGCAGGACAACACGATCATCGGCAACACCGTGCTGTACGGCGCGACGTCGGGCCGGCTGTTCGCCGCAGGGCAGGCGGGCGAGCGGTTCGCGGTGCGCAATTCGGGCGCAAGCGTGGTCGTCGAGGGCTGTGGCGCGAACGGGTGCGAATACATGACCAACGGCATCGCGGTGGTGCTGGGCAAGGTCGGCGCGAACTTCGGCGCGGGCATGACCGGGGGGATGGCGTTCGTCTACGATCCCGACGGCACGTTCGAAAAGCGCGCCAACCCCGAGAACATCACCTGGGACCGCGTGAAATCGCTGCACTGGGCCGACGTCCTGCTCGACCTGGTCCGCGACCATGCCGACACCACCGACAGCAAATGGTCCAAGGGCCTGCTTGAGGACTGGGACCGGGTCGCGCCGCATTTCTGGCAGATCGTGCCGAAGGAAATGCTGACGCGCCTGAGCCATCCGCTCGACGACAGCGCGGAGTTGGTTGCGGCGGAGTAGGCCGCCGTCTTCCCCCCCCGTGTCCGCCGGGGAGGGCAACAGTAAGATTGGTTCACGCGGAGACGCGGAGGCGCGGAGCTAAATTCCCTCTGCATCTCTCTTGTTGAGATTGGTGACGAAGGAGCTTCGCTCGCGCCGAACGCAACACCTCCGCGCCTCCGCGCCTCCGCGTGAACCAAATCTTCTTACTCGACGACCAACCCGCGCTAGTGACACACTCGGCACATGCCGCCTAAACGAAGCGCATGTGGCAGCTTTATCAATTTCCCCTGTGTCCCTTTTCGCGAAAGGTGCGCCTGCTGCTGGGCGAGAAGGGGGTCGGCTACGAACTGGTCCGCGAATCGCCGTGGGATCGCCGCGACGAATTCATGGACATGAACCCCGCCGGCCAGACCCCGGTGATGGTCGATGCATCGCGCGGCGTGGCCCCGCTGATCGATTCGATGGCGATCTGCGAATTCTTCGAGGAAACCGTCGAGAAGGCGGCGATGATCAACGGCACCGCGACCAACCGCGCCGAGATCCGCCGGCTGGTCACGTGGTTCGACACGCATTTCTACCGCGACGTCACCGGACCGCTGCTCCACGAGCGCATGGTCAAGCGCCTAGCGCACCGCACGGCGCCCGACGCGAAGGGCTTGCGGGAAGCGATGAAGGCCGCAGTCGGGCATCTCGACTATATGGATTACCTGCTCGATCACCGGAACTGGCTCGGCGGCGCGACGATGAGCCTCGCCGATCTGGCGGCCGCCGCGCAGATCTCGGTCACCGATTATCTCGGCGGGATCGACTGGAAGGGCCACGACCAGACCGCGCGCTGGTATCGCGGCTTCAAGAGTCGTCCGAGCTTCCGCCCGCTGCTGTCTGAACGGATGGAACTGATCTCACCCCCGGCGCACTACGACAATGTCGATTTCTGAGCAGATCGCCTATCCCGACTTCGAGAAGGTCGACATCCGCGTCGGCACGATCGTCGAGGCCGAGCCCTTCCCCGAAGCACGGAAACCCGCGTTCAAGCTCCGGATCGATTTCGGCGCGGCAATCGGCGTGAAGCGCTCCTCCGCGCAGATCACCGAACATTATACGCCGGAAACACTGGTCGGCCGCCAGGTTGCGGCGGTGGTCAACTTCCCGCCGCGCCAGATCGGCCCGATGATGTCGGAGGTTCTGACGCTTGGCTTCCCCGACGCGGATGGGAAAGTGGTGCTCATCTCGCCGACCGGACCAGTCCCAAACGGCGGGCGGCTGTTCTAAAGTTTAATCCTTCCCCGCCAGGGGGAGGTGGCTGACCTTTGCCAGACGGAGGGGGAGGAGAGGGCAACTTTCGTTGCGTATTCCTCCCCCTTCGTCACCTTCGGTGCCACCTCCACCTTGCGGGGGAGGATCAGCAGAGATCGCTTACTAGCGCATGTCGCTCTGCGTGATCGGGACGATCTTCACCTCGACGCGACGGTTCGCAGCGCGGCCCGCATCGGTATCGTTCGACGCGATCGGCTGCGTCTCGCCGTAACCGCGCGTGCCGATGCGGGCCGTCTGGACGCCGTGGCCCGCCAGATAGTCCGCCACCGAGCGCGCCCGGCGTTCCGACAGCGTCTGGTTGTACGCGTCGCTGCCAGTCGAATCGGTGTGGCCGTACACGTCGATATAGGTCTGGTTATACTGCGACAGCGTGTCCGCGACCTGATCGAGCGTGCGCTGGAACTGCGGCTGCACCGTCGCACTATCATAGGCGAAGGTGATGCCCGACGGGATGTTGAGCACCAGGTCGTCGCCCTGGCGGATCACCTGCACGTCCGTGCCTGCGGTCCGCGCGCGCAGGTCGCGCTCCTGCTTGTCCATGTACGCGCCGATGCCCGCACCCGCCAGGCCGCCGATGCCCGCGCCGAGCAGCTTCTCGGTCCGGTCGCGACGACCGCCGACCACGTCGCCGAGCAGATAGCCGCCGAGTGCGCCGCCGATGCCGCCCAGGGCAGTCTTTGAAATCGTCTGGCGACCGGTCTCCGGATCGGTGGTGCAGCCGCTGGTGGCGATCAATGCAGCGATTGCGGCACCTGCGAACATCTTGGTTTTCATAGATAAACTCCCTGAGACATGATCGATGACGGCGTTATGCCCGATACGGCCGATAACCCGGTGTAGCGACGATTGTTCCGCCTGCGCACTGAACGGAGCCTGACCATCTTGGCGGCGTAATGTCGAGCATGTGCAAGGACGGTTGTGCGACGGGCCGTTGTCCTGCAAAGAGACGCGGAGCCAATGGCACCGCTTCCCCCCTTCCCCTGGATCGACGTCGCGATCATCCTCGCGCTGGTCGCGTTGAACGGTGTGTTCGCAATGAGCGAACTCGCGATCGTCTCCGCGCGGAAGGCCCGGCTCGAGGCGATGGCTCGCCAAGGCAAGAAGGGCGCGCGCGCCGCGCTCGTGCTCGCGGCCGACCCGGGCAAGTTCCTGTCGACGGTCCAGATCGGGATCACGCTGATCGGTATCCTCGCGGGTGCCTATTCGGGCTCCAGCCTCGGCATGCCGACCGCCGCGCGGTTGCAGGCCTGGGGGCTGTCGGCCTCGACTGCCGAGACCGTCGGGTTCGCGATCGTCATCGGCCTGACCACCTATGCGTCGCTGATCATCGGCGAGCTGGTCCCCAAGCAGTTCGCGCTGCGGGCGCCCGAGGCGATCGCCTCGTTCATGGCACCGGTGATGCGCTGGCTCGCGATCGGCACCGCGCCGATCGTGCTGGTGCTCGATTCGACCAGCGCGCTGATCTTCAAGCTGCTCCGGCTCAACCGCGAATCGGAAGAGCACGTCACCGCCGAAGAGCTCCACATGATCGTCGCCGAGGCGTCGAAGTCGGGGATCATCGAGGAGCATGAGCGCTCGATCATCTCGGGCGTCGTCCGCCTCGCGGATCGCCCGGTCCGCGAAGTGATGACGCCGCGTACCGAGATAGACTGGCTCGACTGCGATTGGGGCCCCGACGAGATCCGCGAGACATTGCTCGCGTCGCAGCACACCCGCCTGCCGGTCGGCGAAGGCTCGATCGATGCGGTCAAGGGCGTGGTCCAGGCGCGCGACATCGCCGCGGCGCTGTTCCGCGGCGAGCCGATCGACCTTCGCGCGCTGATGCGCAAGGCGCCGGTGGTGATCGACCAGATCGACGCGATGGATGCGCTGCTGGCATTGCGCGAGGCCGAGGTGCCGATGGCGCTGATCCACGACGAATACGGCCATTTCGAAGGGATCGTCACCCCCGCCGACCTGCTCGCGGCGATCGCCGGGGAGTTCAAGTCGGACTCGGATCCCGACGACGCACCCTCGGTGGTGGTCCGCGACGACGGCTCGCTGCTGGTGGCGGGGACGATGGCGGCGGATTCGCTCGCCGATCGCCTCGGCATCGACTTGCCCGAAGACCGCGACTACGCGACGGTCGCCGGGCTGGCGCTGTCGGTGTTCCGCCATCTGCCGGGCGAGGGCGAGAGCTTCGTCGAGCAGGGCTGGAAGTTCGAGATCGTCGACCTGGACGGGCGGCGGATCGACAAGCTGCTGGTGAGTGAAGTCTGAGGGTAAGGTTTGGCTCTGTTGGGGACGGTTCCCCTCGGCCTCCCCAGCATGCGCCCCCCCCCCCCCGGCGAAGGCCGGGGCCCAGTTGGCAAGGTTCCGGTAACGAAGCGCTACCCCTAGTTTGCGCCGTTTCCCAACTGGGCCCCGGCCTCCGCCGGGGAGGTGGTGCGCACGCGGTGTTCGTTGCTAAGTTCGGCCCGCCTATCGAAATCCGTTCGTCCTGAGTAGCTGCTGAGCTTGTCGAAGCGGCGTATCGAAGGACAGGCGCGCGGAACCTGTGCTTCGATACGAGCCCTCGATACGCTACTGACGGAGCTACTCGGTCTCTACTCAGCACGAACGGAGAGGGGTAAGGCTCCTCCTTCGTTCAGGGACGAGCTTCGGATCCGCTAGTCGCGTCGCCACCGGGAGCCGCCGCTGCGGGCGCCGCCGCAGGTACATCGCCGCCGGGAGCAGCCGCCGTGGGCGCCGCCGCTGGCACATCGACGCCGGGAGCAGCAACCGCGGGCGCCGCCGCGGGTACATCGGCGGCAGGCGCACCGCTGAAGCTCTCGGCCGGCACCGCCGAAACCGTTCCCGAATCAGCCGCGGCGCCCGGCTCCAGATACTTCGGCACGAACGGCACCACGCTCGGCGGCGGCCCCGACATGCCCGCCGGATCGCCCTCGACGCGCCCGTGGAGATGGTCGATCTCCGCCTGGCGCCGGTTGAGATAAAAGGCCCGCGTCGCCGCGTACGGATCGGGCGAATTGTCGTGCAGGTCCTTCAGCGTCTGGTCGAACTCCGATCGGTGATCGAGCGCGCCGAGGATACCCGCCGGGATCGTGTAGGTCGCGCTGGTGAACGGCTTGCCGACGCCGACCGGCAGGATCAGGCGATCGACCGCGCCCCCGAGAAGGTCGCGCACCGTCGTCGGCCCGACCAGGGGCAGGAACAGGAACGGGCCGTTCTTCACGCCGTAATAGCCGAGCGTGTTGGCGAACCCGTTCGAGCGCCGGGGCAGGCGGAACGGCTTGCGCTTGGCCATGTCGATCACGCCAACCGCGCCGATCGTCGAGTTGATCGCGAACCGCCCGACCGTCTCCGCCGCCTTGCCCGGCTTCAACTGCAGCAGGAAGTTCAGGAAGACGATCGGCTCGCGCAGATTGTAGAGGAAATTGTGGATGCCGCGCCGGATCGGGCTCGGCACGGTCTTCTTGTAGGTCCGCGCGACCGGGCCGATCACCGCGTCGTCGACCTTCTGCGTCACCGCGAACGACTCGGCGTTGGCCGCGCGCAGCGGATCGCCCGCGCTCTCCTTGCGGCCGGTGACGATGATGTCGGTCTGCGTGCCACGCTCGGTCGCCGGCGTGCGCAACGGTGGCGGGCCGACCGGAGGGATCGCCTGCGTGGGAAGCCCCTGTGGCGAAAACTCGACGGCTGGAAGCGAGCCGATCAGGGCCAGAGGGGACGTTGCCATCGATATCGGCAACGATACGGGAAGTGTTACGGGGATCGACGCCGGTACGGGGAAATCGCCGGCGAACGGCGATGGCGTCGCGCCGGGCACAGCGACCGGTCCGGCGACCGGCCCGGTCGTCGGCAGCACCGGCGCGGTGGTCAGCAGCATCGCACTCATCATTGCCAGCATGTGCACTCATCGCCCTGTCTAATACCGCCCTCATACTTCGAGGTGCGACACCGCGTGACATGCCCGTCGCCGCCCGCGCGGCATAGAGCCAATCGACATCCGCCGCGTGCGCGTGTCGTGCTGCCGGTCGATCGACCGACGCGGGTTACAGCTTGCCGAACACCGCCTCGAAACCTGCCTTGTCGCCGGCTGCCAGCAACCGCGCCTGTTCGATCCAGCGATCGCGCCCCATCCGCCCGGTGAAATTGCCAAGCTGCGCGTCGATCGACTGCGCCTCGCTCTCCGACAGCGCGGCCATCTGGCCGACCGTCGTGACTCCAAGTGCGCCGAGCTGCGTGGCGACCTTGGGGCCGAGTCCCTTCAACTGCGTCACCGGACCATCGGCGTAGGATTGCGCGCACACGGGAGGGGCGATCGGGGCGGGTTCGGCCGAGGCCGGCACCGCGGGCTCGGGAGCCGGGCTGGGCGCCAACGGTGTGGGGGCGGGGGGCGGTTCGTCGATGATCGGCGGCTGCGGCGCGGCGGGCGGGGCTTCGCGCTCGATCGTGGGCGATGGCGATGGCGATGGCGATGGTGCCGGTGCCGGTGCCGGGGTGGGAGCGACCGTCCGCGTTTGCGTCTGGGACTGCTCGGCCCTGCGCGGCTCGGCCCCGTGCGGCGCGGCTGGAGCCGGCGCGACGGGTGCCGGCTCGGGAGCCTGCGCGCGTGGCGACTCGACCGGGACGGGGGCCGGCACCGGAGCGACGCCGGCTTCCTTGGCATTCGCGATCACGTCGCGCGACGCCTTCACCCGGCTGCGTTTCGCCTTGATGCCCCAGATCAGGCCGATCACGACGAGCACCGCCACCACGGCGATGATCGTGAAGTGGATCGCGGTCAGCGTGGCGATGCCGTCGGGCAGCAGGCTCATGCCCGAGGCGGAGGTCGCGGAAGTTTCGTTCATGCCCATACTCGTAGCGCCACGCGAGGAAGGCGGCGAGAGGTAATTGGGTTAGGTAGTCATGTCTGATCCTCCCCCGCCAGGGGGAGGTGTCGCCAAAGGTGACGGAGGGGGAGGGCACGGAACAGAGGTTATCCCTTTCCTCCCCCTCCGTCTGGCGAGTGCCAGCCCCCCCCCTGGCGGGGGAGGATCAGGCGTGGATCACGCCTCGCGCGCGATCTCGCGCCAGCCGATGTCGCGGCGATAGAAGCCTTCCGCGAAATCGATCGCCTCGACCGCGCGATAGGCGTTCGCCTGCGCCGTCGCGACATCGTCGCCGGTCGCGGTCACCGCGAGCACGCGCCCGCCCGACGCGACCAGCCCGCCGGCCTCCAACCGCGTGCTGGCATGGAACACTGTACCGCCCGCTGCCTGCGCGGAATCGAGACCGACGATCGCGCCGCCCGCCTTGGGCGTACCCGGATAGCCCTCAGCCGCCATCACCACCGTCAGTGCGGTCTCGTCGCTGAACTTCGCCGCCGGCATCTCGCCGAGCCGTCCTTCCGCCACCGCGAGCATCGTCGCGAGCAGATCGCCCTGGAAGCGCATCATCAGCACCTGCGTCTCGGGATCCCCGAACCGCGCATTATATTCGATCAGCTTGGGTCCCTGCGGCGTCAGCATCAGCCCGGCGTACAGCACGCCCGAGAATGGCATGCCCTCCGCCGCCATCGCCGCCACCGTCGGCGCGACGATCTCGTCGATCGCGCGCTTCTCCAGCGCGGGCGTCAGCACGAGGGCAGGGCTGTATGCGCCCATCCCGCCGGTATTGGGCCCGGTATCGCCCTCGCCGACGCGCTTGTGATCCTGCGCGGAACCGAACGGCATCAGCGACACGCCATCAGTCAGCACGAACAGGCTCGCCTCCTCGCCCTCCAGGAATTCCTCGATCACCGCCTCGGCTTCCCCGTCGGTGAACAGCGCGTCGAGCGCGGCCTCGGCCTCGGCGGCGCTGAACGCGATGACCACGCCCTTGCCTGCGGCGAGGCCGTCCGCCTTGATGACGACCGGCAACGAGAAGGTGCGGGCAAGCGCGGCATCCGCCTCTTCGCGGCTCTTCACGCGGACATAGCCCGCGGTCGGGATGCCGGCGCGCAGGCACAGATCCTTGGTGAAGCCCTTCGACCCCTCGAGTTGCGCCGCCGCCTTCGAGGGCCCGAACACCGGAATGTCCGCCGCGCGGCACGTGTCCGCCAGCCCGTCGACCAGCGGCGCTTCGGGCCCGATCACGACCAGCCCGACGTCATGCTCGCGGACGAACGCGACGACGGCGGCGTGATCCGTCGCATCCAGCGGCACGAGCGTCGCAATGCGCGCGATCCCGGGGTTGCCCGGCGCGGCGTACAGCGTATCGAGGCCTCTAGATTGCACCAGCTTCCACGCGAGCGCATGTTCGCGACCCCCCGAGCCCAGCAGCAGGACGTTCATGCCCGATCCCTTTTCCGATGATGTCGTGTCGAATGACATGGGCCGGCTGGTAGCCGAGCAAGTCCCCGGCGACAACGCACTCGCCATGTCGGTCGGCGAACTCGCCTTCAAGCTAAAGCGGATGGTCGAGGGCGAGTTCGGCCATGTCCGCCTGCGCGGCGAGATCTCGGGCTGGAAGCGTGTCGCCTCCGGGCATTGCTATATGTCGCTCAAGGACGACCAGGCGGTGATCGACGGCGTCATCTGGAAGGGCAACGCGTCGAGCCTCGCCTTCGTGCCGCAGGACGGCATCGAGGTGATCGCGACCGGCAAGCTCACCACCTATCCCGGGCGTTCGAAATACCAGATCGTCATCGAGCGGATGGAGCTGGCCGGCGCGGGCGCGCTGATGGCGTTGCTTGAGAAACTGAAGGCGAAGCTGGCGGGCGAGGGGCTGTTCGACGGCACGCGGAAAAAGCGCCTGCCGTTCATGCCGAAGGTCATCGGCGTCGTCACCTCGGGCACCGGTGCCGTGATCCGCGACATTCTCCACCGCCTCGAGGATCGCTGTCCGACGCACGTCATCGTTTGGCCGGTGAAGGTGCAGGGCGAGGGCTCGGCGCCCGAGATCGCCGCCGCGGTGCGCGGATTCGACGCGCTCGTCCCTGGCGGGCCGGTGCCGCGCCCCGACCTCGTGATCGTCGCGCGCGGTGGCGGCTCGGTCGAGGATCTGTGGTCGTTCAACGAGGAGGTCGTCGTGCGTGCTGTGGCGGCGTGCACGATCCCGATCATCTCCGCCGTAGGCCACGAGACCGACACCACCTTGTGCGATTTCGCCGCCGACCTGCGCGCGCCGACGCCGACCGCCGCCGCCGAGATCGCGGTACCCGTGCTCGCCGACCTGCGGCTGACGATCGACAGCCACCGCAACCGCACCGAACGCTGCGCCCGCCGCCATGTCGAGCGCGGCCGGGAGCGGCTTGATGCACTCGCCCGCCTGCTGCCGAAGCGCGACCAGTTGCTCGGGCCTCAGCGCCAGCGCGCGGACGATTTCGGCCAGCGGCTCGATCGCGGGCTGGAGCGTCGCCTGACCTTGGCGCGGGGCAGTCTCGAACGCTCGGGCGCGGCGCTCCGTCCGGCCACGCTCGAACGTAAACTCGAAGCGAAGCGCGCGCAGCTCGACGCGACGTGGCGCCTCGTCCAGTCGCTCAACCCCGACGCGATCCTCGACCGCGGCTATGCCCGCGTCACCGCCCGCCCCGGCGGCGAGACGCTCGCCTCCGCCAGGTCCGCACGCGACGCGGGGACGCTGACGCTCCACTTCCGCGACGGCGTGGTGGACGCGGTGACGGACACCGGCCTTGAGCGCCCCGCCGCCAAAACCTATGCTGCCCCCAAGGCGAAGGCCGCGCCCGATCCGGCGCCACGCCAGCCCACCCTGCTGTAGAGAAGACCCGCAATGCTGATGTCCAACTCCGACCGCGCCGCGCGGCTGCATTATATGGCCAACGGATTCCGCGTGCTCAGCCCCGGCGACCACGTCCCCTGCGCCGCCACCGGCCACCGCATCGCGCTGGAGGATCTGCGCTATTGGAGCGTCGCCCGCCAGGAGGCGTATTCCACCGCCGCGGCCGCCAGCGAAGCGATGGCGCCCCGATGATGCGGGCGGCGGTGCTCGTTTTGCTGGCCGCGACCAGCGCCACCGCCACCGCCCAGCAACCGCCGCCCCCAACTCCTGCAAGCCAATCCGCCTTCCGCTGGACTGGCACGCTCAGCCAGGGTGGCCTGATTTTAGGCACCGCTCCCGCCGGTACGCGCTCGGTCGCGCTCGACGACAAGCCGATCACGCTATCCCCGGACGGTCGCTTCATCGCGGGTTTCGACCGCGACGCGGGCCCGCAAGCATCACTGACCGCGACGCTCGCCGATGGTCGCAGTGTTACGCAAAGTCTCACGATCGCGCCGCGCGCCTGGCGGATCGAGCGCCTGAATACGCTCCCGAAATTCCCCGCGCCCGACCCGGTGTTCGCGAAACTCCGCCCGCCCGAACTCGCGCAGATCGTCGCCGCCCGCGCTCGCAGCACGGATGCGCAGGGCTGGCGTCAATCCTTCGCCTGGCCCGCCACCGGCCGCATCTCCGGCCTGTTCGGTTCGCAACGCGTCTACAAGGGCGAGCCCGGCAGCTATCACTCGGGCACCGACATCGCCAGGCCGACCGGCGCGGTCGTCACCGCCCCCGCCGACGGCGTCGTGATCCTCGCCGCCGACCGCCCCTTCACGCTCGAGGGCAACCTCCTGATGCTCGACCACGGCATGGGCCTCAACAGCGCGTTTTTGCACCTGTCCCGCATCGACGTAAAACCCGGCGATCATGTCACGAAGGGCCAACCGATCGGCGCCGTCGGCATGACCGGCCGCGCGACGGGCCCGCATCTCCACTGGTCCCTGCGCTGGAACGACGCGAAACTCGATCCGATGCTGGTGGCGGGGGCGATGCAATAGCATTTTTGCCTATTTATTGTGCGCCGCAGCGTGAATTAGCCTAATAAAACGGCTGCGTGTGCGCCAGTCATCATAATTTGTGTCTTTTCCGCTACATCACGTGACAAAGCGCATCGAGAATATGAATGGCAGCTTTACAGTGTCATTTTGTCACTTCATTCCTTGTTCATGTCTCTAGGGCGTCGCGATTTTCGCGGCGGAGGGGGCGCAAAAAACCTCCATGCGAGTCGCAAAGCGGCCGCACGGGGGCAGCCAGGGAAACGCCAACGTGGTCAGAACTTCTAATTTCATGCGCAAGGCTTTATCCGGGAGCAGCGCGCTCCAGGCATTGGCACTAATGGGAGCCGGCGTCGGCTTGGCAGCAACCGTGGTCCCTGCGTCGGCGCAGGATTATAGCCAGGTTTCCGCAACAGGCCGTGTTCGGGGCACAAACGGCGAGCCGATTGCCGGCGCATCCGTCGCCGTCACGTCGAATGATCAAGGGTTTACCCGTACTGTTACGACAAACAGCGACGGTACTTATCGTGTGACTGCGCTTCCGCAGGGCAACTACACGTTCACGATCTCGGCTGCGGGCTTTGACACGTTTACCGATAACGCTGTCGTCCTGTCTCAGGGCAGTGCCGCGAACCAGTTCACGCTGGCGGCCACTGGCGCCACGGCGAGCGATGAGATTGTCGTTACCGCGGGTCGTATTCGGACCGTGGATTTCGATCGTAACACGACCGGCACCGTCTTGAACGTTGCCGACACGGCGGCGCGCGTGCCTGTCGCTCGCGATATCACATCGGTTATTTTGCTCACGCCGGGCGCGGTATCCGGCGACAACCGCTTCGGCAGCCTGCCGGCCATCAACGGCGCGTCGGTCTCCGAGAACGTCTATTACGTCAATGGCCTGAACATCACGCAGTTCAGAAACGGCCTGGGCGCCGTGCCGATCCCCTTCGATTTCTATCAGACGGTCGAAACGAAGACCGGCGGCATCTCGGCGGAATTCGGCCGGTTTACCGGCGGCATGTTCAACGCAACGACGAAATCCGGGTCCAACGAGTTCCACGGCGGCGTGACCTTCAACTGGGCGCCGGATGATTTGCGCTCAGACACGCGCAACACCTATGCGGCCGACAATGATGCGTCCTTCTCCGATCGCAAGGAGTTCATTGCGCAGCTTTCGGGCCCAATCATCAAGGATCACCTGTTCTTCTACGGCCTGTATAATTCGCGGTCCGTGACGAATAAGTCCGGTGCAACCGGCACGGTCAGCGCGACCGGAACGGGTATCAACGGTTGTGCTACCAACCCGACTTTCTGCGGCACCAGTGAAGATCTCGCGTCGTTCAATCAGGCGATCGTGGGCACGAGCTATCTGATCGATCGTAACAGCAGCCCGTTTTACGGCGGCAAGATCGACGCAGTTATCGTGGATGGCCAGCGTCTGGAAGCCACGTACTTCAACACCAGTGCAACCACGGTCCGGGATATCTTCGGAACGAGCACGTACTCGCTGGCCAGCGGGCAGCGTTACAACCTGAATACCAATGAGGCAGGCGGTTACGTATCGTCGACCGTGTTGCGGTCCGGCGGCGAAAACTATGTCGGCCGTTACACCGGCACGTTCACCGACTGGCTAACCTTGTCGGCGGCCTACGGCGTCAACAAAAATCGTGAGACGACAGAATCGAGCACACCGGAACTGGCGTCGGTGAATGACCTGCGCAACGGCGGCAACGCCAGCATCGGCAACGTCACAGGGAACAACAATGTCGCGTTCGACAAGCGTACCTTCTATCGTGCCGATGCCGATCTGAACTTCCGTTTGTTGGGTTCGCACCACATCCGCTTCGGTTACGACAGGGAAGACCTCAATCTCCGGAACTTCATCACGGCGAATGGCGGCTTTCAGTACGAACTGAATACGGCAGCGGGAACTGCGGCGACGATCGATCCGGTCGTTGGTCTTCCCGGCGGCACGCAATATGTGAAAGCACGCACCTTCGTCAGCGGCGGTGAGTTTGATTCGCGTAACGTTGCATTCTATGCGCAGGATAGCTGGCAGTTGTTCGGCGATCGTCTCCAGCTGAACCTTGGTATTCGCAACGACAAGTTTGAGAACAAGAACGCGGCAGGCGTAACGTTCTACAAGGCCAAGGATCAGTGGTCGCCGCGTCTCGGCTTCAGTGCGGATCCAATGGGTGATGGCCTGACCAAGGTTTATGGTTCGTTCAGTCGCTATTACCTTCCGGTTGCAGCGAATACCAATGTCCGTCTTGCCGGGTCCGAACTCGACTATGATACCTATTATCGTCTGAGCGGTCTGGGGCCGAATAATATTCCGGTTCTGGGCGGCGCGATTACGGGGGGCTCGGGTCTTGAGCCATGCCCAGGCGGCACGCCGGCGGGCACGGCATGCGTTGTCCGTAATGACGGTTCGGTGCCCGATACTGCCTCGGTTGTCGCATCGAACTTGAAGCCGCAGTCGCTAGACGAAATCGTGCTGGGTTTCGAACGACGGGTTGGGAGCCGTATCAAGTTTGGCGCATATTATACCCAGACCGATCTGAACGACTCGCTGGAAGACGCGGCGCTCGACCAGGCAATTATCCCGTACTGTGTGTCACAGGGTAAAACGGCAGCATCATGCCGCGCGATTTGGAACGGGGTACATCAGTACGCGCTGATCAATCCAGGTCGTGATGTCTCGGTCACGTTGAGTGATCCATTGCCGGGGGAAACAGCACTTCGTACTGTAACTCTGTCGGGTGCAGCGCTTGGCTACCCTCAGGCTGAGCGTAAGTATCGGTCGATGACCTTTACCTTCGATCGTGAATTCGATGGTAAGTGGGACCTGCATGCCAACTACACCTATGCGAAATTGGTGGGTAACATCGAGGGTGGTATTCGTTCGGACAATGCACAGACTGATGCCGGTCTGACGACGGCGTTCGATCTTCCAGCACTGGTGAACGGTACTTACGGATATCTGCCGAATGATCGCCGGCACAATTTCAAGGCTTACGGCAGCTACCGCTTTGCGGATTGGTTGACGTTGGGTGCGAACGGGGTGCTGGCATCGCCACGCCGCTATGGTTGCTTCGGTCGCGCGCCTGCCAACGCCGATTTCGATTCGGTTGCAGTGGGTGGTCTCGCCGGGCGCTTCTATGGCGCGGCCGCAGCATATTGTAACGTTTCCGGTGGTGACATCATTCGCGATCCGAACTTCGCAGTCGTGAATGACTCCTTCAACCGGGTTGGCGGCGTTCGCCCATCGACGTTGCAAGTCGTCAAGCGTGCGACGGCATTGAAGTCTGATTGGCTTGCACAGTTGGATCTCGATGCGCAGATTCAGTTGCCAACGGAAGGCTATTCGGCTTTCCTGCGCCTTTCGGTGTTCAATGTGTTCAATTCCAAGCAGGAGTTGCGGTACAGCGAAATCGGAACCACGTCGGCCGGTGCGCCGTTGCCAACATACTCTCTGCCTACCCAGTATAATCCTGGCCGCTCGGCGCGTATCCAGCTGGGTGTAAACTTCTAAATTCAGTAACATCCAATGGGAAAGGGGGCGGTTTCGACCGCCCCCTTTTTTTGTTCAGGCGACCTGGAGCACCAGCTTGCCGTCGCCCTCGTCGATCTTGACGGTTGAGCCATCCTTCACTTCGCCGCGCAGGATCATGTCGGCGAGCGGGTCCTGCAGATAGCGCTGGACCGCGCGCTTCAACGGCCGTGCACCGTACACCGGATCATAGCCGACACGACCTAGCCATGCTCTCGCGGCATCGGTCAGGTCGAGCACGATCTTGCGATCCGCCAGCAGCTTGTCGACGCGGCTCACCTGGATGTCGACGATCGGCGCCATGTGCGACTGGCCGAGGCGGTGGAACAGGATCACCTCGTCGAGCCGGTTGAGGAACTCCGGTCGGAAGTGTGCGCGGACGATCTCCATCACCTGCGGCTCGACCGACGACACGTCGTCGCCCTCCGCCATGTTCGCCAGATACTGGCTGCCGAGGTTCGACGTCAGGATGATCAGCGTGTTGCTGAAATCCACCGTGCGCCCCTGGCCGTCGGTCAGCCGCCCGTCGTCGAGCACCTGCAACAGCACGTTGAACACGTCGCCGTGCGCCTTCTCGACCTCGTCGAACAGGATCACCTGGTACGGCCGCCGCCGCACCGCCTCGGTCAGCACGCCGCCTTCCTCATAGCCGACATAGCCCGGAGGCGCACCGATCAGCCGCGCGACCGCGTGCTTCTCCATGAACTCGCTCATGTCGATGCGGACCATCGCGGAGGGATCGTCGAACAGGAATTCGGCGAGCGCCTTGGTCAGCTCGGTCTTGCCGATGCCGGTCGGCCCGAGGAACAGGAACGAGCCCAAAGGCCGGTTCGGATCCTGCAACCCCGCACGCGCCCGCCGCACCGCTGTCGACACCGCCTTCACCGCATGCGCCTGCCCGATCACGCGTTTGCCGATCGTCGCCTCCATCGCGAGCAGCTTGTCGCGCTCGCCCTGCAGCATCCGCTCGACTGGAATACCGGTCCAGCGGCTGACGACGCCCGCGATATCGTCCGCGGTCACTTCCTCGCGCAGCATCGCGCCCTTGGTCGCGCCCGCAGCCTCGTCGAGATGGCGCTGCAACCCCGGAATCGTGCCGTACGAAAGCTCGCCTGCCTTGGCGAGATCGCCCGACCGCTGCGCCTGCTCCAGTTCGAGCCGCGCGGCGTCGAGCTGCTCCTTCAGCCGTGCCTCGGCGTTGATCTTGTCCTTCTCGCCCTTCCAGCGCGTCGTCAGCTCGGCGGATTGCTCCTCCAGATTGACGAGCTCGCCCTCCAGCGTGTCGAGCCGGTCGACCGACGCGTCGTCGGTTTCGCGCTTCAACGCCTCGCGCTCGATCTTCAACTGGATGATCCGCCGGTCGAGATTCTCGATCGCCTCGGGCTTCGATTCCACCTCCATGCGGATTCGCGACGCGGCCTCGTCCATCAGGTCGATCGCCTTGTCGGGGAGAAAGCGGTCGGTGATATAGCGGTTCGACAGCGTCGAGGCGGCGACGATCGCGCCGTCGGTGATCCTCACGCCGTGATGGAGCTCGTACTTCTCCTTCAGCCCGCGCAGGATCGAGATCGTGTCCTCGACGGTCGGTTCGCCGACCATCACCGGCTGGAAGCGCCGCTGCAGCGCGGGGTCCTTCTCGACATATTTGCGATACTCATCGAGCGTGGTCGCGCCTACGCAGTGAAGCTCACCGCGCGCGAGGGCTGGCTTGAGCAGATTGCCGGCGTCCATCGCGCCCTCGGATTTGCCCGCGCCGATCAGCTGGTGCATCTCGTCGATGAACAGGATGATGTCGCCCTCGGCGGCCTTCACCTCGTCGAGCACGCCTTTCAGTCGCTCCTCGAACTCGCCGCGATACTTCGCGCCCGCGATCAGCGAGCCGAGGTCGAGCGACATCAGACGCCGGTCCTTGAGCGTATCGGGCACGTCGCCATTGGCGATCCGCAGCGCGAGGCCTTCCGCGATGGCGGTCTTGCCGACACCGGGTTCGCCGATCAGCGCAGGGTTGTTTTTGGTCCGGCGCGCGAGGATCTGGATCGTGCGGCGGATCTCCTCGTCGCGGCCGATGACGGGATCGAGCTTGCCGTCGCGCGCCGCCTGGGTGAGATCGCGCGCGAACTTCTTCAGCGCATCGTAACGATCCTCGGCGCCCGCAGTGTCGGCGGTGCGGCCCTGGCGTAGACCGTTGATCGCGGTGTTGAGCCCCTCGGGCGTCACGCCGCCAGCCTTCAAGGCCTTGCCGGCCGCGGTGTTGAGCGACAGCGCGAGCGCGACCAGCAGGCGCTCGACGGTGACGAAGCTGTCGCCCGCCTTGGTCGCGATCTGCTCGGCCTGGTCGAGTACGCGGACGGCGTCGTTGTCGATTCCCGGCGTGGTCTGCGCGCCCGAGCCCGACACGACCGGGATCTTGGCGAGCGCGAGATCGGTCTCCGACGTCGCGCGCTTGGCGTCGCCACCCGCGGCCGCGATCAGCCCGGCGGCCATGCCCTGCTCGTCTTCCAGCAGCGCCTTCAACAGATGTTCGGGGGCGATCCGCTGGTGGTTCATGCGGATCGCGACGGTCTGCGCGGATTGCAGGAAGCCCTTCGCGCGATCGGTGAATTTGTCGATGTTCATGACGAATTCCTGTGGAATTGATTCGGTGTTGGCCGAGAGATGGTGTTGTATTTGAGCAACACAAGAGGCGGCGCTGATCGGATGCTAGGGCGTGCGCCGCGTGGCTGAAATAGCGTTTATTCTCGGTATCTAAGCCTCGCCGTCATCGCTATGTTCAGGTTCGCATGCTATATGTCACGCGTGACAACAGCCATTCCCCATAGCTACGCCATCGGCATCGAGCCGGCCGACATCGACTTCATGGGTCATGTCAACAATGCGAACTATCTGAAGTGGGTGCAGGCCGCCGTGATCGACCATTGGCAGCGCCTCGCGCCGGCCGAGGCGGTCGCCGGGCACCTGTGGGTCGCCTTGAAACACGAGATCACGTACCGGAAACCGGCGTTCCTCAACGACGACGTGATCGCGACGGTGTTGCTGGAGAAAGTCCAGGGCGCGCGTGCGTTCTACGAGACGATCATCAAGCGTGGCGAAGACGTGCTGGCCGAGGTGAAGTCGAGCTGGTGCTGCCTTGATGCGGAGACGTTGCGGCCGTCGCGGTTGACGAATAGCGTGATCGAGCATTTCTTTTCGAAGGACCCGGCGGCGGCGACCTAGCTGAAGCCACCTCCTTCGCCATCGCCACCTCCCCGGCCTTCGCCGGGGAGGTAGCGCTGGCGGGGGGGCAACTAAACCACCTCATACGGCACGGCGCCGCGCCGGTCCGGATCGACTCGTATCCCACTCGCGGCCGGCGGAAACGCGCGCTGGTCGCAGTCGGTGCGTAAACAGACGCGACACGAAGACCCAATCGGCGTCGCGATCCCGCCCGTCCCCAGCGCATCCGCATAGATGAACTCCGACGCGTTCGCCTCCTCGCAGCCCAGCGCGACCGCATAGCGCCGCGCCGGCCGCGTGTAGGTCTCGGACGGTTTCACCAGACCCTTCGCCATCGAGACGTAGCGGATGCCGTCGGTCGTCTCGATCAGCTGCGTCAGGATGCGGTCGGGGATCGCCACCGCCTCGTGGACGATCCAGAGCGGACACGCACCCCCGAACCGCGCGAACTGCAACCGCGTGGCGGAGTGGCGCTTGGTGATGTTCCCCGCCATATCGACGCGGCAGAAGAAGAACGGGATGCCGAGCGCGCCAGGGCGCTGCAACGTCGACAGCCGATGGCACGTTTGCTCGAAACTCGTCCCGAAAATCCGCCGCAACCGGTCGATGTCGTGGCGCACACTCCGCGCTTCGGTGCGGAAGCGGGTGTAGGGCATGACGATCGCCCCGGCCGCATAGTTGGTCAGCCCCGCCGTCAGCAGTGCGCGGGCCGTCTCCGACGCCATCTCCGACGCCGCGACGATCCCGCCGATCACGTCACCAAACTCGTGCCGCGCGACCTGATGCGCGAGCGAGAACAGCGTGGTCTCTCCCGGCTGCGACCCATCGAGCCGTAAGGTCGCACCGTCATAATCGCGTAAAGGAGCGGCGAGCGCGCCCGAGATCGCAACCGACACACCGCGTGCCGCAAGTCGAGCCTCCAACGCCGCGATGCGGTCCGCCCCCAGCGTTTCGCCAATCTCCTCCGCCCGCCGGTCGAGCGCATCGACATAATTACCCGCTGCATGAAACCAGTCGCGCACGTCCTCCCACGGCAGCAACCCAGGCGCCCCAGACCCCGCCACCAACCGGTCGTCGAGCGCGCGCAACTGCTCCTGCGCGCGGCGATACGCGTCGTGCATCGCGACCAGCCGCTGCGCCAGCAACGGCTGGTGCTTCACCGCACGCCGCACCGCGCTCTCGTCGAGCGCGGGCGCCTCCACGCTCGTGTCCGACACCGCCTCCAGCGTCGCGATCAGCAACGCGGTATCGTCCGCCGCGTCGATGCTCCCCCAATCCGCCGGAAACTCGCGCGCGAGCGTGATCAGCACGCCCTCGGTCACCGGCCGGTCGCCATTCTCGATCTGCGAGAGGTAGCTCACGGACAGCCCAATCCGCGCCGCCATCGCCGCCTGGCTGATCCCGAGGACGCGGCGCAGGTCGCGCAGGCGGTGTCCGACGAAGAGGCGACGTGCAGGAAGGGTCATGCCTCCACCTAGTTTGCAAACATGCTCCGTGCAACTTTGCAACATTGCATTTGCGCGAAGCCTCCCGCTCTGTGAAGGCCAGCAACAGGACGGAGAGACGATGTCATCGACGATCGAAGAGCTTGAACGCCGCCGCGAAGCCGCAAGAGTCGGCGGAGGCCTCAAGCGGATCGGAGCGCAGCACGCCAAGGGAAAGCTCACCGCGAGGGAGCGCCTTGACGTGCTGCTGGACGAGGGATCGTTCGAGGAGCTCGACATGTATGTCGAGCACAACTGCGTCGATTTCGGCATGCAGGACCAGGTGATCCCCGGTGACGGCGTCGTCACCGGCTCGGGCACGATCAACGGCCGCCTCGTCTTCGTCTTCAGCCAGGATTTCACCGTGTTCGGCGGCAGCTTGAGCGAACGTCACGCGCAAAAAATCTGCAAGGTGATGGACAGCGCGATGAAGGTCGGCGCACCGATCATCGGCCTCAACGACAGCGGCGGCGCGCGCATTCAGGAGGGCGTGGCTTCGCTCGGCGGCTATGCCGAGGTGTTCCAGCGCAACGCGCTCGCGTCCGGCGTCGTCCCGCAGCTCTCGCTGATCATGGGGCCCTGTGCCGGCGGCGCGGTCTATTCCCCCGCGATGACCGACTTCATCTTCATGGTGAAGGACTCGAGCTACATGTTCGTCACCGGCCCCGACGTGGTCAAGACGGTGACGAACGAGGTCGTGACGCAGGAGGCGCTCGGTGGCGCGGTGACTCATACGACCAAGACGTCGGTCGCCGACAACGCGTTCGAGAACGACATCGAAGCGCTGCTCGCGGCGCGCGACTTCTTCGATTTCCTGCCCGCGTCTAACCGTGACGGCGTGCCCGAGCGCCCGACAGCGGACGAATGGGACCGGATCGAGGAGAGCCTCGACACGCTGATCCCGGCGTCGGCGAACCAGCCCTACGACATGCACGAGCTGATCCGGAAGACCGTCGACGAAGGCGATTTCTTCGAGACGCAGCCGGCGCATGCGGCCAACATCATCACCGGCTTCGGCCGGATCGAGGGCCGCACGGTCGGCTTCGTCGCGAACCAGCCGATGGTGCTCGCGGGCGTGCTCGACATCAACAGCTCGAAGAAGGCGGCGCGGTTCGTGCGCTTCTGTGATGCGTTCGAGATCCCGATCGTGACCTTCGTCGACGTCCCCGGCTTCCTGCCTGGCACCGCGCAGGAGCATAACGGCATCATCAAGCACGGCGCTAAACTCCTGTTCGCCTATGCCGAAGCGACAGTCCCGAAAATCACCGTCATCACGCGGAAGGCGTATGGCGGCGCCTACGACGTGATGGCCTCGAAGCACCTGCGCGGCGACCTGAACTACGCATGGCCGACCGCCGAGATCGCGGTGATGGGGGCCAAGGGCGCGGTCGAGATCATCTTCCGCGGCAAGACACCGGAAGAGATCGCCGAACGCACCGCGGAATACGAGGCGCGCTTCGCGAACCCGTTCGTCGCTGCGTCGAAGGGCTTCATCGACGAGGTGATCCAGCCGCACTCGACCCGCCGCCGCATCGCGCTGGGCCTACGGAAACTCCGCGGCAAGGCGCTGGAGAATCCGTGGAAGAAGCATGACAACATCCCGTTGTGAGCCATGCTTGTTTGGTTATGATAAGCACATTATCATGTCATGCGAAGGAGTCGTGACATGCAGACCGAACGCGTGACGTTTCTGACTACCCCCGACCACAAGGCCGCGCTGGACGCGTTTGCAAGCAGCAACGGCCAGTCGGTCGGGCATGTTTTGCGTGAGGCGTCGAGCCAGTATATCGGCCAGCCGACGGCGGACGAGGAAGCCGAGCTTGCCGTACTCGTGCAGCAGGTCAACGAGGCGATCCCGAAAATGAACGCGTCGATCGACTCGATGATCGCGACGATGGACGCGTCACATATGCGAATCGACGCGCTGCTCCGTGACATGGGCGTGCGTTCATGAGCACATTCGGCGATATCTTCGGTGCGATGCGGCAGGTGATCCTTACGCAAGCACGCCTGGACCAACTCGATGTGCGGATGACCCGGATGGCAGGCGACATCGATGGTCTTGCCGACGGTATCTCATTGCTGCGCGACCGGATTTCACGGCTTGAAGGCATTATAGAAGGCGCAGCAATGGCGGCTGGTCGACAGCAGCGGCGGATCGAGGAATGATCGCGTTTCTCCTGCTGCAGGCTGTGACGCCTGCACCCGCGCCCGCTTGGAAGCTTGCCGATCGCACCAATCCAGCAGGCGTGCGCAGCATATCCGCGTCGGTCACTGGCAATGACGGGCTGTCGCGGTTCGTCGTGAAGTGTGACGTCGGCTCGGAGCCGATCGTCTCGATCCAGTTCATCCAGCCGCAGCCGCTCGGGTCGGGCGCGGACAAGCCCGTCGCGGTGCGCTTCGATGGCGGCCCTGCGTTCACCTATAACTGGCAGTTTCCGGGGACCGGTACGTACATCACCGATCCCGAGGCGATCACCAAACTGACGAGCTTCCTCGTGAAATCGAAGACGTTGCGCGTCGAGACGACCAATGGCGCAGGCTTCGCCGTGCAGTCGACCTTCGCAGCGCCCCCGAGCGACGCGATGATCCGGCAGGTGCTCGGCGTATGCGGCTACACGCTCGGCGTCGTGCCGCCACCGCCACCCGCCCCGCCGAAAGATGCGCAATGACCGCCACGCTAGGCCGCCTCAACCATGTCGGGGTCGCGACGCCGTCGATCGCGAAATCGGTCGAGACGTATCGGCTTTTGCTCGGCGCGACTGCGATCGGCGAGCCGTTCGACCTGCCCGCGCAGGGCGTGAAAGTGTGCTTCATCGACGCGCCGAACACGCAGATCGAGCTGATCGAGCCGTATGACGAGAGTTCGCCGATCGCGGGGTTCCTGCGCAAGAATCCGGCGGGCGGTCAGCATCATGTGTGTTTCGAAGTGGCGGATATTCATGCGGCGGTCGCCGACCTGAAGGCGAAGGGGGCAACCGTGCTGGGCGAGCCGCGGATCGGTGCGCATGGCACGCCGATCGTGTTCGTGCACCCAAAGGATTTCGGCGGCATGCTGGTCGAGTTGATGGAGACGCCGGGCGACACCGGCGCGCACTAGGAGAGATCTGATGGCCGCGTACGAGCATATCCTGAGCGATCGGCGCGGCGACGTGCTGGTGCTGACGCTGAACCGGCCCGACCGGCTGAACGCCGCGCCGCCCGCGATGTTCGAGGAATTGCGCGCGGCGCTGGGCGATCTGGGTGGCGCGCGGGCGGTGCTGATTGCGGGCGCGGGGCGGGCGTTCTGTTCGGGGGCGGATGTCGGCGGCGGGGCGCTGGGCTCGGACAATCCGGGCGAGGCAACGTTCGCGGCGCTGACGGGGAGTTATAATCCGACGATGGCGGCGATCGCCGACCTGTCGGTGCCGGTGGTGAGCGCCGTGCGTGGACCGGCGGCGGGGATTGGCTGTAGCCTCGCGCTCGCCGCCGACTTCTGCGTGGCCAGCGAGACCGCGTATTTCCTCCAGGCTTTCGTGAACATCGGGCTGGTGCCGGACGGCGGCGCGTCGTGGATGCTGCCGCGGCTGATCGGCAAGGCCCGCGCGACCGAGATGATGATGCTCGGCGAGCGGGTGCCGGCGGCGAAGGCGTTGGACTGGGGCATGGTGCACAAGGTCGTCGCGGACGATGCACTCGATGCGGAGGCGTTCGCGCTGGCCGAGCGGCTGGCGGCGATGCCGACGGTTGCGCTGGGGCTGATGCGGCGGGCGATAACCACGGCGTACGAGACGGACTACGCGACCGCGATGCAGGCCGAGGCGGCGAACCAGCGCGACGCGCGCGGATCTGCGGACTCGATGGAGGGCGGTCGGGCTTTTCTTGAAAAGCGCAAGCCGGTGTTCACGGGGCGATGACCTTCGCCTCCAACACCACCCCGGCGAAGGCCGGGGCCCAATTGGGCAACGGCGCCTTGGCTGGTGCTATTCTCCGTTACAGCAACCTTTCCAATTGGGCCCCGGCCTTCGCCGGGGTGGTGTTTTCAGCATGACCGACAAACCCGAATCCGCTCCCACGCTCGCCGACTGGCAGGCGCTCGCCGCCAAGGAAGTAAAGGGCGCCGACCTCACCTGGCCGACTCCCGAAGGCATCGACGTCAAGCCGCTCTACACTGCGGACGACGTCACCACCTATCCCGGCCTCCCGGGATTCGCGCCCTTCACCCGCGGCGTCCGCGCGTCGATGTACGCCGGCCGCCCGTGGACGATCCGCCAGTACGCGGGCTTCTCCACCGCCGAAGCCTCGAACGCGTTCTACCGCCGCAACCTCGCCGCCGGCCAGAAGGGCCTCTCGGTAGCATTCGATCTCGCCACGCACCGCGGCTACGATTCCGACCACCCCCGCGTCACCGGCGACGTCGGCAAGGCAGGCGTCGCGATCGATTCGGTCGAGGACATGAAGATCCTCTTCGACGGCATCCCGCTCGACAAGATGTCGGTCAGCATGACGATGAACGGCGCGGTGATCCCGATCCTCGCCTTCTTCATCGTCGCGGGCGAGGAGCAGGGCGTCGACCGGAAATTGCTCGACGGGACCATCCAGAACGACATCCTCAAGGAGTTCATGGTCCGCAACACGTACATCTACCCGCCCGAGCCGAGCATGCGGATCATCTCGGACATATTC
>QFMX01000073.1 GCA_003240625.1 Sphingomonas taxi
ACCGCCCCTGGTATCGCAAGACCAGGCCAGATGAGTTCTCGTTCATGGCGCCCGACTCGGGCGCCACCCGAGGGCACCGTACCCAAGCGGGCCGGCGCGCCCGAGGGGCCACCCAAGAACTGCGATCCACCCAAGAACTGCGATGCACGCAGGCACTTTTGTGTAAGCGCTCGTGAGTTAGACAAAAACGGCGTACTCTGGGCCCGTGCGCGGAGGTCTCGAACGCTGGAAGAGGGGCGTCGAATCGGCGGGGGTTCGACAGGCGATGGCGTATGCATTCAAGGGCAGCTGCGACTCGCACCTCCGGAGCGTCACCGGCGTCGAAGCCCTCGCCGCGTACGCCGAGAGCAGCTCTGCGCGCGTCACGCGATTCACAGTCGAGCAGGGACGCATCGCGACGGATGCGCTCGATCCAGAGGAGCTACGTCGTTGGGTAGACGGTCACGACCCCCACACCGACGCCCCGCGCGGCCGCGAGCTGAGGTCGCCGCAGGCGGACCTGATTCTGGACGGCACCATCAATGCACCCAAGTCGTACAGCGTCGCCGCGCTGATCAACGATGACCTCGCAGCCGAGTTCGAGGCACTTCAGGATCGGCTGCGAACTCGGATCATCACGACCTGGCGACACGAGCTGAACGCGCGCCGGGGCGCGGGCGGCAGCATCCGGGAGAGCCTTCACCGCATCGAAGTCGTCGAGCTGCAGCACCGCCGCTCGCGGGCGCTCGACCCGCACATCCACCGGCACCTGTGGCTGAACGTGAAGGTGCTCGGAGAAGACGGGAAGTGGTCGAATGTCGACTCGCGGGTTGCGATGAAGCTGCACACGTTGATCAACGCGGAGGGCGAGCTGGCCGCGCGTACGGACCCGCAGTGGCTCGAAGCGCTTGCCCGCAATGGCTACACGCTCGACAGCGACGGTGAGATCGCCGAGCTCGCATCCGCCGTACGTCCGCTCTCGCGCCGCTCCAACCAGATCGAAGCGAACCGCGCGAAGCTGCTGCTCGGCTGGCGATCGGAGCACCCAGGTCAGGAGCCCGACCACGACGTCCTCCAGCACATCGATCGACTGGCGTGGGCGAAGAACCGCCCGAACAAGCCGGGCGTTGTGGACGAGGAGCAGTGGGAGCAGCTCGTTCGTGATGAACTGCGAGCGATCGATCCCGCCCTTCTGATCGCGCGCCAGCCGACGAGAACGAGCGCGACGGCGATCGGGGCGCTGGACCGTGACCTGCTCGCCGCCCGCGCGATCGTGGACGCCGACTCACGATCCACGGCATGCGGAGGAAGGTTCAGCAGCTACGACCTGCGAGCCGGCGCGACGAGGGCTGTCGCGGCATCCGGAATTGTCGCGCCCCGCGACAGCATGCAGGAACTCATCGATGACATCGTCGCGCGGGGGATGGTGCACACCGTCGACCTACTTGATCAGGAAGGCGACCGGCCAGGTCACATCAAGGGATACATGGCCGCCTCCACCGCTGGGCTGAAAGTCGAGCTCGCAGCGCG
>QFMX01000074.1 GCA_003240625.1 Sphingomonas taxi
CGGCCGCCAGCGCGACGAGATCGAGCTGATCGCCTCGGAGAACATCGTCTCCAAGGCGGTGCTCGAAGCCCAGGGCTCCGTCCTCACCAACAAGTACGCCGAAGGCTATCCCGGTCGCCGCTACTACGGCGGTTGCCAGTTCGTCGACGTCGCCGAGCAGCTGGCGATCGACCGCGCCAAGAAGCTCTTCAATTGCCAGTTCGCGAACGTGCAGCCCCACTCCGGCGCGCAGGCGAACACGGCGGTGTTCTTCGCGCTCATGCAGCCGGGCGACACCTTCCTCGGCCTCGACCTCGCCGCCGGCGGCCATCTGACCCACGGCGCCAAGGCCGCGCTCTCGGGCAAGTGGTTCAACGCGGTCAACTACCACGTGAAGCCCGACACGCACCTCATCGACATGGAAGAGGTCGCGGCTCTCGCCGAGCAGCACAAGCCGAAGGTCATCATCGCGGGCGGCTCGGCCTATCCGCGTCAGATCGACTTTGCGGCCTTCCGCAAGATCGCGGACGCGGTCGGCGCCAAGTTCATGGTCGACATGGCCCACTTCGCGGGCCTCGTCGCCGGCGGCCAGCACCCGAACCCGCTCGATCACTGCCACGTCGCGACCACCACGACCCACAAGACGCTTCGCGGCCCGCGCGGCGGCATGATCCTCACCAACGACGAGGATCTCGCCAAGAAGTTCAACTCGGCGGTGTTCCCCGGCCTGCAGGGCGGCCCGCTGATGCACGTCATCGCGGCCAAGGCGGTGGCCTTCGGCGAGGCGCTGAAGCCGGACTTCAAGATCTACGCCAAGAACGTGATCGCGAACGCCAAGGCGCTCGCCGAGAACCTCAAGGGCCACGGCTTCGACATCGTCTCCGGCGGCACCGACACGCACCTGATGCTCGTCGACCTGCGTCCGAAGAACCTGACGGGCAAGGTCTCCGAGATCGCGCTCGGCCGCGCCCACATCACCTGCAACAAGAACGGCATTCCGTTCGATCCGGCGAAGCCGATGGTCACCTCCGGCATCCGCCTCGGCACGCCGGCCGGCACCACCCGCGGCTTCGGCGTTGCGGAGTTCCAGGAAATCGGCGACATGATCGCGACGGTCCTCGACGTGCTTTCGCAGAACAACACGGAAGAGGACAGCGCGGTTGAGGCGAAGGTTCGCCAGCAGGTCTCGAACCTGGTGGAGCGCTTCCCCATCTACGCGGACTGAGGAGCAACCGCGGGAGTACTGAATGCGTTGTCCGCACTGCGGCGCGCCTGACACGCAGGTCAAGGACTCCCGTCCGACCGAAGATGACGCCGCGATCCGTCGCCGACGGGTGTGCGGCGTCTGCGGCCAGCGCTTCACCACCTTCGAACGCGTGCAGCTGCGCGAGCTCGTGGTGGCGAAGCGTTCTGGTCGCCGCGTGCCGTTCGACCGCGACAAGCTGCACCGGTCTCTGGCCGTCGCCCTGCGCAAGCGCCCGGTCGATCCGGAACGCATCGAGCAGATGGTCTCCGCGATCGTGCGCC
>QFMX01000016.1 GCA_003240625.1 Sphingomonas taxi
GCCATCCATGCCAGCCTCCTGCACCGGCACGCACCTGAATCAGAAAACCGCAGCGACGGGAATCCCCTTATGATTCAGCACGGTGAGAAACCGCTCTAGAGCGATCTCCTCGCGCTTGTTCGAGTCGTACTGCTGAACCAGTGCGCCGGCGTTGGCTCCCGTCGTGTCGCGGCTCATCGTTGCTGCCACGGCGCGACTGGCGGTGTCGCCTGAGGTGATGTCGATCGCGCCCGGTGCTATCGCCGAATATGTCGTGCCGGATTGCTTACCCGACGCGCCCAACGCGATTGCTGGCGTCGCGCTGACCGTGCCGATACCCGTGCGAATGCCCGGCAAGGCGCTGCCCGGCGTGCCGGGCGCCTTAGCCTCGCCGTTCGCGTTCTTGCCAACGCCGCCGATGCCGCCACCGATGGTGAGCGAACTCGCCTTGTACTGTTCGCGGTTGGCGAGATCGCTGGCGGTCAGCGTGCCCGTCGTCAGTCGATTCTGTGCCGCTGCCGCGTTGCTCGCGATCACGCCCCCGACGAGGTTGGTGTTCCCCGCCACGGTAATGCCGTAGCCACCCTGACCAGCGTAGATCCCCGATTGCTCGCGCACGCTGGCGAAGTCGCCTGTCTGACGGCTTGAGTTGAGGTTGCCCGCAACTGTACCGGGACTGACGGATAGCCCCAGGTTGCGCTGACGCTCGGCGTAGGTCGCGCGGTCCTGTTCGCTAACGATCGCGAGCGAACCCGCGTTTACGTCGACGCGGTTGCCGATCACTTGCGCGCCGCGGAGCGTCAGTGCGTCGGGTGTCGCGATCGAGACCGCGTTGCCTGCGCTGAGGACGCTCTCAACGTGGCGCAGATCGGATCCGTTCGCGCTCCCCTTGCCCAGTTTGAGCGAGGCCGACGGCACCGGTGGGCCAGAGAGACCCAGCTGCACGCCGACCGAGAAGCCCGACGATTTGTTCGCCTGTGCCAGCGTGTCGGTCTCTGTGCCCGAGGTAAGCGTGATCGCTCCCGGCGCGGTCAGCGACAGATTCCGCGCGGCGGTCACCTCACTGCCCTGAACGGCGATCGTCGAGGCTGGACCTGCGCCGCGCGCAGCGATCGCCACGTCGTTGCCGGCGATCCGGCTAGCGACGTTGGTCTCGTCGCGCGTGTTCGAGGTTGCCTTGCTGCTCGACACGCCGAAGCTGACGCCGACCGCCGCGAGATTGGTGACGCCGCCCTTGAGCGCATCCGCGGCGTTGTACCCGGCCAATCCACCTGCGAGTCCGGCCACCGCGCTGGTCCGCGCGTTCGTGTTGGCGTTGCCGAGGATGCGCCCGGAATCGCGCACGCCCTGCAACCCGCTGAGTACGGGGCTCTGCGCGCCGACGCTGATGCCGATGCTCGACGACTTGTTGAGCGTGTCGGTGGTCGTCACATCAGTCGCATTGCGGATCGCGACGCTCTCGCCGGTGAGCCGGGTGAGACCGGTGCCGGTCACCTGGCTGCCGGTCACGGTCAGCGCGCGTGCCGCATCGAGCGTGACGTCGCCGGCGGTCGAACCGATCAGCGAGCCGGTGTTCGTGATGCTGGTTGTGTTCACGTCGTTGCGGTTCTTGGCGACGCCGAGGAACAGCCCGGCGCTGCCGATCGACAACCCGCTCGTCTTGACCCGTGTCGATTGCAGTTCGGTGTCGGTCGCGGTCAGTGTGCCGACATCGATCGCGCCACCCGCGGCGATCGATACGCCGTTGTCCGCAACGACGTTGGAACCGGCAATTCGCGTGTCACCCGCGCTGCGGAGCGCGACGGTGTCGCCTGACAGCGTCGACGCGACGACGCTCTGATCGGTGCCGTTGTAGGCGGTGGTTGTCTTGGTCGACGACAGGAAGCCGCTTGAGGTCTTCTGCGTGTCGCGTTGCAGCTGGGTGTTGTCGACCACACCGGTCACGCCGATGCTGCCTGCGTCCAAGGCAAGCGCGCGGCCAGCCGTAATTGTGCCGCCGTTGACGGTAAGCGCACCGGGGGTCGCCAGCGTGACGTTTCCGCCCGCCCGCAGATCCGACAGGACATTGCTGCGTTCGGTTTGGGTTTGGTTAAACAGCGTTTTGCCCTCGCGACCGACCGCGAACGCGGTGCCGCTGTCGGTCGCGCTGCCGATCGCGATGGTCTGGCCAGCGGAGGCGACCAGATTGCCGCCTGCAGCGACGCTCGCGCCGGTAACGGACAGCGTTCGCCCTGCGAGCAGATCGAGGTTACCCGTGGCGGCTATATCGCTGCCGCGATTGGTCGTGGTGGTCGTCAGCGAGACCTGCTGATCCGAACGTCCGGCATAGTAACGCGTCGCGACGGTGCGCGTCGTCGCCACCGGGGAGAGCGTCAGATCGCGGCCCGCGGCGAGCGTCAGGTCGCCGCCGGTGATCGCGCCGCCACGGTCGATCAGATCACCGGTCGCCGAGACGATGCCGCGGCGGCCCAGATCGAGCCGTCCGCTGTGGACGATCGTTCCGCCGACCAGCGTGCCGCTGGCGCTCGCACGGATGACGCCGGCGTTGGTCAGCGAGTCCGACGCGCGCAGCTGGATATCGCGCCCTGCGATGATCGCGCCGCCGCTGGTCAGATCGCCGGCGGCCGCCTTGGTCAGGTAGACGCGTGGCGCCAGCACCGTCTGCGGTCCCGACGGGGTCTGGACGGTGGTTTCCACGAGCAGCACGATGTCGCTGGTCAACGTCGCCATCTGCGTTGGTGACAGGGAGACGCCGAGCGCCAGATTATAGGTCTTTGCGAAGGTCGCCCCCGCATCGAGCAGCGCGCGATACTGGCGCTGGTTGTCGCCGTAGCCGATCAGTCGCTGCGCGCCGACCAGCGCGACGAGCTGGTTCACGATCAGCTGCTGCTCGTAAAGCCCGTCGCCGAGCCGGCGCTGCACGCGTGACGGGTCATAGCCGAGCTTGTCGAGGAAATAGTCGCTCGACAGGAAATCGTTGTAGTTGGTGAAACGCGGATCGGCCTGGACCAGCGCCTGCGAACTCGACCCTGCGAACTGGAACAGTCCCCCCAGATCGAGCGTGGCATTTCCTAAGCCGCCGACGAGGTCTGTCGGTGGCTTCACCGCGAACCCAAAGGTCGGATCGATCGCGGTGCCGGCGATGACACCAGGCGCGCTGCCGGGCGCGACGACCGCGCCAGTTGCCACGACGTCGACGGCGCCGCCCGCAGTCACGGCGCCGGGCCGCGCGCTCGCAGCGAAAATATCCGCAGTGCTGCCATCCGGAGTCAGGACGAGGTTGTTGATAGTGACCGCATCGATCGTCAGCGTGTCCCTGGCGGTGACCGTCGATGGGGTCGTGAAGGTCGCCTGTTGATCGACGGTATTGAGCGGTGTCGTCGTTCGCGTCCGCCAATCGCTGCACCCGGTCAAGCCTGATAAAAACCCGCAATTGCGCGTCTGCCCTAGAATCACGCCATCCTGTTTGGTCGTGTGATACCCGAAGAAGGCGGTGTTCGTGAGCGACGCGTCGCCGAGTCCAATGTTGCCCGCGGCGCTGATGACGGACAGCCGATTGTTGACGCTATCGGCGTCGATCATGATGTTCGAGCCAATGATACGAGCCGGCCCGCTGTCGGCGAGGATCTTTGTGTCTGTGATGGTCTCCAGATACTGGGTTATAGTTCTATTGCGCCGGTTCCGGTTATCGATGGTGTTGACATCTCGACTGGAAACGAGCGCCTCTTCGGTGGTGAAGACGGTGCGATCGTTAAGCAGGCGGGTCGCGGCGATCGCGATGTCACCTTGCGCTTGAATGTCGGACGACAGGTTCTGCAGCGAGCCGGCACGGCCCGTTCCACCGACCCCGGTGACGACCAGATCGCCGAGACTGTAGAGCAGCGCGCCATCGCGGTTGACGATGTCGCCGCCACTCGAGAGCGACAGGAGCCCGCCCCGGGTGGCGATCACCGCGCTGTCGCCCGCGTTGACGATGCCGCCCGTGCCGGCCAGCGCGACGCTGTCGCCGAAGATCGCGCCACCATTGGCGATCTGTGCGGCGCTCAGGGTCACCGCGCCGCCGTTGACCAGCCCCTGGTTCTCCAACGTCGTACCGGCGGACAGCGTCAGCGTCGGCGCGACGATCGTGCCGCTGGCCTGGTTCGCGATCGATCCACCCGTGGCTATGCCGATCGCGGTGCCGCCTTGCACCGTGCCCGCGTTGGTGAAGCTGCCGCCGATGTTGAGCGTCAGCGCGCCCGGTGTCGCGATCGTCTCGTTGGCGGCATTGGTCAGATCGCCGGCTATGCCCAGCGTCAACGCAGTTGGTGCGACCAGCCGCCCGAACGTACCGCCACCAGATGCTATGTCCAGCAGTCGGCCGCCGGCGAGCGTGCCCGCGCCGACTCCGCTGCCGCCATCGAGCGCGCCTGCCTTCACTGTGAGGTCGCGTGCGGCGGCGATGCTCCCGCGGTTGGCGAGCGTCCCCGTTGCGGTCACCCGCGCATCGCGGTCCGACCAGATCTGCCCACCGGTGGCGTTGACCAGACTCGCGGTCGACAGCGCCAGGTCGCCGCTTGCAGCAAGCGTGCCCGCGCCATTGTCGACGCTCGTCGCCGTCACGGCGACCGACCCGTCACCACCCAATGTCCCGCGGTCGTTGGCCAGCGTGTTGACGGTGAAGGTCGCGCCATCGGCGCCGGACGCCAGCAAACCGTTGCGATTATCCAGCGTGCTCGCGTTCACGTCGAGCTTGCCGCCCGCGACAACCCGCCCGCCACTCGTGGTCAGCGAGTCCGCCGCAATCGTCGTCGCCCCCGTCGACTGGATCAATCCGCCATCGCCGGTGAGGATCGCGCGCGCCGAGGTCAGCGCAAGCTTCGCCGCATCGAGCGTGCCTCCCGCCAGCGCGATATCGCCATCGCGCGCGCCGACCGTCAGCGCGATATCGCCATCGCGCGCGCCGACCGTCAGCGTTCCGCCCGCCGTCAGGCGCGATCCGCCGGCGAGGTTGAGCGAACTGGCGGTGATCGTCGAATCGGAGGCGGCACCGACCAGGAGCGAACCGCTGATCGCATCGCGCACTTCGAGCGTCAGCGTTCCCACCGAACCGGTCGCGACCAGCGTACCGCCGTCGAGCGCGGTAAGACGCGCGTCCAGCGGGCCGGCGGCTTCGATCGACCCTCCGGCGTTGCGGGTCGCACCGGCCCGAAGCGTGAGGCCGCTGCCTGCCGCGATCAGGCCATTCTCGTTGGCCAGATCGCTGGCGATCGTAAGCCCGGCGCCGCCCGCCGAGGTGAGCGTGCCACCGGTGTTGGCGAACGTGCCGGCGATCAGCGACAGCGCGCCATTGGTCGCGATGCGACCGCCGCTATTGTCGATCGCATCGCCGCCCGACAGCGCGAGCGTGCCGGTGCCGAGATGCAGGATTGCACCGCCACGGTTGTCGATCGTCGCCGCGCGCAGCGTCAGAGTCTGTCCGCGACCAACGATGTCGGCGGCGTGGCTCAACGTGCCCGTCGCGCTCAGCGTCAGGTCGCCGCCATTCTCGATCGTCGCGCCGTTGCCGAATGCGAGATCACCCGCCGTCGCATCGAGCGCGAGCGCACCAAGCGCGGTGATCCGGCTGTCGGTGAACGCGAGCGTCGTGGCGCCGATCGCTACGTCGCCGTTGCCGCCAAGCCGCGACCCCGCTGCGGTCAACGCGCCCCGGCTCGTCAGCGTTAACGCGCCCGATCCCAGGGCGGTCAGGCTGGCGCGATCGAGCGCGACCGATCCGGCCGAGACGCCGAGCGCGCCCCCTGCTTCGACCGTCCCGCCACGCGAGGTGAACGCTCCTCCATTTATGTCGATAGCGCCGTCGGACGCGACCAGACCGTCCTGCGCGACCAGACCCGCGGCCGTCAGGCTGGTGCCGGCCTTACCCGAAATCGTGCCGGTGTTGGCCAACGTGGCTGCGGTCAGGTCGACGCGGCCTGCGCTCGCGACCAGGCCAGCATTCGTCACCGCGCCGATCGTGTCCGCAGTCACACTGCCACCGCTAACCTGGCTACCGCTGCCGATCGTCACCGAACCTGTGCGCACGACCAGAGCGCTACCGCCCTGCAAGCCACCTTCGGTGACGCCGAGGTGACCGCCCACATTGGCGGTCGTGGCGCCGCCGCCCGCGACCAGACCCTTGCCGGTGATCGTAAAATCGCCGTCGACATTGAGATCGAGCGCCTTGCTCGCCGTAATGCTGCCCGCCACGCCGTCGATGCCGAGCGCGAGCGCCCTGAGCGACACGTCGCCATTCCCGCCGATCTGCCCACCGCTGCCACTGATCACGCCGGTGAAGCCCAACGTCAGTGTATCGCTGCCGAGCGCCAGCACCGCGCCACCATCGTTCGCCAGGCTGCTGCCGGTGAGTGCCAGCGCGCCGCCGGACTGGATCACGCCGCCGATATTGCCGACCGCGCCCGCCTGCGCGTCGAGCGCCGTCCGCGCATCGATCGTGCCGCCGCTATTGTCGAGCGTGGCGGTGCGCAACGTCAGCGTCCCGCCGCTCGCAAGCCCGTGGTTGACGATCCTGCCGGCCGTCAACGACACGGCGTCGCGCGCCAACACTCGCCCCGTCAGCGCCGCCGTGCCGCCGACATCGAGCCGCAACGTGCCAGCCTGCGTGACACGTCCGTCACGGGTCAGGCCAGCGGCGAGCGTACCACCGCTGCTCAGCGCGCCGGTCGTGACCGTGAGGTCGCCACCACTGCCGATCAGGCCGTTGCCCGCTAGGCTCGCGCCTTTCAGCGTCGTCGTGCCTTCGCCGTAGATCTGGCCGGCGACGTCGAGCGCTCCGGCGGTCTCGATCGCGACGGCGGTCTTCGCCGTGATCGCGCCGGGCACCGATATCCTGCCGTCGAACGACAGCGTCACGCCCTGTTCGAGCCCGGCGAGATCGCCTGCGACGTTGACGCCGAGCCCGCGCTCCGTGCCGATCAGCTTGATCGAGCGCGCATACATTCCGCCAAGCGCTGCGACGTCGAGCGCGAAGGCGGGCTGGTTCGGCTGCGCTGCCGTGCGCTGCCCGACCACGACGATGTCGCCGTCGCGCGTGATGTCACCCGCGCCGAGGCTTGCGGTCACGGTATCTGCATACAGGCCGGCGTTGATCGATACGGCGCGCGCAAACAGGTCGAGCCGCGCATTCGTCGCGTCGAGGCCGCTGCCGGACACGTCGATAGTGCCGGTCGCCGTCCGAAATCCGCTGAGTGCACCGGCGCCGTCGACCAGCGGTTGCGCCGCGGCCAGCGTCACGCGCGGCGCATTGACGAAGCCGCACCCATTGCACGAGATGCCGTAGGGGTTGGCGAGCACCAGATCGGCGGTCTTGCCGGCCACCTCGATATAGCCGCGCAGGCTAGACGGATTGGCGGCCACCACCTCGTTGACGATCAGCGACGCCCCGCCCGATGCCTTCAGCTGCGCGTTGCCGTCGATATAGCCGGCGAGCCGGCTCTGGACGATCTTGTCGCTGTTGTTGAGCACCACGCCGCGCGCATCGACGTTGAACGCCTGGTAGCGGTTGTAGCTCGTCCCTCTGGCGTCCGGCGTCGCGATCTTGACCACTGGCACGCCGTTCGCGCCGTAATCAAGATGCGTCGCACCGCCGGGCACCGGGACGACCGGATTGGCCGCCGGCGGCGCACCGTCCTGGCCCCGCGCCGGCACCGTCGCGACCAGCAGCAGCGCCGCGAGACCTGCGCCGCCGCCGAGTGGAGACAGCGCGCTGGCCGAACGCATCCGGCGACGCAGCACGGCGAAGGTCAGCTTGGTCATGCTCAAAATCCTACACCGGCGGAAAGGCCGAACCGAACGCGGTTGCGATTGGGGATCTGGCGGCCGAACACCGGACGCGCCCCGAAGACGTCGACGAAGAACGGTCCACGCCGCGCCCTCAGGCCTAGGCCGGCGCCGCCGCGCGCGCCGCTTCCTTTGCGGACCGCGCCCATGTCGAACAGGATATACGGACGGAACGCATCGGTGATTTTGGCCCCCAGCTCCTGTCGGAGGTAGAAGCCGACACGCCCCAGTTCCGCCGTGTCGGTATCCAGGCCGCGGATCGTGTACGGACCACCAATCTGGATGAGGTCGGAGCCGAACAGGTTTCGGTCGCTGACCTGCCCGTGAAACTCGGCACGATACCCGTCGATGAAGCCCTGCCCCAAGGGCACGAACAGCCCGAAGTCGGCGCTGACGATCCGGTAGCGCGCGCTCGGCAGCGCATCGGGCCGATCGTCCGGCTGCTTCTGCGCGCCGAGGATGCCGAGACCGAACCGGACACCCACCGACCCATCGAACCGCGCCGCGCCGAACGTGCGCCGGTCGATCAGCCGCACTTCGAGATCGGTGAGATCCTGTCGCTGGATGCCAATCTCGACATCGTTGATGAAGTTGCGACCCCATCGCCGCGCCAGCCCGAAACTGATCGAATCCTTCGCCGTCTGATCGCGGTAGAAGACCCGCTCGGCACCGACCGCAACCCGGTCGAGTGTCCCACGCGTTCCAAAATTACTGACTTCGCCAACGACGGTCTGGCTATAGCGATTGGCAGAGCCGCTCGCGTTGAACGTCCACCACCCGGCCGGCACCGAGATCGATCCGTCGATGCCGCGGCTATCGGCGGGAACGCCGGGCGAATCCGTTCGGCGATATAATAGGCGCTGATGACCTCCGAAAAGCCCAATTGCCCGAGTTCTGCGATCTGTGCGGAACCCTGATAGCGACCGACCCGCTCGCCGGCGAAGTTGTTGATCGACAGCGATCCGGCGATCGGCCGCGCCTGGTTTACGGTGACGTCGAGGACCGACTGGCCCGGCGCATCCCCCGGCACGATGTCGACCGCGACGGTGCGCCCGGGAACGCTGCGCATCTGCTCCAGCCCCTGTTCGAGCGCCCGCAGATCGAGCAGGTCGCCGCGTCCGACCGGCGTCGCACGCCCCCACACCTTGGTTCTGCCTGTCTTGTTGACCCGGACATCCTCGACGACCCCCGGCACCACGACGATGCGCAGCGTTCCGCTGGCCAGATCCTGTTCGGGCAAACCCGCGCGCGTCGTCACCAGGCCACGCTCGATGAACGCGCCCTGCAGACTGCGGATAATGTAGTCGAGACCAGCGGTCCCAACGCACCGTCCGCGATATTGCGCGGCAAACCCCGGCACCCATAGCAGCTTGGCGAGATTCGCATTGTCGACGACGATATCGCGCACCGTGAAGCAGCTCGCCTCCGCCGGGAAAGGCCCCAGCGGCGCTGGCGCAGCCCGCTCGATCGTCGCGACCGGCGCCGCCTCTCGCGCCGCCCGTTCGACTGCCTGCTGCTGCGCGCGGATCCGAGCCTGTTCCTGATCGGCGGGCGATGAAACCTGTGCCGTCGCGGCGGTGGATAGCAAAACGATGCCGGTGAATGCAGCGCCCCATTTGGCGGACCGAGGACGGTATCCGCCCGTCGTCCGCCTGGCCGATCCTGTATTCATTTACGCCCCGCCTACTATGTGAACGAGTGTTACGTTCGATTGTCGTAAATTTACAAGATGATTGTTTCGCCCGATGCAGAAGCTTTGAGTTGCAGATAGTTAATAAAATTCGACCTGAGGGCAGCAATCGCCAAACTACATTCAAAATGAACTATTATGCCGTTCATTTGACACGCCGGAATATCCCACCGCTTCGCAGGAGCGCGGTAAATTATCTTCCGGGGCTAGCGGAACGCTTACGTCGGAGAGCTCACCTATGCCTCCGTCGCTCGCCAGCAGGGTACGGTCGCAAACTCCGAAAGACCCAGTTGCGGACGTTCAGCCGCAATTTCGCGCCTACCAACTTCGGACATGGTTCATGTCGGCGCTCCGCGTCGATGAGCGGCGTTTTAAAAACAAGAAGTGGGGGTTAGTTGCCGTACCCAGCGTCTTCGGCAATCGGCTGCTTTACTGGGAAAGCAAAGCCACCAGCGGTCCCCGGTGAACGGGGAGCACAAGCCAGCGATGAACACGAGCGGACCTCCCACAGGGAGCGCCTCTAGTGATATGCTTTGCTTGAACCCTGCAGCGCGGAGATTCCTCCGTGGGGAAGATGGCGATGCAAGCTTTGCTTTAACCCTCCAACCAATCGGTTGTGATCTCGCCTTTATGCCCCTCCGGCGCCAGCACGGCGCGCAGGGCTCCCAGCAGAGGTGGTAGCGCCTGTATGAAGGCGTAGGGCGGGTTGACGATATAAAGGCCTGCGCCATTATAGATGCCGTGCTGATCGTCATCGTACAGCCAATGCTCCACACTCAGCAATTTCGGGATACCGATTTGGCGTAACTGCTCCTTCCACCGCCGATGCGCGGCGCGGTCTTTCAGCGGATACCAGATCATCGTCACGCCGTGCGCCCATTTACGGTAAGCAGCGGCGAGAGTGGCCGTGATACGTGCGCGGTCATCGGGCTGCTCGTACGGCGGGTCGACCACCACCACACCGCGCGCGGTTCGGGGCGGCAGCGTCGCCAGCCAAAGCTCGTAGGCGTCTCGCTCATGCACGGCAGCGGATGTGTCGCGCATCACGCCGCGCAGAGTATAGGCGTCCTGGGGATGCTTTTCGTTCAGGATGAGAAAATCCTGCGGGCGCAGTAGCTGCGCCAGGATCCGCGGCGAGCCGGGGTAGAACCGTGGCTCGGCTCCGGCATTCACCGCCTGCACGACGGCGCGGTAGTCGTTCAGCAAGGAGTTCGTGTCGGCAAAGGCCCGCAGCACGCCCTGCGTGGACTCGCCGGTGCGTTGTGCATCCTCGCCGTCGAGGTCGTACAGCCCGCAGCCGGCATGGGTGTCGATCAGGGTCAGCGCACCCGGTTTTTGCTGCAGCGCCCGCACGAGGGCGATCAGTAGGCTGTGTTTCACGACGTCGGCACTGTTGCCGGCATGGAAGGAATGGCGATAATTCATTGCGACTCGAAATCCTGACGATCTACCTTTATACGCGCCCCTTGGCGCGGTTGCCGAGCGCGAGGCGACCGAAGTCACCGCGCCGGTGCTGGTATAAAGTCGGGCGGAAACCTTCAACGGACTTGTGCGCAAGGCCTTGAGCCGGCGTTAGCGGTCGCCACCAAGAAGGGAGGCGCGAGGCTCCGGGAGCGGCGCTGCCCCACAGTCGGTCACTCTGGGGGCCGTGTGCGCTTTCCGACTCCAGACGGTCGTTCATGGCGTTAGCCTCGACTTACCGCCGATGCGACTATCCCAGAAATGATCGGCTCGTTGCCGAGACACCTCGAAAAAGCCGAGTTTGAACGGCTCCAAACGATCCGCAAATTCGGACGATTGTTAAGGACGTACGGCGCGCAAAGGGCATCGCTCAAGTCATAACGGCACGCGAGCGGCGAGGAAGTCGACGAACACGCGGACGCGCGCCGGCATGTTGATGCCGCCGACGAAGACCGCGTGGATGAGTTCGACGTCTCCTGGGTTGAACTCCTCGAAGATCGGCATCAGCCGGCCGGCGGCGATGTCGTCGGCGACGCTGAATGCGCCGACGCGCGCGATCCCGACGCCGGCCAGCGCGAGTTGACCGAGCGTCTCGCCATTGTTCGCCTCGATGTTGCCCTTCACCGACAGCGCCAGGTCGCGGCCGTCGCGCCGGAACGGCCAGACCGGCTCGATCCGGCGAAAGTTGAAGTTGAGGCAGTTGTGGTCGCGCAGGTCTTCGGGCGTGGCCGGCACGCCGCAGCGCGCGAGATAGGCTGGCGAGGCGACGATCACGCGACCGCTTTCGCCGAGCTTGCGCGCGGTGAGCGGGCTGTCGGCCAACGGACCGAAGCGGACCGCAACGTCCGCCTGACCCGCAGCGACGTCGACGATCGCATCGCTCAGCGCGAAATCGAGCAGGATCTGCGGATAGAGCCCGACGAATTCGCCGAGCAGCGGGACGACGCACAAACGGCCGTGCGAGAGCGCCGCGCTGACCCGCAACCGGCCGCGGGGCGCGCCCTGGTCGGCGATCTGCTGTTCGGCGTCGTCGAGATCGGCGAGGATCCGGCGCGCGCTCTGGAAATAGGCCTGCCCCTCCGCGGTCGGTGTGAGCGCGCGGGTCGAGCGTAGGAGCAGCCGGACGCCGAGGCGCGCCTCGATCCGGTCGATCGACCGCGCGACCGCCGATGGGGTCAGCCCCAGCACGCGACCCGCCCCTGAAAAACTCCCCGTGCGCATCACCGCCGCGAAGATCTCCAACGCGCGGGCACGATCGGCGCCGGGCACCATCTTTGCGTCCATGTCAAAAATCCTTCGCCACGCCACAGGCTAATACGGCGACGGCGACACGTCCATCTATGCGTCGACATCATGGGGATATGGGTATGGACTATCGGCAATTGGGATCATCGGGGCTGCGGGTGCCCGTGCTGAGCTTCGGCACGGGCACGTTCGGCGGCACCGGCCCGCTGTTCGGCGCGTGGGGCCGCAGCGACGAGACCGAGGCGCGGCGGCTGGTCGACGTCTGCCTCGAGGCGGGCGTGACGCTGTTCGACACCGCCGACGTCTATTCGAACGGCGCGTCGGAAGCGGTCCTCGGCGCGGCGATCAAGGGGCGGCGCGAGCATGTGCTTATCTCGACCAAGACCGGCCTGCCGATGGGCGACGGACCGCAGGACTGGGGCGCGTCGCGCACGCGGCTGATCCGCGCGGTCGAGGAGTCGCTGCGGCGGCTCGGCACGGATCATATCGACTTGCTCCAGCTCCACGCGTTCGACGCGTCGACCCCGACCGAGGAGCTGATGGGGACGCTCGACGCGCTGATCGCGGCGGGCAAGGTGCGCTATGCCGGCGTGTCCAACTATCCCGGCTGGCAGGTGGCGAAGGCGCAGGGGATCGCCGACCGGCACAGCTGGCCACGCCTCGTCGCGCACCAGGTCTATTATTCGCTGATCGGCCGCGCCTATGAGGCGGACCTGATGCCGATGGGCGCCGACCAGGGTGTCGGCGCGCTGGTCTGGAGCCCGCTCGGCTGGGGGCGGCTGACCGGCAGGATCGGGCGCGACCGGCCGATCCCGGCAGGCAGCCGCCTGCACGATACGGAGCAGTTCGCGCCGCCGGTCGAGACCGAGCATCTCTACCGCGTGATCGACGTGCTGGAGGCGGTCGCGGCGGAGACGGGCAAGACGGTGCCGCAGGTTGCGATCAACTGGCTGTTGCGCCGCCCGACGGTCGCGTCGGTGATCATCGGCGCGCGCAACGAGGCGCAGTTGCGCGACAATCTCGGCGCGGTCGGCTGGGCCTTGTCGGTCGACCAGATCGCCGCGCTGGATGCGGCGAGCGACGTGCTGCCGCCCTACCCGCATACGCCGTACCGCCAGCAGGAGGGCTTTGCCCGCCTGAATCCGGCGCTGGTCTGAGGAGCAAAACGATGAAGTTCAATCCCGGCCTGCTGGCCCTGTCAGTCGGTGCGTTCGGCATCGGCGTGACCGAATTCGCGCCGATGGGGCTGTTGCCCGTGATCGCGCATGATCTCGGCGTGTCGATCCCGACCGCCGGGCTGCTGATCAGTGCCTATGCACTGGGCGTCGTGATCGGTGCGCCGCTGATGACTCTGACGACCGGGCGCGTGCCGCGGCGGACCTTGCTGATCGCGCTTGCCGGCATCTTCACCGCCGGCAATCTGCTGGCGGCGGTGTCGACCGGATACGGCATGCTGATGGTCGCGCGGATCCTGACCTCGTTCAACCACGGCGCGTTCTTCGGCGTCGGTTCGATCGTCGCGGCCGGCCTGGTGCCGGCCGAGCGCCGCGCCGGCGCGGTGGCGGCGATGTTCATGGGGCTGACGATCGCCAACGTCGTCGGCGTGCCGCTCGCGACCTGGGCGGGCGAGCATCTCGGCTGGCGCGCGTCGTTCTGGGGCATTGCCGGGCTCGGCATTGCGACGATGGCGGCATTGCGCCTGACGCTGCCGCCTTTACCGGCGCCGGCGGGCAGCGACGCGATGAGCGAGCTGCGGGTGCTGACCCGAGGCTCGGTGCTCCGCGCGCTCGGCATGACGGTCGTCGGCGCGAGCGCGATGTTCACCGTCTTCACCTATATCACGCCGATCCTGCGCGAGGTGACGCACGCGTCGCTCGGCTTCGTCACCGCGATGCTGGTGACGTACGGCGTCGGTCTGACGGTCGGCAACTGGCTCGGCGGGCGGTTCGCCGATCGGTCGGTCGACCGGACGCTGATCGTGACGCTCGCCGCTCTGGCGGTGATCCTCGCGGCGTTCGCGGTCTTCATGCCGCTGAAGACGCCGACCGCGATCCTGATCCTCCTTTGGGGCATTGCCAGTTTCGCACTCGTCCCGCCGCTTCAGATCCGCGTGATGCAGGCGGCGGCGGATGCGCCGAACCTCGCCTCGGCGATGAACATCGGCGCGTTCAATCTGGGCAATGCGATCGGCGCGGCGCTTGGCGGCGGCGTGATCGCAGCGGGGCTGGGATTTCCCGCCGTGGCGCTGGCTGGCGCGGCATCGGCGGCGCTGGGCTTGGTTGCCGTGATCGTCAGTGTCCGGAGGCAATCGGCGAAGATTGGCTCGGCACGTTGTGAAACATGAAGACAGCGGGGACGTAGAAAGCCCGTTACTGCCGCTCCACTGCAGGCGTGATTTTAGGCACAAAATTACTATTCTGAAAAGAGGTGGTCATTCGCAAAAAGATGACCGCCCTTAACTTCTGCCATTCGTTCAGCGAACGTGACTTCCAATAAAGTGCGATAACGCGATAGTCAGAAGTCGACCGTTGCCGACAGCCTAGGCGGCGGCCTTCCTGCGGATTGGCGTATTCCCCTGCGTACACCGTCGTGGCCGCGCGGTCGGTGCCGGGCATGAAGCTGAACTGGGTGCCGTACACGGTGATCACCGACTTCTCGGATCCGCGCGAGCGGCTGAGCGCGATGAAACAGCGGCTGGTCGAGGCTGCGCCCGCGCTGGAACGGCGTCCGCTACGGCTCAGCATCCTGCCGTCCGAACTGGCGGGACGGCGCGATCTGGTCGGTGCGATGCGGCTCACCGATGGCTCCTTCGTCACCTTTCGCGTCAGTCCGTATATCGCCTCGCCGCCCGGGCTGGGCATCACGACGGCGGCGCATCTGGCGCTGACGGGGCTCGTGCTGCTGATCGCGCTGCTGATGATCCGCGCCTTGATCCGGCCGCTAGGCGAGCTTGCCGATGCCGCCGACGCGACGCACCCCGGCCAGCCCGCTACCGTCCGCATCCAAGGGCCTAACGAAGTGCGCCGCGTCGCGACGGCCTTCGCTGCCATGCAGACCCGCCTGCTGCATATGGTCGAGGATCATACGCAGTCGCTGATCGCGGTATCGCATGATCTGCGCACGCCGATCCAGCGGCTGCGGCTGCGAACGGCGCTGCTCGACGATACCGATCCCCGCGACGCGATGACCGGCGACCTGATCGAGATGGAGCGCATCATCGAATCGACGCTCGCCTATATACGCCACGACCAGCACGAAGCCGCACGCCTGGTTGATATCGCAGCACTCGTCGCGACCGCCGTCGACAACACCGCTGATACCGGTGCCGCGATATCCTTCCACGGCTGCGACGAACTATTGGCAACGACGCGGCCGACCATGCTGCGCCGTATCCTCGTCAACCTGATCGACAACGCCACGCGCCATGCCAATCGGATCGAAGTCGCGCTTGCGTTCGACGAACAGAACTACGTCATCGCCGTGGACGATGATGGTGCCGGTATCCCCCCGCATCGTCGTGCCGAAGCGTTGCTGCCGTTTCGTCGCCTCGAAGACGGTCGTGGCTGCACAAGCGGCGGAGCCGGTCTCGGCCTCGCGACGAGCAGCAAAGCGGCATCTGCACTCGGCGGCACCCTGTTCCTTCAAGATGGGCGACTAGGTGGTTTACGCGCGGAGGTGACGCTACCCATAAGCTGACGACAGATCGCGCGATACGATGGAATCACCTTGCGCTGGTTCGGAGGACCCATAGTCGGACGCTGAAAGGCTCCTCGCTGCTCCCCAACTCCGGTCACACGTTCAATCTCAAACCCGGCGTGATTGGGTCGAGCCCCCGTACCCGGTTACAGCAATATCTTTATCTGCTACCTCCCCGGCCGATGCGTAGGCTGTTGCCTTTCCTTGCCTGTCTGATGCTCGTCCTGACCGCGTGGGTCGGGGTGGCGCATGCGGCTGAAGTCGGCGGATGCATCGAGACGAGCCAGTACGAAGCTGCGTTGCACGTCGATGGCGACGGCGATCAGGTCGCCGCCGATACCGACAAGGGGTATCCACATCATCATGGGAGCTGCCACGCGCACCACATGAGCGCGCCGGATGCCGACACGCTTGCCGGCACGACTGGTCCGGCCGGCTCGACGCTCGCGTCCGGTGCCGACGTCATGCTCATCGGCCGCGATGCCGACACCGCCTTGAGACCGCCGCAGGCCTGACGCTTCGATCGGGTGCGCCGTGCGCGCCCGCGTCCTCGTCGTCAGGAGCATCCCAATGCATCGCATCATCGCGGCCGCCATGGTCGCAGGGGTCTGCGCATCGTCGCTGCAGGCCCAGACCAGTCCGCCGGCCTCGGCGGAACCGGTCCTCACGCTCGCCGAGGCGCTGGCCCGCGCCGGCGCATCCTCGCCCTTCCAGGATGCGGCATCCGCCGGAGTCCGTGCCGCCGACGCACAGCGCCGCGTCGCCGCGCTACGTCCGAACCCGTCGATCATCGCCGAGGCCGAGAACGTCGCCGGAACCGGCATCTATCAGGGGCTGCGCTCGTCCGAGACGACCGTCGGCCTCGCGCTGCCACTCGAACGCGGGGGCAAGCGCAGCGCCCGGATCGCGCTCGCCGACGCGCAGATCGGCCGCGCCGGCCTCCAGGCCGACATCGCGCGCGCCGACCTGCGCCTGCGCGTCACGCAGATCTACATCGTCGCCGTCGCGGCACAGCGCCGCATCGGGGTCGCCCGCGATCAGTTGGGCATCGCCACCGAGGTGCTGCGCGCCGCCAACATCCGGGTGCGCGCCGGTCGGGCATCACCTCTGGAGGAACAGCGCGCCGATGTCGCGCGCGTGGCAGCCGACGGTGCGGTGGAGCGCGCGGAGCGTTCGGCCGCCGTCGCCTCGACAAACCTCGCCCGACTTCTTGGTATCCCCGTAGGAGCGCTCGACGAGACCTGGTTCCAGCACGTGGATGCGATCCGCCAGTCGCCTGCTCCGGGCGCAGCGAGCACGCTGACGGCCGCCGCCGCTCGCGCGGATCTGGATACCGCGACGGCGCAGGTCCGTCTCGCGCGGAGCCAGCGCGTCCCGGACCTCACGCTCAGTGCCAGCGCCCGCCGGCTCGAACAGACCAACGACGTCGCGGCGGTCTTCGGCCTCTCGATCCCGCTCGCCGTCTTCAACGGCGGCCGTTCCGCCGTTGCCGTGGCGGACGCCCAGCGCGACCAGACGGATGCGTTGCGCCGCGTGGCTCTGCTCGACGCCGAACAAGACATCGCCGGCGCGCAGGCCGATGCGGCGAACGCCGCCACGACGGCGCGCAACGCCGCCGGCCCTGCCCTCGCCGCCGCACAGGAAGCCGCGCGGATCGCCCGCATCGGCTACCGCGAAGGCAAGTTCGGCCAGCTCGATCTGCTCGACGCCGAACGGACGCTTCTCGAAACCCGGACGGCCGCAATCGATGCGCTGGCCGCCTATCATGACGCACGGGCGCGTCTCGAGCGGCTCACCGCCGACGCACCTTCGCCCAAGGACACCGATCGATGAACAGCCCCATCATACGGGCGATCGCGCCCTTCGCCATCACCTTGGCCGTCGCCGGCTGCGGACGCTCGCCCGAACAGGCGACCAATGCCAGCGCCGAAACGGGTGCCGAAAAAGACACGGACCCGGGCGATCCTGCCATCGCCACTCTGTCGGCTCAGCAGATCGCGGGCGCCGGCATCGAGGTGACCCGTCCGACGGTGGGCGGCGTGGCCGGCGCGATCGAGCTGCCGGCGACGATCGAAGGCGATCCGCAGGGCGTCCAGGTCGTGTCTGCCCCGATCGGCGGCAGGCTGGTCTCGCTCACCAGAAATCTCGGTCAGTCGATCGGCCGCGGCGAGACGCTGGCGATCATCGAAAGCCGCGAGGCGGCCTCGCTCAACGCCGAGGTGGAGGCGGCCGGGGCGCGGTCCGCGCTTGCCCAGTCGAACCTTCGTCGCGAGCAACGACTCTTCGCCGAACGCGTGTCGCCCGAGCAGGATCTCGTCGCCGCACGCACCGCCGCGACCGAAGCCAGCATCGCGCTCCGTCTCGCGCGGCAGCAATTGTCGGCCACCGGCGGCGGCGGTGGAGCGCTCAATCGCATCGCGGTGCGCTCACCCCTCGCCGGTCAGGTGATCGCCCGATCCGCAACGCTCGGCCAGCAGGTCGCCCCCGACGCCGAGCTTTTCCGTGTCGCCAACCTCGCCAGGGTATCGGTGACGATGTCGCTCGTGCCCGCCGACGCCGGACGCGTGAAGCCTGGCGCGCGCGTCGAGGTGACATCCGCCGGCCGCCGTCAGGACGGCCGCGTCACCTTCGTCTCGCCGATCCTCGACGAGACCACGCGCCTGGTTCCGGTGATCGCCACGATCGACAATGCGGGCGGCACGTGGCGTGTCGGCGAGAATGTCGGCGTCTCGGTCCTGCTGCCGGCCAGCGGCGACCGCAGCGTCGCCGTACCCTCCGCCGCCGTGCAGATGATCGGCGACAAACCGCACGTGTTCGTCCGGACCGCGACCGGCTTCCGCGCCACGCCGGTGACGCTCGGCCGCACCAATGGCGGCGCGGTCACCGTGACCGCGGGCCTCACGGGCGAGGAGCGCATCGCCTCCACCAACTCGTTCACGCTCAAGGCCGAACTCGGCAAAAGCGCCGCGAAGGATGAGGATTAACTCATGCTCGCCCGTATCGTAACCTTCGCCGTCGAGAAGCGCTGGCTCGTCCTGCTGCTGACGCTTGCCGCCGCGCTCGCCGGTGTCTTCGCGATCCAGCGGTTGCCGATCGACGCCGTTCCCGACATCACCAACAACCAGGTCCAGATCAACGTGCGTGCGCCTGCGCTCTCGCCCGACCAGATCGAGAAGCAGGTCGCCTTCACCGTCGAGACCGCGCTCGCCGGCATCCCCGGGCTGGAATACAGCCGCTCGCTCAGCCGCAACGGGTTCGCGCAGGTCACCGCCGTCTTCGACGAGAAGACCGACATCTACTTCGCGCGATCGCAAGTCGCGGAACGGCTGCGGACCGCGGAAGCCGATCTGCCCGACGGCGTGACGCCCGAGATGGGGCCGATCGCCACCGGCCTCGGCGACATCTTCATGTGGACGGTGGAATATCGCGAGCTCGACCAGGTCAACCACCGAAACGGCGAGCCCGGCCTGCAGAAGGACGGCAGCTACATCACGCCGGAAGGCGATCATCTCGTCAGCGAACCCGACAAGGCGACCTATCTGCGCACCGTGCAGGACTGGATCGTCACGCCGCAGCTGAAAAGCACCGCAGGCCTCGCAGGCGTCGACAGCCTCGGCGGCTACACCAAGCAGTATCTCGTCGTCCCCGACATCCAGCGGATGGCGGCGATGAAGATCACGCTGAACGACCTCGCCACCGCGCTCGAACGCAACAACACGAGCGCTGGTGCGGGCATCGTCGACCGCAACGGCGAAGGTATCGCCGTCCGCGCCGATGGCCGCATCCGCAACGCCGACGAACTCGCGCGCGCCGTGGTCGCGACGCGCGAAAGCGTCCCGATCCTGCTCAGCCAGATCGCCACCGTCCGCACCGGCCAGGCGCTGCGCATGGGGTCCGCCTCGGAGAACGGCCACGAGGTCGTCGTCGGCACCGCGGTCATGCGGATCGGCGAGAACAGCCGCACCGTCTCGACCGGCGTGGGTAAGCGGCTGGAGGAGATCGGCCGCGCGCTGCCCGTCGACGTCGTGGTGAAGCCGGTGCTCAATCGCACCGAGCTGGTCAATTCGACCATCGCGACCGTCGCCCGCAACCTCGCCGAAGGGGCCGTGCTGGTCATCGTCGTCCTGTTCGTGCTGCTCGGCAATTTCCGCGCGGCGCTGATCGCGGCGCTGGTGATCCCGATCACGATGCTGCTCACCAGCATCGGCATGCTGAAGGCCGGCGTGTCGGCCAACCTGATGAGTCTGGGCGCGCTCGACTTTGGGCTCATCGTCGACGGGGCCGTCATCATCGTCGAGAATGCGCTGCGTCGGCTGGGCGAAGCGCAGCATGAAAGGGACGGACCGCTGCCGCTTCGGGACAGGCTCGACTTGGTCGCCGCATCGGCGCGCGAGATGATCCGTCCCTCGGTCTATGGCCAGGCCATCATCATCCTCGTCTACGCCCCGCTGCTGACGTTCACCGGCGTCGAGGGCAAGATGTTCGAACCGATGGCGCTGACCGTGATCATCGCGCTCGTCTTCGCCTTCGTTCTGTCGATGACTTTCGTGCCCGCGGCGATCGCGATAGGACTGAGCAGGCCGGTCGACGAAAACGAGAACCGCATCATCGGCTGGCTGCGTCGCCGCTACGAACCCGGCCTCGGGAAGGCGATGCGCCGCCCGAGCGTCACGCTCGGGATGGCGGTCGGCGCGCTCGCGATCGCAGGCGTCGCCTTCACCACGCTCGGCCAGGAATTCCTGCCCCAGCTCGATGAGGGCAATATCCTCGTCCAGGCGGTCCGCATCCCCGGTACCTCCGTCGACCAGAGCCAGGCGATGCAGTTCCAGGTCGAGAAGATGCTCGCGCGCCAACCCGAAGTCCGCTTCGCCTTCTCGCGCACCGGCACGTCCGAGATCGCAAGCGATCCGATGCCACCGAACGCCACCGACACCTTCGTCATCCTGAAGCCGAGGGCCGAATGGCCCGACCCGAGCCTCGCCAAGACCGAGCTGGTCGAACGGATCGAGCAGCGGCTCTCGACACTGCCCGGCAATGCGTACGAGATCACCCAGCCGATCCAGATGCGCTTCAACGAGCTGATCGCCGGCGTGCGCGGCGACATCGCGGTCAAGATTTTTGGCGACGACTTCGGCGGCATGAACGCGGCTGCCGACCGCATCGCCAAGATCCTGCGCGGGACGCCCGGCGCCGTCGACGTCCGCGTCGAGCAGACGGAGGGCCTGCCGATGCTCGACATCCGTCCGAACCGCATGGCGATGTCGCGGATCGGCGTCACGGCCGGCGACGTGCAGGACACGGTCGCCGCCGCAATCGGCGGGAGGGAGGCCGGCCTGATCTTCGAGGGCGACCGCCGCTTCCCCGTCGTGATCCGCCTGTCCGAAGCGTCGCGCTCCGACCTGACCCAAGTGGCGCAGGTCCCGGTGCCGACATCCGCCGGCGGGTTCGTGCCGCTATCGACGGTCGCCGACATCGCGGTCGTCGACGGCCCCAACCAGATCAGCCGCGAGAACGGCAAGCGCCGCGTCGTCGTCCAGGCCAACGTCCGCGACCGCGACGTCGCTAGTGTCGTCGCCGACGCGCGCGCCGCGATCGACACGCAGGTGAAGATGCCGCCCGGCACCTATGTCGAATGGGGCGGGCAGTTCGAGAACCTCGCTTCCGCGCGCGATCGGCTGCTGCTCGTCGTGCCGATCTGCTTCGCGGTCATCATGCTGTTGCTGTACGGCGCGCTCGGCTCCGTCCGTGATGCAGTGATCGTCTTCACCGGCGTACCGCTCGCGCTGGTCGGCGGCGTGCTCGCGCTCGTGCTGCGCGGCATGCCGTTCTCGGTCTCGGCGGCGGTCGGCTTCATCGCACTGTCAGGGATCGCCGTGCTCAATGGTCTGGTGATGGTCTCATCGATCCACGACCTGATGGCCCGCGGCATCGACCGGGTCCGGGCCGCGCACGATGGCGCGCTCGCCCGACTGCGACCGGTCGCGATGACCGCGCTCGTCGCCAGTCTCGGCTTCGTGCCGATGGCGCTCGGTCACGGCGCCGGCGCCGAGGTGCAGAAGCCGCTGGCGACCGTTGTCATCGGCGGCCTGATCTCGGCGACGCTGCTGACGCTCTTCGTCCTGCCAACGCTTTACGCACGGTTCGGCGGATGGCGGGCGTCGGAGGATATGACATCCGGGGACGAACTTGATCGAGGAGAAGCTTGATGAGCTAAGACTGCGACAACCCATACCCGGTCATTCGCAGCCACGTAGCGGCTCTTCAGAACCCGACGCCTAGTCATCTTCGCGCTACGACCGCTTCTAGTATCTAGCTTCCCGGATTGAACGTCGCGCTTCGCGACGCTTTCTCTTTCGCTCACATCAGTGGACCCACCGCCACCTTGAATAATTTTGCTAATGAGAACCTGTTGCAATTAAGCGGGTCTACTTTTACCGCCCCCGTAAAGGGGAATAGAATGAAGATCGTATTGGGCATGATCGCCGCAAGTGTCGTGTCGACAGGCATAGCGAGCGCACAGGAGATACAGGCCCCCGATGGTGGGGACGGCGCCCGGAAAGATATCATAGTAACGGCCGCGCGCACGAACCTGCCGGCTAGCGCCCTGCCCCTGACCGTGGACGTGATCGACCGCGAGACACTGTCGCGTCAGGTCGCAGTCTCCGGCTCGGTCGTCGACGCGATATCGGCGCTGCTGCCGGCCTTCTCGCCCACACGTGAAAAGATTACCGGCTTCGGCGAAACGCTGCGCGGTCGCTCGCCGCTCTATGCGATCAACGGCATTCCGCAGAGCACGCCGATCCGCGACGGCGCACGCGACGGCTATACCATCGACCCCTTCTTCATCGACCGGGTCGAAGTGATCTACGGCTCCAACGCGCTGCAGGGCATTGGCGCGACCGGCGGCGTCGTGAATCAGGTCACCGCGAGCGCGCCGACGCAGAACGGCTGGAGCAGCCGCACGCTGCTTCAGGGTAACGGCGGCGACGATTTCGCAGGGTCATCGGTCGGCGGGAAGGTCGCCGGCCTCGTGAACATGCGCAGCGGCCGGTTCGACGCGACCGGCGGCATCGCCTTCGAGCGGCGCGGCGTTTTCGTCGATGGCCGCGGACGGCGCATTGGCCTCGACGGCAACCAAAGCGAAATTCAGGATACGGACAGCCTGGCCTTCTTTGGCCGGGTCGGCGTCGATCTGTCCGACACCGCTCGGTTCGAGGTGATCGCCAACCGCTTCAAGCTGGCAGGCAACACCCACTATGTCGCGGTCGATGGCAACCGGACACTCGGCATCCCTGCCACCAGCCGGAGAGGGGAGACGGCCGGACAACCCTCTACCGGCCTGGCCGAGATGGTGTCGGCATCGCTAACCGACGGCAATTTGATGGGCGGGGCGTTCACGCTCCAAGGCTTCTACAACCGAACCAGCGACACGTTCGCCGGCGGTATCCTCGCGACCTTCCAGGACGCGAGGATCGCGCCTGCCGGCACGCTGTTCGACCAGTCGCGCAACGTCTCGCGCAAGCTCGGCGGCAAGATCAGCTATGAACGCGCGGTACCGGGGCTCGAGGCGCTGACGCTGACCGCCGGGTTCGACGCGCTGATCGATCGCACCAAGCAGGATCTGGTGCAGACCGGCCGCACATGGGTGCCACGGACGGATTTTCGCAGCCTCGCGCCGTTCGGCCAGGCCAATCTCAAACTGTTCGACGGCATCGTCAGGGTCGCGGGTGGCGTCCGGTACGAGAACGTGCGGCTCGATATCCCCGACTATACGACGCTTGCGAGTGCCGGTTCTCGGGCCGTTATCGGCGGCAAGCCATCATTCAACCGCGCGCTGTGGAACGGCGGTTTCGTGCTGGAGCCGGTCAAGGGTATCCGCGCCTATGGCAGCTATGCCGAGGGCTACACGATCGCCGATATTGGTCGTGTCCTGCGCGGTATCAGCCAGCCTAATATCCGGATCGCCGACTTTCTCGATCTGACCCCCGTGATCTCGAACAACCGCGAGATCGGCGTCGAAGTGAAACAAGGGCCGCTGGACGCCAGCGCGACCTATTATTGGTCGTCGAGCGATCTGGGTCAGGTGCTCGTCCGCAGCAGCGATGGCTTCTTCAACGTTGCACGCCAGCCGATCGACATCGAGGGTCTGGAACTGAACCTCGCTGTTCGCACCCCGCTGCCCGGTCTCAAGGTCGGCACCGGTTTCAGCCATCTCAACGGGCGCACCGACACCAACGCCGATGGCATTCTCGATGCCGATCTGGACGGCGCCAACATCTCGCCGGATCGCCTGAACCTCAATCTGGATTACAGCCGCGGCCGTTTCAGTGCGCGTGCCCAGGGCCGCTATTACCTGTCCCGCCGCTTCGAGGGACAGCCGATCGCCAACGACTTCGTCGGTTATCGGCTGTTCGACGCGTATGTCGCCTACGAGCTATCGGTAGGCCGCGTCATGCTGAGCGTGCAGAACGTCGGCAATACCGATTACGTCACCTACTACAGCGATACGCAGGGTCCGACCGACAATGCGCGCTTTTATACCGGGCGGGGCCGCAATTTCACGTTGAGCTGGCAGGCCGGCTTCTGATGCGCATCCTGTCCCTGCTGCATCGCTGGATCGGCGCGATCGGCGGTCTGCTGCTCGCGGTACTGGGGCTCACAGGTATGCTGCTCGTCTGGCGCAACCAGCTGACCTTTGTGGCGCACGCCGGCGATCCAGTCCGGGCCGATCCGGTATCGCTGGCCTTGGCGGTCGGCGCAGTGGCGGACACGTCGTCCCCGATCGACCGCATCACCTTCGCAGGCGACGGTCTGGGCGTTCATCAGGCCATCTTCGCAGACGGCAGCGGTGCCTATATCAGCCAGGCCGGCGTGACGGTCGACCGCTGGTCCTCGTCATGGCAGCGACCGGAATTGTGGGTGTTCGACCTCCATCATCGCCTTCTGGTCGGCGATGCTGGCGAGACGATTACAGGCGTCGCCGGGCTTACGGGCCTGTTTTTCCTCATTACCGGGGTGATCCTGTGGTGGCGGATGCGCAGCCGCTTTCGGCTGCGGTTATGGCCCGCGACGATGAAGCCCAGCGCAATCGTCCATCACCACCGGGACATGGGCGTCGTGACGGCGCCGTTGCTGCTCGTGTCGCTGGTGACAGGCATTCTAATGATTTTTCCCGCGTTGGGTGGGCCCTTGCTTGCCGAAACACGCCCGGTCGCACCCAAGGTGCACAGTGTCCGAGACGCGCCATCCGCGCATGACTTGAAGCCGCTTTTCAAGGCTGCTGCCGCGATGTTTCCCGGTGCCGAATTCCGCCGCCTGCAGATGCCGCGGAAGTCCGGCACTCCCATCGTCCTGCGCCTCCGCCAATCTTTCGAATGGACCCCGAACGGACGGACGTTCGTGTACGCCGATCCGGTTACGCTGACGATCATAACCCATGACGATCCGGCGACCCGGGGAACGGCGGCATCGATCCGCGAGAAACTCTATCCCGTGCACGCTGCCAAGACCGGCGGCATTGCATGGAAGCTCGCCATGACCGTGTCGGGCATCGTACTCACGCTGCTTGGCAGCCTAGCGGTGTACGGCTTTTGGCGGACGAAGTGGAACGTGGAACAGAGCAAGCGGAGAAAGCGAAAATTCTTTTAAATCATGACGCTTATCAGAATGTTGGAGGCTCGAACGACCGGCTGGTTACGGAGCTTGAGAGCCGGCATCGGACGCTCACACCCCTTCCCTCGCTTCCCAACTTCGGACGCTGGTTCATTTTTGCGAATGACCGATTTTGAAAGCTGGCTATCCGCGCGCGAATGTCGTGATGGGGAAGGAAAAGCGGATTGGCAGCTTTCGGAGCGGCACTTCGAGAAGTCTGCCGCCGAATGCGCCCGCAAACTGCATCAGCTTTTTGCACCGGCGGATACCTAGCTTCCTCCCGTTCGCTGGCCGACGCAAAATCCGTAGGTTTTTTATTGCGATCGCCAATTGGTCGTCCCGACCCGGTGGGTTATACAAGTGAAGCAGCAGCTACGAACGAGGACATGGTTATGCCTGTCAAAGACCTCATCGGGCGTCCAAGGCCTACCGCTGAACAAAGAGCTTTGGAGAAAGAGCTGTTCGAACGCCTGCAGTCATTCCTACGTCGCCGTCCTGGCTCTTCTGATGATGAGGGACTATCTCCTGTGGGGCCTCCATCCGGTCCCAGTCCCATGCCGCTAGCAGGTGCAGTTGAGATCGCCGGCGACTGATCCTGCTAGGCATAACAAAACTTTTGACTTCTGCATCAGGAACGGCCGAAATCGAAAGTAGAGCGGCCGGTCCGCTTTCGAGTAGCGATCACCGTAAACAGCAGTTCGTTCAGGTAGCGGGGCAGGAGCCAAAGGACCGCTTCGGGTTGATAGCGGCCGGCCCGCTTTCAATGGCGCCACGCCGCCTAACCTTGGCTCAAGCGGGCCGCAGCCTGCGATAGACCGTGTCGAATGCCGGTGCGCGCGGTCAAGTGAACGGAAGGTAAGGCACCCCGCTCCAGGTGCGGCGCACGGCGCCTCCCCGGCTCAGTAATTCCACTGCAATTGCGTACGGATCACGTCGCCTTCGGCGCGCCCCGCCAGCCGTTCGTCGCCTTCGCGCCGCTGCATATGGGCATAGGCAAGCGTCAGCTCGAGCTCGGGGTTCGGCTGGAACTCAATCCCCAATTCGATCTCGTCGGTCTCGAGCCGGGGCGCGTTGGTCAGTGCCTTCCAGCCGCCGCGGTAATATTGCCAGCGCGCATAGGGCATGAACGGCCCGACCGGCGAGCGCCGCACTCGTGCCATCGTCTGGACGTAGCCGCCGTTCAGCGGAAGAGAGCGGATCGCCTGGCGGGACACGTCAAATTCGGGACCACGCCCCCAGTTCCATTCCGCCTGGAAGCCCAACGGTTGCGGGTAGAGCACCGCATGGATCCCGCCGCGTTCCTCGCGGTAGACGGTGTCGCTCGTCCCGCCACTGCGGATTTCAGGCTGTACGCCATTGCGCAACAGGGCACCGCCCAGTTCGAGCACCTGCCCGTCGAACGCCCCGCCCAGCCCGTCGAGCGCGAACGGCCAGGTAGCCATCGCGACCGTCATCACGCCGTCGTTGGTTTCGGTCCGGTTGATCCCTTGCCCGTTGAAGACGCCCACGCCGAACGCGCCGTAATTGCCGAACAGCTTCTGCCCGTCCTCCTCCAGCCTCTGCCAGATGCGTTCGACCTGGCGTGGGGTGTAATAGGCGATCACGCCGATATCGCGCTCCCCCGGCACCGCACTATTGATGCCGTCGCTGCGATCGAGCGTCAGGCGGTTGGACGAGGATTGCATGTTCTCCCACCCGAACGGCACCTTCGACTGACCGAAGCGCAGCCGGAACCGCTTGTCGCGGTCGAGGAAGGTATCGACGTACGCGTCGCGGAGCTGGACAAACCCTTCCCGGCGTTCACCGCCCGACTGATTGGCGACGCTGTTTGCGAAGTCAGGCTGGAAGTAGAAGGAGACGCGGTCGCTCAGATCGCCCTGCAGGATCAGGCGAATTCGGCGGAAGGTGAAGTTGGTATCGTCGCCGATCCCGCCGTCCCCGACCGAGCGCAACCGCGAGATTCCGTCCGGCGCGCGGCGGTCGCCGCTGATGATCTCGTTGAAGCGCAATTGCGTATAGCCGCGAATGGCGATGCGGTCGTACCATTGCTGTTTGGCGGGTTTCTCGACGGCAGCAATCGCGACCGTCGGTTGTTCCGCACGCGGCGCGGCCGGCGCGGTCGTCGACGCCGCTGCGACGGCCACGCTCGCGGGCGGCGTCGGCGCGGGGCCGGGCGACGCCTTACCCTTTTGCGCGGCTTTCATCTCGGCGATCGTCGCCTTCAGTTCATCGATCTGCGCCTGCAATTCCTGCACCGTCTGCGCCTGCGCGCCTTCTACGGGGAGGATCGCGAAGATTGCGCCGAACGAGGCCGATAAAAGTCGTCGTTGCACGGATCATACTCACGGATCGTCGACGCTGTAGGCGATACGGCACCGCCCCTGATCGTCGCTGCAACCCCGAACAAGGGCCGCCGATGGGCCCGCCTATTGCCGCAGGATCAGGACCTCGGCAAGATCCCGTCGCAGTGCCGATACTGCTGCTGCCAACGTCCGGCTTTGGGCGAACGCACACTGCGCTACGGCTTCCTACCAGACCTACTTGCACACATCGCGTGTTGCCCAGCAGAAGCAACAGCTGAACAGTCTGCCGGCAGTTCGATCAAAAACCCTTGAACCTGGTCACACCCCCATTGACGCAAAATCGACAGCTGTTGGTCGGTTTCGACCCCTTCGGCAACGATGATCAACCCCAGGCTTTTGCCGAGACCGATCGTCGCTTTGACGATCGATGATGACGAAGCATGGCTGTCCATCGTGGCGACGAAGCTCCGATCGATTTTGATCTTATCGAAAGTGAACTCCTTAAGGTTGCTTAGCGACGAATGCCCTGTTCCGAAGTCGTCCATCACGACCTTGGCCCCGTAATCGCGCAACGTCTTGAGCGTGGCGAGAACGTTGTCGCGCTGAAATCCCAGAAGGGTCGCACTTTCCGTGACTTCGAGCTCCAATCGGTCAAAAGCGACGCCCCACTGTCTTGAGAGATCGCGTATTTCGGCCGCAAGGCTCACGGAGCGAAACTGTATCGGCGACAGGTTGATCGCCAGTGATATCCGGGGATCCCAGGTCGATGCAGCACGAAGTGCCTGATCGATCATCCATGAACCGATAGTCCCGATGAGTCCGCTGGACTCGGCGATGGGGACGAAGACGTCCGGTGGTATTTCGCCCCGGCTGGGATGCAGCCAGCGAAGCAGCGCTTCGTACGCGACAATCTCCAGCGATACCGTGTCCGCAATCGGCTGGAACGCCAGACGAAGTTCATTCGCCGAGATAGCATTTTCCAAGTCCCGAGCGAGCTGCACGCGCTGGCTCTCCTCGTCCTTCAAATGCTTGTCATAGATCCGCGCCGTATTCCTGCCGTCGACCTTGGCGCGGTAGAGCGCGAGGTCCGCGCGTTCGTGAAGCTCCTCTCCTGCCTGACCCGGCTCCGAAAGGGCCACTCCGACGCTCATCTTGATGGCGACCCCCTCGTCCGACGGTGCCGACGCCATCTTGAAGATGCGCGAAATCAGTGCTTCCGCCGCCACGGGCTGTGAGCGCGCTACCTGAATGATGGCGAATTCGTCACCACCGATGCGCGCGACCAGGTCATCGCCACGGACACACGAGGACAGGAGCTGTGCCGTACGTTTGAGGACGCGATCTCCACCCGCATGACCCAGTCGATCGTTGATCGCCTTGAACGCGTCCAGATCGACGGCAAACACCGCTACGATGTCACCTGTCCGCGCGCTGCGAGCGAGTTCATGGGCGAGGCGGTTCTCAAACAACAGGCGGTTCGCCAAGCCAGTCAGCATATCGTGGTTGGCAAGGAACTCGGCGCGGCGTTCGGCGGCTCGCCGGCTCTCCACAGCGTTGCGGTATTCGTACAGTCCGCGGGCCAGGTCGCCGAGCTCGTCGGCCCGCTCCAGTCCGGGAACCTCTCCGTCGCTTGCACCCACTTTGAATTCGCGCAGTCGGGCAGCCATGACCGTTATCGGTGATACCAGTCTCCGACGAAGCCAGATGGCCATGCCGAATACCATCGCTACGATTACGAGGCCCCCGAGTAACACTGAGACGATGTCCCGACGGCTCTCCCGCCTATTCTGGTCCGCCGCCTTCCATATTGCCGAGGTGAGTGCCCGGCGCGCCTGACTACGGCTCGTCTCCAAGGCCGTTAGCGAGCCCAGGAAGCGAGGCATGGCGGACTTGATCCCGGAGGGCCTTAACCGGCTCGTTTCAATCAACTGGTCCGAAGCCTTGGCAAAAGCAGCGGCCGCTTGCTGCACCTCCTTAATCGGAGCCGATCTCACTTGGGATCTGCCATCAGGTGATCGGGTTGTCTGCGACGAACGCCGTTTGAAGTCCGCGATCCGCTCGCGAAGGTCTCTCCAACTCGCGTTGGATACTTTCACGCCGCGTTCGGCGTCGCGGGTCAGGCGGCCAATGTCCTGACGCAACCAACGTTGTGCCTGATCCAGCCGATCCTCGTGGCCGAGCGCCTCGCTAAGCCGCGTAATCCGCAGATCCGCCTGATGGATTTTATTGCTGACCGAAAGGCCGATTGCCAGCAGCGCCAGTGCCATCACGATGACCGACGTGCAGGCTATGGATACGCGTGCTGATATCGATAGTCTCACAGGCTACTCCCAGAACCCTGATTGACGCCAAAGCGTTACGTTGTGGTTATGGGAAGCGCCCGGCGCGGTAATTCTTAAAACGAGCTATGCTCAGAATATGCCCAGTGCGACATCCGCCCATATGAGCATGGCGATAATCGAGGATACGCCAATCACGGATGCACGCCTTCGCATTTGATGAACCAAAAAAAAGGCTAGCTCAAAAACTATACCAAGGGCGATAAGCAGCGCCGCGGCCGCTACACAATCGGTTTGGTCCCAACGCATTTCGTCCGTGGTTCACATCGCCACGAGGGGCGATATAAGGACCACAGCGATTTTCCGCATACAGGCCAAACGCCTCGTACCCCGCGAGCCGACCGTATCTGGCGAAATGAATGTCATCGGCAGCTTCATCAAAAATCTATCTCGAGTTGCAGCCGTTCGATCTACTCGATTTTCGCCCCCTATTGTTTTGTACGACAAGCCTCGCCTTATATCGCTTAAAGGTGACGACGTTCATTATAGTCGTCCGTCGATACTACAGCGTACCGCTGTCAGTGGCCCGTACTGCCTGAACATCGGCGACACTCCTTCCGCTCCACGAATCCAATTGTCATTCTTGCGAGCGGTGAGACGGTATCATTCCAAGGTTTTGTGTCCTGGGTCGCAATACGCATCCGCAATCATGGCGCCCGCAGCTTCTCTGTAGACGGCCTCCCACGCCTGACGGATATCAGGGGTAAAACCGATGCCCAGGATTTCTTCGAATGTGTCGATTAAAACTTTTCCAACTGCCGCGTATTGATATGCGCGGACGCCGTATTTGACGTGCCTTTTGGCCAAATCCGATAAGGTTGGGCGTAGGCTATCGATATTTGCAACATTCTGAACGAGAACGTCCATCGTTTTAGCAAATATGACGATCTGGTGTGTCATATCGTCGGGAAAGAGCGCTCGGGCAAAGGGGTGATCCAGGAGCAATCGATGATAGAAAAGTTCGGAATACGAGCGAGGAGATCGTGCGATTAGCGCATAGCTCTGCGTCACGAGCTGGACTTGTTCCATCGTAAGAGACACCCAAACCTCCTACCAACGCCCTCATCTGCTTCGCGATTACCATAGCAGGTGCATGATATGATTATCGTTTCCAGCCGTGAGGCAAGCGGAATCCGATCTGGCCGTTCGAATACCGTAAACCGTTTAATCCTAGGGTCAGGTCGCAGCAACGTGGGAGCGGGCCTGAGCGTGTCGATCAACTTGCGCCTACCTCGAGTTCGGCAGAGCCTATCAAAATGCCGACTGACCGCGGTGCTTTTTCCGCATCCTCGACAACGCTAGCGGGCCAATGCTCGGATCAACAATACCCCGCGAAGAATCCACCAATCTTGTCCTACAAAAGGATTGATTGCGCGGATTGATCGTTTTAGCGTGAGGCCAAGTCGCATGGAAAACCAGCGACACTAAGGGGAGAGAGACATGAACGCGAAAGCACGCCTTTGCGCATCCGTGGCCGCCGTGGCGATCACCACGGCGGCGCCGGCAACCGCACAGACTTCCAGCACCACTCAGGTCAAAGCCGGCGGCCAGGATCTGCCCAAGCCGACGACGGCGTCGGACCAGAATGCCAACCCCGCCGCACCACAGCCATCGGTCCAGGAAAGCCCGACCGAGGGCGGTGACGAGATCGTCGTGACCGGCCTTCGTCGCAGCCTCCAGTCGGCGCAGGCTATAAAGCGCAATTCGGACGGCATCGTCGATGCGATCGTCGCCGAGGATATCGGCAAGCTGCCGGACACGTTCGCGTCGTCCGCGCTCGCGCGGGTATCAGGCGTGCAGGTGACGCGTGGCGGCGGCGAGTCGGCGGGTGTCACGGTGCGCGGACTGCCCGATCTCAGCACGACCTATAACGGCCGCGAGATCTTCACCGCCGAGGGCCGCTTCGTCCAGATCCAGGACTTCCCTGCCGGCACGGTCGCCGCGCTCGAAGTCTATAAATCGGGCACCGCCAACCTGATCGAGGGCGGCATCGGCGGCCAGGTCAACGTTCGCGGTCGCCGGCCCTTCGATTTCAACGGCTTCGAACTGTCGGGGTCATTGAACGGCGTGAACTGGCAGCAATCAGGCAAGATGTCGTGGAACGGCAACCTGCTCGTCAGCGACCGGTGGGATACCGGGATCGGCGAGATGGGCCTGCTCGTCAACGCCTCCTATGTCGGCATCAATTTCCTCGATGCCACGCGCGAGCAGTCGCTGGTAATCGGCACGACCAATTCGGCGAATACGCCGGATACCGCCGGTGGAGTCCGCTATCCGGACGCACAATCGCTCTTCCTCGGTTACGGTCGACGCTGGCGGCCATCCGCCAACGCGGCGTTCCAGTGGAAGCCGACGCCCGAGCTCGAAATCTATGTCGACGGCCTGTACCAGGGCTATCGCGGACGCGACTCCAACCGGTTCATGTTCGTCCCGATCTTCGGCGGTGCCGACTTCCAGCTGACGAACCTGACCACGCGTCCCGGCAACGCGAACGTGGCGCAAAGCGCGACCGTCACGGGGGCTAATGCGCCCGACGGCTATTATGGGTCGGCCAACGGCACGACCAACACCTATCAGGCGGGTGGCGGCGCGATCTGGAAGCATGACAATCTGCAGATCTCGGGCGACTTTGCCTATACCGACAGCAGCTACACGTTCGACCTGATCAACATCGACTATACGTTCCGCAGTTCGCCGGTACGCAACGTCGTGTTCGAAGCCCCCGGTACCGATGGCGGCCCGACGCTGAATCTGGGCGACTTCAACCTGACCGACCCGGCCAACTACCTCAGCCGCGGCTTCTTCCAGGAATATACCAAGGTCGGCGGCAAGGACATCCAGTCGCGCGTCGACGTCCAGTACGATGTCGGCGACGGGCTGTTGAAGCGGTTGCAGTTCGGCGTCCGCTACAATGATCGCGACGCCAACCGCGATCGCGGCGCGCCGTATATCTTCAACCTGACCGCGCAACTGCCGATCACCGCGCTGCCGGTCAGCACGGAATCCACGCTAGCCGGGTTCGGCTATAACAACACCTTTCCCATCCGCACCTTCACCGCGATCCCGTCGAGCAGCATCCGCGACAATCTCGTCGCGCTGCGAAGCTTCTATGGGGCGCCGGCAGGCCGACCGGAATTCAACCCGTCGGAGAATTTCCGCGCGAACGAAAAGGCGCTGGCCGCCTATGCCCAGGTCAAATACGGCTTCGATATCGGTAGCGTCGTCGTCGACGGCGTCGTCGGCTTGCGTGCGATCCGCACGAAGAACCGCATCAGCGGCTTCCTGCGCGACGAACAGACGCCGGGAAATTTCGTCATAACGCCCGTCACCGCGAAGAACGAATACACCGACTACCTGCCCAACGTCAGCGCACGTGTCGCCGCTACCGATGAGTTGCAGCTCCGACTCGCGTATACGCAGACCCGGACCCGCCCGAACTTCTTCGACCTTAATCCTGCGCTGACCGTCGGATCGCCGCCGACGATCGATCCGAACAATCCGCCGAACTCGAACGACCCCAACAGCAACGCGCGTACTATCACGGCCGGCAACCCGAACCTGTCGCCGCTGACGTCGAACAATTACGACGCGAGCCTCGAATGGTATTTTTCGCGGAGCGGTTCGCTGACCGGCGCGATCTTCCGTCGCGATGCGCAGGGCTTCATCTCGAACACGACCGTCTTCACCACCGACCCCACTTACGGCCGCGTACGTTTCACGCAGCCCGAAAACACCGGCGCGACGCGGTTCCAGGGTGTCGAAGTCGGCTTTACGAGCTTCCTCGACATCGACGGCCTCCCCAATTGGGCAAAGGGCTTCGGCCTCCAGGCCAATGGGACCTATGTCGACTCCAAGGGCGATCTCGCCTCGACGCTCGCGACGTCGCCCAACGTCGCCGGCCAACAGCAGCGGTTCAACGGCGTATCGAAATGGACCTATAATCTGGTCGGACTGTACGAGCGCCCGTTCTTCTCGGCGCGGGTCGCGTATAATTACCGCTCGGACTTCGTGCAATATTACAGCCAGGAGCCGCTCGACGTCGACGTCAACGGCGCGCAACGCACAGGCGGGGTCATCGAGAAAGCGCGCGGACAGCTCGATCTGTCGGCAACGGTCACGCCAGTGCCGAGCGTCACGCTGGCATTCGACATCGTCAACGTGCTGGGCAATCCGATCCGGCGCTATCGTGAGTTCAACGACGCCGGCGACCAGTTCGCACGCCAGATCTTCTACCTCGAACGCACCTATTCGCTCGGCGTACGATTTCGGTTCTGACCTGACACGGCGATCACAGGAGATATACTCATGCAGCGTACGGATTTCAGACGGATGGGCGTAAGGACCTTGGCTTTCAAGGCGGTCTTCGCGCTCAATTATGGGCGGCCAGCGCAGTGACGCGGCGTTGGAGACCGTGGATCGCGAGCGCGATCGGGGTCACACTGGTTACCGCGGCAGCAGCCACCGCGCGCAACCCGGTGTTCCAAGGTGCCGACCCGCACGCGATGATGATCGACGACGAGATGTGGATCTTTCCTACCGGCGGTCCGGGTGGAAGCTGGGCCGCGGACCGGTTCGGTGCGTTCTCGTCGCGTGATCTCCAGACCTGGACCAGCCGTGGCGAGATCCTGCGCCGCGATCAGATCCGCTGGATCGGCGACGACGGTGCAAAGGCGCATTTCCTGTGGGCGCCGGGCGTCGCGACACGCGACGGCAAATGGTATCTCTATTATTCGGTCGGGCCGCAGAACCCGACCCCGAGCCGGATCGGCGTCGCCGTCGCGGATGCACCGCAGGGCCCCTACCGCGACAGCGGCCGGCCTTTGGTGACCGGCGGGCGACAGGCGAATGGCCAGTTCGAGGCGATCGATCCGATGGCCTTCGTCGATCCACGTTCCGGCAAGGCCTATCTCTACGCCGGCGGCAGCGCGGGCGCGAGGCTGCGAGTCTGGGAACTCGGTCGCGACATGATCAGTCTCGCGCGCGAAGTCCCGGTCGACCAGCCTCCCAACTTCACCGAGGGCGCGTTCATGCACGAGCGCGACGGCGTCTATTACCTCTCGTACAGCCACGGCCATTGGGACCGGCCGGATTACTCGGTCCATTACGCAACGGCCCGCTCGCCGATCGGCCCGTGGCGCTATCGGGGGGAGATTCTCAAAAGCGACGCATCACATCAGGGACCCGGCCACCACAGCTTCGTCCGAACGCCGGCAGGCGATTGGCTCATCATATATCACCGTTGGGATCAGCGATCCGGTACCGGACCGTTGAAGGGCGAGCGCCGGGTGGCAATCGACCGTGTTCGCTACGGCACCGACGGATCTATAGTGCCTATCGCAATGACTGACGGCGATGACGCGCCGATGCTGCCCCGCATTGGGAGACGGCGCGAATAGAATGGTACAGTTACTACCCACCGGATGGATAACTGTTTATTTTCAAAATATTTTGTTTTCGAGCAACCGGTTAACCGGTAGCGGCGACACTCGAGCTCGGCCGACACAAAACGAAAGGCGGCTAACCACGCCGAACGGCCCGAACGTGGCTAGGCCGCTTCCCTCCAATAGGAACAGCAGCAGATCGGCCACCGGCGGCATGTCGATGCGGCCGCATAACGATGTGGGAAGGTTGGGGGCGGGATGACGCGGCGCGCCCCAACTGGCTTGTACGCCGTCGAAGCCCCCATTCCCGCTCCAGCATCTCGCGCTCGACCTCGCGCGTCTGCTGCCGCGCGATCTGGTGCGGCAGCAGGAGTCTCAGCAAAATCAGGTCGCTGCGAAAACGGTTAGGCGACCATCATGACGTCCTTCGTTCCGGATGCAGGAAGCACGAATGGAGGAAAGATGAAGCGATCTGACGACGTAGAGGCACGGGCGCTTAGCATCGTCCCCCCGAACTCTGCGGCCGCGTCAAATCCCGGCAGTCTACACTGACGCGCGCAGCGAAACCGTACACCGAAATGGTCACCCTGCCCTTCTTCGCACAGTAGCGTCCGCGGTATCTGCTGGCCGGTAAGATGACCTGCGGCACCTGTGGCACGAACTATGCCAAATCGGGCAAGAGCCGGTTCGGCTGCCAGGGCGCCGCCGAGAATGGATCCACCTGGTGCAGCAAAGGCCGACGATCCGCCAGGACGAACTCGACACGCGCGTACTGCCGGGATTGGCAACCGAGATGCTGCGTGACGACGTCGTTGCAGCGTTCCTCGCCGAATATGAGGCAGAGTCCCGTCGGCTGACGGCTGAAACAGTCAGCGCCGCCCTGAGCGGGAAGCTGAACTGGCCAATCTCGATCACCAACTCTCGCGCGCGAAGGCGGCTATCCTCAAAAGGCGTGGATGCGGCGGTGTTCGTGGACGAGATGAAGATCTGGACCGAGCGGCGCAAGGTGCTTCTCGCCGAACAGGAAACCATACAGACGGTCTCCCCGCAGCCCGGGCTGCTTACGCCGGACCTGGGCCGCGTGTACCGTGAGAAGGTCGAACAGCTGACCGCGGCCTTCGAGGACGATGGAATGAAGGCCCAGGCATTCGAACGGTTACGCGCGCTAATCGAGGCGGTGGTGCTAACGCCGGAAGACGGCGATCTCGCGATCGATCTGCGCGGCGAGCTTGCCTCGATGCTGTCGCTATGTGCTGGCGCGGAAACGCAAAAAGCCTCCGCCGGTGTGACCGAGGAGGTGTTGCAAATCAAGATGGTTGCGGGGACAGGATTTGAACCTGTGACCTTCAGGTTATGAGCCTGACGAGCTACCGGGCTGCTCCACCCCGCGCCGAGATCCCATTAAAGTGATAGGGGCCCGAGTTCCCGTGAGGGAATAGGTGTATGGGACGTTGTGAATGGGTTTTTGATATGTGCTTGCATGTTGCACGGGCTTCAATGCCTGGCGACGACCTACTCTTCCATCGCTTGAGCGATAGTACCATTGGCGCAGTCGGGTTTCACGGCCGAGTTCGGAATGGGATCGGGTGGGACACCGACGCTATAGCCACCAGGCAATGGAGCCGGTGCGACATGCGTGCGCGTCATATCTGGGTCCCTCAGCTTTGCTTTACAGCGTGGCTGAGGGTTTAAAATCAATACCGTGCAAGGTTTGTAGCCAGCCTATCGGAACACCGAGTGCTGGTGTAGTTGTATTCGACCAATCCCTCGACGGCGAGGGGATTGGCAATCTGGCGTCGTCTTAATCATCCGCACGCATCTGATGGCTAACTGGTGACCCAGTGTTGTCATTGATGGTGTGAGACTCTCAAGCGCGAATAGAGCAATTAGTATCGGTTAGCTCCATGCGTTACCGCACTTCTACATCCGATCTATCCTTAGATGCTTTCAGCGGTTATCCCGTCCATACATAGCTACCCAGCTGCGCTCCTGGCGGAACGACTGGTACACCAGAGGTATGTTCAACCCGGTCCTCTCGTACTAGGGTCAACTCCTCTCAAATTTCGACGCCCACGGCAGATAGGGACCAAACTGTCTCGCGA
>QFMX01000075.1 GCA_003240625.1 Sphingomonas taxi
CTGAGCCGAACAACGCGGCGAGTAACGCTGACCGAGGAAGGGAGCCGCTACTACGTCAACGCGATCCAGATCCTGCGTCTGGTCGAGCAGGCCGGCGACAAGGCCCGTAGCGCCGGCGCAGACGCCGTGGGCACGGTCCGCGTTTCCTGCACGGCTGCACTCGGCGTTCGGCATATCAGCCGGCTGATATTCGCGTTTCAGGATCGCCATCCCGACATCGCCGTCGATCTCAGCCTGACCGACGAGCGCGTCGATCTCGTCCGGGAAGGCGCCGATCTCGCCATTCGGCTCGGCCCGCTTTCCGACAGCTCGCTGAAACTGCGCTCGCTCGGCATCAGCCGCCGCGTTCTCGTCGGTGCACCCGACTACCTTGCGCGGTATGGGAGGCCCGAAATGGTCGGCGACCTCGGCGCCCTCGAAGGGATTCGCATGTCGAACATCGCCGGCAGCGACGCGCTCACGCTGGACGGACCGGACGGTTCTACCCAGGTTGCCTCGATAAGAGGGCGGCTTCGCGTCGATCACGGCCTTGCGGCGCGGGAAGCTTATCTCGCCGGACGGGGCATCGGCCCCGCCCATATCTGGCTCGTGGACGACTTGCTCAGCGACGGTCGGCTGGAGACGATCCTCCCGGAGCATGCCCCCGCGGCCGTGCCGCTAAACATGCTGATCGTCCCGGAACGCGCAGGGATTGCGCGCGTCCGGTTGCTCATGGAGTTTCTCGCGGACGAGATCCTCAAGGTTCCCGGCATTGAGAAAGCCTAGCCGATGCGATCGCTTTGCATCTGCCGTCCCTGATTGGCCGACCTCGCAACTGGTCATGAGGGATCACCAGCGCGGCGCTCGCCGGCATCTCAGCATCGGCGCCTCAAGGGTGGCGATCTCTTCGGCTGTCAGTGTCAGTGACAGCGCACCCATCGCATCGTGGAGATGATGCGGCTTTGACATTCCCACGATCGGCGACGAAACGCCGGGCTGGCCCAGCACCCACGCCAGCGCGATCTGCGCCGGCGATATACCTCGCGCTTGCGCTACGGTTTCCACGGCCGCGACGGTTTCGCCGACCTCCTCGCGCCCCTCATACCACTGGACGACCTGCTCGTCGGTATCGGCGCGCACGGTGCTGCTCGTTCGAGAGCCGGCGAGGATACCGCGTCCAAGCGGAGACCATGGCGTAAGTCCGATCCCCTCCTCCCGGCAAAGTGGTATCATCTCTTCCTCGTCGTCGCGGGTGATGAGGTTGTATTGGCTCTGCATCGAGATGAAGGCCGCCAGCCGATTGTGCCGCTGGAAGGCCAGCAGTTTCATGAACTGCCAGGCGTGCATCGAGGAGGCGCCGAGATAACGAACCTTTCCGGCCCGCACCACGGCGTCCAGCGCCTCGGCCGTCTCCTCGATCGGTGTATCGGGGTCGAAACGATGGATCACGAACAGGTCGATATAGTCCGTGCCCAGCCGTTCGAGCGAGGCGTCGATGCTGGCGAGGATATGACGACGGGATAGC
>QFMX01000076.1 GCA_003240625.1 Sphingomonas taxi
AACGCGCTCGCTGGCTTCGTCGACATCAACGAAGGCGACATTCTCATCGATGGAGTTTCGATCTCGCGGCTGCCGACCGAGAAGCGCAATATCGGTATGGTCTTTCAGAACTACTCCTTGTTCCCGCATCGCAACGTGCTGGGCAACGTTGCTTTCCCGCTGGAAATGCGCGGCGTGACAAAGGCGGAAATCCTGGAGCGCTCGATGAAGGCGCTGCAAATGGTGCGCCTCGATGGGTTGGCGCAGCGCATGCCGCACGAATTGTCGGGCGGCCAGAAGCAGCGCGTCGCTTTTGCCCGCGCCGTCGTTTTCGAGCCGCGCGTGCTTTTGATGGACGAGCCGCTGGGTGCGCTCGACCTCAAGCTGCGCGAGACGCTGCAGCTGGAAATCAAGGCCTACCAGCGTCAGATCGGCTGCACGGTCATCTACGTCACGCACGACCAGGGCGAGGCGCTGACGCTGTCGGACCGGCTGGCGGTCATGGATCGCGGCGACGTGCAGCAGCTCGGCACGCCGCAGGACCTCTACGACCGTCCGGAGACGCGCTTCGTGGCGGACTTCATCGGCGCCAACAACATCCTGGCGGCGAGTGCGGCCGGCAATGGCGAGATCGACATTGCCGGTCTTGGACGGCTGGCCGTCCCGGCGCTTCCGGATGCGTCCGTCAAGCATGTCGCCCTGCGGCCGGAAAACCTCCGCCGCTCGGAAAGCGGGCGCTTCGCTTCGACGCTCGAACAGGCCGTCTTCTTCGGCGACACCGTCCGCTACGTCCTGCGCATGACCGACGGGACACAGCTTTCAATGGTCGAGCCGCGACGGGCTGGGACCGACACGATCAGCGCGGGCAGCGAAATCCGGTTCGGTTTCGAGATCGGCGATCTGAGGCTGCTGCCGGACTGAACCGGCAGGGCAGGAACATAACCGCGAGTTCAAAGGAACACCCGATGGTGAATCTGACGAGACGTGCATTCAATCTTGGAGTGGTTTCGACCGCAGCGATCGCGCTCAGCGCCCATGCCGCGGCCGCCGAAGACGTGACGATCGTGGTCAACGGTTCGGGCGGTGCCCTGGCCGAAATGATCAAGACGCTGTTCGAGGACCCGTTCACGGCCGAGACCGGCATCAAGGTGCGCACCACCGCACCGGTCAGCCTGCCCAAGCTCAAGGCGATGGTCGAGTCCGGCAATGTCGAATGGGACCTGACCGAACTCAACGGCGACGACGTGGCGCTGGCGACAGCAGCCGGTTGGCTGGAGCCGATCGACTATTCGATCATCGATCCAGAGAACCAGCTGCCGGAAATGGCCAAGCTGCCGACCGCGCTTGTTCGCGCGTCCTATTCGACAACGCTCGCCTACCGCACCGATCGCTTCGCGGACAAGAAGCCGAACAGCTGGGCCGATTTCTGGGATGTCGAGGCGTTCCCCGGGCCGCGTTCGCTCGAGAACTCGCCGAAGGGCAACCTGGAATTCGCGCTGCTCGCCGA
>QFMX01000077.1 GCA_003240625.1 Sphingomonas taxi
ATGTGGCTGCTGACCTGCGTGGCGGGCAAGGGCATCCTCAATCGCGCGCATGCGTACAAGGCGGCGGTCGACAGGAACCGCGCCGACGGCGAGGACGACGATGCCGCGGTGACCGCGGGGCTCTTCATGTACCCGGTGCTGATGGCCGCCGACATCCTGCTGTTCAATGCGCAAAAGGTGCCGGTCGGTCGCGACCAGGTGCAGCACATCGAGATGGCGCGCGATTTCGGCCAGCGCTTCAACCACGTCTACGGGCACGACTGGTTCACGCTGCCGGAGGCGGTCATCGACGATCAGGTCGCGCTGCTCCCGGGGCTCGACGGCCGCAAGATGAGCAAGAGCTACGAGAACACGATTCCGCTGTTCGTGCCGCCGGCGCAGCTCAAGAAGCTGGTGTTCTCGATCCTCACCGATTCGAAGTCGCCAGGCGAACCAAAATCCACCGACGGCTCGTCGCTGTTCCAGCTCTACCAGGCCTTCGCCACGCCGGACGAAACTGAAGGCTTCGCGGCCGCATTCGCCGACGGCATCGGCTGGGGCGATGCCAAGCAGCAGCTGTTCGATGTCGTCGAGCGCGAGATCGCACCGATGCGCGAGCGCTACGAGGATCTGATCGCACGCCCCGGCGACATCGAGGACACGCTGCGCGACGGCGGTCGGCGTCTGCGCGAGCGCTATGCGATTCCGCTGCTTCGCGAGCTGCGCGACGCGGTGGGGCTGCGCGATCTGGGCAAGGTGACCGTGGCGACCGGCGAGGCGATGGACGTCGCGCTCGCGGTGCGACCGCTGGCGGTGTTCAAGCAGTATCGCGAACCCGACGGCCGCTTCTATTTCAAGCTCGTCGACGGCGAGCGCGTGCTGCTGCAGAGCCATGGCTTCGACGCGCCGCGTGATGCCGGGCAGACGATCGCCCGCCTGCGACGCGGCGAGCTGGCGCTCTCCGACGCCCCTGCCACGCTGGGCGAGGGCGTCGATGCCGACACCGTGCAGGCCGCCCTCGATGCGCTGGCCGCGGCCGACGCCGGGAAGGCCGCGTCGTGAATCCCGCAATCGCCGAGAACCTGGCGCTGCTGCTGTTCCTGCCGTGGTTCCTGATACTCGGCGTGTTGTTCTGGGTGTACCCGCGGCAGCCGCGCGGCGTGCGCCGCGTGGTGTTCGACCTGGCCAGTCTCGGGCTGGCACTGCTGGCGTTCCTGCTGTCGATCCACTGGGCGCATGCCGCGGCCGATCGCGGCCACGGCGCGATGTGGGCGCAGATCCTGGCCACCGCAGTGGGCTACGGCGTCTTTCTCGCCGCGCTCGCCATCGCGTTCGCCGTGCGTGCGCGCGTACTGCGCTCGCTCGCGCGCACGCACCGACGTCTGACGCGCGGACACATCGGGCGTCGACACCGGCCGTCCTAGACTGTCGGTTCTGTCCAACGGGAGACGACCGATGCGCGATCGCAGCGGCATCACGATCATCGACACCGGCTACGTGCGGCCCG
>QFMX01000078.1 GCA_003240625.1 Sphingomonas taxi
GAGAAGATCGTCATCCGGTAACCCGCATAGGGCCAGCTCTTCGCCCATTCGCGCGCCTTGTCCTCTGCGCCGGCGATCAGCGCGGCGCGAAAAGCCCGGGGATCGTGCATCGCAGCGGTCAGCGCGATCGGACCATGGCAGAGCAGCGCGGTCGGCTTGGCCGCCTTGTGGAAGTGACGAAGGATCTCACCAACGTCCGGGTCCTGCATCAGGTCGACCACCGGGGCCTGGCCACCGGGGAAGAAGACGCCGGCATACTGGTCGAGCCCGCCGTCGATTACCGCGCGCAGCGTGCGCGGCGCGTTCATCGCCGGGCTGTTGTCGTAGTAGTCGCGGGCGGCGCGGTAAGCGGCTTCGTCATTCTCGAAATGCGCAGGCGCGTCCGACGCGGCGTCGATGGTCGGCTTGCCCCCCCTTGGGGTAGCGAGCACGACGTCATAGCCAGCCGCTTCGAGCGCCATCGCCGGAACGACCGTCTCGTTCAGATACTGGCCGGTTGCGCCCCACTTGTTGCCCTTCACCTCGATGCGGGTCGCGTTGGAGCCGATCAGCAGAACCTTGCCCTTGCTCATGGAAACCTCCTGTCTCTCGATCTCGTCCTCAATCCGGACGAGCAGACGATGCGGTCTCCCCTGTCATTCGAGAACTTTATTTCTTGGATTTAAGATATACGCATGAGAGCATAACTCATGCGCTATGACCTCAATCTGCTGCCGATCTTCGTCGCCCTCATGGAGGAGCGCAGCGTCACGCGCGCGGCCGAGCGGCTGGGGATGACCCAGCCGGCGCTCTCCAACGCGCTCACGCGATTGCGGCTGATGCTGAAGGACCAGCTGTTCGTCCGCGAGCGCTACGGCATCCAGCCGACTCCGATCGCGCTCGAACTCGCCCCGCACATCGCCGACGCGCTCGCCAGCCTCGACGACGCGGTGCTGGGGCAGCAGGATTTCGATCCCGCCACCGCCGAACGCCTCTTCACGATCGCCCCCAATGGCTACGTGGAGTTCGTCCTCGTTCCGGCGCTGGTGGCGCGGCTCGCCAAAGTTGCGCCTGGCGTCAAGCTCCGGCTGACGCCTTACGGCAACGACCTGACCGAGACGGGCGTCGTCTCCGGCACGACCGCGATGGTGCTCGGGCGCATCGTCGATCCGCCTGACAATCTCGTGGTCCAGCATCTGATGGACGAGGGACTGGATTGCGTCGTGCGCGCCGGCCATCCCGACATCGGCAAGGCGGTCACGCGCGAGCAGTTCGAGCGCCTGCGCCACGTCAACGTGGCGCCGCCGGGGCGGATGCGCGCCGGGCTGTTCCAGGCGATGGCGCAGCAAAATCTGAAGCGCGAGGTGGCCCTCTCGGTCACCAACTTCTTCGCGGTGGCCGAGATGATCGCGGTCACCGACTATGTGGCGACGCTGCCGCGCCTGATCTGCCGCCGGCTCGCGCATGATCAACGGCTGCACATTCTG
>QFMX01000079.1 GCA_003240625.1 Sphingomonas taxi
GGCGGCGAAGGTCCTGCACGATCGCGCTGATGCGGATGCCTTCGTTGATGTCGACGCGCGTCGGCGTGCCGTCGTCGCCGAACACCTCCCGCCACGGGCCGCCCCAGTGATGGAGCGCGATCGGGCGCCATTCGCTGTTGAACACCGGGCTGCCGGACGATCCCGGCTCGGTATCGGCGACATAATGGAGCGCCGTGTCGTACCGCCCGACCAGCCGGTTCTCGCGCAGCACCACTTCCTTGAAGCGGCCGTTCGGATGCTGGACGATATTGGCGAACTCGCCCAGCATATGCTTGTCGCCGGCGCCGGACAGGCCGCTCCACCCGAACATCTCGATCGGCAGCGTGCCCTGCAACTGCGCGCCGACCGCGATGATGGTGTAGTCGAGCCCGTCCTGCGTGTCGGGATCGGTCACGAAAACGCCGGGATCGAGCAGGAAACGCGTCACCGAACGCCGATTCCCGACCAGATCCAGCTCATAATCGAAGTCCAGCGCGAGCTGCTGCGCGAACTCCGCCGACGGAATGACGTAGTGGTTGGTCAGGAACAGCCCGTTGCCGATCAGGAAGCCCGTGCCGACCGGGCTCTCGTTGCGGAACGACACCCGCCCCACCGCCCGCGCGATCCGGGCGCCTTTCTCCAGGAAGCTGACATTCACGAAGTCGACCGTGTCGCCCCAGACCTTCTCGGCACCCGCGGCACCGACGGCCGGCGCCACCCCTTCCCGCGCCGGCGTCTCGCTTAGAGTGCGGATGGTCGCATCCAGCGCCTCCGCCTCGCGCTGGGTCAGGCGGGCCTTGCTCTGCAGCCGCGCGACGCGGCGGCCGGGATCGGGCTCCGCCGCCAGCGGGTTGCCGGCCTGTGCCGCGTCTATCGAATGGACGATCTCTCCGTGGTTCGCGCGCAGCCGCGCCTTTACCGCTTCGATGGACCTGGGTTCCATGGCATCCCCCGTCACGCGCGACCCTGCGAGTCTCGATCATGTCGAACGATGGCGAGGCTGGACATCGCATGTTGCAGCTTCGCGTCAGTTCGGTTGCATGTCCGCCGATTGCGCGCCGAGTTTCGTTGCCGGCATCTTGCACACTGTTGCCGGCGACACATCGCCGCCGCGAAGGCGCGTGCGGCGGCGGATCGCCTGTTGCAACGCACACCCGACACCCATAGGCATCGGCGCGTGAAGAGCGAACCGATCCCATCCGCCCTCGGCCGTCGCCCCGTGCCACTCCGGCGATACAGGCCCTGCCGGTGAGCGCCACGAGCTGGCGCAGCGCCGAGGCGGACAAGGCAAGCGTGATCGTCGATGCGGAGGATTATTTCCGCTACGCACGCGCCGCGATGCTGAAGGCGCGCCATCGCATCATGCTGATCGGCTGGGATTTCGACGCGCGGATCGAACTGGTCCGCAACGACGACGCGATCGATCCCGGTGAGGCCCCCACCGCCATCGGCGACCTGATC
>QFMX01000080.1 GCA_003240625.1 Sphingomonas taxi
TCCCATGAGAGCCTCCAACGATGCGTGCGGACCGGCCTTGGGTTCGAGTCTAGACCCGCCGCACGGCGTATGAGCACGCTGCGATGCCGCTCCGATGGACGGTGGTCCAGTCGTCCCGGGCGCCACGCTCGCGCAGTGCGGTGCGCGCGACGCACGACGATGGCAGCCACGCTAGGCGGTCGGGAGTCCCTACGGAATCATTCGATGACCGCGTTCAGCGCCCTGTCGCACCTGGTCTGTTCACGCACCGGAACGCACCACGACGCCGACATCGTGCAGAACCTCTCCCCGGTCGGGGCCCCGCTGCTGGCGGCCTACGATCTCGAACGGCTCGCCGCGACGTGGCGGCCGGACGATCTGCACGGGCGCACCGCATCGCTGTGGCGCTGGCACGAGCTGCTGCCGGTGCGCGATCCCGCGCACGTGGTGTCGCTGGGCGAAGGCGGCACGCCGCTGCTGCCGATGCCACGGCTCGGGCAGGCGCTCGGCATCGACGCGTTGTGGATGAAGGACGAGGGCATCGTGCCGACCGGCTCGTTCAAGGCCCGCGGCGCAGCGGTCGGCGTGTCGCGGGCGAAGGAACTGGGCGTGCGCGCGCTGGCGATGCCGACCAACGGCAACGCGGGCGCCGCCTGGGCGCTGTACGCGGCGCGCACGGGCATCGGGGCGACGATCGTGATGCCGAAGGACGCGCCGTCGATCATCCGCAACGAGGTCGCGCTCTCCGGCGCGCAGCTCTATCTCGTCGACGGTCTGATCAGCGACGCCGGGAAGATCGTCGCGCAGGCCGTCGCCGACCGCGGGCTCTACGACGCCTCGACGCTGAAGGAGCCGTACCGGATCGAAGGCAAGAAAACGATGGGCTGGAGCTCGCCGAACAGTTCGACTGGCGACTGCCCGACGTGATCCTGTATCCCACAGGCGGTGGCGTCGGTCTGATCGGGTTGCACAAGGCGTTTACCGAGTTGCGTGCGCTGGGCTGGATCGATGCGGCGCGTCCGTCGCCGCGACTGGTCGCGGTGCAGGCCGCCGGGTGCGCGCCGATCGTCGACGCCTGGACGCGCGGCGCCACCGAGTCGGCGTTCTGGCCGGCGTCGCGCACGGTTGCGTTCGGGCTCAACGTGCCCAAGGCGCTCGGTGATTTCCTGGTGCTCGAGGCCCTGTATGCCAGTGATGGCTGCGCGATCGCGGTGGACGATGGCGCGTTGCTCGCGGCGCAGCGCCAGGCCGCGACGCTGGAGGGCACGTTCGTCTGTCCCGAAGGCGCGGCGCTGTTCGCGGCCGCGGCGCAGCTGCGCGAGTCGGGCTGGATCCGGCCCGGCGAACGCGTGGTCGCGCTCAATACGGGCGCCGGTATCAAGTATCCCGACACCTTCGAGGCGACACCGTCCTTGCTGCAAGCCGGCGATCGTCTGCCGCGCTGAGCACGCCCGTCGTATCGACGACTCCGC
>QFMX01000081.1 GCA_003240625.1 Sphingomonas taxi
TTGCGCTCCGCATCGACCAGCGCGGATGCGGCGTCGGGAAAGCGGTTGGCCGGATAGGTCGCTGCGGCCTGTCGCTGTGCCTCGACGAAGATCGCCCAGCCAGAGCCGAGGCGACGGAAGGCGTTGTTGAGACGGCCGGCGACGGCGACAAGCTCCGCCGGCACCGCGCTGTCGAGGTCAGGGCCACGGAAACGCGCCGTTCGCTGGAAGCTGCCGTCCTTGTTGAGGACGACGCCATTGCCGCAAAGCGCCGCCCAGGGCAGGTAGTCCGCGAGGCGGGCGGAATTCCGGCGGTATTCGCCCAGGTTCATCATGGCTGGCTCCCCTCAGACGCCGAGATGGCCGGGAATGCGCAGATGACGGCGCACGACATCGACGAAGAGGGGATCGCGCTTGGCGGCCCAGACGGCGGCCAAATGGCCAATGACCCCCAGCGCGAGGCCGACGAGCCAGAGCCGCAGGCCGAGGCCGAGCGCGGCCGCGAGGGTGCCGTTGACGATGGCGATCGAGCGCGGCGCGCCACCGAGAAGAATGTGGTCAGTCAGCGCCCGGTGGACCGGCGCGGCGAAGCCAGGCACGTCGGCGAGGGATTCGTGCGTGACGGCCATCAGACGAGCGCCCCGCCGCCAAACGAGAAGAAGCTCAGGAAGAAGGAACTGGCCGCGAAGGCGATCGACAGACCGAAGACGATCTGGATCAGGCGACGGAACCCACCCGAACTGTCGCCGAAGGCGAGGGTCAGGCCGGTGACGATGATGATGATCACCGCGACAATCTTGGCGACCGGGCCTTCGATCGACTGAAGGATGGATTGCAAGGGTGCTTCCCACGGCATCGAGGAGCCCGAGGCATGGGCTGCGGGGGTCAGGATCAGCGTGGCGTAGGTGACGGCGGCGGCAGTCGCGACATGGCGACGGATGCGGGTGGCATGACGGATCATGGCTGTTCTCCGGTTGTTGCGGGGGATGCTGGGGTGACGCGGTAGTCGCCGTCGGGGCCGAGCCCCTCGACGCGGACGAGTTCGGACAGGCGCCGCTGCGACCCGCGCCCGGAGAGCACGGCGACGAGATCAATGGTCTCGGCGATCAGGGCACGCGGAACGGTGACGACGGCTTCCTGGATGAGCTGTTCGAGGCGGCGAAGCGCACCGATCCCGCTGCCCGCGTGGATGGTGCCGACACCTCCGGGGTGGCCGGTCCCCCATGCTTTGAGGAGATCGAGGGCTTCCGAGCCGCGGACCTCGCCTACTGGGATACGGTCGGGACGAAGGCGCAGCGACGACCGGACGAGATCGGACAGGGTCGCGACGCCGTCCTTCGTGCGCATCGCGACGAGATTGGGCGCGGCGCATTGGAGCTCGCGCGTGTCCTCGATGATGACGACACGGTCGGCGGTCTTCGCGACCTCGGCCAGAAGGGCGTTGGTCAGCGTGGTCTTGCCGGTGGAGGTGC
>QFMX01000082.1 GCA_003240625.1 Sphingomonas taxi
AGGTCATCGATCCCGCCCGGTTCCACGAACAGCAGTTCATGCTCTTCGCCCTGGCCTGGCTCTTTCGCGCCACGCGCGATCCGGCGGTCCTGGCCTTGGCGGAGGCGACCTTCGCAGAGGACCCTCTCGCCGCATCGCTCGAGCGTGGCGACGGCGTGGTCCCCCAGAGCGGACCTAACGCCGGGAAGCAGAACCAGTACATGCACCTCTTCGAGGCGCTGCTCGACATCCACGAAGCGACGCAGGATCCGGTCTGGCTCGACCGCGCCCGACCGGTGCTGCGCCTGCTGCGGCAACGGCTGATCGACGACGCCGGCTCGATCCGCGCCTTCGCACGAAGCGAAGGCCCCGACGCGATCTGGCGCGAGCCTGGCCACCACTTCCGTTGGGTATGGCTGCTACACCGGTTCTCGCTGCTGACCGATGACTGGTCGTTCCTGCCCGAAGTCCAGCGCATTTTCGCCTTCGCCGACAGGTTCGGCGTGGCGCGATCGGGGGCGCTTGCGACTACGGTTCATGACGCCGTGTCGGTCGATGGCGCCATTCTGGCGGGTTCGCGGCTGCTCTGGGCGCAGACCGAGCACGTCAAAGCGCTGGCCGCCGTCGCCTGCATCGAGGGATCGACGACGCGCTGGGAAGAAGTCGAAGCGTCGATCGAAGCGATCGAGCGGCTCTATCTCCGACCCGACCGGGTGACCTTCTACAACCAGCTCGGCCCTCATGCCCGGCCGCTCAATCCGGTTCTCAGCTGGCGCAACCAGCGGGGCGTCGACCTGTCGCTGCCGCTGCTGATGCCGGCGCGGCTCCTCTACCACCTGACGCTCATGGCGGTGGAGGTCGGTAAACTGCGGGCGCTCCTCGGCGGGCGGACCGGTCTGGGCGAAGCCGGGAGGAAAGACTGAGATGAACGATCGCAACATGGCGTTGCTGACCGACCGGCTGCTCGCGGTCGGCCTGTTCGCGGCTTCCGTCGTGGCGGCGACGATGGCCGGCGACTATCATCGCGGGGCCGGGCTGTTCCCGACGCTGGTCGCCTGCATGCTGGCGTTGTGCGCAGTCGCGCTGTTCTTGCGCACCCTGTTCGGCAGGTCCTACGGGGCCGAGATATCGCAGATCGGCGTCGAGCGGGTCGGCGCCGAACGCCTGGCGGGCTTTGTGGCGGCAATGATCGTCTACGCCTTCCTGATGCCGAGGCTGGGTTTCGTGACCACCACGCTCGTCTTCGTCGGCGGCGTCAGCTTCGCCTTCGGGCTTCGCAACTGGCGCTGGCTGATCTTCGGGACGATCGCGTTCACCATCGGCGTGCAGTGGCTGTTCCGCGGCGTCTTCAACGTCCAGCTCCCCCGCGACTGGTTCTGGCGCTTCTTCTGATCCCGGAGACGGACATGTTCGCGAACCTCTTCCTCGGCTTCAACGAGGCGACGCAGATGGCGCCCCCGCCGAGCGGCGG
>QFMX01000004.1 GCA_003240625.1 Sphingomonas taxi
CGCCACCTGTTCAAGATCCCGATCCAGGCGGCGATCGGCGGCAAGGTGATCGCGCGCGAGACGATCAGCGCGATGCGCAAGGACGTGACCGCGAAATGCTATGGCGGCGACGCGAGCCGCAAGAAGAAGCTTCTGGAGAAGCAGAAGAAGGGCAAGCTGAAGATGCGCGAATACGGCTCGGTCAGCATCCCGCAGGAGGCGTTTATTGCCGCGCTGCGGATGGGCGACGACGCGTAGGCGCCCAAGGCTAAGCGCGTAGCCGCTTAGCCGAGGAAAGCGCCAAGCCGGACGGCGACCGGCCGAGTTCGTCCTCGGTCGTGTCGTTCGACGACGCGGCTTTGCCGCGGCGCGGCTACATTGCTTTCGGCAGCAACAGGCCTAAGCTCGCCTAATGCCGCAAATCTCACCCAAACCCTTGGAGTCCGAGTCCTCGATCTCAGCGGAAGCCTATGATCGTTGGCTACGCGAAAAGGTTGCGCGGTCGTTGGCCGACCCCCGTCCGTCGATCCAGCACGATGATGCCGTTGCTGCGATGAGGTTGGTTTTGGACTCTGCCGATCGATCAGGCGGAGATCGCTGAAGCTGCTCTGGCGCCCTGAGGCAGTCGAGGATGCCACCACGATTCTAGATTACGTCGCCGGCCGGAACAGGGGCGCAGCACTCCGCCTTGCGACATCGATCGAGGCATGCGCGCACCGGCTCGTCGATCATCCGTTCATGTACCGGCCGGGCAGGGCCGACGGCACGCGCGAAGCTGTCATCCATCCCAACTATCTGCTGATCTATCGCCTCGTCTTGGACACGGTCGAGATCGTCAACGTCGTGCATGCGCGTCGGGATTACCCGTAATCTTCATCACCAACTGTCATCATACCAACACAATCCCCGCCTAACCGCACGCTCGGGGAGTGAGCGTCGCGAGGCGTCGTCGGGCCGTCCGGGAAGGGCGGTCGATGGCGCGTAGCGGCGTTGCGTATTGGGATGTGCGGCCGGTCGTCAGGGACGGCGCCGCACGATTGGGGAATAAAAACTTTGAAGATTTCGGTCGTTAAGTCGGCGCTGATGCTCGGCGTCGCGTTGGGTTCCGTGCTGTGTGGTTCGGCGGCGTTCGCGCAGGACGCTGCGCCCGTCCAGACGCAAGCTGCACCCGAGGAGGGTCTCGGCGACATCGTCGTCACTGCCGAGCGTCGTTCGGAAAACCTCCAGAAGGTGCCGCTGTCGGTCGGCGTCGCGTCGGGCGATGCGCTGCGCACCTATACGTCGGGCGGCGACGACACGTTGCTCGCGCTGTCGGGCCGGGTGCCCGGCCTGTACGTCGAATCGACCACCGGCCGCATCTTCCCGCGCTTCTACATCCGCGGGCTCGGCAACATCGATTTCTACCTCGGCGCGTCGCAGCCGGTCACGATCATCCAGGACGACGTGATCCTCGAGCATGTCGTGCTGAAGTCGAACCCGGTCTATGACGTCCGCCAGGTCGAAGTGCTGCGCGGGCCGCAAGGCTCGCTGTTCGGGCGCAACACCACCGCGGGCATCATCAAGTTCGACACGATCAAGCCGAGCAACGATTTCGAGAGCCGCGCGTCCGCGTCGGTCGGCTCGTATAACAGCGTCAACCTGGACGCCGGCGTCGGTGGCCCGCTGATCAAGGACCTGTTGTCGATCCGCCTCTCGACGCTGATTCAGCACCGTGAGAATTACGTCGACAACCGGTTCGCGGGTGTCAGCGCCGACAACACCGCGACGCCGCGCAAGGACGCGATGGGCGGCTTCGACGATCGCAACGTCCGCGTCCAGCTTGCGCTGACCCCGGGCGAGCGCTTCACGCTCGACCTGTCGGGCCATGCGCGCTGGTATGACGGCACCTCGACGCTGTTCCACCGCGGCGCGCTGAAGAAGGGTTCCAACGACGTGTCGGCCGAGCCGCGCAACGTCGTCTCGTACGACGAAGCGAACGACAACCCGCAGAGCTACAACACCTATGGCGGCTCGGTCCGTGCGACCTACGACTTCGGCCCCGCCGCGCTGACCTCGATCACCGCGTACGAGACGACGTCGGGCTTCAGCCGCGGCGATACCGATGGCGGTGCGGCGGCGAACTTCCCGGTCGGGGGTCAGCCGAACGGCTTCGGCCAGTCGCAGGGCCAGATCCGCGATCTCGATCAGTGGTCGCAGGAAGTCCGGCTTGCGGGCACCCCCGGCGGTCGTTTCAACTGGCAGGTCGGCGGCCTGTATTTCGACACGCGCGACATCACCGACTTCTACCAGCGCGGGTTCTTCCTGACGGGCACGGCACGCAACCCCAACAACTGGGTCCGGCTGCACAACGTCAACACGTCCTGGGCCGGCTTCGGGCAGGTCAGCTATGAGCTGGTCGACAAGCTGACGCTGACCGTCGGCGGTCGCATCACCGAGGACAAGAAGCGTACGCAGCTTCTCAAGACGGCGGACACGGCAGCAGGCGTCGTCACGTACCGCGGCCGTACCGACGTCACGCTGAAGGCGACCAAGCCGAGCTGGGATGCGAGCCTGTTGTACCAGGCGAGCCCCGACGTCAGTCTCTACACGCGCGTTGCCGAAGGCTTCCGCGGGCCGACGATCCAGGGCCGCTCGGCGGTATTCAACTCGGACTTCACGACCGCCAAGTCGGAGACGATCCTGTCGTGGGAGGGTGGCGTGAAGAGCCGCCTGCTGAACAACACGCTGAGCCTGAACGCGACGGTTTTCGCCTACCGCGTCAAGGACATCCAGCTCAACGGCAACGATGTGAACGGCAACGGCGTGCTGTTCAACGCCGACAAGGCGGATGCGTACGGCATGGAAGCTGAGGCGAACTGGAAGCCGGTGCCGAACCTGACGCTCGGTGCGGGGCTGAGCCTGTTGCACAGCAAGATCCGCGACAAGAACGTCTATGCGCAGGTCTGCATCCTGAACGGCGTCGTGGTCTGCACGGTCGAGGATCCGACAATCAAGGTGGGCGCCAACACGTTCGCGCAGATCGACGGCAACCCGCTGCCGAACGCGCCGGAGTATAACGTCGACCTCACCGCGCGGTACGACCAGCCACTCGGCAATGGCGGTCGCGCGTTCATCGCGGGCGACTTCAACATCCAGGGCTATACGCAGTTCGTGCTCTACAAGACCAAGGAGTTCACCGCGAACGGCAACTTCGAGGGTGGCCTGAAGATCGGTTACGCCGCACCCGACGATGCGTATGAGTTCGCGGTATTCGCGCGCAACATCACGGGCGAGAAGAACCTCAAGGGCGTGATCGAGAACTACATGGCGGCGGTATTCAACGAACCACGGATCATCGGCGTCTCGCTCAGCGGCAAGTTCCGCTGATCGGGAGGGTGCCATCGATCCTCCTCCGCAAGGGGGAGGTGGCTGGCACTTGCCAGACGGAGGGGGAGGTAAGCGGCAACCGCTGCTCCGTGTCCTCCCCCTCCGTCACCTTCGGCGACACCTCCCCCTTGCGGGGGAGGATCGTTTCGAGCCACTATTCGACTGCCCGGTTCTACTAGCCGCGGTACGATCCAGTCTATTCCTAACGCCAGCGTGACGCATTTGTCAGAAGCGTCCGCGTGTCACGCGCTGTAGCGGCCTGAAATAGCAATTTGCCGTTTTCCTTCCGCCGGTTGATACTCGTCCCATGTCGCTCAATCCCGTCTTCTACGATGCTAGTGGCCGCCGGCGTCGGCGCTTTACCTTTGGCGTTGCTGCGTTCGTCGCGTTGCTGCTGCTGTCTATCGCGGTATTTGCCGTCTCGATCGGCGCGGTGCCGACCGCGCCGCTGCTGCCGATCGAGCCCGAGCATCCCGCGCTCCACAAGCTGCCGGCGCCGCGGGGCGGTATCCTTCGCGAGACGCGGCGCGACATCAACTACTACGCCCGGCAACTGTTCGGGACGAGCGCGGCCAAGCCCGGTGTCGGCAACGGCGCCAACCCGTCGCTCGCAATCGCCTTTCACGTGCCGTGGGACGAGGCGAGCACCGCCAGCCTCGCGCGGCACGTCGAGCAACTCGACTGGCTGATCCCCGGCTGGGTCTCGATCACCGGCAAGGATCACAAGATCACCGTGTTCCGCGATCAGGCCGGGCGCGATATCCTCAACAAGGCGCTGCACCGCCCGGTGATCCTGCCGATGGTGCAGAACGCGGTCGACGGGGATTGGGACGGCACCGGCAGCGCAGCGCTGTTCGCCGATCCGACGGCCCGCGCGGCGTTCCTCGACAAGCTGGTGCCGTTCCTCAGCGCGAACCATGCCGGCGGCGTGTTCTACGATTTCGAGGACCTGCCCGCGTCCGCGCAGCCCAACTACCGCGCGTTCCTCGCCGAGACCCGCGCCCGCTTCGCGCCGCGCGGCTGGGTGGTCGCGATCGCCGCGCCGGTCGCGAACCCCGACTGGAGCCTGCCCGCCTACGCCAAGGTGACCGACAAGATCTTCCTGATGGCGTATGACGAGCACGAGACGAGCGGGGCGCCGGGCCCGATCGCGTCGCAACGCTGGTTTGCGCGGATGGTCGCCGATGCGGCACGCGGCATCCCGCCGTCGAAGCTGGTGGTCGCGATCGGCTCCTACGCTTACGACTGGCATGCGGGTGCCGAGAGCGGCAACGGCGACGCGCTCGACGTCGAGGAAGCGTGGCAGAACGCGGCGGACTCCGGAACGGTGCCGACCTTCGACAAGGCCAGCGGCAACAGCAGCTTCGCCTATTCCGAGGGCGGCGTGCAGCATCAGGTCTGGCTGCTCGATGCGGCGTCGGCGTACAACCAGATCGCATTCCTGCAAAAGGCGGGGCTGGGCAGCGTAGCTCTGTGGCGTCTCGGGTCGGAGGATCCCGGGCTCTGGTCGATCTGGGGTCGCGATCATCGGAAACTGCCGGTGCCCGATTCGATCGACGCCATGCCGGCGGGCACCAACGTCGATATCGAGGGCAATGGCGAGATCCTGAAGATTGCCGCCGAGCCCGTCACCGGCATCCGCGATGCGGTGCCGGCCAAGGACGGGACGATCGCCGACGTCAACTTCACCCGTATGCCGTCGCCCTACGTGGTCGAGCGGACCGGTTATCGCCCTAAACAGCTCGCGCTGACCTTCGACGATGGTCCCGATCCCGAATGGACGCCGCAGATCCTCGACATCCTCAAGCGCGAGCGTGCGCCGGCAACATTCTTCGTGATCGGCGAGAATGCGCTGACGCAGCGGTCGCTGCTCGAGCGGATGGTCGCCGAGGGGCATGAGATCGGCAGCCACACCTATACGCATCCGAACCTCGCCAACGTGTCGACGCGGCAGGTGAAGTACGAACTCAACGCGACGCAGCGCTTGTTCCAGGCGTTTACCGGGCGCTCGCTCCGCCTGTTCCGCGCACCCTATTTCGGCGATGCCGAGCCGAGCACCGCGGACGAAATCCTGCCCGCGCTCGAGGCGCAGCAGCGCGGCTATATCTCGGTCGGCCTGCACGTCGATCCCGACGACTGGAAGCGGCCGGGCGTACAGGCGATCATCGATCGGACGATCGCCGGCGTCGAGGCGGGCAATCCGGAGCGCAGCGGCAACATCATCCTGCTCCACGATGCCGGCGGCAATCGCGCGGAGACCGTCGCCGCGCTGCCGATCATCATCGAGCGGTTACGCGCGATGGGCTACAGTTTCGTGCCCGTCTCGACGCTCGCGGGCCTGTCACGCGATGCGGCGATGCCGGTGATCTCGTCGAGCGACCGCGTGGCCGCCGTCGCCGATCTCGCGCTGTTCAGCACGCTCGGCGGGATCGTCGTCGCGCTCCGCTGGATCTTCGGCATCGCGATCACGATCGGCATCTTGCGCGCCTTGGCCCTCTCCGCGCTCGCGCTGATCCAGGCGCGGCGCGAGTTGAAGACCGTGTTCCCGGCGATCGATCCGTCGCGGTTCGTCACCGTGATGATCCCGGCGTTCAACGAGGAGCGCGTGATCGTCCGCGCGGTGCAGGGCGTGCTCGCCTCCGCCGACGTCGCGATCGAGGTAATCGTGATCGACGACGGCTCCAGCGACGGCACCAGCCGCGTCGTTTCCGAAGCGTTCGCGGGCGACGACCGCGTCCGCCTGCTGACGCTGGAGAATGGCGGCAAGGCGCGTGCGCTCAACCGCGGGCTCGAACTCGCGCGCGGCGAGATCGTGATCGCGCTCGATGCGGATACGCAGTTCGAGCCGATGACCATCGCGCGCCTCGCCCGGTGGTTCGACGATCCGAAGCTCGGCGCGGTCGCCGGCAATGCCAAGGTCGGCAACCGCGTCAATCTGATCACCAAGTGGCAGGCGCTGGAATACATCACCGCGCAGAATCTCGAACGGCGTGCGCTCGCGCGACTGAACGCGATGACCGTGGTGCCGGGCGCGGTCGGCGCGTGGCGGCTCGAGGCGATCCGCAGCGTCGGCGGCTATCCCGACGATACGCTCGCCGAGGACCAGGACCTGACGATCGCGATCCAGCGACACGGCTGGGCGGTAAAATACGACCAGTTCGCGATCGCCTGGACCGAGGCGCCGGAGACGATGCGCGCGCTGGCGAAACAGCGGTTCCGCTGGGCGTTCGGGACGCTGCAATGCCTGTACAAGCACCGCTCGGCGATCGGCAGTTCGCATCCGCGCGGGCTCGGCTGGGTCGGCTTGCCGCAGGCGATCGTGTTCCAGATCGTGCTGGCGTCGATCTCGCCGATCATCGATCTCGCGCTGCTGGTCAGCTTCGCCTCGACCTATCTGTCGGTGCAGGCGCACGGCTGGGAGCAGACGAGTCATGACGTCTACACGATGCTCGCCTATTGGCTGATCTTCACCGCGATCGACCTGCTCGCCGCGACAATCGCCTTTGCCTTGGAACGCAAGGAACGCTGGCGGCTGCTCTGGCTGCTGATCCCGCAGCGGATCGGGTATCGTCAGGTGATGTATTACGTCGTGCTGAAGGCGATCGCGCAGGCATTGCGCGGGCCGCTGGTCGGCTGGGGCAAGCTGGCGCGGACGGGCCGCGTGACGGCGAACTAGGCCGGATCGACATTCAATTTGGCGCAAGATTTGACCAATTTTCCGTCACCCCGGACTGGTTCCGGGGTCCACGGTTCCGCAAACCAAATTCTATCGATTTTGCGGCACGGTGGATGCCGGAACCAGTCCGGCATGACGAAGAAACGAACTGATTGGACGGGGCAAACTGAATGTCGACGGGCCCTGAGGGGAAGGGCCGTGCTAAGAGGCTGTCGGTAGCCTCGGCGTACGCGTAGCGCGCGTCGCCCGTTACAGCGGCGTTGCGTGCACGACGGAACGAGTTCGAGGGCAGGATCGTACGTCCGTTTCGCGGTAGCGCGGGGCGATCGCTGCGCCCTATAGCAGTGGTGACGGGTTCGAGGAGTCCACACAGGTGAAACATTCGCTGCGGCTGGTTCTGGCCGCTTCGCTGATCGGTGCGCCGGTGGCGGCGCAGGCGCAGCAGCGCCCGCCGCTCGTGCTGGCGGCGGCCTCCTTGCAGGAATCGCTCACCGCTGCGGCGGATGCTTGGGCCAAACAGGGCCATGCTAAGCCGACGATCTCATTTGCGGCGTCGTCGGCATTGGCGCGACAGGTCGAGGCCGGCGCGCCCGCCGACCTGTTCGTGTCGGCCGACGAGGACTGGATGAACGCACTGGCGAAGAAGAACCTGATCGTCGCCTCCACGCGCGTGACGTTCCTCGGCAACCGGCTGGTCGTCGCGGCGCCGGCTGGCAGCTCGGTCCGTATCCCGGTCCGCCCGCCCGCCGCGCTCGTCCGCGTGCTGACCGCCGGGCCGCTCGCTATGGCGGATACCGCGGTGCCGGCGGGCAAATACGGGCAGGCGTCGCTGGAGAAGCTCGGCGTCTGGGCACAGGTTTCGCCGAAGGTGGTCCGCGCGGAGAACGTTCGCGCGACGCTGGCGTTGATCGAGCGCGGCGCAGCGCCGCTTGGGATCGTCTACGCAACCGATGCGAAGGCGTCCGCCAAGGTCCGGATCGCAGGCGTTTTTCCCGAAAACACGCACCCGGCGATCACCTATCCGATCGCGCGGCTGAAGACATCGACCAACCCCGAGGCCGAAGCGTTCCGGCGCTTCCTTGTCTCACGCGCGGGTAAGGCGATCTTCGTGCGCTACGGATTCTCCGCGCGCTAGATGCTCGATGCGGCCGAATGGGAGATCGTCGCGCTGTCGCTGAAGGTCGGCGGGGTGGCGATGCTGGTGACCCTGCCGGTCGCCTTCGCGCTGGCCTGGCTGCTCGCGCGCGTCCGGTTTCCCGGCAAGGTAATCGTCGATGCGGCGATCCATCTGCCGCTGGTGGTGCCGCCGGTGGTGACCGGATGGCTGCTGCTGCTCGCGTTCGGACCCAATGGGCCGATCGGCGGCTGGCTGCAGGACTGGTTCGGGATCACCGTGCTGTTCCGCTGGACCGGCGCGGCGATCGCGGCGGGGGTGATGGCGTTGCCATTGATGGTGCGGGCGATGCGCATCTCGATCGAGGCGGTCGACCGGCGGCTGGAGAACGCCGCGCGGACGTTGGGGGCGGGGCCGTGGCGCGTATTCTGGACGCTGACGCTGCCGCTCAGCATCCCCGGCGTGCTGGCGGGCGCGGTGCTCGGCTTCGCGCGGTCGATCGGTGAGTTCGGCGCGACGATCACGTTCGTCTCCAATGTCCCCGGTGAGACGCAGACCTTGCCGCTGGCGATCTACTCGGCCTTGCAACAGCCGGGGGCGGACGCGCTGGTCTGGCGATTGTCGTGCGTGTCCGTTGGCTTGTCGCTGATTGCTCTGATCGCGTCGGAACTGCTCACGCGGCGCGCGGGACGGGGGCTCCATGTCCTTTGAGATCGCTATCGAGAAGCGGCTCGGCGACGCGCTGATATCGCTGACGCTCGATGCAGGCGAGGGCGCGACCGTGCTGTTCGGTCCATCGGGGGTGGGCAAGTCGAGCGTCCTGAACATGGTCGCGGGGCTGCTCCGACCCGATCGCGGGCGGATCGCGATCGACGGCGAGACGCTGTTCGGCGACGGCATCGACGTCCCTCCCGAACGCCGTCGCGCGGGCTATGTGTTTCAGGAGGCGCGGCTGTTTCCGCACATGCGCGTCCGCGCGAACCTGCTCTACGGCGTTCGCGGCGAGGCGGAACGGTTCGAGGACATCATCGGCTTTCTCGGCATCGGCCATCTCCTCGATCGCTGGCCCCGTACGCTGTCGGGCGGCGAGGCGCAGCGGGTGGCGATCGGCCGTGCGCTGCTCAGCCGGCCGCGGTTCCTGCTGCTCGACGAGCCATTGTCGTCGCTCGATCGCGCGCGGCGCGAAGAGATCATGCTGGCGATCGAGCATGTCCGCGACGTCATGCGCCTGCCGATCCTGATGGTCACGCACGACCCGGAGGAGGCCGAGCGGATCGGAAACCGGGTCGTGCGGATGTAGCGGTGTTGGCTGGCCAAGACGGGACCCAGACTGGTCTGACGCCTTCGCGAGAGAGCAGGCGTCAGACCAGTTCGAAGCTTCGTTTCTCGCCGTCGATCGAGCTGGTCGCGACCCAGAGATCGAACATCCCCGGCTCTACGACCCAATCGCCGTCGCCCCAGAAGCGGAGGTCTTCGCGCTTCAGGGTCAACGTCACGCGCTTCGATGCGCCGGGCGCCAGCGAGACGCGCGCGAAGCCCTTCAGTTCGCGAACCGGGCGGGTCCGGCTGGCGACGCGGTCGTGGATGTAGAGTTGGACCACTTCGTCGCCGGCTCGCTCACCGGTGTTGGTGACGGTGGCCGTTACGGCGAGCGTGTCTGTCATCCGCGCCGGCACGACGACGTTGGAAACCGCGAAACTGGTATAGCTCAGGCCATGACCGAACGGGTAGAGCGCCTCGTTCTTCGTTTCGCGGTAGCGTGACTTGTATTCCTGGCTGCCCGTATCCGGCGCCGGGCGGCCGGTATTCTTGTGGTTGTAGAAATAGGGTTCCTGCCCGCTTTCGTTGGGGAAGCTGGCGGACAGCTTGGCGGACGGATTGACGTCGCCGAACAGCACGTCGGCGATCGCGTTGCCGCTCTCGGACCCGAGGAACCAGGTCGCCACGATCGCGGGCGCATCCTTGACGGCGCCGTGGAGCGCGAGCGCGCGGCCGTGGCGGAGCAGGACGATGACGGGCTTGCCGGTCGCGGCGACAGCTTCGGCGAGCGCCATCTGCGGCGCAGGGATTGTGATCTCGGTACGGGACTGCGCCTCGCCCGACATGAGTTGCGATTCCCCGACCGCGAGCAGGACGATGTCCGAGCTTTGCGCGGCGGCGACAGCTGCGGCGATCCCGCCGGGCAGGGGGGCTTCGATCTCCGATCCCTGCGCCGTGGTGACGGTCAGCCCACGCGCGCGCAGCCCTTGCGCGATCGAGACGTTGAGTTTCTCGTCGGCCATGAACGCCCAGGTGCCGACGACGTTCTTGCGATCCTCCGCGAACGGACCGATCAGCGCGATCCGGCCGGGGTTCTTCTTCAACGGCAACAGGTTGCCATCGTTCTTTAGCAGCACGATCGAACGCGCGCCGGCTTCGCGGCTGAGCTTCAGCATGGCGGGTGTCGAGACGCTGGTGCGTTCCGCCTTCTGGCTGACCGAGCGATAGGGGTTGTCGAACAGCCCGATCGCGTCCTTCAGATGCAGTACGCGCCGAACGCCTTCGTCGAGCCGTGCGAGCGGGACCTCGCCCTTCTCCACGAGATCGGGCAGCCACAGATTGAACAGGTTCGACTGCATGGCCATGTCCATGCCGGCCATGAACGCCTTCTTCGCGGCGTCGCGACCGTCCTTGGCATAGCCATGCGCGATTAGTTCTTCGTCCGCGGTGTAGTCGCCGACCACCATCCCGCGGAACCGCCATTCGCCACGCAGGAGATCGGTCATCAGCCAGTGATTCCCACTGGAAGGAACGCCGTCGATGTCGTTGAACGCGCTCATCAATGTCGCGACACCCGCGTCGACCGCGGCCTTGAACGGCGCGAGATGGACCTCGTGCAGCGTTGCGGGGGAAATCTCGGTGAAATTGTAGTCCTGGCCGCCCGAGACTGCGCCATAGGCTGCGAAATGCTTGGCGCACGCGGCCATCCGTGTCGGATCGCGCAGGTCGTCGCCCTGGAAACCGCGGACGCGAGCGCGAGCCAGCTGGATGCCGAGATACGGATCTTCGCCCGACCCTTCGGCAACGCGACCCCAGCGCTGGTCGCGCGCGACGTCGACCATCGGCGCGAAGGTCCAGTGGATACCGAGCGCGGTGGTTTCCAACGCCGCAGCGCGCGCGGTGCGTTCCGCAAGGTCGGGATCGAACGCGCAGGCTTCGGCGATCGGCAGCGGATAGGCAGTGCGCAAGCCGTGGATGACGTCGCCGGCGAAGATCAGCGGGATCTTGAGCCGGGTGGCCATCGCCGCATCCTGCGCGGCCTTGGCGCCTGCATAGCCGACGCCGTTGAACAGCATACCGATCTGCCCGGTCTTGATCCGCGCGATCTGCTCGGCGGCACCGCCGGTGGCGAGGCCGGGGTTGAAGGGAACGCCGATCGGCCGGATCTGGTCGGAGAAGCAGCTGAGCTGGCCGGCTTTCTCGGCCGGCGTCATCTTCGCGATCAGGCTTTCGATCCGGTCGTTCTGCGCGAACGCCGCGGTCGAGCCGAGCGACAGGCCTGCGATGGCCGCGCCGCCGGTCAGCATCTGGCGGCGGTCTAGAATGGGCGACATATCCTGCTCCTGAGTCTTTGGAGCGGACTAGTCGCTGGACCACGGTTCCGCAAATCCGCGAAACCGTGGTCCAGGACGCTTACCCCAGCGCGCGGGTGAACAGGCGCGAGAGGCGGGCGGAGAAGGCGCGGGCGTCGAGCGGGCGCTCGCCGTCGGCGATCTGCGCTTCGTCGAACAGCAGGTGCGCGGCGTCCTCGCGCAGTGCCGTCTCGTCCTCGCCGAGCGCGGCGAGCTTGGCGATCAGGGCCGAGCGCGGGTTGATCTCCAGCACCGGCTTGGCGGCGGGCATGGCTTGGCCGCTCATGGCGAGGATGCGTTCGAGCTGCCGGTCCATGCCGCTATCCGCCGCAACGAGGCAGACGGCGCTGTCGGTGAGGCGCTCCGACGCGCGCACGTCGGATACTGCGTCGGCGAGCGTGGTCTTCACGAACGCGATGAAGTCCGCGACTTCGGGCGTGGTGTCGGCCGTCGCCGCTTCGGCGCCATCGATCAGCGGGATCAGGCTCAGATCGGCGGCGCCCTGCGTGACCGATTTGAACGGCTTGCCATCGGAATCGATGCCAGCCGTCACCCAGAACCCGTCGACCGAGTCCGGCAGCAGCAACACCTCGATCCCGCGAGCCCGGAACCCTTCGAGCTGCGGCGAGGCTTCGAGGCGGTCGAGATCGGTGCCGACCGCATAGTAGATCGCGGTCTGGTTGTCCTTCATCGCCGCGACATAGTCCGCGACCGAGCGCCAGGCGCCGCCCGAGGTCGTGGTCTTGAAGCGTGCCAGCTTGAGCAGCGCGTCGCGCCGTTCGAAATCCTCGTACAATCCTTCCTTCAGGACCGCGCCGAAATTCTCCCAGATCTTGGCGTACGCATCGGCATCGCGCGTCGCGAGCTTGTCGAGTTCGGCCAGCACGCGGCCTGTCACGCCCTTGCGGATCGCGGCGAGCATCGGGCTCTCCTGGATCATCTCGCGCGAGACGTTCAGCGGCAGGTCCGACGAATCGATCAACCCGCGCATGAAGCGGAGATAGCGCGGCAGGACTTCCGCGTCGTCGGTGATGAAGACCCGCTTCACGTACAGCTTCATGCGGCCGTTGCGGTCGGGATCGAACAGGTCGAACGGCTTGGCGCCCGGCACATAGGCGAGCACCGAATATTCGTGCAGTCCCTCCGCGCGGTAGTGGAGCGTCAGTGCGGGTTCATCGAACTGGCCGGAGACGCTGCGGTAGAAATCGGCATAGTCCTCGGTGCTGATCTCGGACTTGGGCTTGGTCCAGAGCGCGGCGCCGTCGGCGATATCGACCGGCTCGGCATCGGGCTTTTCGCGCAGCGTGATCGGGACGGGGACGTGGCCCGACTGGTCCTTGATCAGCCGTTCGACCGTGAAGCGGTCGGTAAACGACGTCGCGTCCTCGAGTAGGTGCAAGACGACGCGGGTGCCGCGCGGCGGCGCTTCGGCGGTGTCGACCGGCGCGATCGTGTAGGTACCGAGGCCGTCCGACGACCAGACCGATGCCGTGTCTGCCCCGGCACGTCGCGAGATCACATCCACCTTCTCGGCGACCATGAATGCGGAATAGAAACCGACGCCGAACTGGCCGATCAACTGCGCACCTTCCGAGCCGGACGAGGCGGCGATGCGGTCCATGAACGCCTTGGTGCCCGACCGCGCGATCGTGCCGAGTGCTTCGCCCATGTCGTCGGCGGTCATGCCGATCCCATTGTCCTCGATCGTCAGCGTTTTGGCGTCGGGATCGAGCGTTATGGCGATCTGCGTGCGGGTTTCGTTCCCGAGCAGTTCGGGGGCGCTCAGCGCCTCGTAGCGCAGCTTTTCGCAGGCATCGGCCGCATTCGAAATCAACTCGCGCAGGAACACGGTCTTATCCGAATAGACCGAGTGCACCATCATGTGCAGCAGCCGCGCGACGTCCGCCTCGAACGCGTGGGTTGCGGGCGCGGACGTTTCGGTGACGGGAGCGGCGGGTTCGGCGGCGGGGGTGGTTTCGGTGGTCATAAGATGTGGCAGGTCTCTTGCTGAAACGACTGCCGCGAGAGTTGGCTGGAGGTCAGTTCAAATTCAAGGGCCGGGCTTTCCTGCAAGCGCGGAGGCGGAACGGCGCGACGCGGTTCAGCCACTGTCAACGAAGATTTCATTTGCGTTACAGCGCGAAGCAATGTTCAATCCGAATCAGCCAGTCAAAAGATGCAACGTGTCGAGATGACGCGCGTAAAGGAACTATCCGTTCTTTTCCGCACCTTATCCTGCGTCCGTCGTGACTGACTAGGGGATGATGATCCTGCGAGGCCGCTGACCGGTTCGACCCGGCGGTGTTTCTGACGTTCGGCAAACCTTTGGGGAGGTTTGCCGCATTCGGGGGCCTCGATGATTACACGCGATACAGCAATTACGCGCCGGACTATTCTTGGAAGACTTGGCCTGATCGGCGGGCTGGGTGCCACGCTCGGCGCCATGCAGGCATTGGGACTGACGGGAGGATTGATCGGAACGTCGCATGCCGAAGCGCTTGCGACACTCACGCCGACACTTGGTAAGGGCGTCCATGTCGTCGTTCTCGGCGCGGGGATCGCCGGACTGACCGCCGCCTACGAACTCGAACAGGCAGGGTTTCAGGTGACCGTGCTGGAGGCGCGCGACCGGGTCGGTGGGCGCGCCTGGACGGTACGCGACGGCGACAAGATCGAGATGATCGGCGAGACGACGCAGACCGCCAAATTCTCCGACGGGATCTATTTCAACGCCGGACCGGCGCGGATCCCGAGTTTTCACCAGGGACTGATCGGCTATGCGAAGAAGTTCGACGTGCCGCTGGAAGTCGAGGTCAATTCGAGCCGCTCGGCCTATGTGATGGGCGAGAACGGCAGCAAGATCCGGATGCGTACCGCGATCAACGACATGCGCGGGCATATCGCCGAGTTGTTGGCCAAGGCGCTCAACCAGGGTGCGCTCGATCAGGCGGTGACCGCCGCGGACAAGCAGAAACTGATGCCGTTCCTGAAGGCGTACGGCGATCTCGGCACCGACTATAGTTTCGCCGGCACCGAGCGATCGGGGTTCGGGACGGCGCCGGGGGCTGGCGTCACCTTCTCGTCTGCGGGCAGCGCGGTGGCGCTCGACCAGTTGCTCGCCAACGAACGGCTGCCGATGACGCTGTTCGAAGACAATCTCTACATGCAGGCGACGATGTTCGAGCCGGTTGGCGGGATGGACCGGATCCATGCGGGATTCGATCGCAACCTGCGCCGTCCTGCGATCCGCGGTGCCGAGGTGACGAAGATCCGCCACACGCCGCGCGGCGTCGAGGTGGTGTACCGCGACAAGGCGAGCGAAGTCGTCGATACGGTGAAGGCGGATTACATCATCTGCACGATCCCGTTCCCGGTGCTCGCGACGATCGACACCGATTTCTCGCCCGCGTTGAAGAAGACGATCGCCGGCGTGGTGTACGATCACTCGAACAAGGTGGCGTTCGAGAGCCCGCGGTTCTGGGAACGCGAACAGATCTATGGCGGCATCTCGTTCGTGGGCGGCCCTACCACGCTGATCTGGTACCCCTCGGCCGGGTTGCATTCGGAGCGGGGCATGTTGCTCGGCTGCTATTCCTCGGGCCCGACCGCTGCGGAGTTCGCGAAGCGACCGATCGCCGAGCAGATCGCGTTCGCGCGCGGCGTCGTCGACCGGCTGCATCCCGGGCATGGCGCCGATCTGGTCAATGGGCTCGCGGTCAACTGGCACAAGATCCCGTATAGCCTGGGGCCTTGGCCGGACTGGAATGCGGGCAGCGCGAACGGCCGGCAGGAAGGGCATATCGACACGCCCGAGTTCCGCCTGCTGCAAAAGCCCGATGGGCGCGTCTATTTCGCCTCCGCCGCGCTCAGCCAGACGCCGGGCTGGCAGGAGGGCGGTATTCAGTCCGCGCAGGGCCAGGTGATGGCACTGGCCCAACGCGTGGCGGCACAGGCGAGCATCGAACGTCGAAGCCGCGCAGCATGACCGTCGAAACCAAGTCGCAATCGTTGCTTTGAAGTAACGATACCCGGAATTGCGACAATAAGGTTTCAGATTGAGGTCGAATCGGTTGCATCTGATCCGTTTCCTCGCAATCCTGTGAATATCGAACACCAACAATATCGGAGACTATAGTTCGCAATCATGGATTGCGGGAATGATCGATCACGCAACGATGACTGAGATCATCGTGCGATTGGGAGAGATGCATGAACGGCGATCATCAATAAGGGGGGAGTCCTTATGAAGACCGTTACCAGCATTTCACGTGGCGCACTTGCCGTAGCACTCGCAAGCCTGTCGACCGTCGCCGCGCATGCCCAAGCCGTCGAAGTTGCCGCCCAGGCCAGCGCGCCGGGCGACGACATCATCGTCACCGGCACCCGCGCCACCGGGATCACCGCTGCCGAAAGCGCCGCACCGATCAAGGTGCTCGACGCCGACCTGATGAGCCATGTCGGCCAGCCGAACCTGAACCAGGTCCTGACACAGCTCGTGCCGTCGTTCACCGCGCAGGCCTTCGGTGGCGATACCGCCAACCTCACGCTGTCGGCGCGGTTGCGCGGGCTGAGCCCGAACCACGCGCTGGTGCTGATCAACGGAAAGCGACGGCATGGCACCTCGAACCTCGCCGTCCTCGGCGGACCGTACCAGGGCGCGGCGACCGCCGATCTCGATCTGATCTCGCCCTCCTCGATCAAGCGTATCGAAGTGCTCGAGGACGGCGCGGCGGCACAATATGGCTCGGACGCGATCGCCGGCGTCATCAACATCATCCTCAAGGACGACAAGGAGGGCGGCGACGGTTACATCACCGCCGGCGAGAATTACGACACCGGCGGGCGTACCTATGCGGGCACGCTGCACCTCGCGACCAGGCTCGGCGATGCCGGCTTCATCAACGTCACCGGCTTCTACCGCTATCACGACTTCACGCAGGTCGGCGGGCTCGATCGCCGCGTCACCGACATCAACGGCAATCTGCTGACCAGCACGTCCTCGCCGTCGATCACCGCGGTCCAGCAAAGCCTGTATCCGGGGATGGCCGGCTTCCCTTACGTCAACAAGATCAGCGGCGATGCGCAGTCTCGGCTGACAAACCTCCAATACAACTCGGCATATGATTTCGGCGGGGTCGAGGCCTATAGTTTCGGCACCTATTCGCGCCGGGTCGCCAGCGCCTACGAGAATGTCCGCGTGCCGACCCGCGTGTCGCGTACCGTCGGCGGCGTGACCACCTATTTCGATCCCGACGGCGACAGCCCGGTCAACGGCTTCTCGCCGCGCGAGAAGATCCGCGAGGAGGACATGGCGTTTACCGGCGGCCTGCGCGGCGATGTCAGCGGCTTCCATTACGACCTGTCGACGACGTTCGGGCAGGACAAGAACGAGATCTACACGATCGATTCCGCCAACGCGTCGCTCTACGCGGATACCGGCTTCACCCCGACGACGTTCTACAACGGGTTCTTCAAATCGAGCGAATTCACCGCCAACGCCGACTTCACGCATGAGATCGAGGCGGGGATGGCCGCTCCGATCAACCTCGCCTTCGGCGGCGAATATCGCAAGAACGTGTACGAGATCGGCTCAGGCGATGCCGCCTCGATCTACAAGGAGGGCGGGCAATCCTATCCCGGTTTCCGGCCTTCGGATGCGGGCGTCAACGGGCGTGAATCCCAGGCGGCCTATGTCGATGTCGCGCTGATGCCGATCGAGGGGCTGAAGGTGGACGTCGCCGGGCGCTACGAGCATTATTCCGATTTCGGCAGCAAGTTCATCTACAAGGGCACGACGCGCTACGACTTCTCGGATGCGTTCGCGCTGCGGGGCACCTTCTCGACCGGCTTCCGCGCGCCGACGCTGGCGGAGTCGTTCTATTCGGCGACCAACGTCTCGCCGACCGCGGCCTTCGTCCAGTTGCCGGCCAATTCCGCCGCGGCGAAGCTGATCGGTTTCGACAATCTGAAGCCTGAAAAGTCGACCAACTACAGCCTCGGCACGGTCATCCGGCCGGTTCCGCGGCTGACGATCACGATCGATGCCTATCAGGTGAAGATCGAGGATCGCATTCTCGGCACGGGCTCGATCTTCGGGCAGGGCGGGGCGAGCAATTTCCCGATCGTCACGGCGGCGATCCTCGCCAATGGCAACGTCCTCGATCCCACCGTCAGCCAGACCGGGATCAACATCTTCACCAACGGCGCCGATACCCGGACGCGCGGCATCGACCTCGTCGCGAGCTACGCCAGCGATTTCGGCGATTACGGCAAGGCGACCTGGACGCTGTCGGGCAATTACAACAAGACCGAGATCACCAAGCTCGCCACGGCCCCCGCAGCGCTGGGCAACATCTCGCTGTTCGACGCCGGTGCGCGTGCCAATATCGAGACCGCATCGCCGCGGGTGAAGGTGATCGGGTCGACCTTCTACTCGATCGATAAATTCTCGATGACGCTGCGGGGCACGGTCTACGGAAAGAGTTCGTCCAAATACAGCCCGGACGGCGGGACGTTCTATACGCAAAAGGTCGGCACCGCGTTCATCGGCGATGTCGAACTGAACTTCAAGGCGACCGACGACCTCGAACTGTCGATCGGGGCGAACAACGTCTTCAACAAGCGGCCGCCGACGCTCGGCCTGGTGCCGGGGACGACCAACAACACGCTGGTCGGCGGCGGCAACCAGCTCGACGCGCCGCTGACGTTCAGCCCGTACGGGATCAACGGCGGCTATTATTATGCGCGCATGAACGTCAGTTTCTGATTATCTGCCGGGCGCCGGATCCCTTCGGCGCCCGGTCTTCACGAGAGGATATCCATGTCGAAGACCTTCGTTACATCGCTCGCTCTGTTCACCGCCTTGACCGGTGCATCGGTCGCGAGCGCGCAGACGCCTGAAACCGCGATCGTCCGGCACGCCAACACGCCCCCGGGGCTGATCCTCCAGGGGGTCACCGTCCCGGCGGGCGCGAAGATGCTGTACCTGAGCGGGCAGCTCGCCGCACCGATCGACCCGGCCAGCAAGACGCCGCCGGCCCAGCTGACCATTGCGGACTTCGGCGACACCAAGACGCAGACGATCAGCGTGTTCAACAAGATCAAGACGATCCTCGCGGCGCAGGGCTATGCGATGCGCGACATCATCAAGCTGACCGTGTTCGTCGCGGGTGATCCCAAGCTCGGCGGCAAGATGGATTTTGCCGGCATGAACGATGCCTTCAAGATGTTCTTCGGCACGGCGGAGAACCCGAATACGGTCGCACGCTCAACCGTACAAGTAGCCGCCCTGGCCGCGCCGGCGTTCCTGGTCGAGATCGAGGCGACCGCGGCGAAATGATGCGTCCGAACGGCGCGAACGCCGTCGACGTGCATCGGGGAACTGCGTTTCGGAGCCAGATCGGGTGCGTAACGGTTTGACGGCGATGGCGGTGCGTGGGACGATCATGGCCATAACGGATCGGAGACTGCCATGCTCGTTCCACAGCTCGTCCACGGCCTCCCCATCGCACAGGTCATGGGTATCGTCGCGGGTTTACGCTCGCGGATGGCGGCGGCGTTCGGTAACGATCATTCGGCGGCGCTGGTCGAGGATGCGGTCGCGATCCTCGGTACGGTGCTGGTAGTGTCGTCGCTCTGATGCGTCGGTTCGATGCGATCATCGTCGGCGCAGGGCAGGCCGGACCCCCGCTCGCCGGGCGGCTGACCGCGGCCGGGATGACCGTTGCGCTGATCGAGCGGAAGCTGGTCGGCGGCACCTGCGTCAATACCGGCTGCATGCCGACCAAGACGCTCGTCGCCAGCGCGTACGCCGCGCATCTGGCACGCCGGGCTGCGGAGTTCGGCGTCCGGACCGGAGAGGTCGCGATCGACATGCAGGCGGTAGCGGCGCGGGTGCAAAAGGTCGTGATGGACGCGCGGACCGGGAACGAGACGTGGCTGGAGGGGATGGCGGGGCTTACGCTACTGCGCGGCCATGCGCGGTTTACCGGCCCGGGAACGATCAAGGTCGATGGCGAGGAGCTCACCGCACCGCGGATCTTCCTCAACGTCGGCGGGCGGGCAAGCGTCCCCGATATGCCCGGCGTCGGCGACGTGCCGCATCTCGACAATACCGACATGGTCGCGCTGGAGACGGTGCCCGAGCATCTCGTCGTCGTCGGCGGCAGCTATATCGGGCTGGAGTTCGCCCAGATGTATCGCCGGTTCGGCGCGGCGGTGACGGTGGTCGAGCGCGGCGAGCGGCTGATCGCCCACGAAGATGCCGACGTGTCGGACGCGGTGCGCGCGATCCTGGAGGACGAGGGCGTGACGGTGCGGACCGGCGCGAACTGCATCGCCTTCGCGCCGCACGACGCCGGCGTCGCGGTATCGGTCGATTGCTCGGCGGGCGAGCCGGTGGTGGTCGGCAGTCACGTGCTGCTCGCGGTCGGTCGGCGGCCGAATACCGACGATCTCGGGCTCGACCGCGCCGGGATCGCAACCGATGCGAAGGGCTATGTCATCGTCGACGAATTCCTACAGACCAACGTGCCGGGAATATGGGCGCTGGGCGATTGCAACGGGCGCGGCGCGTTCACGCATACCGCGTATAACGACTTCGAAATTGTCGCCGCGAACCTGCTCGACGGCGACGATCGGACGCTGAGCCAACGGTTGGTCGGCTATGCGCTCTATATCGATCCCCCGCTCGGCCGGGTCGGGATGACCCAGGCTCAGGCAGAGAAGAGCGGGCGACCGATCCTCGTTTCGACGCGGCCGATGACGAGGGTCGGGCGCGCGATCGAGAAGGGCGAGACCAAGGGTTTTATGAAGATCGTCGCGGATGCGGAGACGCAGCGGATCCTCGGCGCGGCGATCCTCGGCACGGGCGGCGACGAAGCGATCCACGGCATTTTGAACATGATGAACGCGGACCAGCCGGTGTCGGCGCTACGCTGGGCGGTGCCGATCCACCCGACCGTGTCCGAACTGATCCCGACGCTGTTGCTCGGTCTCGAACCGGTGGTGCCGCGATGATTCCGAACGACAGCGTCGCCTCGCGCGAGCATCAGATGTTTCCGGTGCTCGACGCCGAGCAGATCGAGACGGCCAAGCGGTTCGCGAGCGGTCCGGCGCGAACATTCGCGGCGGGGGAACAGGTTTACGCGATCGGCGAACTGGGGGCGCCGGCTTGGCTGGTGCTGGCGGGATCGATCGACGTCGTCCGGCGTGACGGGCTGAGCCACGAGGCCGCGATCACCACGCACGGCGCGGGGCAGCTGACCGGGGAGGTCAACCAGCTCGCCGGTCGCCCGTCGATCGCCGGTGGGCGCACCGGCCCCGATGGCTGCACCGCGCTGCCGTTCGATCCGGCGCATCTGCGGGCGTTGATGGTCGGCTCGGCGGATGTCGGCGAGATCGTGATGCGCGCGTTGATCCTTCGCCGCGTCGGACTGATCGAGCAGGGCAGCGGCGGTACGGTGATCGTCGGCGTGCCGGGCAGTCCGGACATAGTCCGGTTGCAGGGCTTCCTCACGCGGTCGGGCTATCCGAACATCGTGCTCGATGCGGCGTCGGACGAGGAGGGCCGCGCGCTCGTCGACCGGATCGGCGTGCTGCGCGGCGATCTGCCGCTGGTGGTCTGTCCGAACGGGACGGTGCTCAAGCGACCCACGGACGTCGAGGTCGCGGCGTGCCTGGGGATCACGCCCGATCTCGATCCGGCCATCGTGTACGACGTCGCGATCGTCGGGGCGGGGCCGGCGGGGCTGGCGGCGGCGGTGTATGCCGCGTCCGAGGGGCTGTCGGTGGTCGTGCTCGACGAGCGCGCGATCGGTGGGCAGGCGGGGGCTTCCGCGCGGATCGAGAATTATCTGGGGTTTCCGACCGGTATCTCCGGGCAGGCGCTGGCGGGCCGCGCATTCAACCAGGCGCTGAAGTTCGGCGCGGAGATCGCGGTGCCGCTGGAGGTCGCGCGGCTCGACTGCGATGACGCGCTGCCGGCGGACGATCCACTGGTGCTCGCGCTGCCCGATGACAAGCGGGTCCGGTCGCGGACCGTCATCGTCGCGTCGGGTGCGCGCTATCGCCGGCCCGACATCCCCGATCTGGCGATGTTCGAGGGCGCAGGCGTCTCCTATTGGGCATCGCCGATCGAGGCGCGGCTGTGCGAGGGCGAGGCGGTCGCGCTGGTCGGCGGCGGCAATTCGGCGGGGCAGGCGGTGGTATTTCTCGCGCCGCGCGTGAAGCACCTTCATTTGATCGTGCGACGGGCATTGGCAGCGACGATGTCGAAATATCTGATCGACCGGATCGCGGCGCTGCCCAACGTCACACTGCATGTCGGCACCGAGATCATCGGTCTCGAAGGCGACCGCGCGACCGGACTGACCGGGGCGGTGTTTCGCCAGCCGGATGGCGCGACCAAGCCCTGCGCGATGCGTCACCTGTTCCTGTTCATCGGTGCCGAGCCCAACGCCGGCTGGCTGCAGGGCTGCGTCGATACCGACGACAAGGGGTTCATCGTCACCGGCAAAGCGGCGCTCGCGTTGCAGACGAGCCGGGCGCGCGTGTTCGCGATCGGCGACGTACGCGCTGGCTCGACCAAGCGGGTCGCGGCGGCGGTCGGCGAGGGGGCGGCGGTGGTCGCGCAGGTCCATGTCGCGCTCGCCGACATGGCCGAACGGGAGGCGTCATGAGTTATGGCTGCACGCATAGGGATACTATCCGGTCGGTCACACCGAGCGCCAAAGGGTGTGAGGACTGCCTGCGGATCGGGAGCGAGTGGGTGCATCTGCGGCTGTGTCGGGCGTGCGGCCATGTCGGATGCTGCGACGATTCCCCGCACCGCCATGCGACTGCGCACTTTCATGCGACGCGGCATCCGATCATAGAGGGCTATGATCCGCCCGAGGGATGGGGCTGGTGTTTCGTCGACGAGACGATGGTCGACCTGCCCGATCAGACGCCGCAATGGGGGCCTGTCCCGCGGTTTGTCTAGCGCCAGACTGTGCGCGCCGGAGATGGAGCGCGCGGCCTAAGTGTTCGATCCTCCCCCGCCAGGGGGAGGTGGCGCCGAAGGCGACGGAGGGGAGGATTGCGAAACGGGCGTTTCCCGTTCCGCCCCCTCCGTCAGGCTGACGCCTGCCACCTCCCCCTGGCGGGGGAGGATCGAGGGGTCGACGCTTGCGTCGTCGGATACCGACCGCTAGCCGGCATCGATCGGTAAAGGCGTGAGTAAGCGAAAATGCGGCATTGGACGATCGGGCTTGTGGCCATTGCGGCGCTCGCTACGGCGGGATCTGCGCAAAAGCCGAACCGCGCAGGACCGAAACCCGGCATCGTACGCGTTCGCTTCGTGACCTCAGAGGGGCCGATACTGCTGGCGCTGGACACCCGCCATGCGCCGAAGACGACCGCGAATTTCCTGGCTTATGTCGATGACGGGCGGTTCGACGGGACCGACTTCTACCGCGCGAGCCGTCAGAAATCGTCGCCGAAGCTTGGCTTCATCCAGGGGGGGATCCGCACCGACGCCCGCCGCATCCTGCCGCCGTTCCCGCTCGAGACGACCGCGATGACCGGGATCAAGCATCTCGACGCGACGATCTCGATGGCGCGCGGGATGACCCCGGCGTCGGCGGGCGGCAATTTCTTCATCACGGTCGGCCCGGCGCCGGCGATGGACACGCGCGCGGGCTACCCGGGCTATGCGGCGTTCGGGCACGTCGTCGGGGGGATGGACGTGGTGAAACGCATCCTCGCCAAGCCGACCGGCGGAGGAATGGACGCGTTCAAGGACCAGATGATCCTGAAGCGCGTCACGCTGGTAAGCGCGCGACGGCTGGACGGGGTGGCGAAGCCGACGGGGTTGCCGCGGGCCTGGCTAATCAAGACGAGGCCTGACCGGAGGAAGTAAGCCCTTCGTCACCCCGTACGGTCCGGCGCCTATCCGCTTCGAAAAATTGCCGTCGACAGTCGTACGGTACCACGCCCTTCCTTGTTCTCCCGCGAAGGCGGGAGCCCAGACTGGATCCCCGCCTTCGCGGGGAAACAAGTCTTACTTTCATGATAGAGGGTCACGCGGTCAGGCTGAGCGCGACCGCTTCGGCGACCTTGATGCCGTCCACCGCTGCCGAGAGGATACCGCCGGCATAGCCCGCGCCTTCTCCCGCCGGGAACAGCCCGGCGGTGTTGAGGCTGACGAAATCGTCGCCGCGCGTAATCCTCACCGGGGACGAGGTGCGCGTCTCTACGCCGGTCAGCACGGCGTCGGGATGATCGTAACCGGGGATTTCTCGGCCGAACGCGGGCAGCGCCTCGCGCAACGCGGTGATCGCGAACTCCGGGAGGCATTCCGACAAATCCGTCATGTGCACGCCCGGCTTGTACGACGGGATCACCGAGCCCAGCGCGGTCGATGGTCGCCCCGCGAGCAGGTCGCCGATCCGTTGCGCAGGCGCCTTGTAGTTCGAGCCGCCGGCGACATAGGCGCGCGATTCCCAGTGGCGTTGCAACTCGATCCCCGCAAGCGGATGGCCGGGATAGTCGCGCTCGGGGTCGATGCCGATCACGATGCCGGAGTTCGCGTTGCGTTCGTTGCGCGAATATTGGCTCATGCCGTTGGTCGCGACGCGGCCTTCCTCGGAGGTGGCGGCGACGACGGTGCCGCCCGGGCACATGCAGAAGCTGTAGACGGTCCGCCCGTTCTTGCAGTGGTGCGACAGGCTGTACGCCGCCGCGCCGAGATCGGGATGGCCCGCGCAGGGGCCGAAGCGCGCTTCGTCGATCCACGATTGCGGATGCTCGATGCGAACGCCGATCGAGAAGGGCTTCGCCTCGACGTGGACGCCCTTCGCGTGGAGCATCTCGAACGTGTCGCGCGCGCTGTGGCCGACCGCGAAGACGACGTGGTTGGCTTCGAGATAGTCGCCAGTGCTGAGGTGGAGCCCGCGTAATTGCCGAGTGCCGGCCTCCTCGACGATGTCGAGACCGTCGACGCGGGTCGAGAATCGGTATTCGCCGCCCAGCGCCTCGATCGTCTCGCGCATGCTCTCGACCATCGTGACGAGGCGGAAAGTGCCGATATGGGGGTGTGCTTCGGTGAGGATCTCGGGCGGTGCGCCGGCCTTGACGAACTCGGTCAGGACTTTCCGCCCGAGATGGCGCGGGTCCTTGATCTGGCTCCAGAGTTTGCCGTCGGAGAAGGTGCCGGCGCCGCCTTCGCCGAACTGGACGTTCGATTCGGGGTTGAGGACGCTCTTGCGCCAGAGGCCCCAGGTGTCCTTGGTCCGCTCGCGGACGACTTTGCCGCGGTCGAGAATGATCGGGCGGAACCCCATCTGCGCTAGGACCAGGCCGGCGAATAATCCGCAAGGCCCCGCGCCGACGACCACCGGGCGCAGGCCCTTGTAGCTCGGACCGGTTTTCGTGACGAAGCGATATCCGGTGTCGGGGGTGCGCTGGACGTGGCGATCCTTGCGGAACCGCGTGAGGACCGTGTCCTCGTTCTTCAGCGTGACGTCGACCGAATAGACGAGCTGGATGTCCATCTTGTCGCGCGCGTCGTGCGCCCGCCTGGCGATCGTGTAGCGGATCAGGTCACGCGGGGTAACGCGCAGACGATCGCGGATCGCGGCGGGGAGCGCTTCGTCGGCGTGGTTGAGCGGGAGCTTGAGATCGGTGATGCGGAGCATGGGGGACGCTCTAGCGCCGCGCGGCGCGATCCGCCATCGGGAGCAGGAGAGGACATGATCATGCGCACCGACGACGAGCAGAATGCCAAGAGCGCCAAGCGCAAGGAGGTCCATGACCGGATCGTGGCGAGCAAGACGATCGAGAAGGGACTGATCATCGTCCACACCGGCAAGGGCAAGGGTAAGTCGACCGCCGCGTTCGGCATGGCGGTGCGGATGATCGGGCATGGCCGCAAGGTGGGCGTGGTCCAGTTCGTCAAGGGTGCGATCGCGACCGGCGAGAAGGCGATCTTCGATGCGTTCCCGGACCTGTGCCAATTCAAGCCGATGGGCGAGGGGTTCACCTGGGATACGCAGGACCGCGCCCGCGACATCGCGGTGGCACGCGAGGCGTGGGACGAGGTGAAGCGGATGATCGCGGATCCCTCCTATGCGATGGTGGTGGCGGACGAGCTGAACATCGTGCTGCGATACGAGTATCTGCCGGTCGACGAGGTGCTGGCGGTGCTGGAAGCGAAGCCCGAGATGACGCACGTTGTGGTGACCGGGCGCAACGCCCCGGATGCACTGATCGAGAGGGCGGATCTGGTGACCGAGATGACGCAGGTGAAGCATCCGTTCCGGTCGGGCGTGAAGGCACAAGCGGGTGTGGAGTTCTGACGCTTCGGCACGGCACCCATTCCGTCACCCCGGACCTGTTCCGGGGCCCACCGCCCCGCGCAATCCAACCTGTCGAGCCTGAGGAACGGCGGATGCCGGAACGAGCCCGGCATGACGGAGGGTATGGTGAGATGGCGTGTATTGCACGCGACGCACCGCCCGCGTATCGCTCGAACCGCGACAGGTTTTCCCGAAACGGCAACGCGTAGGGAAATGAAAATGGGAACGGGAAACACCCGGCTGCCCCTGCAACTGTACGCGGCGAGCCATCGTGCCTCATGCCATTGGGATACTCCCGAGAAGGCGGCGCGGGCGGCGTTGACCCGCGAGCCAGGAGACCTGCCCGTCGCGGTCGTCTTTCGTCCGGCCAGGGTGCGCCGAACGGACGGGTAACACCCCGAGCGACGACATCGCTTCGCGTCGCGCGGAGGCTGGAGGCGTGCGCCTTTCGCCCTGTGCACGGTGCGGGATCGACTGTCCGAAGGGGTAACTATGCCAAGTTCACATCATGTTGCGATCGTCCGGGAACGGACATGCTGAAGCCCGCCGAGGACAGCGTGGCGGTGGTCGCGTGCAACACGTGCCGCTATTCGACCGATGCGCGCGATGACGAGCAGGGCCAGCGCGGCGGCGCGCGGCTCGTGCAGGCGCTGAAGACGGTGCAGGCAAGCGATCCGGCCTATGCTGACGTCGCGGTGCAGGAGATGCCGTGCCTGTTCGCGTGCCAGGATTTCTGCACGATCCACCTGCGGGCACCCGCCAAGGTCGGCTATGTGCTCGGTCGGTTCGAGCCGACCGAGGATTCCGCGCGCGCGATCCTCGATTACGCGCGGCTCTACGGCGAGAGCGCGTTCGGGCAGGTGCCGTTCAAGCAATGGCCGCAGGGTGTGAAGGGCCATTTCATCACCCGCACGCCGCCCGCCGGGTTCGTCGTCGAATGACCGCCTTCGCGACGCCCGCCGGGTTTCTGGCGGCCTTGCGCGGCTTGCCGCAGGCGGATGCCGCGGCGCGATCCGCAGCGATCGCCCGGCAAGGCGAGCTGACCAAGCCACCGGGATCGCTCGGGCGGCTGGAGGATATCGCGGTGTTCATGGCTGGCTGGCAGGGCAACCCGCTGCCGCGGCTCGATCGTGGGAGCGCGGTCGTGTTTGCAGGCAATCACGGCATCGTCGCACGCGGGGTGAGTGCGTTTCCGGCCTCGGTCACCGCGCAGATGGTCGCCAATTTCGAGCATGGCGGCGCAGCGATCAACGCGCTGTCGCGCGCGGCGGGCCTTGAGCTGAAGATCGTATCGCTCGATCTCGACCGGCCGACTGCGGATTTCACGCAAGCGGCGGCGATGTCGGAGGGGGAATGCCTCGCCGCGATCAACGCAGGGGCGGCGGCTGTTGCGCACGCGCCGGACTTGGTGGTGCTCGGCGAGATGGGGATCGGCAATTCGACGACCGCCGCGGCGCTGTGTCTGGCGAGCTTCGGCGGGTCCGCGAGCGACTGGGTTGGGCCCGGCACCGGGGTTGACGACGAGGGCATCGCGCGGAAACGCGCGGTCGTCGAGGCTGGGGTCGCGTTGCACCGCGACGCCCTGACCACGCCGTTCGAGATCTTACAGCGGCTCGGCGGGCGCGAACTGGCGGCGATCGCGGGCGCGGTGGTCGCGGCACGGCAGGCGAGCGTGCCGGTGATGCTCGACGGGTTCATCTGCTGTTCGGCTGTGGCACCGTTGGCTGCTGCGTGCCCCGACATCCTCGCGCATTGTCTTGCCGGGCATGTCTCGGCCGAGCCGGGGCATCGTCTTCTGCTCGAGCGAATGGGACTTGAGCCGTTGCTCTCGCTCGGCATGCGGCTGGGCGAGGCGAGCGGTGCTGCGACGGCGACGTTGGTCGTCCGGGCCGCTCTGGCCGTGCATGCGGAGATGGCGACGTTCGCCGAGGCGGGCGTTTCGGCGGCGTGAGCGCGTACATGCTGTACCTGATGCGGCATGGTGCGCCCGAAGTGGCGGGGCGGTTGCTTGGCCGGACCGACGACGCGGCAACCGAAGCGGGGATCGCCGCGTGCGTCGCACGGGCAGCCGGCATCGCGGTGGAACGGATCGCAGCGTCCGATCTGATCCGCGCGCGTGCCTGTGCAAAGGCGATCGGAGACCGGCGAGACGTTTCGGTCGAGATCGATCCACGCTGGCGGGAACTCGACTTCGGCACCTGGGACGGATTGGCGCCCGCCGACATAGACCCCGCGGAGTTGGCGGCGTTCTACGACGATCCCAATGCCTCACCACCGCCCGATGGCGAACGTTGGTCCGCGCTGCAGAACCGTGTGGCGCGTGCAGTGGCCGCTATGCCACCGGTCTCAACATTGGTCGTGACGCATGGCGGTGCGATCCGGGCGACGCTCGCGGAATTGTGCGGGTTCGATCGACGGCAGATCTGGGCGTTCGGCCTCCCCTATGCCGCGCTCGTCTCGCTGCGCATCTGGCCGGGCCCGACGCGGACCGCGCAGATCGTCGGGCTGGCTACGTGAAAGGGCTGATCATCGCGTTCGGCTTTCTGACCCGCCTGCCGATGCCGCGATTCGAAATGGGGCCAGGGGATTTCGCCGCGGCGATCCGGTTCTACCCCATCGCCGGTCTCGCGATTGGCCTGCTCGTCGCGGCGGCCGGATGGCTAGGCGCGGCGGTCGATCCATGGACCGGAGCCTGTGCCGCGCTGCTGGTATGGATTGCGGTCTCCGGTGCGCTGCATCTCGACGGGCTTGCCGACCTCGCCGACGGGCTCGGCGCGGCTCATGGCGATCGGACGCGCCTGCTTGCTGTCATGGCCGATCCGCACATCGGAAGCTTCGGCGTCGTTGCGATCGTCTGCCAAATGCTCGCCAAGCTCGTGCTGCTGCATGCCGTAGGTCTGGGCTGGGCGCTGATCGTGGTTCCATTCGCAGCAAGGATGGGGCCGCTCGCATGGGCGAGACTGTTGCCGCCACTACGGCCCGGCGGGCTCGGCGCAGCGGTCGCCGGCGCGGTCCGCGCCCGCGATCTGCTGGGATGGGGCCTGTTGCTCGCGCTCGCGGCCGTCGCGGTGCCGGCGCTGATCGCTCTCCCGCTGCTCGTGCTCGGCGTCGCGGCATGGTTGCGGCGGACGCTCGGCGGCGTGACCGGCGACGCGCATGGCGCCGGGATCGAGATCCTCGAGACCGGGCTGCTAGTCGCGCTCGCGGTGGCCGGCGTGCTCGCTTAGCGCGAGTAGCGCATTGAGATCGACATGCCGTTCGAGCGTTGCGGCGATCGCATCGAGCGCGGCATCGATCGACGCGCCATGATCGGGCCCGCTGGCCGCAACGCCGAGCCGCGCAAGCCACGCCGCGCGTTGCTCCGCGAGCGCGAGCAGGCCGTGGACGTAGCTGCCCGACACCAGCCCGTCCGCACTCGTCGCGCCCTCGGGGCTGCCATCGGCGCGGTGGCCGACCGGGCGTGCGGTCGCGGGGCCGGTGGTAGCACCCATGTGCATTTCATAGCCCTCGAATGCCGCGCCCTGCGCTCGGCCGCGTACCCTTTCCAGTGTCTTGCTGCCGGTGAGGACCGTGTCGATGTCGAGCATCCCGAGCCCGTCGACACGCCCCGCCGGCCCCTCGATCCCGTCGGGATCGGCGATGCTGCGGCCGAGCATCTGATAGCCGCCGCAGAGCCCGAGCACCGGCTTGCCACGGCGGTGATGGGCGCGGATGTCGATGTCCCAGCCCTGTGCGCGAACGAAGGCGAGGTCGGGGATGGTCGCCTTCGATCCCGCGAGCACGATCATGTCGACATCCGGGATCGGCGAGCCCGGCGGCACCATGACCAGCGCGACACTGGGTTCCAGCCGAAGCGGATCGAGGTCGTCGAAATTGGCGATCCGCGGCGTGATCGGGCAGGCGATCGTGACCCGGCGCTGCGTGCTGGCGACCGGCCGTTCGAGGATCACCGCGTCCTCGCTCGGCAACCGAACCGCATCGGCCAGCCACGGCACGACGCCATAGCCGCGCCATCCGCTACGCGCTTCGATCGCGCGATAGCCGTCGTCGAACAGCGCCGGGTCGCCGCGGAACTTGTTGATCAGGAAGCCGTGGATCATCGCCGCGTCGTCCGGGTCGATCACCGCGCGCGTGCCGACGATCGCCGCGATCACGCCGCCGCGGTCGATGTCGCCGACCAGCACCACGGGCACGCCGGCAGCGCGCGCGAAGCCCATGTTGGCGATGTCGCCGGCGCGCAGGTTGATCTCCGCCGGGCTGCCCGCGCCTTCGACGACGACGAGATCGCAGCCTGCCGAAAGCCGCTCGAAGCTGTCGAGCACGTCGACCAGCAGTCCTTCGCGCCCCTCGCGCCAGCGTGCCGCGGCGAGCGTGCCGCGCACCTGCCCGCGGACGATCAGTTGCGAGGTGCGGTCGCCCTGTGGTTTCAGCAGCACCGGGTTCATGTCGATGCTGGGTTCGACGCGACAGGCGATCGCCTGGGTGGCCTGGGCGCGACCGATCTCGCCGCCGTCGGCGGTGACGGCGGCGTTGTTCGACATGTTCTGTGGCTTGAACGGGCGGACCGACAGCCCGCGATTGGTGAACGCGCGGCACAGTCCGGCGACGAGCACGGACTTGCCGACGTCCGAGCCGGTTCCCTGAAGCATCAGAGAGCCCATGCAATCCCTCCGGCGATGAGGAGCAGTAGCACGCACGCTCGGCGATAGATGCCGAGAGCGGCGCGAAGATCGGTTGCGGTGGCGTCGGCGCGGCCGTTGCCGATATAGGGTTTGGCAACGCTCACGCCGTCATAGGCGATGGGGCCTGCGAGCTTGAGACCAAGCGCACCGGCCATCGCCGCCTCCGGCCAGCCGGCGTTGGGCGATGCGTGGTTGCCCGCATCGCGCCACATCGTCCGCCACCCGCCGAACCCGGCGAGGCAGAGCAGCACGCCGCTGAGCCGCGCGGGGATCAGGTTCGCGACATCGTCGGTCCGCGCTGCCGCCCAGCCGAACGCGCGCCAACGCTCCTCACGGTGCCCGATCAGGCTGTCGGCGGTGTTGATCGCCTTGTAGGTCCACAGCCCCGGCAGCCCGGCCACGAGCAGCCAGAACAGTGGCGCGACGACGCCGTCGCACACGCTCTCGGCAAGGCTCTCGATCGATGCGCGTGCGACGCCGGCTTCGTCGAGCGAGGCGACGTCACGGCCGACGATCATCGCGACGCGCGCGCGGCCAGTCTCGATATCGCTCGCGGCCAGCGCGCGTGCGACCGGAACGACATGATCGTACAGGCTGCGAATCGCGAGCCCCGGCGCGGCCATGAGGCCGATCGCGATCCATGCCGCCGAGCCCAGCGCGTGACGGGCGAGCAGCGTCGCCACCGACGCCACCCCGATCGCCATGGCAACGACCAAGGCCAATGTCAGGGTTCCTGCGATGCGACGATATGCACCCGATGCGGCGGGAGTATTCCAGCGTGTCTCCGCCCAGCCGATCACGCGCGCGAACCCGCCGACCGGATGACCGATCCGGGCATAAAGCGCCGGCGGCCAGCCGATCGCCACGTCCACCAGGATCACCAGCGCTGCGATCGGCTCAGCCACCGGCGAGGGCCCGGTGGAGACGGTCGAACGCGGCATCGTCCCCCGGCACGCCGAAGCGGAGCCAGCGCGGGGCATGATCGAACGGGCGCGTGAGGATGCCTGCGCCCGCGAGGCATTCGAACACCGCTGGGGCATCGTCGCTTTCCACCAGCCGGAACAACGGGCACGCGCCGCGGCTCTGCAGACCGTGACGGCTGAGCAGCGTGTCGAGCCGACCGGCGCGCGCGACGATCGATCGCCGAGCCTCCGCGATCCACGCGCTATCCCGGTAGGCCGCCGTGCCATAGGCGACCGCGAGCGCGGAGACGGGCCAGCTGCCCAAACGACGCCGCATCGCTTCCGCCTGCGCAGGCGGCGCAATCATGAAGCCCAGTCGCGCGCCCGCGAGCCCGAAGAACTTGCCGAACGACCGGAATATGATCGCCCGGTCGTCGGGATCGAGACGCGGGACGAGGCTGAACGCCGGTGCGATATCGGCAAAGGCTTCGTCGACGACCAGCCACGTGCCGCGCCGGGCGATCCGCAACAGCCGATCGGGCGTATCGAGGGCACCGTCGGGGTTGTTCGGGTTGGCCAAAAGGAGCGTGCCGTCGCGGATCGTGTCGATCGCGTCGCGCGCGATCGGTGTCGCACCCCCGACCGCATCCTCATGCGTGGAGTAGCTGGGCGTGACGAAGCGGACCGGCGACGGCAGGTCGAGACTATCGAGAGCGCGCAGGCCGATCTCGCTGCCCGGCAAGGCGACGACCCGATCCGCACTGGCGCCGAACATCGCCGCCGCCGCCGCTTCGAGATCGCGGATGGCGGCCGGGGAGGGCAGTCGTTGCAGATCGACCGACGGCGCGCGATCGGCGGGCCAGGGGCATGGATTGATCCCGGTCGACAGATCGAGCCACGGCTGCGGCGCACCCGGATAGCAGGTGGCGGCGATATCGATCCGTCCACCGTGGATGCGCAGGGCCTTCATTCCTTTGGTCAGTCCCATGGGCTTTTGCTTGATCTTCGCAGCGTCATCGTCATTCCGGGTGGCGGCCGCAAGCACGAAGGACACGATATGGTGCGATCAGTTGGAGCGTCGTTCGGCAAGAGCCTGTTCGTGCTCGGTGGCGCGCGCTCGGGCAAGAGCCGTCATGCGCAGCAAGCCGCCGAGGCGGTCGCGACGGCCGAGCACCTCAAGCTCGTCTATGTCGCCACCGCGCAGGCGTTCGACGGCGAGATGACCGATCGGATCGCGCGCCACCGCGCCGATCGCGACGACCGGTGGGAGACCGTCGAGGCACCGCTGGCGCTGCCCGACGCCCTGCTTGCCGCCGACGCGGTCGATAGCGTGCTGCTCGTCGATTGCCTGACCTTGTGGGTATCCAACCTGCTGCTCGACGATGCGCCGATCGCGGCGCGGACCGATACGCTGCTGGACGCCATCGGTCGGCTCGAAGGGCGGGTCATCGTCGTGTCGAACGAGGTTGGGCTCGGGATCGTGCCGGACAACGCCTTGGCCCGCCGCTTCCGGGATGCCGCAGGGTTTCTCCATCAGCGCATCGCCGCCCAGGTGGATTCGGTCGATATGGTGATGGCGGGCCTCGTCCAGCGCTGGAAAGGACCGCAGCATCCGTAGCGGCATGCAATCGAAGACGCCGAACCTTCCCCGATTGCAATTGGCTTTTCGCTCTAATCGAGAGCATAGGTAGAATACGCAATATTGGGGGGTGCTATGCATAGCAAGGTGCAAACGATCGCGCGGCTGAAATCGATGGTTTTTCTTATCGAAGAAGCGCTTCGAATCGCCGATGAGGGGGATAATGCGTTGCTCGGTGCAAAACTCAGTGACTGCATCGATAACCTTCAGACCGCGCTCGTCAAAATCGGATCGCAGGTCGAAGTCGGTCGTCGAATCATCAAGGATTCCCTGCCGATGGCGCCGGCATCACTCGCAATCTGACGACGAATGCTTGATTTATACGTTGGTTAGGTGATTCGGATGACCGTGTGCTCGATATCGGGCACGTCTGAACTGAAATTTACACTTAAATCCTGATCCATGTTTGCGGTTCAGTGCTGACATATATCTAAACGCCTTTGTTCGGACTATGTTATTGCCGTTCATCGTTAGCCGTTTTTTGGGCCCTGACGACCGAGAGATGCATGTGCTCCCGCCCCGATATTTGCGGGAATACGCTATGATCTCGACATCCAGTCCCCTGGCCCTGATGGTGCGCAAGCTCGAAACGCATGCGACGCTGAACGCAGACGACCGTGCGGCATTGCTCGCGCTGCCCTACACGCTCCGTACCTACGAGCCGTCCTCGTATCTGGTTCGCGAGGGCGACGCGCCGGAGCAATGCGCGGTGCTGTTGTCCGGGTTCGCCTATCGCCAGAAGCTGACGGGTTCGGGGATGCGCCAGATCGTTTCTCTGCATATCCCAGGCGATGCGCTCGATTTCCAGCATCTGTTCCTCGACGTCGCTGACCACAATGTCCAGACGCTGACCCGCGCGGAGGTCGCGACGATCCCCAGGACGGCGTTGCGTGACCTGGCCCGCAAGCGCGCCTCGATAGGCAATGCGATCTTCGTCAACACATTGGTCGAGGGGTCGATCTTTCGCGAATGGATCCTGAACATCGGCCGCCGCGATGCGCGGTCGCGACTGGCGCATTTCCTGTGCGAATTCGCCATCCGTCTCGATATGCAGGGGCTGACCGGAGCGGGCGATTACGAATTACCGATGAGCCAGGAACAGCTTGGCGATGCGCTGGGCCTGACCGCGGTACACGTGAACCGAACGATCAAGTCGCTTGAAGCCGATGGCCTGATCAGCCGGAACCGGCGCAGGATCAGCTTTCCCCAATGGGACGCGCTGCGCGAACTCGCCGATTTTTCCAGTCGGTACCTCCATCTCGCCCAGCAGAAGATCTAGCGCCCGAACTCAATCGTCGCGGGTATGGGAAACCGAATCGATGATTCGGCCGCCCGCCATGAAAACGGCGATCGGGCACGCCGCGAACAGGAGCCCGCCGCCATATCCGGGGTATTGCTGGAGATAGTGCATCCCGCGCTCCACTGCGCCGAGGCCGAGGCCGTAGATCACGAGGAAAGCCTCGAACTTGGTCTTGATGACGAACAGGCGAGTAAAGCGGGTCCACATGGCAAGCATATCAGCAAGATGCATACCAGTGGCGGCTCTGCGCGGTTTCGGTCTTGCCGGCGTGGTTAACTGTAAATTAACCCGACGATCGAGTGCGGATTTCTGGCTGTCAGAGACGCGGCACATGGGTGACGCGGTCGGCTTCGCGGACGTTCAGGGCGCGCGCGCAAGCTTCCGCTAGCACGACGCCGTCGTCGGTCTCGCGGATCTTGCCGAACGCCGCGCGGAAGTCGGCGAGCTGGCCTGTCGCAACCAAGGCGTCCTTGCCGTCGTCGCCGTTGATCGCCACCACGCTGCTGGTCCGCGCGTCGGCGATCGACCGGACCTGATCGGTGCGTGCGGTCATGGTCGGGCCGCCGTCGAAGATGTCGACGTAATTCTCGAACGCGAAGCCTTCGTTCTCCAGCATCCGCATGGCTGCGCGACCCGAAGGATGCGGCAGGCCGATCGCCGCGCGTGCGCTCTCGGTCAGCATCGCGGTGTAGATCGGATGTTTGGGCATCAGGTCGGCGATGAACTGGTGGCCGTTGATCGCGTTGAACTGATCCGCGTCCTGGAAATTCATCCCGAAGAAGCGACCCGCAAGGCCGTCCCAGAACGGCGAGCCGCCTGCCTCGTCGATCACGCCGCGCAGTTCGGCGAGGATGCGGTCGGCAAAGCGTGCGCGGTGCATCTTGATGAACAGATAGCGGCTGCGGGCGAGCAGCAGGCCGAGGCCGCCCGCTCGCTCGCCGGGGTGGAGGAACAGCCCGCCGACTTCGCTCGCGCCTTCGAGGTCGGTGGCGAGCGTCAGCATGTCGGCGCGGAAAGTGCGGTTCAATTCGCGGCTATGCTGGGTGAGCTGGCCGATCCGGTAGCTGTAGAACGGGTAGCTCTGGCCGACCTGCGTGAAGATCTGGCAGGTGCCGCGCACCTCCTGCGTCTCAATGTTTTCGAGGATGAGGACGAACAGCTCGTCCTGGACCGGGCCATCGGTGCGCGCGAACGCGGCGTGGCTGCGCTCGAGCTTGGCGGTCAGCGCGCGTCGGTCGGGCGGCAGGTTAGTGAAGCCGCCGCCCGTGAGCTTGGCCATTTCGTAGAGATGCTGGAGATCGGCATCGACCGCCGCGCGGATCCTGAAGCTCACAAGCGGCCCTCCGCGATACGCAAAATGGTGACGGCCGACAGCGCCGCGCGCTCGGCCAGGCTGTCGGGGATCATGAATTCGTCGGTCGAATGGATCGCGCCACCGCGAACGCCCATCGTGTCGACGACCGGCACGCCGGCGGCGGCGATGTTGTTGCCGTCGCAAACGCCGCCGGTCGCCTTCCAGGCGATGTCGAGGCCGAGGTCCGCGCCCGATGCCTTGACCAGATCGAACAGCCGCGCGGCGCCCGGGTCGATCGGCTTCGGGGGGCGGTTGAAGCTGCCATAGACCTCGATGCGGACGTCATGCTCGGCGGCGACCATCGCGACGGCGGAGTCGATATGCGACTGTGCGCGCGTGATCTCGTCGAGCGTCGCGGGGCGGAAGTTGATGCGCAGGATGGCGAGGTCGGGCACGACGTTGTTCGGGCCGCCGCCCTCGATCCGCGCCGGGTTCACGGCAAGACGCGGGCCGCGCACCTTCGACAGGCGCACCGCAATGTCGGCTGCCGCGACCAGCGCGTTGCGGCCGTCCTCCGGGTTGCGACCAGCATGCGCGCTGCGGCCATGGACGATGATCGAGAAGTTTCCCGTGCCGCCACGCGCACCGGCGAGCGTCCCGTCGGCAAGCGCCGGTTCGTAGGTCAGGGCGGCGACCTTGCCGTGCGCGGCGTGCGCCAGCAGCGCGGCGGAGGAGAAAGAGCCGGTCTCCTCATCCGAGTTGATGACGACGTCATAGCCGATCCGGGCGGCGAGGGGGCTGGCTTCGACCGCCCGGAGCGCCGCTAGCATGACGGCGAGGCCACCCTTCATGTCGGCGACGCCGGGGCCGTTGAGCCGGCCGTCGTCGAGCCACTGGAGCGATTGGAACGCGTGATCGACCGGGTAGACCGTATCCATGTGCCCGGTGAACAACATCCGCACCGGCGCGTCGGGACGCACGACGAGATGCAGGTGCTTGCCGTGCTCGATCGCCGAGACCACGCCGTCCGCACCGACGCTGTCGACCGGGGTCGGCTCGACCAGCGTGATCTCGCCCGGCAGGATCGCGAACGCATCGCCGAGCAATCCAGCCATCGTCGCTAGCCCCGCGAGATTGCGCGTGCCGCTGTTGGTCGCCGCCCACGTTTCGACATGGGCCAACATGGGTGAAGCGCCCGCCGTGTCGACGGCATCGCGCTCTATCGTTGAAAGTCCCCTCATCACCTAACCCTAGCGAGGCTGGGCGCGCGAGGGAACAGCGTCAGAAGCTGTAGACCAGCGACGCGCGGCTGGTGGTGTCGGTTGAAACCGAGCCGACCGGCGGTTCGCTTTCATACTGGACGCTGTACGACAGCGCGGCGGACAGCGGCCCGATCAGCTTAGCGTTGAGCGAGGTCGTGCCGCTGAGCGTGCTGTTGTAGCGTTGGACATAGGCGGACGCGACCTGGCTGACCGAAAGCCCGCTGAGGATGCGAATGCTGAAGTTCGCGGTGCCACGTGCCGCGATGCTGCTCTGCACGGTATTGTCGGTGAACTCGGTATCGCGGTACGCAGGCCCCAATTCGAGATCGAGTTTAGTGCCCGCAGTCTTGATCACGCTGTAGCCGGCACCGACCGATGTCGAATAGCGGTTGAAATAGCCCAGGAAGCGGTCGCTTTCATACTGGGCGACGCCGTAAATATACGCGCGATCGTCGACCTTGTAATTGGGTTCGTACGAAGCGAGGTAATGCTCGCGCGTGGTGATGTTGAGGTTCGACTGATAGTCGGCCTGCGCGTGGAACTTGTGCCTCCAGCGAAGACCTTCGCGGTTCAGGTCCAGCACCGCGGTGCCGCCCGCGGTGTCCGAATTGCCCGTCGTCAGATAGCCGCCGACCTCCGCCTTACCGCTCCACAAGTCGAGGAAGCTCGCCTGTCGGATAACCTGTGTGCGCTGCGCTGCGCGGTCGGCCTTCCATTTCTCGGCGATCGCCAACACCGCATCGCCGCTGAGCGGATCGGCGGCGCGAGCGTATTTGGCAACCGTGTTGACGTCCGCCTCGTTGCCTGACTCCAGCGCCGCGTCGAGCATCGCGCGGATGGTTTCGGGGATCATCACCGATTGCGGATCGGGCGCGTTCGCCAACAGCAGCGGGGCGAGAAGGAGAAGGGATAAGCGACGCACAGCCGTTCCGTAGCGGCAGTGCAGCATATTGGGAACTGCTCAGCGCTGGCCGGTTGCGCCGAGATGTGGCGCGAAGGCGGCGAGTACCTGTTCGTACAGCGCCTTCTTGAACGGCACGATCAGCCGCGGCAGGTCGGAGGGATCGCTCCACCGCCACGCACGGAACTCCTCATGCTCGGTGGCGATGTTCACGTCGGCATCGGTGCCGAGGAAGCGATAGAGGAACCAGCGCTGCGTCTGGCCGCGCCATTTGCCTTTCCACACCTTGCCGAGCAGTTCGGGGGGAAGGTCGTAGACGAACTCGCCGGGAGCTTCGGCGATCAGTTCGACCTTGTCGGGCATGACTCCGGTTTCCTCGCCGAGTTCGCGCAGTGCGGCGGCTTCGGCGTCCTCGCCGGGATCGATCCCGCCCTGCGGCATCTGCCACGCCTCAAGCGGCGAATCATTGCGCTGGCCGACGAAGACCTTGCCCTCGGCGTTGATCAGCATGATGCCGGCGCAGGGACGGTAGGGGAGGGTCGAAACGTCGGTCAAAATAGTCTCCGCAACGCAGGTACTTGGGGCTCGGGCAGCTTGGGTCTCGGGCATCGCGCTCCTACCTACGGAGCATGATCCATGTCGTCCACCATCCCGACTATGTCACGCCAGCGCCTGCGCGTTCGACCTACCGCTGGAACAAGAACGGGCTGATCCGCGACCTGCTGCTCGACAAAGGCGATGCCGTCGCATGGCATCGCGCCGAGACGACGCCGACTGCGTGGCTAGAGGCGGTGCATGACGAGGATTATGTCGCCGAGGTGCTTCGCGCGGACGTGCCGAAGGAGAAGGAGCGGCGGATCGGATTTCCGGTGACGGCGGCGGTGGCATCGCGCGCGGCGATCGTGCCGCACGGGACGTGGCTCGCGGCGCGTCTCGCGCTGGAGCACGGGTTTGCGGCGAATACGGCGGGTGGGAGCCATCATGCACTGGCGAACACCGGCGCGGGGTTCTGCGTGTTCAACGATCTCGCGGTCGCGGCGGCACGACTGATCGACGAGGGGCGGGTGTCGCGCGTTCTCGTGGTCGATTGCGACGTGCATCAGGGCGACGGGACCGCGGCGCTGCTGGCGGGACGGCCGGAGATCGCGACCTATTCGATTCACGCGGAGAAGAATTTTCCGGTGCGGAAGGCGCGGTCGACGGTCGACGTGCCGCTGCCCGACAAGGTCGGCGACGAGGTTTATCTGGCGACTCTGGAGGGGACTCTGGTGCCGTTGCTCGAAGAGTTTCGGCCGGAGTTGATCCTGTATCAGGCGGGGGTGGATCCGTTCGATGGCGATCGGCTGGGGCGGCTGGCGCTGACCTTAGACGGTCTGGCGCGGCGAGAGCGGCTGGTCGCGGGCCTCGCGATCGCGCGGGGCTTGCCGCTCGCGAGTACGGTCGGCGGGGGATACGGCGAGGATGCGCTGGCGATCGCCGAACGGCACGTCGCGGCGATCATGACGCTCGGCCAAACTTTTGCGGCCGCGCGTGACGCCGGACGGCGGGTTGGTGCATTGAACGCGCGATGACGACACCTTCCCTGCTCTGGCTGCGCCAGGACCTTCGCCTTCATGATCAACCCGCGCTGATCGCGGCCGCGCATGCGGGGCCGGTGATCCCGGTCTATGTGCTCGACGACGATGCGCCGGGGAAATGGAAGATGGGCGGGGCGCAGCGCTGGTGGCTGCATCATACGCTGGACGCGTTCGGGACGTCGCTGGCTGACAAGGGATCGAGGCTAATCCTGCGGCGCGGCGATGCGGTCGAGGTTCTGACGGCGCTGATGGAGGAAACCGGCGCCGGACAGGTGCACGCGATCCGGCATTACGAGCCGTGGTGGCGCAAGGCCGAGGCAGCGCTCGGCGATCGACTGTGCCTGCATGACGGCAACCATCTCGCGCGCGTCGAGGATGTGAAGACGGGGTCGGGCGGGCAGTTCAAGGTCTATTCCTCGTTCTGGAAGGCGCTCAACCAGATGATGCCGCCGGGCGAACCCGAGCCTGTACCGCGGACCATCCCGGCGCCGTCGAAGTGGCCGAAGAGCGAGAAGCTCGCGGACTGGGACCTGCTGCCGACGAAGCCGGACTGGTCGACGGGGTTCAAGGACTGGACGCCGGGCGAGGCGCAGGCGTTGAAGAACGCGAAGGCGATGGCGCCGATCGTCGAGGCGTATGACGTCGATCGCAACATGCCGTCGATCGAGGGCACCTCGCGCCTTTCGCCGCATCTGCATTTCGGGGAGATATCGCCGCGTACCGTGTGGCATGCGGTCGATGGACACGGCGATGCGACGACGTTTCGCAAGGAACTCGCATGGCGCGACTTCACCGATGGCGTCGTGCTGACGATGCCGGATTACGGCGATACGAACGGGCGGCCCAAGTTCGACAAGCTCCCCTGGCGGTCGGGCAAGGACGCTGATGCCGACCTGAAGGCGTGGCAGGAGGGCAGGACCGGGTATCCGATCGTTGACGCCGGGATGCGCCAGCTTTGGGCGACGGGGTGGATGCACAACCGCGTACGGATGATCACGGCGAGCTTCCTCGTGAAGCACCTGCTGATCGACTGGCGCGAGGGGGAGCGCTGGTTCTGGGACTGCCTGGTCGATGCGGATTACGGGAATAATTCGGTGAACTGGCAGTGGGTGTCCGGGACCGGGGTTGATTCGAATATGTTTGGGCGGATCATGGCGCCGTTGTCGCAGTCGGAGAAGTTCGACGCGGGGGAGTATATTCGGGAGTGGGTGCCTGAACTGGCGAAGGTGTCGGGGGGGGCTGTCCACGATCCGGAGGAATCCGGGTGTCGGCCTCACGACTATCCGGCGAAGATCGTCGGGCATCGGGAAGGGCGGGAGCGGGCGCTCGAGGCTGGGCGGCACGCGCGGTAGGGTCCGTCTGCTCCCCTCCTTGGAAGGGAGGGGCTGGGGGTGGGTTGGGGTTCCGCATGACCGATCGCCAGTGGCTCAAATAAGCCTACCCGCCCCCAATCCCTCCCTTTCAGGTAGGGGGGAGCGTTGCGCGCTGACATAGCGCAGGCATCGCGTTCCAGCCGTTTCCGCGCCGACGGCTCTTTCCTAGCCGCGGCCCCTGTTGCATGGAGCGCCGCGATGACTGCCGTTCCCGCTTTCGATGATGTGCCCGCCGCGCAGGCTTCCCCGGTTGCGCGTGTCGTCGCGCCGATTTTTCACCGATTGCTCGACCGGATCGATGCGGGGCTTGAGAGCGGCGGTATCGACGCGCGATTGCCCGATGGCACGCGACGGCTGATCGGCGGCCGCGCGCCTGGGCCTTTGCCTGTCGTCACCGTCCATCGTTGGCGCGCGCTGGTCCGGCTCGCGACGGCGGGGTCGGTCGGCTGGTATGAGGGCTGGGCGGCAGGCGACTGGTCGAGCCCCGATCCGGTACCGCTGTTCGACCTTTTCATGCGCAACCGGCGGTCGTTGGGGGGCGCGGCGCGGTCAGGGGGCGTGGTGCGGTTGGCGGCGCGGGCGTGGCACAGGATGCGGCGGAACGACCCGACTGGCTCGCGGAAGAATATCGCAGCGCATTATGACCTCGGCAACGACTTCTACGAGACGTGGCTCGATCCGAGCCTGACCTATTCCAGCGCGATCTTCGCCGAGCCCTTCGACGATGCCGAACCGCATGAGGCAGCGCAGGCGACCAAGCTGCGCGCGATCCTCGACCGGACCAAGGCGCGAGCTGGCGATACGATCCTGGAGATCGGTTGCGGCTGGGGATCGTTCGCCGAGATGGCGGCGCGTGCGGGTGTTGGTGTGCATGCATTGACGCTGTCGACCGAGCAGAAGCGGCAGGTCGACGACCGGATTGCGGCGGCGGGGCTCGATGGTGTTCGCGTGGCGCTGACCGATTACCGTGACGTCACTGGCACCTATGACGCGGTGGCGAGCATCGAGATGGTCGAGGCGGTCGGCGAGGAATATTGGCCGGTGTATCTCGATGCCATCGCACGCGCGCTGAAGCCGGGGGGGCGTGCAGCGTTGCAGTATATCTCGATCGACGATGCGATCTTCGACTCCTATTCGCGGAGTGTGGACTTCATCCAGCGCTACGTTTTTCCGGGCGGAATGCTGCTGTCGGAGCCGCGGTTTCGGGCGCTGGCGGAGGCGCGGGGGCTCGTTTGGGAGGACCGTCGCGGGTTCGGGCTACACTATGCCGAGACGTTGCGCCGGTGGCGGGTGGCGTTCGATGCGGCGGTCGCGGAGGGGCGGTTGCCGGCGCGGTTCGACGCGCGGTTCGTGGCGTTGTGGCGGTATTATCTGATGTATTGCGAGGGTGGGTTTTTGGGTGGCGGGATCGATGTGGCGCAGGTTACTTTGGTGAAACGGTAGCGCTGCCATTCCCAATCCGTCATCCCCGCGGAGGCGGGGATCCATATTGGCTAACATCGTTGATTGAACCGCTTGGCCAGCCAGTCTGGGTTCCCGCCTCCGCGGGAATGACGGGGTAGTGGCTTACGCTACTCGCTCGAAGTGGCCGGGTTCGAAGCCTTCGATCGCCAGCGATACGATGCGGTCAGCCACGACCGTTGGTTCCTTGACCGAGTTCGGGTCCTCCCCCGGATAGGCGCGGGCGCGCATCTTGGTCCGTGTCGCGCCGGGGTCGACGATCGCTGTGCGAATGGCGCTGATCTCGGCCATCTCGTCGCCGTACGCGCCTAGGAGAGTTTCGAACGCCGCCTTCGACGCGCCGTAGAGGCCCCAATACGCGCGAGGTTTGCGGCCGACGCTGGAGGTCACGCCGATCACCCGGGCCGACTTCGCCTTCTTCAGCATCGGATCGAACGCCGCGATCAGCGCCGCCTGTGCGCTGACGTTGAGCGTCAGGACCTGCGCCATTTCCTTCGGATCGATCGCCGGGACCGACGACAGCGAGCCGAGCATGCCAGCGTTGAGCACGAGAATATCGAGCGCATCCCAGCGGTCGCCGATCGCCGTCGCGAGCCGCGCAATGGCCTCGCTCTCGGCCAGATCGAGCGGAGCGATCGTTGCGGAGCCGCCGGCCGCGTGGATCGTCGCCTCGACCTCTTCGAGGCCGCCAGGGGTGCGCGCGGTCAGGACGACGTGCGCGCCCTTCGCCGCCAGCGCGATCGCGGTTGCGGCGCCGATGCCGCGGCTCGCACCGGTGACCAAGGCCAGCCGGCCGTCGAGAGGCTTGTCCGTCATAATCGCTCCCGGGATATCAGATGACGCGTTCGGCGAGCATCGCGAACTGGTCGACTTCCGAACCTTCGTCATGGTCGGTCAGCGTGGTCGGATAATCGCCGGTGAAACAAGCATCGCAGTATTTCGGCCGGACGTCCGCGCGCTTCGCCTCGCCAAGCGCCTTATAGAGGCCGTCGATCGAGATAAAGTTCAGGCTGTCGGCATGGATGAAACCGGTCATCCCGCCCAGATCGAGCTTGGCCGCGAGCAGTTTCGCGCGCTCGGGCGTATCGACGCCGTAGAAGCACGAATGGCGCGTCGGCGGGCTGGCGATCCGCATATGCACTTCGGCGGCACCCGCCTCGCGCATCATCTGGACGATCTTGAGCGAAGTCGTGCCGCGGACGATCGAATCGTCGACCAGGATGACCCGCTTGCCCTTGATCAGCGCGCGATTGGCGTTGTGCTTGAGCTTCACGCCGAGGTGGCGGACCTTGTCGCCCGGCGAGATGAAGGTGCGGCCGACATAATGCGAGCGGATGATGCCGAGCTCGAACGGGATGCCCGATTGCTGCGCATAGCCGATTGCCGCGGGGGTACCTGAATCGGGGACGGGGATGACGAGGTCTGCATCGACCGGCGATTCGATCGCGAGCTGTGCGCCGATCGCTTTGCGCACCGAATAGATCGAGTGATCGTCGACGATCGAGTCCGGCCTTGAGAAATACACCCATTCAAAGATGCACGGCCGCGCCGCCATTGGCGCAAACGGGCGGATCGAGCGGATCTCGGAGCCCTGGACGATGACGAGTTCACCCGGCTCGACTGCGCGGACGAAGGTGGCACCGACGACGTCGAGCGCGACCGTCTCGGACGCGAAGATTACCGCGTCGTCGAGCTTGCCCATCACGAGCGGGCGAATGCCGAGCGGATCGCGGCAGGCGATCATGCCCTCGGGCGTCATCACGATCAGCGAGTACGCGCCCTCGATCTGCTTCAGCGCGTCGATGAAGCGATCGAGCAGCGTCCGGTAGTTCGAGGTCGCGACGAGATGGATGATCGTCTCGGTATCGCTGGTCGACTGGAAGATCGAACCGCGCCGGACGAGCTCACGCCGCAGCCGCATCGCATTGGAAATATTGCCGTTATGCGCGATGGCGAAGCCACCGGTCGACAGCTCGGCGTAGAGCGGCTGGACGTTGCGCAAGGCCGTCTCGCCAGTCGTCGAATAGCGGACATGGCCGCAGGCGACGGTGCCGGGGAGGGCGCGGATCACGTCGTCGCGGTCGAAATTGCCCGCGACATGACCCATCGCGCGGTGGGTGTGGAAATTGGCCCCATCGAAGGTCGTGATGCCGGCAGCTTCCTGCCCGCGGTGCTGCAGCGCGTGCAGCCCCAGGGCTACGAGCGCGGCCGCGCCATCGGTGGCGGAGACGCCGAACACCCCGCATTCTTCGCGGAGTTTGTCGTCATCGAAAGGATTGGTCGTCTGCATGCCGGATCTCACGTCGTGCGGAAGCTGCCCTATACGAGCGGTTGGCGGGCTTGTCGCCTGTTTGTAATAACATTGCGTGCCGCTGGTCGCATCGCGGCGGGTTTCGGGTATATCCGGGGCATGACACACAGCCGCGACACGGGCCTGACGCTCGATCCGAAATTCGATTCTGCCGGGCTTCTGACCGCGGTCGTCACCGACCGCGTGTCGGGCGACGTGCTGATGGTCGCGCATATGAACGCGGAAGCGCTGGCCGAGACGCAGGCAACCGGCGAGGCGCATTTCTGGTCGCGTAGCCGGGAGAAGCTCTGGAAGAAGGGCGAAACGTCGGGGAACGTGCTGCGTGTCGCCGAGCTGCGGATCGATTGCGACCAGGATGCGGTGTGGGTGATCGCCGATGCCGCGGGCCCGGCGTGCCATACCGGTGAACGCACCTGTTTCTTCCGGCGGATCGATGGAGATAAGCTGGTGCCGGCTGAATGAGGCGGGCGCTGCTGCTCGCTTTAGTGTTGGGCGGATGTGGGCGAGAGCCGTCCAACGTCGTGGCGGACAGCGCGGGGGCTCGGCTGGAGGCAGCAGCCGAGACGGCGGGGATCGTGCCGGATCCGAACGCGCCGCTGCAAGGATCCTGGGCGCGCGATACCGACCGGGTCTGCGTCGTCGGGACGGACAAGATTGCCCGGATCGGGGTCAGCGTCGATTATGGCGAGGCCCAAGGCTGTACCGCGTCGGGCACGGTCGAGCGCTCGGGCGACGCACTCAAGGTCGTGTTCGGCACGTGCAAATTCGACGCGAAGTTTGACGGAGACCGGATCGTCTTCCCAGCCGAAATCCCCGAGGCCTGCGAATCGCTCTGCACCGGCCGTGCCTCGCTCGCTGCGCTGACCGTCGATCGGATCAGCGAATCGCGCTCGGAGGCCTCGACGCTGCGCTCAACGAGTGGGCGATCATCTGCCGGGAAGTTGCTCTGCGCTAATTGACGTTGACGTAAACGAGAGTTATTTGTCCGGGGATGGCGACACGAGCACCTCCTTCCCCGGTTTCTCCCGAGTCCTACGCGGTAATCGAACCGCGGCACGATCGTGAGAGCTTTACGATCTCCGACCTGTCGGCCGAGTTCGACGTGACGGCTCGCGCGCTCCGGTTCTACGAGGACGAGGGGCTGATCGCGCCCGAGCGTCGCGGCACGCAACGCATCTATTCGCACCGTGATCGCGCGCGGCTCGCCTGGATCCTGCGCGGCAAGCGCGTCGGGTTCAGCCTCGGCGAAATCCGCGAGATGATCGATCTCTACGATCTCGGCGACGGCCGGCGCGCGCAGCGCCAGGTCGTGATCGAGCGCAGCCAGGCGCGGATCGCGCTGCTGACCGCGCAGAAGCGCGACATCGATCTCGCCATCGACGAACTCACCAGTTTCGTGGCCCTTCTCGAAGCCAGCCGCGCCCAAGACACCCCGCAAGGATAAACCATGCCCCAGTATACGCCCCCCGTCCGCGACACGCGTTTCGTCCTCGAGCATGTCGTCGGCTTGCCGCGCTATTCCAATCTCCCCGGCTTTGACGCGGCATCGCCCGACGTCGTCGATGCGGTGCTCGAAGAGGGCGGCAAGTTCGTCGCCGAAGTCCTGTTCCCGCTCAACCTGTCGGGCGACCAGCAGGGCTGCACGCGGCACGAGGACGGTTCGGTGACGACGCCGGACGGCTTTAAGGAAGCCTATAAGCAGTATGTCGAGAGCGGCTGGGCGACGCTCGGCAACCAGCCGGAGTACGGCGGGCAGGGCATGCCGCACGTCGTGTCGACCGCGTTTCAGGAATACATGATCTCGTCGAACATGGCGTTCGCGATGTATCCGGGGCTCACGCACGGCGCGATCGCCGCGCTGATCGCCAAGGGTTCGGACGCGCAGAAGGCGATGTACGTGCCGAAGATGGTGTCGGGCGAATGGGGCGGGACGATGAACTTGACCGAGCCGCAGTGCGGCACCGATCTGGGCCTGATCCGCACCAAGGCCGAGCCGCAGGCGGATGGCTCCTACGCGATCACCGGCACCAAGATCTTCATCTCGAGCGGCGAGCATGATCTGACCGAGAACATCATCCACCTCGTGCTGGCCAAGACGCCGGGCGCACCGGACAGCTCGAAGGGCATTTCGCTGTTCGTCGTGCCGAAGGTCCTGGTGAACGAGGACGGGTCGCTCGGCGCGCGCAACGGCGTCACGTGCGGCTCGATCGAGCACAAGATGGGGATCCACGCGAACTCGACCTGTGTGATGAACTATGATTCGGCGACCGGCTGGCTGGTCGGCGAGGAGATGAAGGGCCTCGCCGCGATGTTCATCATGATGAACGCCGCGCGTCTCGGTGTCGGGCTTCAGGGACTGGGCGTGGCTGAGGTCGCCTACCAGAATGCGGTGCAGTACGCGCACGACCGCCGCCAGGGTCGCGCGCTGACCGGGCCGAAGGAGCCGCAGGAGAAGGCGGATACGCTGTTCGTGCATCCCGACATCCGCCGCATGCTGATGGAGGGCAAGTCGCTGACCGAGGGCCTTCGCGCGCTGATCCTGTGGACCGCGCTCCAGGCGGATCTCGAGCACCACGCCGAAACCGAGGAAGAGCGCCAGATCGCGGGCGACATGATCTCGCTGCTGACCCCGGTCATCAAGGGATACGGCACCGACATGGGCTATGCGATCGCGACCAACGCGCAGCAGGTCTATGGCGGCCACGGCTACATTGCCGAATGGGGCATGGAGCAGTATGTCCGCGATGCCCGGATCGCGATGATCTACGAGGGCACCAACGGCGTCCAGGCGATGGATCTGGTCGGCCGCAAGCTCGCGCAGAATGGCGGTCGCGGGATCCAGGCGTTCTTCAAGCTGGTGGCGGACGACGTTGCTGCGGCGAAGGGCGATCCGGCGACGGCATCGTTCGCCGAGGCGCTGGAGAAGGCGAACGGCCAGCTTCAGGCGGCGACGATGTGGTTCATGGCCAATGGCATGAAGAACCCGGAAAACGTCGGCGCCGGCGCAGTCTGCTACATGCACCTGATGGGGATCGTCGCGGTTGGCGTCATGTGGCTGCGGATGGCGGTCGCTGCGACCAAGCTGAAGGCGGCGGGCGAGGGCGAGGCTGCGTTTCTCGACGCCAAGCTGGTGACGGCGCGCTTTTATGCCGAGCGGATCCTGCCGGATGCCGGCGCGCTGCGTCGGAAGATCGAGGGGGGCGCGGAGTCGCTGATGGCGCTGCCGCCCGAAATGTTCATGGCCGCCTGATCGGGGAGTGACCCTTCTCTTCCCCCCTCCCTGTGAGGGGGGGGCAGGGGGTGGGTCGGGCTCCGCGAGTCCGCACCCTCTCTTGACCCAAGCAGGCCTACCCACCCCCAACCCCTCCCTCTCAGGGGTGGGAGCAGGGGCGTGCTACTTGGTGATCGGTGCGGCAGACGCCGGCGTTGCCGACACCGGCGGCGCGGCGGGGTTCGGTTTCCGCCGAACACCGTTCAGTTCGACCGCTGCGGCAGGCGTGTTCGGCGCAACGGCGGGTGGCGGTGGTACGGCAGTCATCGCCGCCCGCGCCACCATGCACTGGGTCGGATCCGCGCGCTTGAACTGACGGCAGTTCCACAGCGATCGCTCGTAGTTGCTCGCCCGATCGCGTAAATAGCTGAAACTCAATGCGGCCGTCTGCGCGGGCTCCAGCGGGATCGCGGTCGCCATCTTCGTGCCGTCGGTCCACGCCATGTAACGGCAGAATGGCTTGTCGCCGCACGCCTGGGCCGCAAGCAGGGTCAAGCCGTCGGCACTCTGGTTGCGCGGCAACGTCACGAAGATCGTATCGCCATCGAGCGGTGTCACGGGCGCAGACGCCCCCTCGGCAGGCGTGCCAAACCCCGCCGCCCCAAACCCCATGGCGATCGACGCTTCCGCCAGTGCGGCATCCGCCTCGGCCAGCGCAGCGCCCATCTTGTGCGCGTCGGACAGGTCGGCAAGCTGCGTGATCACCGGCTCGACGGCTTCCGGATGACGCCCGAACGCCGCGGGTGTCCCCCACCAGCCGGACCAGCGGAAGAACAGATGCGTGTTCACTGCGGCGATCTTGTCGAGGCTCGACTGCCAGTACGGCACGACCCAGTCGGTATGGTAATGCGTGGCATAGCCGACCTGCTTGAACACCGCCCCGGACAACGCCGCCGTGGCCACGTCTCGCGCCCGACGCCAGGCATCGTCGGTCGGGTGCCAGCGCGTGATCGCACCGTCGCAGCTGAAACTGAACTGGCAACCGGTGGCGCGATCCTGCCCCTCGAACACGACTCCGCACACGGTCTTAGGAAAGGCCGGATGGCGCAGGCGATTGAGCACGACCTGCGCGACCGCACGTTCGCCGAGCGTGTCGTCGCCGGCCTCGTACAGTATACCCGCCGCCATACAATCGGTGGCGCGCGCCAAGTCTTCAGGTCCGCCGGCAAAGCGGAACGGGCGTGCGGCCGGGTTGGGGGCCGTCGAAAACGGCACCGTCGCATTGAACGCGCGCGCGTCCTCGGGACTGAGGTCGACGAACTTGACGGGCTCGACTTCAGGCACCTCGGCTTGCGGCACGACCCGACCGGGCGGGAGCTTCACCCGCTTTGAGACGTGAACGATCGTGGGCGCGTTGGCGACGACCAGCGCAGGCCCGATGATCGCCAGCGCGGAAATGCCGACGAGAGTGGCGCGCAGCACCCGAGTGCCGCGCGCGGAAAGATCGGTCTTCACTGTTCTGGCAGGAAGTCCGGAACCGACAGATAGCGCTCACCGGTGTCGTAGTTGAATCCGAGAACCCGAACGTTGTCAGGCAGATCAGGCAGCTTCTGAAGTATTGCTGCGAGTGTCGCACCCGAGCTGATGCCTACCAGCATGCCCTCTTCAGTCGCCGAGCGGCGCGCCATGTCCTTGGCCACCGCGGCGTCGACCTCGATCACCCCGTCTAGCGCTTGCGTGTGGAGATTAACCGGGATGAAGCCGGCGCCGATGCCCTGGATCGGGTGAGGCCCGGGCTGGCCACCGGCGATGACCGGCGAGGCTGCGGGCTCGACCGCATAGACTTTCAGCGACGGCCATTCCTTCTTTAGCGCCTCGGCGACGCCGGTGATGTGGCCACCGGTGCCGACGCCGGTGATGATCACGTCGATTGGCGTGTCACGGAAGTCGGCGAGGATTTCCTGCGCGGTCGTAGCGACATGCACGGCGATGTTCGCAGGATTCTCGAACTGCTGCGGCATCCACGAGCCGGAGGTCTGCTCGACCAGTTCCTTGGCACGCTCGATCGCGCCCTTCATGCCCTTTTCGCGTGGGGTCAGGTCGAAGGTCGCACCGTATGCGAGCATCAGACGGCGGCGTTCGATCGACATGCTTTCGGGCATGACGAGGACGATCTTGTAGCCCTTCACCGCAGCGACCAGCGCGAGGCCGATGCCGGTGTTGCCGCTGGTCGGCTCGATGATCGTGCCGCCGGGCTGGAGGTGGCCGTCCTTTTCGGCGGCCTCGATCATCGCGAGCGCGATGCGGTCCTTGATCGAGCCACCGGGGTTCGACCGCTCGGACTTCACCCAGACTTCGGAATCGGGGAACAGCTTCGACAGGCGGACGTGCGGCGTGTTGCCGATCGTGTCGAGGATCGAGTTGGCCTTCATGGCTTGGCTTCTCCGTGCTGAGGTTCGGTTTCCAGAATCTCTGGGGGATCAAAGGTTTTCGCGCGGCCGAGTTCCGGGAACAGTCGCGCCCAGCCGATCGTGATCGCAATAGCACCGACGCCGCCGAACACCACTGCCCCGACCGGACCGAGCAGCGACGCCATCACGCCGCTCTCGAATTCGCCGAGTTCGTTCGACGCGGAGATGGTGAGCTGCGACACCGCGCTGACGCGGCCGCGCATCGCGTCCGGCGTATGGAGCTGGATCAACGACTGGCGGACATAGACCGAGATCATGTCTGCGCCGCCCGCGACGATCAGCGCGACGAGGCTGAGGACGAAGGCGGGCTGGACGGGGATGCCGGCGATCGTACCGGGCGCGATGCCGAGCAGGTCGACGATCGGCGTGGCGACTCCGAAGGTGAGGATCGCGAGGCCGAACACGACGACGGCGATCAGCATCTTCACGCCGACGTTGGTGCTCATCGGCCGGAACGAGAACCAGATCGCCGTGACCGCCGCGCCGATTCCCATGCCGGCCGCGAGCACGCCCAGCCCCTGGGATCCGACGTGGAGGATGTCGCGCGAGTACACCGGCAGCAGCGAGGTCGCGCCGGCGAGCAGCACCGCGAACAGGTCCAGCGTGATGGTCGCGAGGACGAGGCGGTTGCGGCGGACATAGGTGAAGCCCTCGATGATCCGGGCAAGCGGGCGGTGATCGGTCTGCGTCGCGGGCTGCGGTACCGGGCCGATCATGAACATGAAGACGAGCGCGACGAGAAAGAGCAGCGTGGCGACGCCGTACGCGACTTCGGGATGGATCGCATACAGCAGCCCCCCGACGCTGGGACCGGCGATCGTGCCGACCTGCCACGCGATCGAGCTGATCGCGATCGCGGTCGGGAGGACGGCGCGAGGGACGAGGTTCGGGGCCAATGCGGAATATGCCGGGCCGGAGAAGGCCCGCGCCACGCCGAACGCGACCGCGGCGACGAACAGCACGCCGAGCGTCAGGTGGCCGGTCCACGTCAGCAACCACAATGTCGCGGCCGTGAGGACCAGCAGCGTCGTCGTGCCCCGGACGATCCAGCGGCGGTCGAAGCTGTCTGCGATGAGGCCGGTGATCGGGGTGAGCAGGAACAGCGGCACGAACTGCGCGAACCCGATCATGCCGAGCATGAAGGCCGCCTGGCGGATGTCCATCGTCTCGCGGGCGATATTGTAGACCTGCCACCCGATCACGATCGACATCGCGCTGACCGCGATCGTACCGGTGAAGCGGGACAGCCAATAGGCGCGGAAATTGGCGATCCGTAAGGGATGCTGGTGGGGGTCTGTCGTGGGAGCCATTGGGGGTGGCTTTAGGCTCGGGCGCGAGGGGAGGGCAACCGGAGCTTTGCTTGGGGTGGGGATAGTGGCGCGAGGAGAGGTCGCTCCTTCTCCTTGTTCTCCCGCGAAGGCGGGAGTCCAGACTGGGCTCCCGCCTTCGCGGAAGAACAAGCGGGGCAGGAGCCGCCGAGCGCAGGCAGCTATGCTTCTGCCACCACTCCTTCATCCCTACACCACCACCCCGGCGAAGGCCGGGGCCCAATTGGGGGACGTCGCCAACTGAGCAATGCGCGCCGTTACTACAACCTCACCAATTGGGCCCCGGCCTTCGCCGGGGTGGTGGCAGGCTCATGACAAGGCTAGCGCGACGTGCCGATCCGTCCATCCCAAGCCCCCAAAACCAACATACCCCAGACGGGAATTGATGTTCCGCCCCGTCCGCGCCTATAGGCTCCCTCAACTCCCCTACGGAAAACGAGGTTTCCCACATCGTGGCCAAGACCCCCCCACCAGCACGCGCCATCGCCGAACCGCCGATTACGAACCGCGAACGACCGGCAGAACCAAAGCCCTACGAGGCGTCGAAGGACGAACTGCTCGAAATGTATCGGCAGATGCTGCTGATCCGCCGTTTCGAGGAAAAAGCGGGCCAGCTCTATGGCTTGGGCCTGATCGGTGGCTTCTGCCATCTCTACATCGGCCAGGAAGCGGTCGCGGTCGGGCTTCAGTCCGCGCTTAACGGCGAAACCGATTCGGTGATCACCGGCTACCGCGATCACGGCCACATGCTCGCCTACGGGATCGACCCGAAGGTCATCATGGCAGAGCTGACCGGCCGCAATTCGGGTATCTCGAAGGGCAAGGGCGGGTCGATGCACATGTTCTCGACCGAGCATAAATTCTACGGCGGCCACGGCATCGTCGGTGCGCAGGTGTCGCTCGGCACCGGGCTCGCGTTCAAGCATAAATACTCGAACGACGGCGGCATCTGCATGGCCTATTTCGGCGACGGCGCCGCGAACCAGGGCCAGGTGTACGAGAGCTTCAACATGGCCGAGCTGTGGAAGCTGCCGATCATCTTCGTGATCGAGAACAACCAGTACGCCATGGGCACCAGCGTCAATCGCGCCTCGGCCGAGGACCAGCTGTATCGCCGCGGCGAGAGCTTCCGCATTCCGGGCATCCAGGTCGACGGCATGGACGTGCTGGCCTGCCGCGGTGCCGCCGAGGAAGCGCTGGCGTGGGTCCGCGCCGGCAAGGGCCCGGTCATCCTCGAGATGAAGACCTATCGCTATCGTGGCCACTCGATGTCCGATCCGGCCAAGTACCGCACGCGCGACGAGGTCCAGGCGGTTCGCGACAAGTCGGATCCGATCGACCACATGAAGAAGCTGCTCGACGCGCAGGGCGTGACCGAGGCGGACCTCAAATCGCTTGAACAGGAAATCAGGAAAATCGTGAACGAAGCCGCCGATTTCGCCGAGCAGACCCCGGAGCCGGATGCTGCCGAGCTCTACACCGACGTTCTGGTGGAGACGTACTGATGGCGATCGAGATCAAGATGCCCGCGCTCTCCCCGACGATGGAAGAGGGCACGCTGGCCAAGTGGCTCGTCAAGGAAGGCGATAGCGTCAAGTCGGGCGACATCCTCGCCGAGATCGAGACCGACAAGGCGACTATGGAGTTCGAAGCGATCGACGAAGGCACGATCGGCTCGATCGCCGTCGCCGAAGGGACCGACAACGTGAAGGTCGGCACCGTTATCGCGACGATCCTCGAAGAGGGTGAAAGCGCGAGCGACAGCAAGCCAACCGAGGCACGCTCGGGCGACGCAGCCAACGCCGCGCCGAAGGAAACGCCGTCGGACGACAAGGCACCGCCGGTTCCAGAAGGCGCTTCGCCCGCCAAGGCCGAGAGCGGCACGCAGCAGCTCGTCGCGTCGGCGGAGAAGGTCGGCATCTCCGACCCGGCGATCCCCGAGGGCACCGAGATGGTCAAGACGACCGTCCGCGAGGCGCTGCGCGACGCGATGGCCGAGGAAATGCGCGAGGACGACCGCGTCTTCGTGATGGGCGAGGAAGTCGCGCAGTATCAGGGCGCGTACAAGGTGACCCAGGGCCTGCTCGACGAGTTCGGTGACCGTCGCGTCATCGACACGCCGATCACCGAATACGGCTTTGCAGGTATCGGTGCTGGCGCGGCGATGGGCGGGCTTCGCCCGATCGTCGAGTTCATGACCTTCAACTTCGCGTTGCAGGCGATCGACCACATCATCAACTCGGCCGCCAAGACCAACTACATGTCGGGCGGCCAGATGCGCTGCCCGATCGTGTTCCGCGGTCCCAACGGCGCAGCGTCGCGCGTGGGTGCTCAGCACTCGCACAACTTCGCGGCGTGGTATGCGAGCGTTCCCGGCCTGATCGTGATCGCGCCGTATGACGCGGCGGATGCGAAGGGCCTTCTCAAGGCGGCGATCCGCACCGAGGATCCGGTCGTGTTCCTCGAGAACGAGCTGATGTACGGCCGCAGCTTCGACGTCCCCAAGCTCGACAACCACGTCCTGCCGATCGGCAAGGCGCGGATCGTCCGCGAGGGCAAGGACGTGACGATCGTCAGCTACTCGATCGGCGTCGGCATTTCCTTGGAAGCCGCCGAAAAGCTCGCCGAGGAAGGCATCGACGCGGAGGTCATCGACCTGCGGACGTTGCGCCCGCTCGACACCGAGACGGTCCTGAATAGCCTCGCCAAGACCAACCGCATGATCATCGTCGAAGAGAATTGGGCGACCTGCTCGATCGCCTCGGAGATCGTGTCGGTGGTGATGGAACACGGCTTCGACGACCTCGATGCACCGGTGCTCCGCGTGACCAACGAAGACGTCCCAATGCCCTATGCGGCGAACCTCGAAAAGCTGATGCTGGTCGACGTCGCGAAGGTCGTGACGGCGGCGAAGAAGGTTACCTACAAGTAATCCCAACGCACCGGCCGGAACATCCGGCCGGTGCGTTCACGCTGCGTAGGTCGTGCAAACGCTCGCTGTGGTACCGGGTGCCGTCGCGAGGACCTGCGTATTGCGCTCGCGAACGTTGTACACGGACTCGGAACGCAGGGTCGGCGTACCGAAGAAGCGTGACGAGACCAGCGGCTGGTACCGGTACGTCACCTCGACGAAGATCAGCGCGGAGCCGGGACCAGCGACGATCTTGCGCGTGCTGCTGCCCATGTAGGGAAGCGTGTTGTCGTTCTGGCCCTTGCCTTGCGTACCGTATTTCGGTTGCGAGTCGGCTATGTTCAGCGCGCCGGTGCAGCGTTGCCAGCGGATGTATTGACCGGCGTTCGGGGCTTCCTTGCCGTTCGGTTCGACGCTGGAAACCACCACGCGCCCGTTTGCGTTGAAATCGATACCGCCACCGATGAATTTCGCGCTGAGCAGTGCCTCGTTGACGTCGGACTCGTCGATCGAGTCTCGGACGCGTGCGACGTTGTCGGAGATGGCCGTGGAGATCTGGTTCACGCGCATCACGGCTACTGCCATGTGCGTGATCTCCGCGCCGGCCAGTCCGAGCGTGAGCAAGACCGGTGCCACGATCGCGAACTCGATCATCGCAAGGCCGCGAACATCTGCTCGAAACCGGCGGGCGAGGGTTTGGGGACGGCTCATGTCACCTTCGTGCATATGTTCGTCGGCTCTGCGCGCGAGGTGAAGGGCTGGTTACGGATCACCGTCGTTGCGGCGACGCTACGGGTCGGCCCCCAGGACAGCAGTGCGCCGACCGGGGTCAGGTTCGGATATGCAACGTTGACCGTGTAATAGACCACGTCGTCCGCGCTGCCGACGCCGGTATCGCCCGGCGTTGCGTCATAAACACCGTTGTTGTTCGCGTCTTCGAAACAGTCGCCGAGATTGAACACCCCTTTGGGATCGGTGTCCGACGTGATCTTCTCCGGCTTGCCGACGTTCGAAAAGTTGTAATAGCGTCGGGTCGAGACCGTGACATATTGCGCGGGGACGACCGCCTGGACTTCGGATTTGATGGTCGCCACCACGTCGGCGGCCGTCTTGTTGCCGACCGTAACCTGTCGCGACGCTTTCGACAGCGCGCCTTGGACGACAGCGGTGACATACCCCTGATACCCGATTTCGAGGATCGACAGCAGCAGTCCGACAAGCACGGGTACGATCAGCGCGAATTCGACGATCGTCGCGCCGCGCTTGTCCTGCCCGAGCGCGTGTAGCCTCGACGAGATCGCGATCACTGGTTGATCCTCAACGACCCGATCTTGCTGCCGATCTCCTGGAACTTCGCGATCAGTGCGGGCGCGGTCGTAATGCCGGACGCCATCGCCGGCGTGGTGGCGCAGTTCTGCATGTCGGCGGTCAGCGTGGTCGAGAATGCGATGACATAGAGCTGAATGCCCTGACTCTTGGCCGCATTACAGGCCATGCGGAAGCGTTGGAGGTGCCGCTGCAACTGCTCAGCCGCGAGCTGCGTAGCATTGCCAGCTGACGTTCCAAGTACACGCTTGTCGCGCTCTTCGGCACCATAGGTCGTGTATACGTTGAGGTACGGCGAAAGATCGCCGTCGGTCATGAAGATCATGTATTTGCGAACGCTGAATCCACGCAACTTCTTGGGATTGTCGGGGTCGTTCTGATCGTTTGTTTCAGGTGTTGCGGATGCGAAGATGCCATCGGGCGATATAAATCGCGCGCCCCATATAACGCCGATATCGTGATAGGTGCCGCCCAAAGGCTTCAGGTTGTTGATATAGGACATGAACGAAGTTTTGTCGTTATAGTATTCCCTCAGCCGACTGGCGGCACTCGCACAATATTTTTCGTCGGTGTACTGACCTGCCGGATTTGAACTTGGATTAAACTCTGCTTCGGGCCACCACGGCGCCCAGCGGCTGGCATCTGAGGTCGGCAGCATGTTGATGTCGAGATCCCATGCGCTGGCAGGCGCGGTCGTTGCTGGTCCGCCATCAATCGTGACATTATCGGTCTGGCGCTCCTCGATACAGCCAGCCCACCGGGATTTGGTTGTCGGATATGTGCCAGGCGTATTGACCAGCGCGCCCGTCTTGAACGACGAGGTGTCCAGCGTCATCTGTCCGTAGGTCGCGTAAGCGCCAAACCAGCCCGTTGTGATCGTTCGCGATTGATACGGAGCGCTGCTGCGAATGTAGTTCGGATTCTCCGCGTAGACGAGCTTTCCGACGTTCACGGTCGCATTATAGGGCACGAACCCGTAACGGAGCCGGAGGTTGTTGGCATGCAGCTGATCCTGAGCCGACTGGAGCGTGTCGTAGAGTGATTCCGACGCATCGCGCAGGGCCTGCATCTTCGAACCATATTGTTCGATCTCGCCGCATGCGTCGTTTGGCCGGTTTGTCGGACAGTTCATCGACCCCGACATGTCGAGCACCAGCATGATGTCGGTCCCGACGAAATCCTGTGTCGCGGAGCAACTCGTCGACAGGTTCAAGTTGGAGAAGCCGAATAGTTTCATGACCGTCGTCGGGATCGTCGTCGCCGCGGTGATCTTCACCGTGCCGATCGACGGTACGGTAACGACCGGCGTGAACGCAGCCGTGCCGAACGACGCCTGAGGGAAATTGAAGTTGAAGTAATTCGTGGCCTCGGTTTCGACGGCGGGCGTCAGGGTGGTACCCGACAGCAAGCGTCGCGCCGCCAGCGATCCCGCGTCGCACGCCTGCTGGAGCCGGTCGCGCGCGACATAAGCGCGTGCCATGTCCAGGCCCGACCCGACCATTGCGATCAACGGCATCATCGCGAACGCGACGATCATCAAGGTATTGCCGCGGACATCGGTACGCAGCCGCCCTAGAAAGGTCGTCGGCCGTTGTCGTTTTAGGCCGTGCTTGGCGCTCATGCTGTCCTGACTCGATGCGGGTAGTAAGGTGCGGTTGGGTTCAGACGGTATCGATCTTGTCGCTCCTTGCTCCACGACCCGGTAAGCGCTGCTCAAGGAACATGGTTATCGGGCTATTAACCGTGCCAACCGCTGATCGGTGGGGGTGCGGATCGGCTGGCCGCGCGCTATCGAGCCAAGCATGACCCGACCCGACCTCGATCGCCATTTGGCGCTCAGCTATGCCGACGCTGCGGTGCGCCCCGCGCTCGGCGCCCTGTTCGCGCTCGACGATACACTCGGCGCGATCCTGCGGACGACGCGGGAGCCGTTGGTTGGCCAGATGCGACTGACGTGGTGGTATGAGGCGCTGGGGCGGCTGGATGTCGCGCCAGCACCGGCCGAGCCCGTGCTGACCGCGCTCCAGGCGTGCGTGCTGCCGGCTGGGGTATCGGGGACGATGCTGGCGGCGATGACCGATGGGTGGGAGGCTCTGCTGGAGCCGGTGCTCGATGCCGCGGCCGTGGAACGGTTCGCGCGCGATCGGGGGCGCAGAGTGTTCGAACTGGCCGGCACATTGCTGTCGGTAACCGATGCGCGCGTTGGGCTGGCAGGCGAGGGCTGGGCGATGGCCGATCTGTCGCAGCGGCTGACCGACGCGCCTAGCCGCCAGTTGGCACGTGCGAGGGCGGAGGTGGCGCTCGACGCGGCATTGCGGGGTCGCTGGCCGGGCAGGGCACGGGCGCTCGGGGCGATGGCGCTGTCGGCGCGGTTCGACGTGTCGGACTCACCGCCGCCGCCCGGCAGCCCGAAGCGGGTCGGGCGGTTGGCGTGGCACAGACTGACCGGATACTGACCAATCGGATGGGGATCGTCGCCTCCGGGGCCTAGCGTGCAGGCTTGGGCAATGGGGGAGGCAGCGATGTGGCGGTATCTGGCAGGCGGGGCGGCAGTGATCATGTTGATCGTCGCAGGGTTCATGCTGTTCAGCGGAAACGCGCGGCCCGGGCCGCTGCTGCCTGCACAACCGATATCGCAAGCGGGCGGCGCCGCGGTCACAACCGATCCGCTACCCGATGCCGCCCCCGAGGCGACCGCCAAGACGCGCGAACAGAAGCGCTTCGATCGCTACGACAAGGATCGCGATACGACGATCACGCGCGAGGAATATCTCGTTCAGCGGCGCAAGGCTTATGCGCGGCTCGACGTCGACGGCGACGGGAAACTGTCGTTCGACGAATGGGCGGTGAAGGCGACGACCAAATTTTCAGACGCGGACCGTGACAAATCGGGCACGATGACCGCGCCCGAATTTGCCACGACCGCGGTCAAGCGGAAGGGGCCAGCTCGGGTGAATTGTCCACCGGTTCAGACTGTTGCCGAGGAGAGTTGAGCCACTCTGCTAGCGCCGCGCGGCCCCGATCGGTGTACATCCGCTTGCGATCGGTCTTCTTGGTCCGGCCGGGGATCGGCGGGAACAGACCGAAGTTCACGTTCATCGGTTGATACGTCTCGGCCTCCGCGCCCCCGGTGATATGCCCGAGAAGTGCGCCGAGCGCGGTCGCGTACGGAGGCGGCGTCAACGTCTTGCCCGTCAGTTCGGCCGCCGCGAACAACCCTGCGAGCATGCCGATCCCGCAGCTCTCGATATACCCTTCGCAGCCGGTAATCTGGCCAGCGAACCGGATGTTCGGACGCGACTTCAGCCGCAGCGTCTCGTCGAGCAGTTCGGGCGAGCGGATGAACGTGTTGCGGTGCAGCCCGCCCAGCCGCGCGAACTCCGCGTTCTCCAGGCCGGGAATGGTCCGGAACAGGCGGACCTGGTCGGCGTGCTTCAGCTTGGTCTGGAAGCCGACGATGTTCCACAACGTGCCCTGCGCGTTGTCCTGCCGAAGCTGGACGACCGCGTGCGGCCAACGCCCGGTCTTCGGGTTGTCGAGGCCCACGGGCTTCATTGGACCATAGCGCAGCGTATCGACGCCGCGCTCCGCCATCACCTCGATCGGCATGCAGCCGTCGAAATAGGGCGTATCCTTCTCCCAGTCCTTGAACGGGGTCTTCTCGCCTTCGACCAGACCCTGGTGGAAGGCGAGATACTGGTCCTTGTCCATCGGGCAGTTGATGTAGTCCTTGCCCTCACCCTTGTCCCAGCGCGACGCGAACCACGCGGTGTCCATGTCGATCGAATCGCGGTGGACGATCGGGGCGAGCGCGTCGAAGAACGCGAGCGCCTCGCGACCAGTCTCCGCACCGATCCCGGCGGCGAGCGAGGCGGCGGTCAGCGGGCCGGTGGCGATGATTGACGGGCCATCCGGAAGCGCGTCGATCCGTTCGCGGACCAGCGTGATGTTCGGATGCCGTTCGATCGCCTCCGTCACGCTGTTCGAGAAATTGTCGCGGTCGACCGCGAGCGCGGAGCCGGCGGGGACGCGGTGGATGTCCGCCTGGCGCATGATCAGCGAGCCGAGCGTGCGCAGTTCCTGGTGGAGCAGCCCGACCGCATTGCTTTCGGCGTCGTCCGAGCGGAAGCTGTTCGAGCAGACGAGTTCGGCGAGGCCGTCGGTCTGGTGCGCGGGCGTGCCTTCGCCGCTACCGCGCATTTCGGACAGACGGACCTTGAGGCCCGCTTCGGCGAGTTGCCAGGCGGCTTCGGAACCGGCGAGGCCGCCGCCGATGACGTGAATATCGTGGTTCATTCCGGTCAGATAGCGCGAGACGCCTGTCGTGTCAGCGGTTGTCGTGTCGGTGGTGCCATCCCACTTCGCCCTCATGACATCCCCCACGACAATCTTCACGATCGGCTACGAGGCCACGACGATGGCCGATTTCCTCAGCGCGTTGAAGGCGGCGGGGGTGGAGCGGGTGATCGACGTCCGCGCACTCCCGTTGTCGCGGCGACCGGGGTTTTCGAAGACGTCGCTGGCCGCATCGTTGCGCGAGGTCGAGATCGACTATGTGCATCTGAAGGCGCTCGGAACGCCGAAGCGCGGACGCGATGCGGCGAAGAAGGGCGACGTGGCGACCTTGACCGCGGTGTATGACGAGCAACTCGAACTCCCCGAGGCTCAGGCACAAGCCGCGATCATGCTCGGGCTCGCCGCCGAGAAACCAAGCGCGCTGCTGTGCTACGAGCGCGACCCATGTCATTGTCATCGGACGCTATTGTTGCAGGCGGTGGGCGAGGGGGCCGAGGTGGTGGATCTGTTTACGTAGAGCCGCTCACCGCGGGTCCGTCATCCTGACTTTCGTCAGGATGACGGCTGGGTTGCTGACGGCAAGGCTGGATCTGGCGGCCCACATTCCCGATGTTGCATTGCAGCACTCCTTACGCTAACGCACCCCCACTCGCTTGGACCCGGTGCAATTCCGGGTGGCTATTCCGGCCGCCGATCCGCCGGACAACGCAACGACGCCTTTGCAATGAACCGCCCGCGCAATCGCGGCGGTTCTCGCGTCCTATGCGGATACACACATGACATCACTTTCTCGTTACCGGGCCGAATGGTTCAGCGGCCCTACGGCTGCGCGCCGTGACGTTCTCGCCGGCATGGTCGGCACCTTCGCACTGATCCCAGAGGTCATCGCCTTCTCGTTCGTCGCCGGCATCGATCCCGAAGTCGGCCTGTTCGCCTCGTTCGTGATCGGCATCGTCATCGCGTTCGCCGGCGGCCGTCCCGCGATGATCTCCGGCGCGGCAGGCTCCGTCGCGCTAGTCGCCGCCGCGCTGGTCCACGCATACGGCCTGCAATATCTGCTCGTCGCCACGATCCTCGCCGGCGCACTCCAGATCGCATTCGGCCTCGCCAAGCTCGACATCCTGATGCGGTTCGTCTCGAAGTCGGTTCATGCCGGCTTCGTCAACGCGCTCGCGATCCTGATCTTCTCGGCGCAGGTGCCGCAGATGGTCGGCGTCAGCTGGCAGGCCTATGCGATGATCGCCGGCGGCCTCGCAATCATCTACCTAGTCCCGCGGATCTCCAGCGCGATCCCGTCGCCGCTGATCTGCATCGTCGTCCTCACCGCGATCGCGATGTGGTTCCCGATGCCGCTCAAGACGATCGGCGATCTCGGTCGCTTGCCCGACTCGCTGCCGTCGTTCGGGTTGCCCGACGTACCCTTGACCTGGGACACGCTGCGGATCGTCACCCCCTATGCATTCGCAATGGCCGCGGTCGGCCTGCTCGAATCGATGATGACCGCCAGCGTGGTCGACGAACTCACCGAAACCACCAGTTCGAAGGCGCGCGAGTGCACCGGGCTCGGCCTCGCCAACATCGCGGCGGGCGCGTTCGGCGGCATCGCCGGGTGCGGGATGATCGGCCAGACCGTCGGTAACGTCCGTTATGGCGGCACCGGGCGGCTCTCGACGATGGTCGCGGGCGTGTTCCTGCTGATCGTCATGGTGCCACTACGGCCATGGGTCGCGCAGGTGCCGGTCGCGGCGCTGGTCGCGATCATGATCATGGTGTCGATCAGCACCTTCTCCTGGGGCTCGCTGCGCGACCTCGCACGGCACCCCAAGATGTCGAGCGTGGTGATGGTCGCGACCGTCGTCGTCACCGTCGCGACCCACGATCTGTCGCTCGGCGTCGGCGTCGGCGTGCTGCTCAGCGGCGTGTTCTTCGCGTGGAAGGTCACCCGGATGATGGACGTCGCAATCGACCACGACGTGGCAAGCGACACGCGTATCTACCGGGTAAGGGGGCAGATCTTCTTCGCCAGCGCCGACATCTTCGCCGATCGGTTCGACCTCCGCGAAACGGCCCGCGCCGTCCGCATCGACCTGACCAACGCCCATCTCTGGGACGTCACGGCAGTGGCCGCGCTCGAAGATGTCGTCGGCAAACTGCGCCGCCACGGCCGCGAGGTCGAGGTCATCGGCCTCAACACGGCGAGTGCCACGCTGGTCGATCGCCATGCCCCGTTGATGATGGATCCGATCGGGGGCTAGTGCTCGATCTTTGGGGCGGGCGAGAAATACGATGCTGTACGCGCCGCCCCGACGCCCTACGTCGAGGGGGATGACGAACCTTCCAGATACCGGCCCCGTGTCGCTCACGCATCTTCAGCGGCTCGAGGCGGAGAGCATCCATATTTTGCGCGAGGTCGTGGCCGAGTGCGAGCGCCCGGTGATGCTCTACAGCGTCGGCAAGGATTCCGCGGTGATGCTGCATCTCGCGCGGAAGGCCTTTTACCCGTCGCCGCCGCCATTCCCGCTGCTGCACGTCGATACGACGTGGAAGTTCAAGGCGATGTACGACCTGCGCGACCGGATGGCGACGGAGAGCGGCATGGAGCTTCTCGTCTACAAGAACCCCGAGGCCGAGGCGCGCGGGATCAACCCGTTCGATCACGGCGCGCTCCACACCGATATGTGGAAGACCGAGGGGCTGAAACAGGCGCTCGACCTACATGGCTTCGACGCGGCGTTCGGCGGCGCGCGGCGTGACGAGGAGAAGAGTCGCGCGAAGGAGCGCGTCTTCTCGTTCCGCGCCGCGCATCACCGCTGGGATCCGAAGAAGCAGCGCCCCGAGCTGTGGAACCTCTACAATGCGCGGAAAGCCAAGGGCGAGAGCATCCGCGTCTTCCCGATCTCCAACTGGACCGAACTCGACGTCTGGCAATATATCCAGCTCGAGGACATCCCGATCGTCCCGCTCTATTTCGCCGCGCCGCGCCCGACCGTCGAACGCGACGGAATGCTGCTGATGGTCGACGACGATCGTTTCCGGCTGGAACCGGGCGAGGTGCCGGTCGAGCGCTCGATCCGCTTCCGCACGCTGGGCTGCTACCCGTTGACGGGTGCGGTCGAGAGTGAGGCGGCAAGCCTGTCCGCGGTGATCCAAGAGATGCTCCTGACCACCACCAGCGAACGCCAGGGCCGCGCGATCGACCGCGACGCGGGCTCGGCGAGCATGGAGAAGAAGAAGCAGGAGGGCTATTTCTGATGGCTGCGCGCACGCAAGAGTCCGCCTATCAGGTGCAGGACATCATCGCCGAGGACATCGACGCCTATCTGCTCCAGCACCAGCATAAGTCTCTGCTCCGCTTCATCACCTGCGGGTCCGTCGATGACGGAAAGTCTACGCTTATCGGGCGCTTGCTGTACGATTCTAAGATGATCTTTGAGGATCAGCTCGCGGCGTTGGAGAGCGACTCGAAGAAGGTCGGCACGCAAGGCCAGGAGATCGACTTCGCGTTGCTGGTCGACGGGCTTGCCGCGGAGCGCGAGCAGGGCATTACGATCGATGTCGCCTATCGCTATTTCTCGACCGAGAAGCGCAAGTTCATCGTCGCCGATACGCCGGGGCACGAGCAGTATACGCGCAACATGATCACCGGCGCGTCGACCGCCGATCTCGCGGTGATCCTGGTCGATGCGCGCAAGGGCATCCTGACGCAGACCAAGCGGCACAGCTATCTCGCGCATCTGATCGGCATCCGGCACCTCGTGCTCGCGGTCAACAAGATGGATCTCGTCGGGTACGACCAGGCGACCTACGACCGGATCGTCGCGGACTATGCGACGTTCGCGGAGTCGATCGGGATCGCTGCCTTCACGCCGATGCCGATCTCCGGCTTCAAGGGCGACAACATCACGACCTCGAGCGCGAACACGCCCTGGTACGATGGGCCGACGCTGATCGATCACCTCGACACGGTGACGCTCGACGTCAGCGAGGATCAGGCGGGCGCGTTCCGCATGCCGGTTCAGTGGGTAAACCGTCCGAACCTCGATTTCCGCGGCTTTTCCGGGCTGGTCGCGAGCGGCTCGATCGCGCCGGGCGACCCTGTGCGCATCTTGCCGGGCGGGCGAACCTCGACGATCGCGCGCGTGGTGGCGTTCGGCGGCGACCTGGAGAAGGCCGTTGCCGGGCAATCGGTGACGCTGACGCTCGCGGATGAGATCGATTGCTCGCGCGGCGACGTGATCGTTGCCGCGGATTCGCCCCCCGAGGCCGCCGATCAGTTCGAGGCGACGGTGGTCTGGATGGCCGACGAGGAGATGCTGCCGGGACGTCCTTACTGGCTGAAGCTCGCGATGCAGACGGTGACGGCGACCATTCAACAGCCGAAATACCAGATCAATGTCAACACGATGGAGCGGCTTGCTGCCAAGACGCTGGAACTGAATGCGATCGGTATCGCCAACCTGTCGACCGATCGGCCACTGGTGTTCGAGCCCTATGCGGACAATCGACAGCTCGGCGGGTTCATCCTGGTCGACAAGATCACCAATGCGACGGTCGCGGCGGGAATGCTGCATTTCTCGCTCCGACGCGCGCAGAACGTGCACTGGCAGGCGACCGATATCGGGCGTGAGGCGCACGCGGCGCTGAAGAACCAGAAGGCGGCGGTGCTCTGGTTCACGGGGCTGTCGGGTGCGGGCAAGTCGACGATCGCCAACCTCGTCGAGATGAAGCTCGCGCGGATGAACCGCCACACCTTCCTGCTCGACGGCGACAATGTCCGTCACGGGCTGAACCGCGATCTTGGTTTCACCGATGCGGACCGGGTCGAGAATATCCGCCGCGTCGGCGAGGTCGCCAAGCTGATGACCGATGCCGGGCTGATCGTGATCACCGCGTTCATCTCGCCGTTCCGCGCCGAGCGCGAGATGGTGCGGCAGATGATGGCGCCGGGCGAATTCATCGAGGTGCACATCGACACGCCGCTCGCCGACGCCGAACGGCGCGACGTGAAGGGGCTGTATGCGAAGGCGCGGGCGGGCAAGCTGGCAAACTTCACCGGGATCGATTCGCCGTACGAATCGCCGGAGAACCCGGAGATTCGGATCGACACGACCGGGATGACTCCCGACGAGGCGGCCGATGCGATCGTCGCGATGCTGATCCCATGAGCAGCGCGATGACCGATGGCGAACTCGCTGCGCATCTGGCGGAGACGGCGGGGAGGTTGCTACTCGAAGTGCGACGGTCGGGCGTGTTCTCGCCCGGTGCCCTCGGCAAGGCCGGGGACGAGACCGCGAACGCGTTCCTCGTCCATGCGCTGCAGGATGCGCGGCCGGACGACGGGCTGTTGTCCGAGGAGCGCAAATGCGACGGGACGCGGACGGAGATGTCGCGCGTGTGGATCGTCGATCCGGTCGACGGCACGCGCGAATATGGCGAGGCGCGCGACGACTGGGCGGTGCATGTCGCGCTAGCGATCGACGGCGTCGCGACGGTCGGTGCGGTCGCGCTGCCAGGACTGGGCCTAGTCCTGCGCTCGGACCGGCCCTCGACGGTGCCGCCACCGGCCGAGCCGCTGCGGATGGTCGTCAGCCGGACGCGACCCGCGCCCGAGGCGGTAAAGGTCGCCGAAGTGCTCGGCGCGACGCTGATCCCGATGGGCTCGGCCGGCGCGAAGGCGATGGCGGTGGTCCGCGGCGAGGCGGACATCTACCTTCATTCGGGCGGTCAGTATGAATGGGATTCCGCCGCACCGGTCGCGGTGGCGGCGGCGTTCGGGCTTCACTGCAGCCGGATCGACGGCTCGCCGCTCGTGTATAATTGTCGGGATGTCTACATGCCCGACCTGCTGATCTGCTCTGTCGCACTGCGTGATCGGGTGATGGCAGCAATGGCGGCGTAACCTTCGAATTAGTCCTCCCCCGCAAGGGGGGGGTGGCACCGGAGGTGACGGAGGGGGAGGATACGGAACAGGGGTTTCCCTTACCGCCCCCTCCGACGCTGCGCGCCACCTCCCCCTAGCGGGGGAGGATCGTAAGGCGTCGCTTACTGCTGCGGTTCGGCGTCGTTCTCCACCGGTACTTCATCGCGCGTCACGCGCGCCGTCATCCCCGTCGCATCCGCATCGTCGAGCATCTGCTCGTCCGGCGCGATCGGCTTTTCGCGCGGCGGTTCGACAACGGCTGGCGCAGGCGGGGCCGCTTCGACCGGTGCAGCCTCGACCGGGGCAGGCGCCGCCTCGGACTCGGTCACGCCGGTATCCTCGACCATGTTGGTATCCGTCGCCGGCTGTTCGGGCTCGGAACTCGAACAGCCGGCCAGCGCCATCGCGACAAGCAGGCCGCCGGCGATGGCGGTACGGGTGCGGGTGGACATCGTCATGGCGTTTCTCTCAGCGAGCGGCGATCGTCTGGCGTGCGGTGCGCGCCTCGACCTTGGAAGCGAGGATGCCGTCCCAGTCGTAGGGATCGGCGCGGAAGTTCATCTGGCCGTTGCCGCTGGCAAACGCGGTCCAGTAGAGCAGATAGACCGATACCGGCTTGACCAGGGATGCACGGACCGTGTCGCCCTTGGCGACCGCAGCGGCAACCATCTCGGGCGTCCAGCTCGGGTCGCCCTTCAACAACAGGTTGGCAAGTTCGGCAGGTTTTTCAAGGCGTACGCAGCCATGGCTCGAAAGCCGACTGAAGCTGGCGAACTTGGCTCGGCTCGGCGTGTCGTGGAGATACACCGAATAGTCATTGGGAAAATCGAACTTGAACCGACCGAGCGCGCTCTGGTCGCCGGCCTGTTGCTGCAACCGCGTCCCGCCGATCACCTTGAAGCCGTTACGCTTGAAATACCCCGGGTTTGCTTTTTCCTTCGGCCACAACTCCTTCGTCGCGATCGAGGTCGGCACGTTCCAGGGCGGGTTGATGACGATGCTGTGGATCGTCGAGGAGAGCATCGGCGTCTCGTCGCCCGGCCGGCCGGTCACCGCGCGCATCGACTGCACCGGCGTATCACCGTCGAACACGGTGAGCACGGCCGCAGCGATGTTCACCTGGATACGGTCACGCGGCAGGTCCTGCGGCAGCCAGCGCCAGCGCTCCATGTTCGCCATGATCTGGCGCACGCGATCGGTCGCCGACACGTTCAGCGCGGCGAGCGTCTGCGTCGAGACGATGCCGCTGGGGTTGAGCCCGTAGCGGCGCTGGGCACGGCGCACAGCGTCGAGCAGGCCGGCGTCGAATTTGTCGCCGCTGGTCGAGACGTCCTTGTCCTCGGCCGCAAGCCGCTTGCGGAGCGCGATCACCCGCGGGCCGGTCGCGCCGAGCGTGAAGTCCGGTCCCGACGCGAGCGGCGACCAGCCCCCCGAAGCGGCGATCGAACGGTAGGCCTGGAGCCCCTTGCGAAGGCCGTCATAGCCGGCATAGGGCGGCGGCAACGACGCGAACCACGCCGCGATCCGGTCTTGCCGCACGGCATCGGCGAACGCAGGCGTCGGATCGTACGCGGGCGGGCGCAGGCCCCAGTCCCGCTGGAAATCGGCCTCGCTGAGACGACCAGCATGGACCGCGCGCGCATGGTCGAGCGCGGCGCGGACGAGTTCGTCCTTGGTCGGCGCGGTGGTCGACGCGGTCGCGGCGGACTTGAGGCCCTGCGCGACGATGTCGCTGTTGAGCAGCTTGTCGAGCAACGTCGCCTGCGCATCGCTCAGCGGCGGCACGGTGATGACCGGCGGGGCCAGCATCGGCGCAGCCATCGGGCTGGCCGGGGCGACCGTCGGCGTCACCGGTGGGGGCGTAACCTGTTGTGCGGCCAGCGGCGTTGCCATGAGCAGCGGCATCGCGGTCGCTGTCGCGGCAACCGCGATCGCCGACCGGATCATACCGGCCTTCACTCGTCCATCATCCAAACCGCGCGCCATACTCATCCTGTCTAACCGTATCTCGTCGACGCTTTCGCACGACGTAGCTCTCCCTTAGCTGAACCGGAGTCGCTAAGCATCGCCAATCGGGCCGATTTCGTCGGTTGGGGCCTAAGCCGCGGATTTTTCCTGCCGGGCGAGCACCTCATACGCCATCACCGCGGTCGCGACCGCCGCGTTGAGGCTGTCCGCCTTGCCGAGCATCGGGATTTTCACGAGCGCGTCGCAGGCTTCGGCCATCTCGGGCGGCATGCCCTGCGCTTCGTTGCCCGTGAGCAGGAAGGTCGGGCCGGTATAGGTGGCGGAGCGGTAGTCGGTATCCGTATCGAGGCTGAGCCCGACCAGCTGGCCGGCGCCGGTGCGCAGCCAGGCGTGAAACGGCTCCCACTCGGTCTTGACGACGGGAATCGTGAACAGCGCACCCATGCTCGCGCGCACCGCCTCCACGGAGAAGGGGTCGACCGACTCGCCGATCAGGATCAGCCCGCCAGCGCCGACCGCGTCGCCGGTGCGCAGGATCGTGCCCAGATTGCCGGGATCGCGTAGCCGCTCCGCGACCAGCCAGATGTCGGCGCTGTTGCGGTCGAGATCTTCGAGCCTCGCGTCGAACTCGTCGAACACGCCGACCACGGCTTGCGGGTTGTCCTTGCCCGACAGCTTCGAAAGAATGTCCGGCGTGGTCTGGATCGACTCGCCGCCGGCTTCCTCGACGTCCATCGACAAAGCGTGGACCAGCGGATGGTTCGCGCTGGCTGCCGCGTAGAACAGGGTGCGGGGCAGGCGGCCCGTTTCACGCGCCTCAGTGAGGATGCGCAGGCCCTCCGCCAGGAACTGCCTGGCCGCACGCCGATGGCGCTTGTCGCGCAAGTCGCGGACGTACTTGATCAGCGGGTTGGAAAAGGCGGTTATCTCGCGGGGCATTTAGCTCCCCTTCCGCTTGCGGGAGGGGTTGGGGGAGGGGTTTGTAAACACGCCGTCGCTCATGCCCTCCCCCGACCCCTCCCGCAAGCGGAAGGGGAAGAACGTCAATCCTCGCCGAACTTCGCCTCGACCAGTTCGGCAAGCGCGGCCACCGTATGCTCGGCGCCATCGCCTCTCGCGCTGATCGTGATCGCGTCGCCCATCGCCGCGCCAAGCATCATCAGCCCCATGATCGAGGTGCCGGTGACGTGATCCGACCCGTCCTTGGTCACGCGCACCTCGACACTATGCGTCGAGGCGAGCGTCACGAACTTGGCGCTGGCCCGCGCGTGGAGTCCGCGGCGGTTGGTGATCTGGACGGTGCGCGAGACCTCGCTCACGCCGCAGCCTCGCCGAGAACCTCGGAGGCTACCGAAATATATTTGCGACCCGCCTCGCGGGCGGCCGCGACAGCAGCGACGACGGTCATCGACTTGCGCGCCGACCCGAGCCGGATCAGCATCGGCAGATTCATCCCCGCGATCACCTCGATCCGACCGCGCTCCATCAGCGAGATGGCGAGGTTAGAGGGGGTGCCGCCGAACAGGTCGGTCAGCACGATCACGCCGCGCCCGACATCGACCGCCTGGATCGCGGCGGCGATATCCGCGCGCCGCTCCTCCATATCGTCGTCGGGACCGATCGCGATCGGCGCGACGCGCTCCTGCGGGCCGACGACGTGGATCATCGCGCGAACGAATTCTTCGGCCAATCGACCGTGCGTTACCAGAACAAGGCCGATCATGTCAGCGTTTCATACTCATAAGACGACCGGTGATCCCTCGAGCGCATCCTGCGGTGCGGCCCCTAGGTCGCGGTGGTCAACACTGGGGGAAAAACCCGCTTCGCGCAACCGTCGGCCGATCCGTTCGGCGACATGAACCGACCGGTGTCTCCCTCCGGTACACCCAATCGCGACCGTCACGTACGACTTGCCTTCCGCCCTGTAGCGCGGGAGCAACAGCATCAGCAGTTCCTCGATCCGACTCACCGCCGCCTCGTACGCGGGATCGGCCATGATGTAGGCGGACACGTCGCCGTCGAGCCCGGTACCGGGACGCAGCCTGGAGTCCCAGTGCGGGTTGCGCAGGAACCGCATGTCGAACACCAGGTCGGCGTTGCGCGGCAGGCCGCGGGCGAATCCGAACGACCGGATCGACAGCGTCGGCTCGCCGAGACGTTCGCCAGAGAAATTGGCGCGGATCTGTTGCGCGAGTTCGTTAGCCGACATCTCGGTCGTGTCGATCAGCCGGTTCGCCCAGTCGCGCAGTGGCGCGAGCAGATCGCGCTCGCGGCCGATGCCGTCTATCGCGGGCCGGTCCAGCGCGAGCGGATGGCGCCGCCGCGTCTCGGAATAGCGCCGCTCGAGTTCGGCGGCCGAGCAATCGAGGAACAGCGTACCAATTTCGAGACCGTGGCGATCGCGGAATTCGCGAATCCGGCGAACGATCCGCTCGGGGTCGAAATCGCGGGTACGCGCGCCGATGCCGATCGCGAGCGGCTGCGAATCGTCGGGCGAACCCTCGGGGAGGGGCGCATCGAGCAATCGGTCGAGCAACAGCAGAGGCAGGTTGTCGACGACCTCCCAGCCGAGATCCTCTAGCGTCTTGAGGACGGTCGACTTGCCGGCCCCCGACATGCCGGTGACGAGCAGGATGTCCTTCGGACGGGTCATTCTAAAGGCTCCGGATTGCGCAATGCGAGTTCGACCTTGATCGGGGCGGAGGCTTCGAAGGGGGCGACCGCGAACTGGCGGACGTCGATCCCGGCGACCTTCCGGGCACGGCGTTCGGGCATCCGCTCGATCGCGCCGTCGATCCGGACGAGCAGGCCCACCGGAACGTCGTCGACATGCGGCATGGCAAGGATGCCGATGCCGCGGACTTCGATCCGGCCGGCGATCGTCGTCGGTGCGCGTGCGAGGAGGGTTTTGCCCGAGCGTACCACGAGCGTCTGGTCGTCGCTGACCAGGATCGCGCCCCGGTCGATCAGGCGCAGTGCGAGGTCGGACTTGCCCGATCCCGACGCGCCCTCGATCAGCACGGCAAGCCCGTCGATCGCGACCGTGGTGGCGTGGAGCCGATCGGAGGAGGGGACAGCCACGTGCGGTCCTTACAACGGCATATCGGCGAGCGGTAGTCGCACGACGAAGCGCGCGCCACCGATCCGGTCCTCTCGCGATTCGACGAAGATCGCGCCCTGGTGCCCATCGACGATAGTGCGCGCGATCGCGAGGCCCAGGCCCGAATGCTGGCCGAACGTCTCGCTGTCCGGGCGGACCGAGTGAAAGCGCTTGAACACGTCCTCGCGCGCCTCCTCGGGAACGCCGGGGCCCTCGTCCTCGACGCGGATGACGAGTTCGTCGCGGTCGGGGATCGCCGAGATCGCGATCAGGCCACCATCGGGCGAGAAGGACAGCGCGTTGTCGATCAAATTCTCGAACACGCGTTCGAGCCGCGCGCCTTCGCCAAGTACGATCGTCGGGTCGTCGGCATTCCGGTCGAATCGAAGCCGGATGCCACGCTCGACCCCGCGCGTGTCGCGCTGCGCGACCAGTCCGTCGATCATCGCGGCGATATCGACCGGCTCGAACTTGGCGCGGCTCAACTGGGCGTCGAGTCGCGAAGCCTCGGAGATATCCGAAAGCAACCGGTCCAGCCGCTGGACGTCGTCACGAACGATCGCGAGCAACTGCGCCTGGAGCGCCGGGTCCTTCACGCGCGACAGGCCCTCGACCGCGGATCGGAGCGAGGCGAGCGGGTTCTTCATCTCGTGCGTCACGTCGGCGGCGAACGCCTCGGTCGCATCGATCCGCGCCCTCAGCGCAAGGCTCATGTCGGAGAGCGCCCGCGCGAGCATGCCAAGTTCGTCGCGGCGCGAGGGAAGGCGAGGCACCACCACTTCGCGCGCACGACCGAGGCGGACGCGCACCGCGGCACGGGCGAGGCGGCGGAGCGGACGGACGATCGTCCGCGCCAGGAACAGAGACAGCAGGATCGACACGATCGACACGCCGAGCAGCACCATGCTGAGCCGGAACCGTTCGATCCGCACCGTCCGGGTGATGTCGCGCGCGTTTACCGTCGTCATCACGACCCCGCCGGCGCGAAGCGGCGCGGCGGCGGTGATGACCGGCGTCCGATCGGGCGCGCGCCAGACCGTCGTCGCAACCCGGCGTCGGGCCTGGGCCGTGGCGACGTCGGGCCAGCGCTGGCCCTCGTTGCGCTCGCGGTAGAGCGGCGGCCGCGGCGCCATCACGACGATATCGATCGCCGCGTCCAGGAACCGCGCGATGACCTGATCGCGGTCCTCCTTGTCGGGATCCTGCAGGACGAAATTGCGCAGCCCTAGCGTCCGGCTGTCGACCACCGTCGTGCCGCCGCCGTCGAACAGGCGAATGCGCGATCCGGTGTCCGAGGCCAGCCTTAGCACCAGCGGGTTGCGCTGCGCAGGGTCGACCGACGAGATCGCCTCGCCGATCAGCCGCGCCTCACGCGCGGTCTGCGCGACGCGGCTGTCGACGATCCGGCTGCGGTAGGAATCCAAGTAGAAGAACCCGCCTGCGAGTAGCAGCAACGCGAAGATGTTGACCGCCAGGATGCGCCGCGTGAGCGAGATCTGTCCCGACCAGCGCAGCGTGAGATCGCGGCCGTCGTCGCCGAGCTCATTCCTCAGAAAATCGATACCCGGCACCATATAATGTCTCGATTGCGTCGAACGCGGGGTCGACCTGCCTGAACTTGCGGCGGAGTCGCTTTATGTGGCTGTCGATGGTCCGGTCGTCGACATAGATGTCGTCTTGATACGCCGCGTCCATCAGCTGGTTGCGCGTCTTGACGATGCCGGGTCGTTGCGCAAGCGTTTCGAGGATCATGAACTCGGTGACCGTCAGCGTGACCGGCTCGCCGCCCCACAAGGTCCGATGCCGCGCCGGATCCATGCTGAGCCGGCCGCGCGCGAGTGGTCCGGCGGCTTCCGCTTCGGTCTCGGTACCCGGCGACTGCGCGAGTTCGGTCCGGCGCAGGATCGCGCGGATGCGGGCGATCAACAGCCGCTGCGAGAACGGCTTGGCGATATAGTCGTCGGCCCCCATCGCGAGCCCGAGCGCCTCGTCGAGCTCGTCGTCCTTGCTGGTGAGGAAGATCACCGGGATCTGGCTCTTCTTGCGCAGCCGACGGAGCAGTTCGAGCCCGTCCATCCGCGGCATCTTGATATCGAAGATCGCGAGGTCGGGCGGGTTGTCGGTCAGCGCCTTGAGCGCGGTCTCGCCGTCCGAATAGACGCGCGTGACGAAGCCCTCGGTCTGCAGCGCGATCGACACGGAGGTCAGGATGTTGCGGTCGTCGTCGACCAGCGCGATCGTTGCGGTCATTTTTGGGCCGTCATCTCTGGCTCGCTCGCCTCGGTCGTTGGCGTATCGGCGTAGGCCAAACCGTGCCGGCACTCAACTAAGACCGTATCGGGACCGCGTTATCGATTGGCGCATTTGACCCGTGGAAAGGCGCCCCGTACAGCCGCGCGCAACGACATACATACGTATGCGAACACTATCTGGAGAGATGCCTTGTCCAACGAACGTATTCCGGCCGGCGGCCTCGCCGCGCAGGGGATAGAAACCCGCGCCACCCTGCATTGGAACCTCGTCACCGCACAGCTTGTCGAAGCCGCGCTCGAGCGCGGCGAAGGGACACTGTCCGCCGATGGCCCGCTGGTCGTCGAGACCGCGCCGCATACCGGACGCTCGGCGCAGGACAAGTTCATCGTCCGCGATGCCGAGACCGACGCGACGGTCTGGTGGGGCAAGAGCAACAAGGCGATGGAGCCCGCGCATTTCGCCGCGCTGAAGGAAGATTTCTTCGCCGCGCTGGCCGCCAAGGACGAGCTGTTCGTCCAGGATCTTTACGGCGGGTCGCAGGCCGATCACCGCGTGCAGGTCCGCGTCGTCACCGAACTCGCCTGGCACAACCTGTTCATCCGGACGATGCTGGTGCGGCCCGAGCAGGCGGCGCTGAAGGACTTCGTCGCGGACTACACGATCATCGACCTGCCGAGCTTCCGCGCCGATCCCGCGCGCCACGGCTGCCGCAGCGAGACGGTGATCGCGGTGAACTTTACCGACAAGCTGATCCTGATCGGCGGCACGAAATATGCCGGCGAGATGAAGAAGTCGGTGTTCGGCCTGCTCAACTATCTGCTCCCGCCGACCGGCGTGATGCCGATGCATTGCTCGGCGAACATGGGCGCGAACGGCGACACCGCGGTGTTCTTCGGCCTGTCGGGCACCGGCAAGACGACGCTCTCGGCCGACGCCAGCCGCACGCTGATCGGCGACGACGAGCATGGCTGGTCCGACACCGCGGTCTTCAATTTCGAGGGGGGCTGCTACGCCAAGATGATCCGCCTGTCCGCCGATGCCGAGCCGGAGATCTTCGCAACTACCAAGCGGTTCGGGACGGTGCTCGAGAACGTCGTGATGGACCCGGCGACGCGGTTGCTCGATCTCGACGATCACAGTCTCGCCGAGAACAGCCGCGGCGCGTACCCGATCGACTTCATCCCGAATGCCTCGGCCGAGAACATGGGGCCGGTGCCGCGCAATATCGTGATGCTGACCGCGGACGCGTACGGCGTGCTGCCGCCGATCGCCAAGCTGACGCCCGACCAAGCGATGTACCATTTCCTCTCGGGCTATACCGCGCGCGTCGCCGGGACTGAGATCGGCGTGACCGAGCCCGACGCGACCTTCTCGACCTGTTTCGGCGCCCCGTTCATGCCGCGGCATCCGTCGGTGTACGGCAATCTGCTCAAGGAGCGTATCGCCAAGGGCGGCGTCGATTGCTGGCTGGTCAACACCGGCTGGACCGGCGGCAAATACGGCGTCGGCAACCGCATGCCGATCAAGGCCACCCGGGCGTTGCTGAACGCGGCGCTCGACGGGAGCCTCAACGATGCCGAATTCCGGACGGACCCGAACTTCGGCTTCCAGGTCCCGGTAAGCGTCCCCGGCGTCGACAGCGCCATCCTCGACCCGCGCACCACCTGGGCGGACAAGGACGCGTACGATGCGACGGCGGCCAAGCTGGTAGACCTGTTCGTCGAGAACTTCGCCCAGTTCGCCGAACACGTCGACGAGGGTGTCCGACAGGCCGCACCGAGGGTTAAAGAGGCGGCCTAACTAAAACTCCTCTCCCTCCGGGGGAGAGGAAGGGGCCCGCACGACGCAGTCGAGTGGGAAGGTGAGGGCACGTGATACGGGGTGCCCTCACCCTCGCCGCCACGCGTCTTTCCCACCCCAAACCTTCTTCCCCCTCTCCCTGAAAGGGAGGGGCCGGGGGTGGGTAGGCTGGCTTGAGTTACGACGGTTCGGGCATGCGGAACCCGACCCACCCCCAACCCCTCCCTTCCAGGGAGGGGAGCAGCGAGCTCAGCCCTCCGAGAGCGGGGTAGGACTAACCAGCTCCACCACCACCTCACCGTCAACAACCGCCGCAACACGAACCCGTGCACCAACGCCCGCATCCTTACCACGAGCTGGCCAGCTTCCATCGCCCACCAGCACGCGCCCGCGGCCGCCGATGATCGCCGTTTCGACAACGACGACTTGCCCAACCAGCCGAGCAGACCGGTCGTTCAACATCGGATCCCCGCCCTCGACCGGATAATCCCGGTACCAGCGCTTCCCGATCAGCACCGTAACCGCGGTCCAGACCGCGAACGCGGCGAGTTGCGCTGCTACCGGTAAATCCGGCAGCGCGAACACCGCGACCCCGGTCACCGCGGCGGCGATGGCCAGGAACACCAGGAACACCCCCGGCACCGCCAGTTCCGCGATCCCGAGCACCAGCGCCGCGATCAGCCACGCGCCCGCGGCACCACCGACCACGTCCATCAGCTTTTCGGAACCTCGGTCGACTTCGACAACTCGAACGGCCCTCGCGCGGCAGGCTTGGCCGGCGGCGACGCGACCGCATCGCGCAGCGCATCCTTCGCAAGTTCGCCAATCCCGCCAAGCGTCCCCATCAACTGCGTAGCCTCGACCGGAAACAGGATCGTCTTCGCATTGGGCGAGGTCGCGAACTTGCCGATCGCCTCGACATATTTCTGCGCGATGAAGTAATTGATCGCCTGCGCACCACCCTCCTCGATCGCCTGCGACACCGCGCGCGTCGCCGAAGCCTCCGCCACCGCCGCCCGCTCGCGCGCCTCGGCATCGCGGAACGCCGATTCCTTGCGCCCCTCGGACTCGAGGATCCGCGCCTGCTTCTGCCCCTCGGCCCGCAGGATCTCGGACGCCCGCGAACCCTCCGCGTCCAGAATGTTGGCCCGCTTCTCGCGCTCGGCCTTCATCTGCCGCCCCATCGCGTTGACGATGTCGGCCGGCGGACGGATGTCCTTGATCTCGACGCGCGTGATCTTCACGCCCCACGGCGTCGTCGCATGATCGACCACGTTCAGCAGCCGCGCATTGATCTCGTCGCGCTTCGACAGAGTCTCGTCGAGGTCCATCGACCCCATCACCGTGCGCAGGTTCGTCGTCGTGAGCTGCAACAACGCCTGGTACAGGTCCGACACCTCGTACGCCGCCTTGGCCGAGTCGAGCACCTGGAAGAACACGACCCCATCGGTCGAGATCATCGCGTTGTCCTTGGTGATGATCTCCTGCCCGGGGATATCGATCACCTGCTCCATCATGTTCACCTTCCGCCCGACGCGGTAGAAGAACGCGGGGTAGAAGTTGAAGCCGGGCCGCGCGACCGTCGTGAAGCGGCCGAAATGCTCGATGGTGTATTGATAGCCTTGGCGGACGATCTTGATGCTGGTGAAGAGGTACAGCAGCACCAGCGCCAGCAGGAGCGCGGCAACGATCAGGCCCATCGAACAATCCCCCATCCGTGTATCGCAACGCTATAGCACGTCGCGCGCTACAGGGCCTAGCCGTGCGCGCGCGCTTTGGTTACATGGCGCGCCACCTCACACCCAGGAACGGCAGCTCTCATGGATATCCGCCTCGGCCTCACATTCGACGACGTCCTCCTGTATCCGGGGGAATCGGACGTGCTGCCAAGCCAGGCCGATACCCGGACGCAGGTGACGCGCGGCATCGCGCTCAACATCCCGATCCTCTCGTCCGCAATGGACACCGTCACCGAAGCCGACATGGCGATCGTCATGGCGCAGCTCGGCGGCATCGGCGTGCTCCACCGCAATCTCACGATCGAGGAGCAGGTGGTGGCGGTGCGCCAGGTCAAGCGCTTCGAATCGGGCATGGTGGTCAACCCGATCACGATCAGGCCGACCGCGACTCTCGGCGAGGCGCAGGCGCTGATGTCCGGCCACCGGATCAGCGGCATCCCGGTCGTCGAGGCGGACGGCAAGCTGGTCGGCATCCTCACCAACCGCGACGTGCGTTTCGCGGGCGATCCGAAACAGCCGGTCAGCGAACTGATGACGCACGAGAACCTCGCGACCGTCTCGACCGAAGTCGGCAAGGAAGAGGCACGCCGCCTGCTCCACGCCCGCCGCATCGAGAAGCTGCTCGTGGTCGATGCACAGTATCGCTGCGTCGGCCTGATCACCGTCAAGGACATCGAGAAGGCGGTGATGTTCCCGGACGCCACCAAGGACGAGGCGGGCCGCCTGCGCGTGGCCGCGGCGACGACGGTCGGCGACAAGGGCTTCGACCGGACCGAACAGCTGGTCGACGCCGGCTGCGACCTGATCGTGATCGACACCGCGCATGGCCACAACCGCGACGTCGGCCGCGCGGTCGAGCGCGTGAAGAAGCTGTCCAACTCGGTCCAGGTGGTGGCGGGCAACGTCGCGACCGGCGAAGCGACGCGCGCGCTGATCGGCGCGGGCGCGGACGGCATCAAGGTCGGCATCGGCCCCGGCTCGATCTGCACGACGCGGGTGGTCGCCGGCGTCGGCGTGCCGCAGCTCACGGCGGTGATGGATTGCGCCGAGGCGGGCCACAAGGCCGGCGTCCCGGTGATCGCCGACGGCGGCATCCGCACCTCGGGCGACATGGCCAAGGCCCTCGCAGCGGGCGCGTCCACCGTCATGATCGGCTCGCTGCTGGCCGGCACCGACGAGGCGCCCGGCGAGACGTTCCTGTATCAGGGCCGTGCCTACAAGTCGTACCGCGGCATGGGCTCGGTCGGCGCGATGGGCCGCGGCTCGGCGGATCGCTATTTCCAGGGCGACATCAAGGATCAGCTGAAGCTCGTCCCCGAGGGCATCGAGGGCCAGGTCGCGTACAAGGGCCCGGCACGAGACGTCGTCCACCAGCTCGTCGGCGGCATTAAGGCAGCGATGGGCTATACCGGCTCGGCGACGATCTCGGACCTCCAGGCCCGTGCCGAGTTCGTGCAGATCACCGGTGCGGGCTTGATGGAGAGCCATGTCCACGACGTGACGATCACCCGCGAAGCGCCCAATTACCCCACGCGGTAACGGCACTTCCCCCCTCCCTGAAAGGGAGGGGCAGGGGGTGGGTAGGTTTCCCCAAGCTCTTCCTCGAGTGGCCAAAAGGAGCCGACCCACCCCCAACCCCTCCCTTTGAGGGGGGGAGCAAGTCGTACCAGCTGCCACCCGGCGCCCTAATCGCGATCATGCCCAGAGCCGCGACCATTCGAGGTTTCTTCCCAAGTCCGCTGCTCCTCCAATATTCCGTCATCCCGGCGAACGCCGAGACCCACGGCCACGGTGGACCCAGCGTAGCGCGCAACCATCATCCAAACCGCAACCATGGGTCCCGGCGTTCGCCGGGATGACGGGGAAGGGGATGACGGGTGAACGGGTGAAGGGGTGAGCGGGTGGGACGCGCTGCTGCGTGACGGCCAACCCGAAATTATTCCCCTCCCGCGAGCGGGAGGGGCTAGGGGAGGGGATGATGACGAACACCCCGTACCAAATCCCCACCCGAACCCACCCGAATTCGGGAGCCAACACGTGACTCCCCCCGCACGCACCCAAGCCGCGATCGAACTCCTCGACCAGATCATCGCCGCCGCCCGCGAGTCCGGCGCCGCCGCCGACACGCTAATCGCCCGCTATTTCGCCACCCGCCGCTACGCCGGTTCGAAGGACCGCCGCGCCGTCCGCGAGCTCGTCTATGCCGCGATCCGCAAGGCCGGCGACCGCCCCGAAAACGGCCGCACAGCCATGCTGCTCGTCGCCGACGCCGATCCGGAACTCGCCGCGACTTTCGACGGCTCGACCCACGCCCCGGCCCCGATCGCCAAGGACGAACCCCGCGCCCGCGCCGGTGTCGCGCCGCAGTGGCTGACCAAAGCCCTCCGAGCCTCTGGCCTAGACGGCGCCGCACTGACCGACCTAGCCGGCCGCGCCACGCTCGATCTCCGCGTCAACACGCTGATCGCCGACCGTGCGACCGTCCTCGCAGCACTTCCCGACGCCGAAGCCACGCGGCATGCCCCCGATGGCATCCGCCTCCCGACCGGCACCAACGTCGAAGCGCTCCCGCTCTTCAACGAAGGCGCGCTCGAAGTGCAGGACGAAGGCAGTCAGCTTGTCGGCCTCGCTATGCAGGCGAAACCCAGCGAACGCATCGTCGATCTCTGCGCCGGCGCAGGCGGCAAGACGCTCGCGCTCGCCGCGACGATGAAGAACGAAGGCGTGATCCTCGCCTGCGACACCGACCGCAACCGCCTCTCGCGCCTCGCTCCCCGCGCAACCCGCGCCGGCGCGACGATCGTCGAGAGCCGCCTGCTCAACCCGACGCGTGAGATCGAGGCGCTCAGCGAATGGGCCGGTCGCGCCGACGGCGTGCTCGTCGACGCACCGTGCTCGGGCACCGGCACATGGCGCCGCAATCCCGAGGCACGCTGGCGGCTCACCCCCGACCGTGTCTCGCGGCTGCAATCGACGCAGCAGCAGGTGCTCTCGGTCGCCGCCACGCTGGTCAAGCCCAGCGGCGCGCTCGTCTACATCGTCTGCTCGCTGCTCGACGCCGAGGGCACCGACCAGATCACCTGGTTCCTGAACGCGCATCCCGGCTGGACGACCGAGCCCCTGAAACTCCCCGCCGGCGCAAAGCACGGCCACGGCGTCCGACTCGAACCCGGCCGCGATGGCACCGACGGCTTTTTTGTCGCGCGCCTCCGGGCTGCGTGCTAGCCAGCCGGTTAATGACCCGCCTGGAGACGATCATGCGTTTTTCGTCCGTTGCCTTTGCCGCCGCGCTGACACTCGTGTGCGTATCGACGTCGCTCAGCGGGCAGCGCCCCGACGCGCAGATCGACGCGCGCTCGATGCAACTTCTCGCCCAGGGGCGCTCGCTGGTCGCCGCAGGCAATCTCGACGGCGCGACCGACGTGCTGGAGACCTCCGTCGCGGTCGATCCGCGCAACCGTGCCGCGTTCCTGCTGCTCGCCAAGGTCGCCGAGACGCGCGACCTGCCGGGCAAGGCGATCCGCTTGTACCGCGAGGCGTTGCTGCTCGAACCGAACGACGTCGCGGCGTTGAAGGGGCAGGGCGAGGCGCTCGTCGCCAAGGGCGCAGTGGTCCGCGCGAAGGACAATCTCGTGAAGATCCGCACGCTCTGCAAGGGCGCGTGCCCGGAAGCGACTCAGTTGTCCGCGGTGATTGCAAAAGGCCCGCCGATCGCAACGGCGCAGATCGACAAGACGCCGGTAGCCGCCAAGGACTGATGCACTCCCCTCCCTGAAAGGGAGGGGCAGGGGGTGGGTCGCCCTCCGGACCAGCGCAACGCCCGCCAAGCAGCCAACCCACCCCCAAACCCTCCCTTCCAGGAAGGGGGGAAGATCAGCGGGTCTCGCGCGCCAGCGCCGTAAAGTCCGCCACCGACAGCGTTTCTGCCCGCCGCGTCGCCTCCACCCCGATCCGCTCCAGCGCATCCAACGCGCCCGGCATGCTTTTCAGGCTCTGCCGCAACATCTTCCGCCGCTGCCCGAACGCCGCGCCCGTCAGTCGCTCCAGCACCGCGAAATTCACCCCCTCCGGCGCCTCCACCGGCACCAGATGCACAACCGCGGACATCACCTTCGGCGGCGGGGTGAACGCCGAGCGGTGCACCGGCATCGCGATCCGCGCGGTCGAGCGCCACTGTGCCAGCACCGCCAGCCGCCCGTAATGATCGTCATTGGTCTTCGCCACGATCCGCTCGGCGACTTCCTTCTGGAACATCAGCGTGCATGACTGCCACCACGGTAGCCAAGACGCCGACAGCCAGCCGACGAGCAACCCCGTGCCGATATTATACGGCAGGTTCGACACGATATGCGGCTTGCCCTCGAACAGTGCGGGCGCGTCGATCTCCATCGCATCGCCCTCGATCACGCGCAGCATCCCCGGATACGCCTCGCCGAGTTCGGCCAGCGCCGGGATACACCGCCGATCGCGCTCGATCGCCGTCACCCGCGCGCCCGCCGCAAGCAGCGCGCGCGTCAGACCGCCAGGCCCAGGTCCCACTTCCAGCACTTCCGCACCACGCAGATCGCCCGGGACCGCGGCGATCCGCTTGAGCAACTGCATGTCGAACAGGAAATTCTGGCCAAGCGCTTTGCTCGCGTTCAAACCGTACCGCGCGATCACCTCGCGCAGCGGGGGCAGCGCCGTTACCGCATCGCTCACGATTTGCAGGCTGCGGTCTGCGCGCGCCGGTCGGCCGCTTCGCCCGCCATCGCGATCGCCGCGATCATCGCACCCGGCTCGGCGAGGTTCTTGCCCGCGATCGCGAATGCGGTGCCGTGATCGGGCGAGGTCCGCACGATCGGCAACCCCAGCGTCATGTTGACGCCCTCGTCGAAATGGATCGTCTTGAGCGGCACCAGCGCCTGGTCATGATAGCAGCACATCACGACGTCATACGTGGCACGCGCCCGCGGGTGGAACATCGTGTCTGCGGCAAACGGCCCGGTCGCATCGATACCCTCGTCCCGCAGGATCGCGATCGCCGGCGCGATGATCTCGATCTCCTCGCGCCCCAGCGCACCCTGTTCGCCGGCATGCGGATTGAAGCCCGCAAAGGCGAGCCGCGGGTTCTCGATCCCGAAGTTGCGCAGCAACCCGCGTGCAGTCGCGCGGCCCTTGGCGACGATCAGGTCGATCGTCAGCAGCGCCGAGACGTCCTTCAACGGCACGTGGGTCGTGATCGGCACCACCTTCAGCGAAGGCCCGGCCAGCATCATCACCGCATTGTCGCCCGCCACGCCGTAGCGCTCTGCGACGAACTCGGTCTGCCCCGGATGACTGAAGCCGATCGCATACAGCTGCGACTTCGACACCGGCCCCGTCACCAGCGCGCGCGCCGCCCCGGTACGGACGAGCCCGACGGCCAACTCCAGCGAATGCAGCGCACATCGCGCGCCATCGGCGTCCGGGTGTCCGGGAACGATCGTCCCGCCGTCGCCCACGTTCAGTACCGGCAGCGCATCCGCGAACACCGCCCCGGCTTCGTTCATATCCGCGACCCGCGCGATCTGGCCGGTCCAGACCCGCTCGATCGCGCGGGCATCGCCAACCGCGACGAACGGCGGCAAGCGGTGCGTCTCACGCGCGTCCCAGGCCTTGGCGATGATCTCCGGACCGATCCCCGCAGGATCGCCCATCGATACCGCGAGCGGGTGCACGCGCGTCACGCGCCGATCATCCCATCGCGGTCATCGGCCGCGGTCACCGATAATCGACCACGGCATCGCGCCGCAGATCGCGCAGCTTCTGCTGAGCCCGCAGGTTGACGCGCTGCTGTTCGAGCTGGCCCTGGATCTGCTCCGAATTCGGTACCGACCCAGCCTGCGCATCGTCGCGTCCGCACAGCACCAGCGCGCGCACGCCCTGTTCCGCAGAGCCGAACGGCGGCGTCGACTGACCGACCTGAAGTTTCAGCATGATCTCCTGAAGCTGTGGCGGCAGGTCGCGGATGCGAACCGTGTCGTTGTCGACCACGTCCGCACCGATTCCGGCGGCGACCTTCTCCACGGTGCCGCACCCGCGCAGATCCTGCGTCGCCTTGGCGAATGCCTGGGCACGCGCCGCGGCCTGCGCCTGGTTGGTGTTCGGCGGGAACTTGAGCGTCAGCTGTTTGAGGCTGAGCTTCGCATCGCGGGGATCGGCCGTCAGCACCTGGCGTTTGTCGGTCAGGTACAGGATCGAATAGCCGCCCGAAACCTCGATCGGCCCCGCGACCTGGCCGACCTGCATCGTCGTCGCGGCTTCGGCCAGCGGCGCCGGCAGCGTCGCCGCACGGATCCAGCCGAGATCGCCGCCGACCGCCCGGGTCGACGCTTCGGAGAATTGGCGCGCATAATATTCGAACGGCTGCGCGCCCTTCTGGATTTCCTGAAGGATCTGCTTGGCGTTCGTATAGACCTGCTGGCTGTTCGCCGGCGTCGCCGCGAGATAGATTTCCTTGAGGTTGAACTCGTCGGTGCCCTTGGCCGCCTGGAGACGGTCGATGATCGACTTCACCTCCTCGTCGCCGACGTTGACGAACGGCTCGACGCGGCGGCGCAGATAGCGCTGCCAGGCGAGTTCGCCCTCGATCTGCCGCTTGAGCGAGCGCTCGGACGACCCGGACTCGCGCAGGAATGCGCGCATTGCCTCCGGGGTCCTGTTGAACCGCTTGGACACCGCATTGTAGCTCTGCGTCAGCTCGGCGGGCGTGATCGCGATGTCGGCGGTCTTCGCCTCCTGGATCTGCAACGTCTCGTCGATCAGCTGGCGTAGCACCTGAAGCTTCAGACGCTCGCGGTCCTCCGGCGACAGCTTCGCTTCGTTCGCCATGGCCACCAGCGCCACGCGCTGGTCGACGTCGGTACCGGTGATGACCGTGTCGTTGACGATCGCGGTCGGCTTGCGGACATTGGGGTCGAGCTTGCCGAAGATCTGCAGGTTGGTCGGGATGTCGAGACCGGTATTGTCCGGCACGCTCTGGTCCTGGACCGTCCGACCGGCGCCTGCCTCGCCTGCGGCACCCTGCGGAGGAGCGCTCTGTGCGATCGCACTTGCCGCCAGCGCGGCCAGAACCACCGCCCCGATCACACGGCTGCTACGCGCCGCCAGTCGAACATCATGCTTCAAGTGTCGGTATCCCATCATCGCGCGCCGTACATCGCACCGTCATTGCCATGACGGCACATATCCGGCGATGCCCCAAAGTAGCTGAACGCGGGCTTAGCGGCCGAGGTTGGTGAAGGCCAGCGTCAACAGGAAGCTGTTGCCCTTACGCGCGTCGCCGGTGTCGTTGTAGGTTCGCCGCCAGGTCCCGCCGAGACGCAGGCAGTCGTCCTCATACTGGATGCCGATGCGGTGGCGGATCGGGGTGAAGCCGTCGCTGCGGGACAGCGGGTCCTCCGATGCGTTGGTGAGATCGACCACGCCCGAGCCGAACGCCGACCAGAACCGCGCGAACTGGACGCGGCCGGCGACGCGGACCTCCTCCCGGTCGCGCAGATCCTCGATCGACGCGTCGATGTTGCGGTTCAGCTTCAGATAGCCGACGAGCACATAGGTCGCCCGCGAGCCGACCGTCGCGTCGAGCTCGTTGCGGCGGATCGCAAAGCCGTCCTTGTCGAGTCGATAGCGGTGGACGATCGAGACGAAGTCGCGGAACCGAAGCTCGCTGCGCCCGACGATGTCGGAGAACCGATCGCTGAGGCCGGTGCCGTCCGGCAGGATGGTGGGGCGCAGGTCCAGGCGATAGCTCTGGCCGACATTGGTGGTGAAGCTGATGCCGGGCAGGTCGAGCGCCCATTCGCCACCATAAGTGACGCGCGACGAATCCTCGAACCGGTCATAGCCGGCGAACCGGTTCAGCGAGAACAGGTTGGTGTCGTCGAGATCGACCGCGCGCGAATCCTCGTTCGGCAGGGTGATGTTCGCGACCTTGGGGGCCGCGACGAACTGAACCCGCGGGGTGAACCGCTGCGTGCCGCCAAGGAACGTCCCGATGAACGGCCACTTCACGTCGACCGCGACCGCACCGATCGCGCGCTGGTGAAAGCCCTCCAGCCCACGGTAGCTGAGGTTGGTCGTCGCGTCGGTATTGTCGGTGTTATACAGGTCGCCGCGGGCGAACGCCGTGAACGTGACCTCCTGGCCCCAGTTGGTGAAGCGGCGCAGGTCCCATTGGAGGCTGGCGAACGCGCGCTGCGTGTCCTGGCCATCGGTGCGGGTCAGCGCGAGCGTGTTCAGCTGGAGCTGGAACCGGCCGCCGACCAGCCCGTCGTCGAACCGCTTGCGATAGTCGATCTCGGGCAACGCGATCGGCTGATCCCCCTGCCTGTCGGCGACGCGCAACGTCTGCGCATACCAGCCGCTCAGCGAGAAATAGCTGCTGTCGTCGATCCGCTCCAGGCTGGCGGTGGTGCGCAGCCGATCATCGCGCGAGATGTCGTAGCGGCGCAGGAACGTCCGATCCGTCGTCAGGCGCAGCGAACCGCTCGCGGTCCAGTTCGGCGACAGCTGATAGCGCCCCACGCCGTCGATATAGCCCCGGAACGCCATGCTAGTGTCGGTCGGGTCCGCGGTCGCCAGGTCGTCGCTACGCCGGCTTTCGGTCGCATAGGCGCGCACTTTGAACGCACCCTTCGAATTGAGCGCGGAATAATCGACCTGCGCCATCGGCAGTACGCTGCTGTAGATGTGCGGCGTGATGACCAGCCCCTGGTTGGGGGCAAGCTTCCAGTAATAGGGAACGCTGACTTCGACGCCGTTGACGCGGCTGTATCCGCCGTTCGGCGAGAGTAGCCCGCTATCGCTGCCGCCGCCGACCGGATTCGAGAACTCGGGCAGCGGCAGGCTCGGGAGGCCGAACAGGTGAAGCCGCGCGCCCTTGTAGAAGATGCGCTTCCGCTCCGGACGATAGGTGACGCGGACCGCGGTGATCTTCCACGTCGGTTCCTTCGGGCAACCGGCGGAATTGGTGACGCCGCACGGCGTGTAGGCTGCGGTTTTCAAATTGACCGTGCCGTCGGCGTCGCGCGTGCCCTGCTCGGCGGCGAGGCGCCCGCCCTGTTCGAGCACGACGAGCATGTTGTCGACCACGCCGTCCTTCAGCGAATCGGTCAGGTTGATCTCGTCACCGTACGCGATGTCGCCTTCGGGATTGGTGACCGCGATATTGCCGGTCGCGACGACCTTGCCGGTCTTGCGGTTCCACACGACCTTGTCGGCACGCAGGCGGCTGCCCTGGCGGAACATCCGGACTTCACCGGTCGCGGTGACGATATCGGTGTTGGTGTTGTATTCCAGCGCCGTGGAGCTGAACTGCACTTGGTCTTCGGCCGGCGTCGCCGTCGACGCATTGGCGACCGGTGGGTCCTGTACCGGTGGCGCGACCGGACGGTTCTGGAAATCCTGGGCCTGCACGGGCGAGCTTGCCAGTCCGCACGCCAGCGCGAGCGAAACGGCACAACCCGTCAAAAGGTCGATACGCAACACGATCCGAACCAACCCCTTTGGCACTGGGCAGCCGTTTGCCGCCATATCGCCCGCCTATCGCACCACCGGCCCTTCGCTGCAATCGCATCCCGCACTCGCTTGCAGGCGCGTCGCTGCAATCATCGGGCGTTGAGGGGCTCCACCTTGCTTTGCCGGACCCGCGGCATCAACTTATGGGGTACGCACATCCGTTCAAAAGCTTCCCGAGGTTTCTTCATGCAGATCGTCTTCGCCCCGACCGTTCCCGCCAACGCTCCGATCCTGGCCGTCCCCGTCGCGAAGGACGGCGTGGCGCAGACCAAGTGGAGCGCGATCGGCGGCGATGTCGAGGCGGTGGCGACCAGCGCGGCGAGCGCGGCACGGTTCGCGGGCGAGGCAGGCTCGGTCGTCGAGCTGTTCGTGCCCGTCGACGGTGCAGTCCGCCAAGTTCTGCTCGTCGGCGTCGGCACGGGCGAGAACGCCGATTGGGAGAAGGCTGGCGGCGCGATCACCGCACGCCTGCTGACCTCGGGCGCGACCTCGGTCGTCGCCGACCTCTCCGCCGGCGCCACGCCGACTCCGAAGGCCGCCGCGCACTTCGCCGCCGCCGCCGCGCAGCGCGCATGGCGGTACGACACGTACCGCACCAAGCTCCCCGAGAAGTCGAAGCCGACGCTGACCGAGATCACCATCGCCGGTGCGCCCGAGGGTACCGATGCGGCGTGGGCCGAGCAGTTGGCGGTCACCGGCGGTCTCGGCCTGACGCGCTGGCTCGTCACGTCGCCGCCGAACGTCGTCTATCCCGAGAGCTTCGTCGAGAAGGTGACCAATGAGGTCGAGGGCCTCGGCCTCGAGATCACCGTGCTCGACGAAGCGCAGATGACCGAGCTCGGCATGGGCTCGCTGCTCGGCGTCAGCCAGGGCTCGCGCCGTGAAGCGCGCATCCTCGCGCTCAAGTGGAACGGGGCAGGGGCCGACGCGCCCACGCTCGCGTTCGTCGGCAAAGGCGTGACGTTCGATTCGGGCGGCATCTCGATCAAGCCCGGCGCCGGCATGGAAGACATGAAGTGGGACATGGGCGGGGCAGGGGCGGTCGCCGGCGCGATGAAGGCGCTGGCCGCGCGTAAGGCGAAGGCGAACGTCGTCGGCGTGATGGGCCTGGTCGAGAACATGCCCGATGGCGCGGCACTGCGTCCGAGCGACGTCATCACTTCGATGTCCGGCCAGACGATCGAAGTGCTCAACACCGACGCCGAGGGTCGTCTCGTGCTGTGCGATTGCGTGACCTGGGTGCAGCAGGCGCACAAGCCGACCACGATCGTCGATCTCGCCACGCTGACGGGGGCGATGATCGTCGCGCTCGGCACCGAGAATGGCGGCATCTTCGCCAATGACGACGCGCTCGCCGACCAGCTGATTGCGGCCGGCAAGACCACCGGCGACACGCTCTGGCGTTTCCCGCTGTCGCCTGCGTACGACAAGCTGATCGACTCGCCGATCGCCGACATGAAGAACGTCGGGCCGCGCGGCGCCGGCTCGATCACCGCGGCGCAGTTCATCAAGCGCTTCGTCGACGACGGCGTGAAGTGGGCGCATCTCGACATTGCCGGCATGGTCTGGTCGGACAAACCCGGCACCAACCACGACAAGGGCGCAACCGGCTACGGCGTCCGCCTGCTAGACCAGTTCGTCGCCGACAATTTCGAGGGCTGAACGCAAGAATCCCCCTCCCGCTTGCGGGAGGGGTTAGGGGAGGGGCCAACCGCGAGCGGTGTCGAGCGAGGCGAACCCCTCCCCCGACCCCTCCCGCAAGCGGAAGGGGAGTAAGTATGCAGGTCGATTTCTACCACCTAACGAGCCCCCTCGACCGCGTCCTCCCGCGCATCGCCGAGCGCGTTGTCGCAACCGGCGGCCGCCTCCTGATCGTCGCCGAACCCCAGGAACAGCGCGTCGCGCTCGACCGCCTGCTCTGGTCCTACGCCCCCGAGAGCTTTCTCCCCCACGCCCAGGCCGGCGGCAACGAAGATGCAGCGCAACCCATTCTGATCGCGGACGACATACTCGAAACCGCCCCAGCCAATACGGCGCGCAACGTCGCGGTCGTCGATGGTCGCTGGCGTGACCTGACCCTGACCTTCGACCGCGCCTTCCACATCTTCGACGACGAAGCGATCCGCGAAGCCCGCCTAGCCTGGAAGGCACTCGCCGACCGCGAGGGCGTCGAACGCCGCTACTGGAAACAGAACGATGCCGGACGCTGGGAACAGGCCGCCTAGTTGCATTCGGACCGCCCCGGCTCTAGGGCGGCGCCACTTTTCCAAAGCTTTATTACAGGAGCCCGTGACCATCATGGCCGCGAACCGTACCTTTTCGATCATCAAGCCCGATGCAACCCGCCGCAACCTGACCGGTGCGGTCACCAAGATGCTCGAGGAAGCCGGCTTGCGCGTCGTCGCTTCGAAGCGCATCCAGATGACCCGCGAGCAGGCCGAAGGCTTCTACGCGGTCCACAAGGAGCGTCCGTTCTTCGGCGAACTCGTCTCGTTCATGATCTCCGGCCCGGTCGTCGTCCAGGTTCTCGAAGGCGAGAACGCGATGCAGCGCAATCGCGACATCATGGGCGCCACCAACCCCGCCAACGCCGAGCCCGGCACGATCCGCAAGGAACTCGCCGAGTCGATCGAAGCCAACACCGTGCACGGGTCGGATTCGGACGAGAACGCCGAGATCGAGATCGCGTACTTCTTCAAGCCCGAAGAAATCGTCGGCTGATGACCTGGCGGTTGCGACGGGCAGGGCCGGGCGATGCGCCCGCGCTGTCGCTCGTCGCATCCGCCACGTTTCTCGATACCTATGCGACCGTGCTGACGGGGGCGGATATCGTCGCCCACTGCACGATCAAGAACAGCATCGCCACGTTCGAGACGTGGCTGGCCGACCCCGCGACGATCGTGACGCTCGCCGAGCACGAACCCGGCCACGCACCGATCGGCTACACCGTGCTCACGGCACCCGATTTCCCGATCGAACCCGGCCCAGCGGACATAGAACTCCGCCGCATCTACCTTATGAAGCACGCGCAAGGCACCGGCCTCGGCGCTGCCCTGATGGCCCGCGCCCTCGAAGACGCCGCCGCGGCGGCCCACACTCGCGTCCTGCTAGGCGTATGGGACCAGAATACCCGCGCCCGAGCCTTCTACGAACGCCACGGCTTCAAGGTAATCGGCGCCCGGCAGTTCACAGTAGGCACCACCCTCCACGAAGACCCGGTCTACGCCCGGACGGTCTGAGGAAGGCGTGCACCAACCCGACAGTGACCACCCCGGCGAAGGCCGGGGCCCATGGGGAACGTCGCTAACGGAGCGCCGCGCGCTGTTACTGCAGCCTTGCCAATTGGGCCCCGGCCTTCGCCGGGGTGGTGCAATTGAGCGGCGTGATTACGCGGCCGGCTTCTCTTTCGCCCAGATCGCATCGAGCTTGGCCTGATCCCCGCCACGCTGGCGGACCCGGAGACCTTCGAGTTTGAAAGAGCGACCCAGTATCCGGCGGCCATGCGTCTTCCAGATCACATCGTAGATCCCAACTGCCGAGCGGGTCCGGTCGCCGTCGAAATACTGCACGCTCACCAGCACCGGCAGCCGCCCGGCCCGATCGTCCGAACCACCATCGGTCAGCTTCAGCATCGGCGCCGAGACCCACGAGGCGTCGATGATCGGCTCGGCCGGCGGCCGCTGCGGCGATACGCCGAGCGCCTTGGGAAACGTGATCGTCACGTCCTGAAGATCGTGCCGCGCATCCTTCAGCAACAGCGTATCGCCGCCATCCTGCACGATCGCCGAAAGGTCGATCTTGGTCCGCTCGCGCGCGGCACTCGACTGCGCGGCGAGCTTGTCGGCCTCGTTAGCACGGTGATCCGACCAGTTGGTCCACAACGTCAGCGCGGCGATCAGAACGCCTGCAACCGCCACGACTTCCGCCAACGTCACCCAGCGCCGCCGCGTCGCCGCAGCCTCGCGCCGTTCGGTCGGAGTCTCGCCGCTCATCGACCGCCGGCTTCCAGCAGGCGGGCAGGGGCCGCCAGTTCCCAACTCCGCGCGATCCGGTCCTCGACCAGCGCCCAGTCCGGATCGCCCGCAAGGTTCACGCCGACCCACCCGGTCGCACCAAGATACGCCGGCCGTGAATACACAGCCGGGTTCGCCTCGATCAGCATCGCCTGCTCGTCGGCCCCACCCGTCTTCACGCACACCACGGTCAACCCATCGCCATGATGATCCGCCCTAAACTGCGCGAACTGCTTGCCCGCCACGAAGAACGTCGGCTGCCCATGCGACACCGTCTCTTCGGTCTCCGGCAACGCCAACGCCGCCGCGCGAATGCGGTCGAGAGGGGACAGATCGGTCATCGCGTCACGAACTCCGCCAAGATCTTGGGATACAGCATATGTTCGGCCGCAAGCACGCGCTCCGCAAGCGCATCCGCATCGTCATCCGCAAGGATCGGCACCTCGGCCTGCCCCAGCACCACGCCGCCATCAAGCTCTTCGGTCACGACATGCACCGAGCACCCGCCGGCCGCATCGCCCGCCGCGATTGCCCGCGCGTGCGTGTCGAGCCCCTTATACTTGGGCAGCAGCGACGGGTGGATGTTGACGATCCGGTCACGCCACGCCGCGACGAAGCCGTCCGACAGCAACCGCATATACCCGGCCAGCGCAACGACCTCGACGCCAGCCTCACGCAACGCCGCATCGATCGCCGCCTCGTAAGCAGGCTTCCCTAAACCCTTGGGTGAAAGTGCAAACGTCGCCAGACCCTGCGACCGCGCCCATTCGAGCCCAGCCGCATCCGGCTTGTCCGAAGCCACGAGCGCGATCTCATACGGACACTCGGCCGCGCGCGACGCCCCGACCAGCGCCATCATGTTCGATCCGCGCCCGGAGATCAGCACGCCGACCCGCGTCTTCTCAGCCATGCGTCGCGGTCCAGTCCTCGCGCGCGCTCCACGTGCCCGCAGACCCGCGAACCGTGCAGCCATGCGCCCCGGTCTCGATCCGCCCGATCGTGAACACCGTCTCGTCCGCCGCCCGAAGCGCCGCAGTAACCGCCTCGGCCTCGTCGGCGCTTACGATCGCAACCATGCCGATCCCGCAGTTGAACGTCCGCGCCATCTCCTCGGGCTCGATCGCGCCCTGCGCCTGCAGGAACGCCATCAACCGCGACTGCTCCCACGCGTCGGCATCGACCACCGCATGCACGCTCTCGGGCAGCACGCGCGGAATGTTCTCGAGCAGACCGCCGCCGGTGATATGCGCCAGTCCCTTGATCCGCCGCTCGCGCAGCAACGGCAGCAGGCTCGCCACGTAAATGCGAGTCGGCGCCATCAGATGATCGATCAGCAACTTGTCCTGGTCGAACAGCGCAGGCCGATCGAGCTTCCAACCGCGATCCGTCGCCAGCCGGCGAACCAGCGAGAATCCGTTCGAATGCACCCCCGACGACGCCAGCCCGAGCATCACGTCGCCCGCCGCGATCTCGCGCCCGGTAAGTACGTTGGTCCGCTCGACTGCACCGACGCAGAAGCCCGCGAGGTCGTAATCGCCGTCCGCATACATGCCCGGCATCTCGGCGGTCTCGCCACCGATCAACGCGCAACCCGCAGTCTTGCAGCCCTCCGCGATCGACGCGACGACACGCTCGGCGACGGCCGCATCGAGCTTCCCGCTCGCATAATAATCGAGGAAGAACAAAGGCTCGGCGCCCTGCACGATCAGGTCGTTGACGCACATCGCGACCAGGTCGACGCCGACGCCTTCATGGCGATCCCATTCGATCGCCAGCTTCAGCTTGGTGCCGACACCATCGTTCGCCGCGACCAGCAGAGGGTCAACGAACCCTGCCGCCTTCAGATCGAACATCCCGCCGAACCCGCCAAGATCAGCATCCGCACCCGGCCGTCGCGTCGAGCGCGCCAGCGGCGCGATCGCGCGCACCAACGCATTGCCTGCGGCGATCGAAACGCCCGCTTGAGCGTAGGTATAGGAGCCCGTGGCGGGAGCGGCGGAGTCTGGCGTATCGGTCATGATCGGTGCTGCTAGCCACATCGCGCTTGGATTTCCACGTCTGCTTCGCCAAAAGGCCCGCGTGACGCGTATCAAAGCCCTTCCTGCCGCTCTCGTCGGCGCTGCCCTGCTATTCAGCGGCGGAGCCGTGCTCGCGCAGATCGAGGGCGGCAGCCGAGGCGCAGCCCCGGTCGACAGCGGCAGCGCCTACGAGGTGAGCGGCGTCACCGTCGACGTCGCCGGCAAGACCACCGACGCCGCGCGCTACGGTGGCTGGCGGCTCGCGCAGCGCAAGGCCTGGGTGCAATTGTCGAACCGGCTCGGCGGCGGCGGTGCCCTGGTTTCCGATGGCACGCTCGATTCGCTGGTCTCCGGGATCGTCGTCGAGAACGAACAGATCGGCCCGCAGCGCTACATCGCCAAGCTCGGCGTGCTGTTCGACCGTACCCGCGCCGGGTCGATCCTGGGCGTCTCGACCTATGCCGATCGCTCGCAGCCGATGCTCGTCATCCCGATCCAATATTCGGGCGGCGTCGGCCAAGCCTTCGAGCAGAGCACGCAGTGGCAGCAGGCCTGGGCGCGCTATCGCACCGGCAACAGCAGCATCGATTACGTCCGTCCCTCCGGCTCGGGTCCCGACGCGCTCCTGCTCAACGTCGGCCAGACGCAGCGTCCCGGTCGTGGCTGGTGGCGGACGATTCTCGACCAATATGGCGCGAGCGACGTACTGTCTCCGGTTGTGAAGCTCTATCGCCAATGGCCCGGCGGCCCGGTGATCGGCGTGTTCGAAGCGCGCCACGGCCCCGATAACGACCTGATCGGCCGCTTCACGCTCCGTGTCGGAACGTCCGACGGCCTGCCGCAGCTGCTCGACACCGGCGTCAAGCGGATCGACGACCTGTATCAGCAGGCGCGCCGCAATGGTTCGCTCCGTGTCGACTATAGCCTGTCGCCGCCGCCAACGCCCGAAGCTGCGGTAACCGACGACCTGCCGACCGACGAGACCGCCGACGCCAATATTGCGGCGTTGACCGGCGGCGAGGGCATCTCGATCACTGTTCAGTTCGACACGCCCGCAGCCACGGCCGTATCGTCGACCGAAGCCGCACTCCGCGCGATCCCGGGCGTCCGCTCGGCGGCTACGACCAGCCTCGCGCTCGGCGGCGTCTCGCTGATGCGTGTCGCCTATGATGGTGACCCGGCGGCGCTCAAGACCGCGCTCGAAGCGCGCGGCTACCAGGTTTTCGGTTCCGGCCAGACGATCCGCATCCGCCGGGTTTCCCAACTTCTTCCGCCGGACCTTCCCGCGGATACCGTGACGACAGGGTGAGCGCGACCAAGATGACTCAAATCGCGCTGCCACTCGGGTGGCCGGCGGACCCTCGCGACGACGCCTTCCTGGTTACCCCATCCAACTCGCGGGCCGTCCATACGCTGGAGCATTGGGCGACCTGGCCCGTCATGACCGCCATCCTCACCGGCCCGCGCAAATCGGGCCGCAGCCTGCTCGCGCGGATCTTCGCGGCGAAAAGCGGCGGTACGATCATCGACGATGCCGAGCGCGTGCCCGAGGCGCAGCTGTTCCACGCCTGGAACCGCGCGCAGGAGGAGCACAGGCCACTGCTGATCGTCGCCGATGCAGCCCCGCCCGAGTGGAAGGTCAAACTCCCCGATCTCCGCTCGCGCCTCGCCGCCAGCCCGATCGCGGCGATCGGCGCGCCCGACGACGAACTCATGCGGCTGCTCCTGGCGCATCTGTTCGAGCGCCGCAGCCTCGACGCGCGGCCCGATCTGATCGACTGGCTGGCCACCAGAATCGAGCGCAGTCATATTACCGTAACGCGAACCGTCGATGCGCTCGATCAGGAGGCGATGGAACGTCGCAAGCGCTTGTCCATTCCTCTGGCACGAACCACACTCACCGAGGCCGGGCTGATCCTGCGGCCACAGCTTGCCCTGGATCTGCCGCTCTTCACGTCACCATAAGACCCCAAGAGGACCGATGAACCGTCCAGCGCATATCGTCCGCCAAGCGGAAGACGACGACGATCCCATCGGCGCAGAGCCGAACGACCGGTTCTTCAACCGCGAACTCTCCTGGCTGGCGTTCAACCGCCGCGTTCTGGAGGAGGCGTGCAATCCCGCGCACCCGCTGCTCGAGCGGCTCCGCTTCCTGTCGATCTCGGGCTCGAACCTCGACGAGTTCTTCATGGTCCGCGTCGCCGGCTTGAAGGGCCAGCAGACGCAGGACGTCGACCGGCGCTCGGCCGACGGGCTCACCGCGGGCCAACAGCTGACCGCGATCGTCCGCGAGGCCGACGAATTGATGGCGAGCCAGCAGGCGGTGTGGGGCGACCTGCGCGTGCTGCTCGACGAGGCCGGGTTGTTCGTCCTGCGGCGCGATGCGGTCGAAGGCGAAGCCGACGAGTGGCTCGAAACGCATTTCCGCGATCAGATCTTCCCGATCCTGACCCCGCAGGCGCTCGATCCCGCGCATCCGTTCCCGTTCATCCCGAACCGCGGCCTGTCGGTAATCTTCGACCTCGTCCGCCGTTCGGATAACGAACCGGTCCGCGAACTGGTCATGCTCCCGCACACGATGACGCGGTTCGTTCGCCTCCCCGGCGAGCCCGCGCGCTACATCTCGATCGAATCGATCCTCAAGCGGTTCGCACCCGTCCTGTTCCCCGGCTACGAGGTCCTTGCCGCCGCCAGCTTCCGCGTCCTGCGCGACAGCGACATGGAGATCGAGGAAGAGGCGGAGGACCTCGTCCGCTACTTCGCCAACGCGATCAAGCGCCGCCGCCGTGGCCGCGTGATCCGTCTGGAACTCGAAACCGGCATCCCTGACGTGCTCGCCGCGGTCCTCAAGGACGAACTCGGCGGCGCGGACGCGATCATCACCGAGAGCGGCAATCTGCTCGGCATCGTCGACCTCGACGGGCTGGTCGACGAGGATCGCCCCGACTTGAAGTTCCCGCCGTTCACGCCGCGCTTCCCCGAGCGGATCCGCGAATTCGGCGGCGACTGCTTTGCGGCGATCAAGGCCAAGGACATCGTCGTCCACCATCCGTACGAGACGTTCGAGGTCGTGCTCGCCTTCCTCAAACAGGCAGCGAATGACCCCGACGTCGTGGCGATCAAGCAGACGCTCTATCGCGCCGGCAAACAGCCCGCGGTCATCAACGCGCTCATCACCGCGGCCGAGGCCGGCAAGTCCGTCACCGCGGTGGTCGAGCTGAAGGCACGGTTCGACGAAGAGCAGAACATGGTCTGGGCCTCCGCACTGGAGCGCGCCGGCGTGCAGGTCGTCTACGGCTTCATCGACTGGAAGACGCATGCCAAAGTGTCGCTGGTCGTCCGCCGCGAAGGCCAGGCATTCCGCACCTACTGCCATTTCGGCACCGGCAATTACCACCCGGTCACCGCCAAGATCTACACCGACCTCAGCTTCTTCACCGCCGACGCCGCGGTCGGGCGCGATGCAGCCCAGATGTTCAACTACATCACCGGCTATGTCGAGCCGACCGACATGGCGAAGGTCAGTCTCAGCCCGCGCGATCTGCGCCAGAATCTGATGAACCTCATCGACGTCGAAATCGCCAACGCACGCGCCGGCAAACAGGCGGGCGTCTGGGCGAAGATGAACTCGCTCGTCGACCCCGCGGTGATCGAGAAGCTCTACGAGGCGAGCGGGGCAGGGGTCGAGATCGACCTCATCATCCGCGGCATCTGCTGCCTGCGCCCCGGCGTGCCTGGGTTGTCCGAGACGATCCGCGTGAAGTCGGTGATCGGCCGGTTCCTCGAGCACAGCCGGATCTGGGCGTTCGGCAACGGCAAGGCGCTGCCCAATGACGGCGCCAAGCTGTTCATCTCGTCGGCCGACTGGATGCCGCGCAACTTCGACCGCCGCGTCGAGTATATGCTGCCGATCCTCAACCCGACCGTCCACGACCAGATCCTCGATCAGGTGATGGTCGCGAACCTGATCGACAACGAGCAGAGTTGGGAGCTAGGCCCCGACGGCGAATATACCCGCGTCGATCCCGGCGACCGCCCGTTCAACCTGCATCGGTATTTCATGACCAACCCGTCTCTTTCCGGCCGCGGCGCCTCGCTTGCGACCAGCAACGCCGTGCCGACTCTGTCGCTTCGGCGAAAACGATGAGCGTCACGAATATCCTGTTCGGTAATTCCACGCCCAAGGCCGAAACCGACGATCATCCGCGTACGGGGATCATCGATATCGGCTCGAACTCGATCCGCCTCGTCGTGTATCAGGGCCCGCCGCGCCTGCCCGCGATCCGCTTCAACGAGAAGGTCCTGGCCGGGCTCGGACGCGGGCTCGCCGCGACCGGCGCGATCGAGAAGTCGGCGCTGAAGACGGCGCGCGTCGCCCTCGCGCGGTTCGCCGCGGTGGCCAAGGAAATGGAATGCTCGACGCTCCGCACGGTCGCGACGGCGGCGGTACGCGATGCGAAGAACGGTGGCGAACTCATTGCAGCGGCTGAACAACTCGGCCTCGAGGTCGAGACCCTGTCGGGCGAACAGGAAGCCAGCGCAGCCGGTTATGGCGTCCTCTCCGCGATCCCCGAAGCAGACGGCATCGTCGGCGATCTCGGTGGTGGCAGCCTCGAACTCGTCCGCGTCCGCCGTGGCAAGATCGAAGACCGCGTTTCGTTTCCTCTGGGCGTACTCCGCATCGGCCCGCTCCGCGCCAAGCGCGGCAAGGTGCTCGAACGCTACGTCGCAAGGTTGGTACGCGAGGCGGGCTGGACTGCGAAGGGGCAGGGGTTGCCGCTGTATCTCGTCGGCGGATCGTGGCGTGCGCTCGCCCGGCTCGACATGGAGCTGTCGGACTATCCGCTGCCGATCATCCATCAATATCCGATGACCGCCGCGACGATTACGCGTCTCAGCCGCACGATCCCGCAACTCTCGAAGCCGCGCCTGAAGGCAATCCCCGGTCTCTCGTCCGGCCGCACCTCGACTTTAGCCGACGCCGCCGCGCTGCTCGGCGTGCTGATGCGCCAGCTCGGCAGCAAGACGACAGTGGTATCGGCATACGGACTGCGCGAAGGGCTGCTCTACGGCGATCTGGAGCCCAAGACCCGCGCACTCGATCCCCTGATCGTCGCCGCGCGTGAGGAAGGCCGCTTGCTCGGTCGCTTCCCCGAACATGGCGACCTGCTCGACCGCTGGATCGCCCCGTTGTTCGCCACCGAACCGCCCGCGCTGGCGCGCATCCGCCACACCGCCTGCCTCCTTGCCGACGTAGGCTGGCGCGCCAACCCCGAATTCCGCGCCGAACGCGGTGTCGAGATCGCCCTGCACGGCAACTGGGTCGCGATCGACGCGCCTGGCCGGGGAATGCTCGCCCAAGCGCTCTACACGAGCCTCGGCGGCGATCTGGCAGCGGCAGACCCGGTGGGCCGTCTGGCGAGTCCAGCGGCGGTAAAGAGCGCGACCGCATGGGGGCTGGCGATGCGTCTTGGCCAACGCATGAGCGGCGGGCTGGCCGGACCGCTGAAACGCTCCAGTCTCGCGGACGACGGGATATCCCTGACGCTGACACTCCGCTCGGACGATCGCGGGCTCTACGGAGAAGCGGTAGAACGTCGCCATACCGCGCTGGCGACCGCATTAGGTCGCAAACCCGCATTGGCTCTCGCGTAGATCCTCGCCTGCAAGGGGAGGTGGCAGCCCAAAGGGCTGACGGAGGGGTGACGCGCTATCGAGAGGGGGTCACCCATCCGTCTGGCAAGCCAGCCACCTCCCCTTGCAGGGGAGGAACAAAGTGATCAGGCGCAGGTGAAGCGCTCGATCCGCCCCTTGGCATCGACGTACACATTCAGCCGGTCAGGCCGGAAATCCATCGTCACCGCCGTATTCGGCGCGATCCAGCGGAGCGTGCGCGCGCCCGACCGCGTCTGCATCACATCCGCCCGCGCATCGCTGGCCCGCTTGCCGACCAGATCACCCAACGAATCGGCATTGCAGGCGGCCGCGACCGGCGGAGCGGGAGGCGTCTCGCCGCGCATCTCGACCGGCGTACACGCCGCCGTGGCGACCAACGCTGCAACCAGAACGATCCTCATGCGGCATCCTCCGTACGCGTCATCTTGAGCTTCCCGCCGATGACCGCAAACGCGAGTCGCCCCTCGACCAGATCCAGCGCATCGCGCCCGAACTGATCGAACCGCCAGCCCTCCAGCATCGGCAGACCGGTGCGAACGCCCGCCGCGAGGGCTTCAAGTTCATCCGTCCGCGCCAACAATTTGGACGCGACATCAATGTCTCGCGATCGGATCTTGAGCAGCAGCTTCAAGAGGTCCGCAACCAGCGAGCCCTCCTTGCCGAGCCCTGGCTTGCGATCGTCGCGGGGCGGCAGTTCGTCCTCGCCAAGCGGTTGCGCGCCCTCGATCGCGGCCATCAGCCGTCCGCCGATATCGTTGCCGGCCCATGTCGCCGACAACCCACGCACCCGCGCGAGGTCGGCCTGCTTGCGCGGCGGATGCCCTGCCATGTCGCCCAGCGTCTCGTCCTTGACGATCCGCCCGCGTGGCAAATCCTTCGCCTGCGCCTCCAGCTCACGCCACCGCGCCAGCGCCTTCAGTCGCCCCAGCACTTCGGGCTTGCGCCCCGAAATCCGCACCCGCTTCCACGCCAGATCGGGATCGTTCGCATAATTGGCGATATCGCCAAGTCGCTCCATCTCCTGGTCGAGCCACACCCCGCGCCCCGTCTTGCGCAACCGCTCAAGCATCTTGGGGAAGATCTTAGACAGATGCGTGACGTCGCCGATCGCATATTCGATCTGCCGCTCGTCCAGCGGGCGACGTGCCCAGTCGGTGAAGCGCGCGCCCTTGTCGACCGCGATGCCTAGCCAGCTGTCGACGAGGTTCGAATAGCCGATCTGCTCGCCCTGGCCGAGCGCCATCGCCGCGACCTGCGTGTCGAACAGCGGGAAGGGGGTCTTGCCGGTGAGGTTGTAGACGATCTCGATGTCCTGCCCGCCGGCATGGACGACCTTCAGCACGTCGTGATTCTCGACGAGCAGATCGAGCAGCGGCTTCAGGTCGATTCCCGGCGCCATCGGATCGATCGCCGCGGCTTCCTTGTCGTCGGCGATCTGGATCAGGCAGAGCTCCGGGTAATAGGTGCTCTCGCGCATGAATTCGGTGTCGACGCACACATAGTCGGCGTCGGCCATGCGCGCACATAGATTGGCGAGCGTGGCACTGTCGGAGATAAGCGGGTGGATATGCATGGACCGTCCATAGCGAGGCGTGTCCGCCTTGACAAAGGCGGGTGAGGAAGGGAAGCGCGAGGCATCCAATTCCCGTCATCCCAGCGAAAGCTGGGATCTCCCGTCGCAGGGCGCACCCTTGCCGCACGAGATCCCGGCTTTCGCTGGGACGACGTATGAGAGACGAGACACATGCACGCCTATCGCACCCACAACTGCGCCGCCCTCCGCCCCGAACAGGTCGGTGAAGAGGTCCGTGTCTCCGGCTGGGTCCACAAGAAGCGCGATCACGGCGACCTCGTCTTCATCGATCTGCGCGATCACTACGGCATCACGCAGATCGTCACCGACGTCAGCGGTCCGGTCTTCAAGGTCATCGAAGGCCTGAAGAGCGAGAGCGTCGTCACGATCACCGGCAAGGTCACCGCAAGGGCACCCGAAGCGGTCAACCCGAACCTGCCGACTGGCGGGATCGAGATCCGCGCGACTGCCGCGACCGTTCAGTCGATGGCTGGCGAGCTGCCGATGCCGGTCGCGGGCGAGGCCGAATATCCCGAGGATATCCGCCTGCGCTATCGTTACCTCGACCTGCGTCGCGAGCGGCTTCATGCGAACATCATGCTGCGTTCGAAGGTCATCACCTCGCTGCGCAACCGCATGAACGATCAGGGATTCACCGAATTCCAGACGCCGATCCTGACCGCGTCGTCGCCCGAAGGTGCGCGCGATTACCTCGTCCCGAGCCGCGTCCATCCGGGCAAGTTCTACGCGCTCCCGCAGGCGCCGCAGATGTTCAAGCAACTGCTGATGGTCGCGGGCTTCGACCGTTATTTCCAGATCGCACCCTGCTTCCGCGACGAGGACGCCCGCGCCGATCGTTCGCCCGGTGAGTTCTACCAGCTCGATTTCGAGATGAGCTTCGTTACGCAGGACGACGTGTTCGCGGCGATCGAGCCGGTCCTCCACGGCGTCTTCGAGGAATTCGCCGACTGGCAGGGCAAGGGGCGTCAGGTTTCCGCCCTCCCGTTCAAGCGCATCCCCTACCGCGAATCGATGCTGAAATACGGCAGCGACAAGCCCGACCTGCGCAACCCGATTCTCATCCACGACGTCGGCCATCACTTCGTCGATTCGGGCTTCGGCCTGTTCGCCGGGATCGTCGCCGGCGGTGACGTGGTCCGCGCGATCCCCGCGCCGAACACCGCCGACAAGAGCCGCAAGTTCTTCACCGACATGAACGACTGGGCACGCGCCGAGGGCCATGCAGGTCTCGGATACATCACCCAGAAGAACGGCGAACTTGGCGGCCCGATCGCCAAGAACCACGGCGAGGAAGCGACGCGGAAGCTGATCGCCGAGATGGGCCTCGGCCCGAACGACGGCATCTTCTTCGCCGCCGGCAAGGAGCTACCCGCCTCCAAGCTCGCGGGTGCTGCGCGGGCGCGGATCGGTGCCGATCTCGGCCTGATCGACGAGAACCGGTTCGAGTTCTGCTGGATCGTCGACTTCCCGATGTTCGAATATGACGAGGACGCGAAGAAGATCGACTTCAGCCACAACCCGTTCTCGATGCCGCAGGGCGAGATGGAGGCGCTGGAGACCAAGGACCCGCTCGATATCCTCGCGTACCAGTACGATATCGTCTGCAACGGCGTCGAGCTGTCGTCGGGCGCGATCCGGAATCACCGGCCCGAGATCATGTACAAGGCGTTCGAGATCGCCGGCTACACGCAGGCCGATGTCGACACGAACTTCGCCGGCATGATCAACGCGTTCAAGGTCGGCGCGCCGCCGCATGGTGGCTCGGCGCCGGGGATCGACCGGATGGTGATGCTGCTCGCGGGCGAGCCGAATATCCGCGAGGTCGTGCTGTTCCCGATGAACCAGAAGGCCGAGGACCTGATGATGGGCGCCCCGAGCCCGGTAAGCGCCAAGCAGCTGAAGGAACTCAACATCCGCCTCACCGTCGATAGTCCGAAAGACGTGACGAAGGCGGTCGCGCCGAACGCAGGCTGATCGAAACCGGTGATGGAGCGCAGCGCATGACGATACACCTGGCCGACTACGAAGCCGGCGACGCGTATGACGGCAAGTACAAGCATGACCTCGCTGCGCTCCAGAAGCGGCTGGAGCACATCCAGGTCGCGCATATCGTCGGCGGTACGCGCGCGATCGTCATGTTCGAGGGCTGGGACGCGGCGGGCAAGGGCGGCATCATCCAGAGGCTCTCCGCCGAATGGGACCCGCGCAACTACAAGGTCTGGCCGATCGCCGCGCCGACCGCCGACGAGAAGGCGCATCATTTCCTCTGGCGCTTCTGGCACCGACTGCCCGCCGACGGCCACATCGCGGTGTTCGATCGCAGCTGGTATGGTCGGGTCCTCGTCGAGCGCGTCGAGGGGTTCGCCAGCGAGACCGAATGGCGTCACGGCTATGACGAGATCAACGCGTTCGAAGCGCAGCAGGTCGAGAGCGGCACGACGCTGATCAAGCTGTTCATCCACACGACGCAGAAGGAGCAGGACCGTCGCCTAAAAGCACGGCTCGACGATCCCTGGAAGCATTGGAAGACCGGCCTCGACGATTATCACAACCGCTCGCGCCGGAAGGACTATCTGGAGGCGATGAACGAGATGTTCGCGCGCACCGATACCGCAACCGCGCCGTGGACGGTGATCGACGGCAATGACAAGAAGGCGGCCCGCATCGCAGCGCTGACGCTGATCGCGGACCGCCTCGAAGCTGGCGTATCGATGGTCCCGCCACCGCTCGACCCGAAGGTCAAGCGGGTGGCGGAAAAGGCGTTAGGCCTTCGCTGACTTCGCTTCTGCTGCGCTGGCCTGGATGAACTCGTCATCCTCGTTGAGCACCAGCATCTGGCCCTGGTCGATGCCGAAATAGGCACCGCGAAGCGCCAGCGTCCCAGCCGCTTCGGCTTCGGTCACGAACGGGAACGTGCGCAGGTTGGCGATCGAGGTGCGGACGGACTCGAGCTCCATCTCGCGACCGGCTTCGGCGCCTTCGCCATACTTCGCGATGACCTTCTCCCGAGCACCGTCGAGCAGGCTGACCCAGTCCGAAACGAAGCCACCGGCACCATGGTCGGCATCGGCGAATGCCTGGGTCAGCGCGGCCTTGCAGCCACCGCACTTCTCGTGGCCCATCACGACGATCTCTTCGACCTTCAGCTGGGTGACGGCGAACTCGATCGCAGCGGAGACACCGTGATAGCCGCCGCCGGTTTCGAACGGTGGCACGAGGTTGGCGACGTTGCGAACGACGAACACCTCGCCCGGCAGCGTGTCGAAAATCTGGGCCGGCTCGACGCGGCTGTCGGAGCAGGCGATGATCATCACCTTCGGGCTCTGGCCGTCCCGCAGTTCCTTCCAGCGCTCGCGCTGCTCCTCCCAGGGGCCGTCCTTGAAGCGATGATAGCCTTCGATCATTTCCGGAAAGTGAGTTGGCACGGTTAGCCTTTCATGGACGTTTGCACTGCAACATGACAAACCTGTCATGTTCGAACTGGTTCCCTCATTTTATCCCGTTTTTCCAGCCGTTCCAACCGGTCGACCTAATCCGCCGCCATTGTCTCGACGGCAGGGCGGGGCTATCTGGCGTACATGAACGAGATGACCCCGATCGCCGTCCCGCGTGCCCGCAAGCCCGATTGGATCCGCGTCAAGGCGCCGACCTCCGCTGGGTTCGCGAAAACCCGCGAGCTCATGCGCTCGAAAAGCCTCACGACGGTGTGCGAAGAGGCGGCGTGCCCGAATATCGGCGAATGCTGGTCGAAGAAGCACGCGACGGTGATGATCCTCGGCGACACCTGCACGCGCGCCTGTGCGTTCTGCAACGTGAAGACCGGCATGCCGCGCGCAGTCGACCGGATGGAACCGCAGAACGTCGCCGACGCCGCCGCGCAGATGGGGCTCAACCACATCGTCATCACCTCTGTCGATCGCGACGACCTGCCGGATGGCGGCGCGTCGCAGTTCGTGAAGGTGATCCAGGCGATCCGCGCATCGAACCCGACGACGACGATCGAGATCCTGACCCCCGACTTCCGCAATAAGGCGCAGGCCGCGATCGAGTCGATCGTCGAGGCGCGTCCTGACGTCTACAACCACAATCTGGAGACCGTCCCGCGGCTCTATCCGACGATCCGCCCGGGTGCGCGCTACTATGCGTCTCTGCGCCTGCTGGAGAGCGTCAAGAAGCACGATCCGTCGATCTTCACCAAGTCCGGCGTGATGCTCGGGCTCGGCGAGGAGCGTCTGGAGATCCATCAGGTGATGGACGATATGCGCTGCGCGGATATCGATTTCCTGACGATGGGCCAGTATCTCCAGCCCACCCCGCGCCATGCGAAGGTCGCCGAGTTCGTGCCGCCCAAGGCATTCGACGCCTATGCCTCGATCGCGCGCGCAAAGGGGTTCCTGCTGGTCGCATCGTCGCCGCTGACCCGGTCGAGCTATCATGCTGGCGACGATTTCGAGCGGTTGCGCGCAAATCGTGACGCGAAGCTGGGCGTCGCGCGCATCTGATGCCGAAGCATTCCGAAACGCGTCATTTGCCCTACACCCCTGAGCAGATGTTCGACTTGGTAGCCGATGTCGGTCGCTATGCCGAGTTCCTGCCCTGGGTCAGTGCGATGCGGGTGCGCTCGAACAGCGAGACCGAGACGCTCGCCGACATGATCGTCGGGTTCAAGGGCCTGCGCGAGACGTTCACTTCGCGCGTGCAGAAGGTCCGCCCGAGCGAATTGAACGTCGATTATGTCGATGGGCCGCTGAAGTATCTGCGCAACGAATGGCATTTCCGGCCCGAGCCGCAAGGCTGCGCGGTCGATTTCACCGTCGACTTCGCGTTCAAGAACCGGATGTTCGAAATGATCGCCGGCCAGGTCTTCGGCGCCGCGCTGCGGAAAATGATCGGCGCGTTCGAGACTCGCGCTGCCGAGCTTTACGGCGCCGAATCTTCCGCGGCCGAGTCTTCCGCGGCAGGCGCGTCCGGCAGCAAGAGTTCGAGCGCGCACAACGCGGCCTGAAGCCGGATCCCGCCACGACCGAGATCGCCGAAATCCTTGCGATCGGCATGAACGTCGGACGGATCGCGACCCTTTTCCGCACGACCGAACACGACCGTCCCGACCGGCTTCTTGAGCGATCCGCCGCCGGGACCCGCTACGCCCGTGATCGCGACGGCGATGTCGGCACCCGACTGCTTCAACGCGGCCTGCGCCATGCTCCACGCGACCGCGATCGAGACAGCGCCGAACGTTTCGAGCACGTCCGAGCTGATCTTCAGCACGCCGAGCTTGGCCTCGTTCGAATAGGTGACGAAGCCGACCTCGAACACGTCGGACGATCCGGGAATTTCCGTCAGCGCGGCCGCGACGAGGCCGCCGGTGCAGCTCTCGGCGACCGCGACCCGGCGCCCGATCGCGCGGTTCTGCTCGACGACCTTGCGTGCGGCGTCGACCAGTTCGGCGGGAAGGATGGTATCCATCAGCGAGTCTCCACCGGGCACAGCAGCATCGCCACCGCGGCGATATCACCGCCGCGCGGCTTCTGCGATTTCAGGTACCGCAACGTCTCCACGACGATGGCCGCGGTGTTGCGGGGCGGCAAGGGTTGAAGCAGCGTCAGCATCCGATCGATCGTCCCGCAATCGCGCGTCGCGATCCGACCGACGATCTGCGGCACCAGCAACGTCGTCAGCAATGGCCGCGCAAATTCCGAATCGAGCATCGCGTCGACCGCAGGATCGCTCAGCTTGACGATCGCCGCGCGAGCGGACGGCCAGGCGCGGTCGGACTCGATCTGATAACGATCTATCAACGCGCTCGACTGCCGCCGGATCAAGCTGGCGGCGGGGAGTTGCGCCGCGCAGACGCGACCGGTCTCGCGCAGGATGTCGGGCATCGCGACCAGCGTCAGCGATTCGGCCTCGGGTCCGGTGATGCAGCGCGGTTGCGCGACCGCCGGGCTGGCGAGAAGCGCGACGGCGGCCAGCGCGGCGCCGATGCTCATGCGGGCCTTCATGCCGGCGCTCCTGGCACGCGAACGGTCGCGACGGCCTGCGCGGCGATGCCTTCACCGCGGCCGGTGAAGCCGAGTCGTTCGGTCGTGGTCGCCTTGACGCTGACCCGGTCGAGCGTGAGCCCGAGCAGATCGGCGATCCGGGCGGTCATCGCCGCGCGGTGCGGACCGATCTTCGGTGCCTCGCACATGATCGTCAGGTCGACGAAATCGATCCGGCCGCGCTTGTCAGCGATCAGCTTGGCGGCGTGCTGGAGGAACTGCGCGGAGTCGGCGCCCTTCCACTGCGGGTCGCTCGGCGGGAAATGCGTGCCGATATCGCCGGCTGCGAGCGTGCCGAGCAGCGCGTCGGTCAGCGCGTGGAGCACGACGTCGGCATCGCTGTGCCCCGACAGGCCCTTGTCGTGCGGGATCAGGACGCCGCCGAGCCAGAGTTCCTCGCCGGTTTCGAGACGGTGGACGTCGAAGCCCATCGCGGTGCGGGTTTCATACGCGACACGCGCCTCGGCGGCGGCGAAATCTTCGGGGTGGGTGACTTTCTCGAGCATCGCCGAGCCCTGCACCAACGCGACGCCGACGCCAAGCCGCCGCACCATCTGCGCGTCGTCGGTGGCTTCCTCGTCTTCGGGCCAGACGGTGTGCGCGGCGCGTAAAGCTTCCACGGAAAACGCCTGCGGAGTCTGCACGCGGTTGAGGTCCGCGCGGGGCACGATGTCCCCGAGCAGCACGGTGCCGCGCGCAAGCGTATCGGTCACCGGGAGGACCGGAATGGCCGCGTCCCGGGCCCTCAAGGCTAAGACGAGCGAATCGATGACCTCGGCGGAAAGGAAAGGGCGGGCCGCGTCGTGGATCAGCACGTGCGTCGCGTCGTCGATCGCCGCGAGTCCGTTCGCGACCGACTCGCGCCGTGTGGTTCCGCCGATGATGGTTCTGACGTTGCTTCCAAGCGACTGGGCGGCAAGAGCCTGCTGCCCTTCACCGATGATGACGATCGTCTCGGCAATGGCGGGATGCGCGGACAACGCGTCGTAGGAATAGGCGACCATCGGACGCCCGGCGATCCGCGCATACTGCTTGGGAACCGATCCCCCGGCGCGCACGCCGGTTCCGGCGGCGACGATGATCGCAACGATACGATGTGCCTGTGTCATCGTCGCGACCTAGCGGTTCGTCCGGACCCTCGCCAGTCTTGCGACCGAGCGCGGGACAGGGTAGGGCGATGCCTCTTTTTCAGGCACATTCATGCGTAATCTATCTTCCATCCAGATCGGTCCCGTCCGGATCGAAAGCCCCGTCGTGCTCGCGCCGATGACCGGCGTCACCGACATGCCGTTCCGCACGCTCGTGCGACGCTATGGCTCGGGCCTCAACGTCACCGAAATGGTAGCGAGCCAGGCCGCCATCCGCGAGACTCGCCAGTCGCTCCAGAAGGCGGCATGGGATCGGCTCGAGGAACCGGTGTCAATGCAGCTGATTGGCTGCACCCCGTACGAGATGGGCGAGGCGGCCAAGCTCAGCCAGGATCGCGGGGCGGCGATCATCGACATCAACATGGGCTGCCCGGTGCGGAAAGTCGTCAACGGCGATGCGGGCTCGGCGCTCATGCGCGATACCAAGCTCGCCAGCGCGATCATCGAGGCCACCGTGAAGGCGGTCGACGTGCCGGTGACGCTGAAAATGCGGATGGGCTGGTGCCATGACAGTCTCAACGCGCCCGACCTCGCGCGGATTGCCGAAGATCTCGGCATCAAGCTGATCACCGTCCACGGCCGCACGCGCAACCAGATGTACAAGGGCAATGCCGACTGGGGCTTCGTCCGCAAGGTCAAGGATGCAGTGAGCGTGCCGGTGATCGTCAACGGCGATATCTGTACCATCGAGGACGCCGAAGCAGCGATGGACCAGTCAGGCGCGGATGGCCTGATGATCGGTCGTGGCAGCTACGGCCGCCCATGGGTGCTCGGTCAGGTCATGGAGTGGTTCGCTACCGGCCGGCGCATCGAAGACCCGTCGATCACCGAGCAATATGACGCGATCGCAGGCCATTACGAGGCGATGCTCGAACATTACGGGATCGAGACCGGCGTCAACATGGCGCGCAAGCATATCGGCTGGTACACCAAGGGACTGCCCGGATCGGCCGAGTTCCGCAACAAGGTGAACCAGGTTCCCGATCCCAAGCAGGTCAAGGCGATGCTCGCCGAGTTCTACGCTCCTTGGCGCGACCTTGCAGCGGCCTGACACGCACTCTCGGGTACGGCCGGGTTTTGCGGAGTTGTTCGCGGCGCTCCCGGTCGCCGTCGTCGTAGTCGATCCGAATCAGCGCGTCGCGCATGCCAACGCGCTCGCCGAGCAACTGCTGAACCTGTCGGAGCGGCTGATGATCGGCCAACCGCTCGATGCGATCATCCCGCCGCCCGACGATCCGCGTAATCGCGACGGGCACGGGCTCGCGGTGTACGACACCGAGATGTCGACCGCGCGGGGTGGCAAGATCCGGGTCGATTTCGCCGAGACGCAGATTGCCGACTACCCGGGCTGGCGTGCGATCACGCTGCATTCCGCGGCGACTTCGCGGCGGCTGGGCCATTCCGCCGACCGCGCGGCCGGCGCGCGTGCGGCCGTCGGTGCGGCGGCGATGCTGGCGCACGAGATCAAGAACCCACTCTCCGGAATCCGCGGGGCGGCGCAGTTGCTCGGTGCCGGCGAACTGACGACGCTGATCGTTACCGAAGTCGACCGGATCGCGGCGTTGATCGACCGGATGCAGGATTTCAGCGACACGCGTCCGCTGCCGCTCGCCAGCGAGAACATCTATCCGTTGCTCGGCCATGCGCGTCGGCTGGCGCTCGCCGGGTTCGCGCGCGGCATTTCGATCGAGGAACGCTTCGATCCGTCGCTCCCGCCCGCGCAGATCAATCGCGACGCACTGCTCCAGATCGTGATAAACCTGCTGAAGAACGCGCGCGAAGCCGTTCGAAACGAACGCGAACCTCGGCTCGTGATGACGACCGCCTACCGCCACGGCATCACCGTCAGTTCGGCTCCCGGCAAGCCACGCCTGCCGCTCCCGATCGAGATCTGCGTGTTCGACAATGGTCCCGGTGCCCCGGCCGATATTGCCGACCATCTGTTCGATCCGTTCGTATCGGGTAGGCGCGAAGGGCAGGGGCTCGGCCTCGCGCTGGTCGACAAGCTCACGCGCGACATGGGCGGGATCGTCCAATATGCCCGCGAAGGAAATCCCGAGATGACCGTCCTCCGCCTGCTACTGCCAAGAGCAGCATCGTGAGCACCGTTCTGGTCGTCGACGACGACGCCGCGATTCGAACCGTCGTTGCGCAGGCGCTCCGCCGTGCCGGGCATGAGGTGTCGGTAGCCGACAGCCTCGCGCAACTGGAACGTGCGCTCGCCGCATCGCTCCCCGATGTCCTCGTCACCGACGTCATTCTTCCCGATGGCGACGGCATCGATCACGTCCGCAGCGTTGCCGCGCGCTTTCCCCTTCTGCCGATCATCGTCCTCTCGGCGCAGAACACGCTGACCACCGCGGTCCGCGCGGCCGAGGTCGGCGCATACGAGTATCTGCCCAAGCCGTTCGACCTCGACGTGCTGACCCGTGCGGTGGCCGGTGCGCTCGCGCGTGGCGGGATGGTGTCGGAGGACGCGCTCCACGATGAGGATCGCGCACTGCCGCTGATCGGGCGGTCGGCGGCAATGCAGGACGTGTACCGGATCATCGCGCGGGTCGTGTCGAACGACCTGACCGTCCTGATTTCTGGCGAATCGGGCACCGGCAAGGAACTCGTCGCGCGCGCGATCCATGATCTCGGCCCACGCAGCGCAGCGCCGTTCGTCGCGATCAACATGGCCGCGATCCCGCGCGAACTGATCGAGGCCGAGCTGTTCGGGCATGAGCGTGGCGCGTTTACCGGCGCGGCAACGCGCAACGCGGGGCGGTTCGAACAGGCGTCGGGCGGCACGCTGTTCCTCGACGAGATCGGCGACATGCCGATGGAGGCACAGACCCGCCTGTTGCGCGTGCTCCAGTCGGGCGAGTTCACCAGCGTCGGCGGCGCGCGGACGATCCGCGTCAACGTCCGCATCGTCGCCGCCACCAACCGCGACCTCAACGCGCAGGTCGCTGCCGGGCATTTCCGAGAAGACCTGTTCTACCGCCTCAACGTCGTCCCGATCACGCTGCCGCCACTCCGCGAGCGTCGCCAGGACATCGCCTTGCTTGCTCGCCATTTCCTCGACCATGCCGCCATGCAGGGCCTGCCCCGTCGCCAGCTCGGCAGCGACGCGCTCACCGAACTCGGCGCGCACGACTGGCCAGGCAACGTCCGCGAACTCGAAAACCTGATGCGCAGGCTGGCGGTACTGGCGCGCGACGAAGTGATCGGCGCCGACGCGATCCGCACGATGATCGGCACACACACAGTAATCGGCGAACCCACCGACATCGAGATCGGTCACGCCGTCCGCGCGATGATCGAACGAATCGCACGCGAGAATCCTGCCGCGCTCGACGACGGTACGCTGTACGATCGCGTGATCGGCGAAGTCGAACGCCCGTTGATCGAAGCGATGCTGGCGCGCCACGGCCAGAACCAGCTCCGCGCCGCCCGCGCGATGGGGATCAACCGCAATACCCTGCGCAAACGCCTCGATACGCTCGGCATCGATATCGGCCATGGCGGGAGCGAGACGCAGCGAGCCGAAGAGACGGAACGTCGCTGAATCTGTCATTATGTGGTTTCCCGGCAACGGTTGACGTTGTATCGAGGCAACGATGATCGCTTCCGCGACGCTACCGATGGATGATGACGGGCCCGCACACCGGTTCGCGGTGACGCCTGCAGTCGAGGCGCTGGTCCTGGCGGTTGCCGTCGCGATCGGCGTCGCGAGCTATTTCATCATCGCTGGCACCGACGCCCCGCAGCGCCTGATCCCACCACCGCTGGTCGCGCTGCTGCTCGTCGCCAACCTCGTTCCCGGCATCGCGTTGCTGATGCTGCTCGGCCGGCGCGTGGCGATGCGCCGCGCCGCCCGGTCGCCTGTAGGCGGTGGCGGGCGCCTTCACGTCCGCCTCGTCGCGCTGTTCTCGATCGTCGCCGCGGTGCCGATGCTGCTGGTGACGATCTTCGCGTCGCTGCTGTTCCAGTACGGCGTCCAGTTCTGGTATTCCGACCAGGCGCGCGGGATGCTCGAGAACGCCACCGCGCTCGCGCAATCCTCCTATGCGCGCCAGCTCAGCCGCTGGGAGGAGGCGACCGTGACGATGGCCGCCGACATGTCGGGCTATCTCGAGGCGAAATCGCTCCAGAGCCCCGACTTCTCCGGCTATTTCCTCCAGCAAGTCTATTACCGCAGCCTGTCCGAGGCGGCGCTCTTCAAGGTCACGCCGGACAACGAGATCCAGACCTTTGCGGTCGTCGACCCCTACAAGATCGATTTCGCGCGCCAGGTGACCCCGCAGTCGATCGCCCAGCTCCGCGCTGGCAAGTCCGCGGTCGTCGCGGTCACAGGCGACCGGATCCAGACGATCACGCTGCTGCCCGGTTCCGACGAGCTCTTCCTCTACGCCGGACGCGTCGAGGATACCAAGCTGCTCTCCGGCCAGACGGTCCGTGCGAATGAGGTGCTGACGAGCTATCGCTCGCTGCTGGCGCGCTCGCGGAGCCTCCAGTTGCGGTTCAACGCCGCGTTGCTCGTCATCTCGCTGCTGATCGTCGGGGTCGCCGTCTGGATCGCGCTCGCGGTGGCCGATCGGCTCGTCCGTCCCGTCGGCGAACTCGTCGATGCCGCGCGGCGCGTCGCGGGCGGCGACTTGACCGCGCGCGTGCCGGACCCGCGCAGCCGCGACGAAGTCGGGACGCTCGCCAACGCCTTCAACCAGATGACCGGGCAGCTCGAAGAACAGAATACCGAACTCGTCACCGCCAACGGCCAGCTCGAAAACCGACGCGCGTTGATCGAGGCAGTGATGGCTGGCGTCTCGGCAGGCGTCGTCGCGACCGGGCGCGAGCGCACGATAACGATCGCCAATGACTCTGCGGTCACGCTGCTCGGGACCGATGCGGGCGGTCTCGTGGGACGCAAGCTGGTCGACGTCGCTCCCGAACTCGACGCGATGCTCGACGGGGGCGACCGCGAGGCGATCGTCGAGGTCGGGCAGGGCGGCGACGTCCGCACGCTGGCGGTCCGCATCGCTCGCCCGGCGACCGGGCCGATCCTCACCTTCGACGACATCACGCAGCAACTGCTCGATCAGCGCCGCGCGGCTTGGTCCGACGTCGCGCGGCGGATCGCGCACGAGATCAAGAACCCGCTGACACCGATCCAGCTCGCCGCCGAACGCCTGCAACGACGCTATGGCGCAAAGGCCGAGATGCAGGACGGCACGTTCTCGCGACTTACCGACACGATCATCCGCCAGGTCGGCGATTTGCGCCGGATGGTCGACGAGTTCTCGTCGTTCGCGCGCATGCCCAAGCCCGTTTTCCGCGAGGAGTCGCTGGTCGATGCCGCCCGCCAGGCGCTTTTCCTGCACGAGGTGGCGCATCCCTCGATCGGCTTCCACCTCGTCAACGACGATCCGGGCTTGGCGCTGGTCTGCGATCGCCGCCAGATCGGCCAAGCCCTCACGAACATCGTCAAGAACGCGGTAGAAGCCATTGAAACACGGGGCGAACCCGGTGGATCCGTGACGATGACGCTCAGCCAGGAGGTCGGCCGGAGCGTGACGATCGCGGTCGCCGATACCGGCGTCGGCCTGCCCGCCGACCGCGACCGGATCATGGAGCCCTATGTCACGACGCGGGCGCGCGGCACGGGCCTCGGGCTTGCCATCGTCAAGAAGATCATTGAGGAGCATTGTGGAACGATCGGCTTCTCCGATCGGCCGGGTGGCGGCACGCTCGTCACCATGACCTTCGACACCAGGGCTCTGGCAGCACTGGACCAGGGGGGCCTGAACCAAGTGGGCCTCGACGCAGGGGGGCCGCTACCCGAGGGGGCAGGGGATGGCCAACTCGCCACCATGACTCGTAACCGGACATGATTTGATGGCGCTCGATATTCTCGTCGTGGACGACGAACGTGACATTCGCGAACTGGTCGCCGGCGTCCTCGAAGACGAAGGCTATGACACGCGCGACGCCGGCGACAGCGATTCCGCGCTGGAGGCGATCGCCGCACGGCGTCCGTCGCTGGTGCTGCTCGACGTCTGGCTTCAAGGCTCGCGGCTCGACGGCCTCGAACTGCTCGACGAGATCAAGCGTCGCGACCCGTCGATCCCCGTGCTCGTCATCTCGGGGCACGGCAATTTGGATACCGCGGTCGCCGCGATCCGGCGCGGCGCGTCCGACTTCATCGAAAAGCCGTTCGAGGCGGAGCGCCTGCTGCTCATGGTGGCGCGTGCGACCGAGACCGAACGGCTGCGGCGCGAAGTCGCGACCCTGCGCGCGACGGTCGGCCGCGAAACCGATCTCACCGGCAGTTCGGGCGCCATCAACGGCGTCCGCGCGACGTTGAAGCGAGTCGCGGCAACCGGTAGCCGCGTGCTCGTGATGGGCGGCGCAGGCGTCGGCAAGGAAGTCGCCGCGCGGCTGCTCCATGGCTGGAGCCAGCGCACCGACGCCCCGTTCATCGTCGTCAGCGCCGCGCGGATGACGCCCGAGCGGGTCGACGAGGAACTGTTCGGGGTCGAGGAGGCGGGCGATCTCGTCCGTCCCGGGCTGTTCGAGCAGGCACATGGCGGCACGTTGTTCCTGGACGAGATCGCCGACATGCCGATCACGACGCAGGCGCGGATCCTGCGCGCGCTGACCGACCAGAGTTTCACGCGAGTTGGTGGCACGCGGGTCGTCAAGGTCGACGTTCGGGTCGTCTCGGCGACGGCGCGCGACCTCGTGTTCGAGATCGCCGAGGGGCGCTTTCGCGAAGATCTCTACTACCGTCTCAACGTCGTCCCCGTGACGATCCCGCCGCTCTCCGATCGCCGCGAGGACATCCCGGCGCTGGTCCAGCATTTCATCGCGCATTACGCGTCCGAACGTCGCGTGCCGACACCCGAGATCGCTCCCGACGCGATGGTCGCGCTGCAATCCTATGACTGGCCCGGCAACGTCCGCCAGCTGCGCAACGTCGTCGAGCGGACTATCATCCTCGCGCCTGGCGATCGCATCGGCCGGATCGATATCGACCTGTTGCCGGCCGAAGTGCTCGGCGATCAGGGCGACATGGGAGCGGCGGGCGGCACGGCTATCATGGGATCGCCGCTGCGGGAGGCGCGCGAGACGTTCGAACGCGAATATCTCCGTGTCCAGATCCGTCGGTTTTCTGGCAACATTTCGCGCACGGCGAGCTTCATCGGGATGGAGCGATCGGCACTCCACCGCAAACTCAAGCTGCTCGGCATCACCGAAACGCGCGACGAATAAGGCGCCGCAATTTCGCCGCCCTCTGGAACTATGGGGGTGTCGATCATAGATCACATACGGTGCCCGGTAACCGGGTGCATCTCCGACGCTGGGAAACAGCGCCTTGCGGGCAAAGTCCCGCCAAAAACAAAGGGTTATCCCATTGGCCGATAAACCAGGCTCGCTTCAGGACCTCTTCCTGAACGCACTCCGGCGCTCCAAGACGCCGGTCACGATGTTTCTCGTCAAGGGCGTGAAGCTCCAGGGCATCGTCACATGGTTCGATAATTTTTCGGTGCTGCTCCGCCGCGATGGCCAGTCGCAGTTGATCTACAAGCATGCGATCTCGACGATCATGCCCGCAGGCCCGATGGACGTGTCGGCAATCGTCGACGCGGTCGGAGAGAACCAGAAGAAGCACCCGTTGTTGCAGGACATTTTCCTCAACGCGGTGCGGAAGTCCGAAGACAGCGTGACGATGTTCCTGATCAACGGCGTCATGCTGCAGGGCCAGATCGCCGGCTTCGACCTGTTCTGCATGCTGCTTCAGCGCGAGGGCATGGCGCAGCTCGTCTATAAGCACGCGGTCTCGACGATCCAGCCGGCGCGCCCGCTGAACCTCGCCGAGGAACCCACCGATACGGATGATGCGGATGACGCAGATGATGCGGACCACGGCGATTGAGTAGCGGTTTCGAACGCGACCGGGACGAGTTCGCGCGCGGTGCGCGTGCGATCGTCGTCCTCCCCGACCAGGGCGACGCTTCGCGCGACGTCGACGCACGCCTTGAGGAGACCGCGGGTCTTGCGGCAGCGATCGGCGTCGAGGTCGTCGAACGGATCGCTTACCGTGTTCGCCAGCCGAAGCCGGCCACACTGATCGGTAGCGGCCAGGTGGAGATGCTTGCGGCGCAGGTTCGGATGGAAGAGGCGGGGCTCGTCGTGTTCGACGCGAGCCTCAGCCCGATCCAGCAGCGCAATCTCGAAAAGGCGCTCGAAACCAAGGTCATCGATCGCACCGGCCTGATCCTCGAGATCTTCGGCGAGCGTGCGGCGACCGCCGAGGGGCGCTTGCAGGTCGAACTGGCGCATCTCGATTATCAGGCGGGCCGACTGGTTCGCAGCTGGACCCATCTCGAACGTCAGCGCGGTGGCTTCGGCTTCCTCGGCGGTCCGGGTGAGACCCAGATCGAAGCGGATCGCCGCCTGATCCGCGACCGGATGGCTCGGCTCAAGCGCGAGCTCGAGCAGGTCAGCCGTACGCGAGGGCTTCACCGCGAGCGGCGCCAGCGTGCGCCGTGGCCGGTGATCGCGCTGGTCGGCTACACCAATGCGGGCAAGTCGACGCTGTTCAACCGGCTTACCGGCGCAGACGTGATGGCCGAGGATCTGCTGTTCGCGACGCTGGATCCGACGCTGCGACAAATCCAGTTACCCGGCATCGACAAGGCGATCCTGTCCGACACGGTGGGGTTCGTCTCGGACCTGCCGACCCAGCTGGTCGCCGCGTTCAAGGCGACCCTTGAAGAGGTCGTGTCCGCCGACCTACTCGTCCACATCCGCGATATCGCGCATCCCGATACCGAGGCGCAGCGGACGGACGTCGAAACCGTGCTGGCCGAGATCGGGGTGGACGAGAACACGCCGCGGTTCGAGGTCTGGAACAAGCTCGACCTGCTCGATGCCGATACGCATGACGAGATCGCGGCGCAGGCTGCGCACCGCGACGACGTCGTCGCAATCTCGGCGCTGAGCGGGGAAGGGGTGGATGAGCTGATCCACCAGGTCGCCGCCAAGCTGACCGGCGCGCATCGTCGGTACAGCATCACGCTCGACGCGACCGACGGCGCGGGCGCGGCGTGGCTGCATGCGCACGGCGAGGTGCTGGGCAGCTTGGACGACGAACTCGAGACGACCTACGACGTGCGACTGTCGGAAACCGATTACGACCGGTTCATCCGCCGCGACGCTTGACCGCCTGCCACAGGGCTTCCTTCTGATCGAGTGTCATGGCGGCGAAGGCGTCGTCGCCATCGGCCTCGATCGCCCGAAAGCGCGCCTCGAACTTGGCATTGCCGGCGCGCAAGGCGGCCTCGGGATCGACGCCTAGATGGCGTGCCCAGTTCGTGACGGCGAACAGCAGGTCGCCGATCTCTTCTGCGATCGTGTCTGAGTCGGCTTCGCGAACCTCTTCGATTTCCTCGAAAACCTTCGCAAGCGGACCCGCCGCATCGGGCCAGTCGAACCCCACGCGCGCTGCACGCTTCTGCAGTTTCTCGGCGCGTGACAAGGCGGGCAGACCGATCGCGACGCCAGCCAACGCACTGGGATCGGACTTCTCCGCACGTTCGCCGGCCTTGATCGTTTCCCATCCCGGCGAGATCGCGGCGTCGCCGAAGACATGCGGGTGGCGGCGTTCCATCTTGTCGCTGATCGCGGCGACGACGTCGGCCAGCGTGAACGCACCCGATTCCTCGGCGATACGGCTGTGGAACACGACCTGAAGCAGCAGATCGCCAAGTTCGTCCTTGAGATCGGCGGGGTCGTCGCGGGCGATCGCGTCGGCAACCTCATACGCTTCCTCGATCGTGTACGGCGCGATCGTCGACCAGGTCTGCACCCGATCCCATTCGCATCCGTCGACCGGATCACGCAGCCGCGCCATGATGGAAGTGAGGCGTTCGATCATAGGGGGCACCTGTAAACTGGCATCGACCGGCTGCCTATCTCAAGATCGATAATATACATTATGTAAAATCTACTCCTGGATCGGGGTCAGGATAAGCGTGGCGTTCTCGACCCGCCACGATCCCAGCTTCGACAGAAAGTTCATGCCGATGACGTCGGTGTCCCCGAAAGACGGCGACGTGACGATCCCAAGATCGGTCGCGGTGATCGTGCCGATCGTGATGCGCTTGACCGTCGCGGTCCGCGCCGACACGTCGCCGTTCGCGGTCGAGATGATAACCGGGAACGGGCTTTCGTCGCTATCGAGTCCCGCAGCCTTCGCAGTGGCCGTCGACAGCGCGGTCGTCGTCGCACCGCTGTCGATCAGCATGCGCCGCCGTACGCCGTCGATATCGACATCAGCCCAGAAATGCCCATCCTCGGCCATGCGTATCCGCGTTTCGGTACCGCTGACCTGCTGGTCTGCGAACAGGGTCTTCAGTCCCGACAGCCGGTCCCGCTGGCTCGCGATCAGCAAAGCCACGACAAAGATCGCGACCCACGCCAGGGCCATTTTCAGCACGGGTTTCAGCGGCAACCGGCGCGCTACCAGCGCGGACAGCGGCAGGATCAGCATGACCGCGTACAGCGCGAACTGGGCTGCGCGATCGCCGGTCATGCGGTGAGGACTAATCCGTCATAGCCGGGCTCGACCCCGGCCGGGAGTTCATGCCGCAGCGTCGCGTAATCCATGGTGTTATCCATGTGGATCAACGCAGTCCGCTTCGGCGTCAGGCGCTCCACCCAGTTCAGGACGGCCGGCAATTCCATGTGTGTCGGATGCGGACGTCGGCGGAGCGCGTCGACGACCCAGATGTCCAGATCCTGATACAGGCTGGCCATGTCATCGGTCATCACGTTGAAATCGGTTGCATATCCGATGGATACGCCGTCGGCTTCAAACCGCAGCCCAGCGGCGTGGATGCTGCCATGGGGCTGATCGGTGACGCGGATGTCGATCCCGCCGATCGACAGCCGGTCCGGCAAGATCTCGCCCGCGATCGTCGGCGGGTAGCCGGGGCGACCGTGAAAGGCATAGGTGAACCGCGCGTCCAGCGCCGCCAGCGTGAACGGCCGCGCATAGCCACGGACCGGCGTACCGGTCGCATGGAAGAGTTGCCGCACGTCGTCGATGCCGTGGCAGTGATCGGCGTGGTCGTGCGTCCAGATCACCGCGTCGACCCGGTCGATATGGGCCGCCAGCAACTGCTCGCGCATGTCAGGGCTGGTGTCGATCAGGATCCGGGTGCCGTCATGCTCGACCAGAGCGGACGCGCGCGTGCGCCGGTTGCGCGGCTCGGTCGGGTCGCACTCGCCCCAGTCGTTGCCGATCCTCGGCACACCCGAGGATGTGCCCGAACCGAGGATCGTGATCTTCATGCTGCCGCCCCGGTCACCCGCGTCTTGGCGAACAGCGCGTGGAAGTTCTCGGCCGTACGACGCGACAATTCCTCGACACTTTCGCCACGCAGGTCGGCGAGGAACTGCGCGGTGTCGGCGACGAAGCCGGGTTCGCCGGTTTTGCCCCGGTGCGGCACCGGCGCGAGGAATGGCGCGTCGGTCTCGATCAGCAAGCGCTCGATCGGCAGGCGTGCCGCGGTCTCCTGTAGATCGCGCGCGTTCTTGAACGTCACGATCCCGGAGATCGAGATATAAAGGCCCAAGTCCAATGCCTTGTCGGCGAAAGCTCCGCTCGCCGTGAAGCAATGGATGACGCCGGGATAGGCCCCCTTCCCCATTTCTTCGGCCATGATCGTGGCGGTATCGTCCTCGGCATCACGGGTGTGGACGACGATCGGCAAGCCCGTCTCGCGCGACGCGGCGATGTGCGCGCGGAAGCTCGCCTGCTGGCGGGCGCGATCGGACGTGTCGCGGAAATAGTCGAGGCCGCTTTCTCCGAGGCCGACGACCCGGGGATGCCGCGCGCGCTCGATCAGCTTGGCCGCGTCGACGTCGGGATAGGTATCCGCCTCGTTGGGATGGATGCCGATCGTCGCCCACACGTCCGGTTCGCGCTCGGCGGTGGCGACAATATCGTCCCACTCGCTCTCGCGCGTCGAGATGTTGAGCATTGCCGTCACCCCCCTCGCCCGTGCCCGCGCGAGGACCGCCTGCTGATCCTCGACGAGGCCCTTATAGTTCAGATGGCAATGGCTGTCGGCGAGCATCAGGCCTCCGCTGGCAGTTCGAGACGCGGGAAGACGGGCGCAGGCGGTGCGATCCGGAAGTCGGACGCAGCGATCCGGTCGTACCAGCCGTCGTCGTTGATCGCCGCATGATCGCGTTCGGTCGCGCCGATCTGGTCGAGCACCTTGCCCGCGGACTCGGGCACGACCGGCAGGATCGCGATCGCCAGCATGCGGATCGCGCGGACCAGCGTACGCAACACTGCGTTCATCCGCTCGGGATCGGTCTTGCGCAGAGCCCAGGGCGCCTGCGCGTCGATATACTGGTTGCACGCGAACACGCCGCGCATCCACGCCTCGATCCCTTGCGACAGCGCGAGATCGGTGAAGCCGGCCTTGAACCCCGCACAGGCGACGACGACCTCTTCGATCAGCTCGGCATCGGCATCTTGGACCGTACCGGCAGTGGGAAATTCGCCACCCAAGTTCTTGGCGATGAACGACAATGTCCGCTGCGCAAGGTTGCCGAAGCTGTTCGCCAGCTCGGCGTTGACGCGCGTCACGATCGCCTCGGGCGAGTAGCTACCGTCCTGCCCGAAGCTGACCTCGCGGAGGAAGAAATAGCGTAGCGCATCGACGCCGAACGCATCCGCCAGCGCCATCGGATCGACGACATTGCCGACCGACTTCGACATCTTCTCGCCGCGGGTGAGGAGGAAGCCGTGGCCGAACACGCTTTTGGGCAGCGGAATGCCCGCCGACAGCAGGAACGCCGGCCAATAGACCGCGTGGAAGCGGACGATGTCCTTGCCGATCAGGTGGATATCCGCCGGCCAGTATTTCGCCTTGTCACCGGTCATGTCGGGATAGCCGATCCCGGTCAGGTAATTGGTGAGCGCATCGACCCACACATACATGACGTGGCCCGGGCTGCCCGGCACCGGCACGCCCCAGTCGAAGCTGGTGCGTGAGACCGACAGATCCTTCAGGCCCCCCTCGACGAAGCGCATCACCTCGTTGCGGCGGCTTTCGGGGCGGATGAAGTCGGGGTTGGCGGCGAAGAGATCGAGCAAGGGCTGCTGATATTTCGACAGGCGGAAGAACCAGGTCTCCTCGGCGGTCCACTCGACCGGCGTACCCTGCGGCGAGCGACGATCGTCGCCCTCCCCGGTCAGCTCGGACTCGTCGTAGAACGCCTCGTCGCGGACCGAATACCAGCCCTCGTAGCGGTCGAGATACAGGTCGCCCGCATCCGCCATCGCCTGCCAGATCGCGGCGCTGGCGGCGTAATGATCCTCGTCCACCGTGCGGATGAAGCGGTCATACGAGATGCCAAGACGATCCGCCATCTCGTGGAAATACGACGACATTTCGTTGGACAGGTCACGCACGGGCATGTCGCGGTCGCGCGCGGCCTGGACCATCTTGAGGCCATGCTCGTCGGTGCCGGTCTGGAACAGTACGTCGCGTCCGGCCTGGCGCTGGAAGCGGGCGATCGCGTCGGCGGCGATCATCTCGTACGCATGGCCGATATGCGGACGGCCATTGGGATAGTGGATCGCGGTGGTGATATAGAAAGGGTCGGCCATGCCGCGCTCCTAGAGCATCACCCCGATCAGGTGAAGCCTGCGCAGCCCTATCACCGGCGTAATGTCGCGACGATCCCCGCCATCTCGAACACCGTGGCCTGCGCATCGAGCGACAGCCCGATAGCCGCACCCGCCAGCTCGCGTGCCGCAGCGTGCGCATCGAGCGCGGATCGCAGCGCTGGCCCCGAGCGGGTCCGTGCGGCATCGGCAATAAACGCAGGCGCGCGGTCGAGGAACGCTTCGTAGCGCGGTTGCGCGGCCTTGAGCCCGAGCGCCTTGGCGAGCTTCAACCGACGTCCGTTATCCCGGTCCCCATCCTGCGCGATCGAAGCGATGGCATCGTCGATCGCGGCGATGTCGAGCCCGGCGTAGCGAAGCGCGCGGCCGGGCCCACCGTCGCTCGCGCGAACCAGCGCGGCGACCTCGCCCTCGTCGGCATCAGGTTGCAACGTCCGGATCGCCGCCGCGACCTCGTCGTCGCTGAGCGCCTTGAACCGCAGCAACCGGCACCGCGAGCGGATCGTCGGCAGCAACCGGCCCGGTGCATGGCTGACGAGCAGGAAGATCGTCCCCGCCGGCGGTTCCTCGAGGTTCTTGAGCAGCGCATTCGCCCCGCCCCGCTCCAGATCGTCGATCGCGTCGATCACCACGACGCGCCGCGGGCTCATCGACGGTGTGGTCGCGAACAGGGGTTGCAGCGTCCGCACCTGCGCGATCGTGATGCTGCGCGCCAGATCCTGATCGGGCTTATCGGAATCCTTCGGCAACCGTGCGAGCACGCGAAAATCGGGGTGCGACCCGGCCTCCATCAGCGACCGCGTCCGGTTCCCCTCGGGAACCTCAAACCCGGTCGATCCGGCGTCGGGCTCAGCCGCGTCCGCAAGCATCCGCATGGCTGCAGCGCGCGCGAAGCTCGCCTTGCCAACGCCCTGCGGCCCGGCGATCAGCCACGCGTGATGCAGCGAACCGCCGCGCATCGCCGCCATGAAGGCAGACTGCGCGGCGGTGTTGCCGATGATCGACGTCATGCCCGAAAGGTCATCGGCGCCGGGGTCATCAGCCGAAGAAGCCGGTCAGTCCTGCCCATGCGCGACCGAAGAAACCGGCTTCCCCAACGTCCTTCTCGGCGACCAGCGGCATGGTCTGCTGCAGCCCGTCGGACGTAGTGACGACGAGATCGGCTATATGCTGGCCGGCCTTGATCGGCGCCTTGATCGGGCCGTCATACACGACCTTCGCGGTCAGATTGGGCGAGGTGCCCGCGGGCAGCGTCACGGTCAGCGCCTTGGGCGCGACGAGCCCGACCGACGACGAATCGCCGAGCTGGACCGAAGCGGTCTCGACCTTCTTGCCCTTCGCGACGATCGGCTTGGACTGCCATGCGCGAAAGCCCCATTCCATGAAGCGTACCGATTCCTCGGCGCGCTGGCCCGAACTGGTCAGGCCGGCGACGACCATCACCAGGCGACGGCCATTCTGCACTGCGGACCCGGTGAAGCCATAGCCTGCCTCCTCGGTGTGCCCGGTCTTAAGGCCATCTGCGCCGGCGACGCGGCCGAGGATCGGGTCGCGGTTCGCCTGGGTGATGGCGCTGCCGCCCATCGTCTTGCCCCAGGTGAAATCGCGCTTCGAATAGAATTGCTTGTAGAGATCGGGATAGTTGGTGATCGTCGCCGCCGCGAGCTTGGCGAGATCATGCGCCGTCACATAGGTAACGCCGTTGTCGGGCCAGCCGTTCGCGGTACCGAAATGGCTGTCCTTGAGGCCGAGTTCGGCAGCCTTCCGGTTCATCCGCTCGGTGAACGCCTGCTCGGAGCCGGAAATGCCCTCGGCGAGCACGATGCACGCGTCGTTGCCCGACAGCGTGACGATCCCGTACAGCAGATTGGCGACGCTGACATTCTCACCCGATGACAGGAACATCGTCGAACCCGCTGCCGGACCATGCCATTTCGCCCAGGTCTCGGGGCGTACCGTCATCATCTGGTCGAGCTTCAACTCGCCCTTCTTGACCATGTCGAACGCGACATAGACCGTCATCATCTTGGCGAGCGAGGCTGGCGGCATCCGGCGATCGGCATCGCGCGCGAACAGCACCGCGCCCGACGACAGATCCTCCATATAGGCGATCGGCGCCGCGGTCTGGAACTGCGGGGCCGCGGCGATGGAGGGATGCGCCAGCGCGAGGGCGACGAGCGGTGCGACGATCAGCTTCTTCATGGGGTATTCCGTGAGCAAAAGGGCGGTCCGTGGGCAGGATGTGATGCAGGTCATAGCCGCGCCCGGCGACCGCGTCACGTATCCGTTGCGCGCAAATTCCTAGCGTTCGACCGCGTCGGCGAGCAGCCCGACCGACAACGCGTAGAAATTCGAGCAGTTGTAATCGAGGATCACGCGGTAGTTGCTGGTCAGCAAATACGCGGTCGCCCCCTGCCCGTCCGGCTCGAGCAACGTCGCCATCACGCTGTCCGCGGGCAGGCTGCGACCCTGGGGCGAGATCCCGAGCGCACGCCACTCGGCGATCGTCCGCCAGCCGCTATGACGCTCGAACACGCGCGGGCAGCGCGGCGAGACGAGCCGGTTGCGGACCTGGGACCGGTCGAACCCGGCGGGCACGTTGACCGCGACGCCCCAGGGCTGACCGGCACGCCAGCCCGCATCGACGAAATAATTGCCGATCGACGCCAGCGTATCCGCCGGGCTGTTCCAAATGTCCGCGCGCCCGTCGCCATCGCCGTCGCGCGCGAGCCGCAGATAGATCGACGGCAGGAACTGCGGATTGCCGGTCGCGCCCGCCCAACTCCCCTTCAACTGGTCGCGCGTCACCCCGCGATCGAGCATCTTGAGCCCGGCGATGAACTCGCCCGCGAACAGCGACCGCCGCCGGCCCTCGTACGCGAGGCTGGCGAGCGACCGCAGCAAGTCGAAATTGCCGGTATAGCTGCCGTAATTCGTCTCGTGACCCCAGATCGCGACCATGATCGATTCCGGAACGCCGGTGGTCTGTTCGATCCGCTGCAACCGCGAACGCTGCGCCAAATAGGTCTGACGCCCGCGCGCGATCCGCGCGGCATCGACATGCTGTGCGCGGTAGGGCGCAAACGCCGGGATCGCGCTGCTGCTGGTCGCGCCGGGCTGTTGCCGGTCGAGATCGATGACCCGCTGGTTGAGTGTCAGTCCCGGAAACACCGCGTCGGCCGTCCGCCTGCTCACGCCGTCCGCCAGCGCCTGCTGGCGAAGCGTCGTCATATAGGCCTGAAATCCCGCATCGTCCTGCGCCAGCGCCGGGCTAGTCCCCGCCAACACAGCGCCGAAGCCGATCAAGATCCTGCGCAGCCGCGCTGTTGCTGTCGATGTCCCGCCCATTTGAAGGCTCTGCCACAGACCTGCCACGATCGGAACCTCGCATCGTCGCGCCCACCGCACGTGCGGCCGTAAGCCCCACTCCACTATATGCTCGACCGACAAACGGCGGGTGCCGAAGCCGCGTCCCTTTTGCCGCACGGAACACGATGCCGCTTGCCATCCGGCAAAAGCAGCGGCTAAGGGCCGTCGCAGTCGGGGAGTGGCGCAGGCTGGTAGCGCACCTGGTTTGGGACCAGGGGGTCGCAGGTTCGAATCCTGTCTCCCCGACCATTATTCTTTAAATGATTGATTTCTCCTCGCCAACATGGCGATCGGGAATGGTTGTACCCATCGCTATACCCATTGGGGCGATGGATTAGGATTGCGTAACATTAAGCTGCGCGGTGGCAGATATCACTGAAGCATGAAAATTACCGCGGCAGGCGCGACCGTGCCGCTATCCCTGTCGCTTGGCACAGGAAATCATCAAACGTTGCCGGTATATCGCGAACAGACTTGGTGCGGCGGTAGAGTGTTTGCGTGGAGGCAACCGCCCGACTTTCCGTCGGCGACGACGACATGGCGCAATGGATCGCTGAGGCATTGGTTCATGATGCGCCATTCGCTTTCGAACAAGCAGAGCGGCCGCCCGCCTCGCTGGCTGTGCCAAACGCGGAGCTATCAGCGCCTACCGAACAGCAGTTGTCGATACATGCCCCCCAAGCGGACACGCGGGGCTTATCCGCGCTATTCAACTTCGGCCGTTCGTTTATTTTCCATTCGCGACGCCGCTCCATTCAGTCGCAAATGCAAGACAGTGACTGCATGGTTGTTAATGTAGTTACAGCGACCAGCCGCCATCCACCGATATTGCGGCGCCAGTGACGAATCCGCCAAGGTCTGCGCTCATCCAGAGCACGGCGTCGGCAATTTCCTCCGGCCTGCCCAGACGACCGACAGGCTCCAGATCGATCGCCTTCTGGATATCACCGTTGGTAAAGCGATCCATCATCGGCGTTTCGATATTGCCCGGCAGGATCGCATTTACGCGGATGTTTTGCTTGGCGTAATCGAGCGCGGCTGATTTCGTCAGCCCTATTATCGCGTGTTTGGAGGCCGCATAGGACGCACCGCCCGCCACACCTCGGACGCCGGCGCCCGACGACGTGTTGACGATCACGCCATTACCTTGCCGTACCATCTGCGCCAGTTCGTATTTCATGCACACGAACGTGCCACGGAGGTTGATGTCGAGGATGCGGTCCCACTCGGCGAGTTCGATCTCGGCGACGGGCGCTGCCTTGTTCTCGACTCCGGCATTGTTAAAGGCGATGTCGAGCCGGCCGAAGGTCGCGACCACCTGTCCAATCGCTGCCTCGACCTGCTCCGGCTTGGATACGTCGCAGGCGATGACCAGGACGTGTGCGCCCGCGTTCCTGACGGCATCTGCGGTTTCGGAGAGCGCATCTTCGGTAAGATCGAGAATTGCGACACGGGCACCCTCGGTTGCGAAGGCAACAGCCGTAGCACGGCCGATGCCGCTGGCCGCGCCGGTGACACATGCGACCTTGTCGGAAAAGCGATGAATGTTGGACATGGAGATACTCTCGATTTCGATGTGAGAACGGCAGACGATCGGTCAATCGGTCGCGCGCCATAACCGGGCTATTTGGTCAGGTCGGCCCGCCTGGCCGGGATGTCGGGCTCGAACGCTTGCGGCGTCCATCCGGCGGGGGCGACCTATTCGAAGGCGCTCGGCACGAGATTACTCCGTACCGAGCGGCACGAGATACTCGTCGTCGGTCACCTTCTCCATCCAGGTCACAGGCGAGCCGTCGACCGACTCCTGGATGGCGACATGGGTCATGCCCTGATGCGGCGTCGCGCCATGCCAATGCTTGTGCTCGGCGGGGCACCACAGAATGTCGCCCGCAGCGAATTCCAGCTTCGGGCCATCCGCAATTTGCGTCCAGCCGACACCCTCGGTGACGATCAGCGTCTGGCCGGCGGGGTGTGTGTGCCAAGCACTCCGGGCGCCGGGCTCGAAGTGGACGATAGCGCCGGAAACGCGAGACGGTTCGTCCCGCTGAAACTGCCCGGTGATCGTAACTTTGCCGGTGAAATACTCCGCCGGTCCGTCGACCGTCTTCATGTCCGACTTGCGTGCGATGGTCATGTCGAAAGTTCCTCTTTGTGTTTGAGCAGGGCTGACGGGCACCAGCAGGGCAGAGATCGTCCCGAATTTCAGCAGAGATGCGGCACGTGAAGGCACCTGTCGGCCGATCACGTCAGGGCCGGCAGCGCGTCGAGATGCTTCTCGAGCGTGATCGGATATTCGCGCACCCGAACGCCAGTCGCGTTGTAGACCGCATTAGCAACTGCCGGTGCTACCCCGGTCAGACCCAGTTCGCCTACGCCCTTGGCTTTTACGGGAGAGATCGTCGGATCGACCTCTTCAATGAAGAAGGCATCGAGGTGCGGGATGTCGGCATGCACCGGCACCTCGTAACCCGCGAGATCATGGTTCACGAAGAAGCCGAAGCGCTTGTCGATCGCCATGTCCTCCATCAGCGCCGCACCAACGCCCATCACCATCCCGCCGATCACCTGACTGCGCGCGGTCTTGGCATTGAGGATGCGCCCCGCCGCGCAGACCGCGAGCATGCGCCGCACCCGGACCTCCCCGGTATACGCGTCGACCGCGACCTCGGCAAAATGCGCCCCGAAGGTCTGCTGCTGGAACTGATCGGCGAGCTTGGCGAACTCCATCAGGTCCTCGACCACGATGTCGCCGGCCTTGGCGGCGTCGGCGATTTTCACCGACCGGTTACCGCTGCGGACTTGCCCGTCCGCAAAGTCGACGTCGCCGGTGTTGAAGCCCAGGCGCTGGGCCACGGTCTCGCGCAGCTTCATGCACGCCGCATAGACGCCAGCCGTTACAGAAGGCGCGCCCTGCTGACCGCCCGACCCCGGCGTTTCCGGGAAGGTCGAGTCGCCGAGCTTGACGACGATCCGGTCGGGCGCGACGCCCATCATCTCGGCCGCCGTCTGCTGGACCACGGTGTAGCTGCCAGTGCCGATATCCGTCATATCGGTCTCGATCGTCACCACCCCGTGTCGATCGAGCCGCGCCCGCGCGCCGGCCTTGGCGATCTTGCCGCCACGGATCGCTCCCCCCATCCCCATGCCGATCAGCCATTGCCCCTCGCGGACCGCACCGGACTTACTCTGTCGCTTGTCCCAGCCGAAGCGCTCCGCACCCTCCCGCAGGCAGCGGACGAACGCCCGGGTCGAGAAAGGCGTGTTCGGATTCTCCGGATCGACCTGCGTGTCGTTCACGACGCGTAGCTCGATCGGATCCATCTTCAGCTTTTCCGCCAGCTCGTCCATCGCGACCTCCAGCGCCATCAGCCCCGGCGCTTCGCCCGGCGCGCGCATGGCATTGCCCTCGGCCAGGTCGAGTGTCGCCAGCCGCATCCGGGTCAGCCGGTTCGCACCCGCATACAGCGTCCGCGTGGAGGTCACGGTCGGCTCGGTACGTCCACCGACGAGGTTGCCCGACAGGCTGTCATGCCCGATCGCCGTCAACCGACCGTCATGGCCCGCCCCCAGTTGAACACGCTGGATCGTCTTGGGCCGGTGGATCGTGGTGTTGAACATGATCGAACGCTGCAGCGCGATCTTCACCGGACGCTTGACCACGCGCGCCGCGATCGCCGCGAGAGCGAGATCGACCTGCACGGTCCCCTTCCCGCCGAAGCCCCCACCGATATAGGGCGAGATCAAGTGGACGTTGTGCTTGGGGGTACCCAGGATTAACCCGAGGTCGCGCGTTCCCCAGTTCATCTGCTGGATCGACGTCCAGCACGTCACGCGGTCGCCGTCCCACTTTGCGATCGAGGCATGAGGCTCCATCATCGCATGCGCCTGATCGGGCACCGTGTAGGTCTCGTCGACCTTGACCGGCGCTGCGGCGAACGCCTTGGCGAAGTCGCCGACCTGTTTTTCGTTGGGGCCGCCAAACTCGCCCTCCGGCGGGACCGGCGCGGTGGCGTTCTGCGCGGCCAGATCGAACTGCCCCGCCATCCGCTGATAGTCGACGCGCACCAACGCTGCGGCGGCGCGAGCCTGCTCGAAGGTTTCCGCCACGATTACCGCGACCGGCTGGTGATAATGGTCGATCTCCGGCGCGGCGAGCATCTTCTGGATATAGAACTTGCCGACCCCGGGCTTGCCGGCATTCAGATACGTGACGATCCCGACCACGCCGGGCGCGCGTTCGGCATCGCGCGTGTCGATCGACGTGATCCGGCCTTTGGCTATCGCAGCGCCAAGGATATAGCCGTAGGCGAGCCCCGGCGCGACATCCTGCCATTCATAGGCGTATGTCGCCGTACCGGTGGTCTTCAGATGCCCTTCGTACCGATCGAGCGGCTTACCCAGAACCTTCATCCGATCGGTCGGATTGGCGCCTGCGGGCGTGTCGAAGATCATGGCTTCACCTCTGCAATCACCGCCGCGAGGGTGCGCGTCGCGAGCGGGATCTTGAATGCGTTGTCGTCGGTCGGCCGCGCGCCGGCAAAGACTGCTTTCGACATCTCGACCGCGCCGCGGGGCATTGCCGCTTCTGCTGCCTCCACCCGCCAGGGCCGGTGGGCGACACCGCCGAACGCTGCACGTCCGCTGCCGTCGCGCCGGACGATCGCGGCGACCGACACGAGCGCGAACGCATAGGACGCGCGGTCGCGCACCTTGCGGTAGACATGCGTGCCACCGGCCGGACGCGGCAACGTGACCGCGGTGATGAGTTCGCCGTGATCGAGCACATTGTCGCGCTCGGGCGTGTCACCCGGCAGCGTATGAAAGCTGGCGATCGGGATGGATCGTGTCTTCCCGTCCGCCTTCACCGTTTCGACGGTGGCATCGAGCACGCGCATCGCAACGGCCATATCGCCTGGATAGGTTGCGATACACGCGTCGCTCGATCCGATGACGGCTAGCTGGCGCGAATACCCACCGATCGCGGCGCAGCCCGACCCGGGCTTCCGCTTGTTGCAGGGCTGGTTGGTGTCGTAGAAATACGGGCACCGCGTCCGCTGAAGCAGATTGCCGGCGGTCGTGGCCTTGTTCCGCAACTGGCCCGAGGCGCCGGCAACGATGGCGCGGCTGAGGACGCCATAGTCGCGCCGCACGCGCTCGTCGCTCGCCAATGTCGTATTGCTGACGAGCGCGCCAATCCGCAGCCCACCAGCGTCGGTCGGTTCGATACGATCGAGCGTCAGGTCCTGTACGTCGACCAGAAGCGGGGGCGTCTCGATCTCGAGTTTCATCAGATCGAGCAGGTTTGTACCGCCCGCCAGGAACCGCGCACCGGGATTGCCGGCGACCATCTTGGCCGCCTCGGCAGGCGTCGTGGCTCGTTCATAAGTGAAGCTCTTCACGCGCGCACTCCTGCGACTTCGGCCATCGCTTCGGCGATGTTGGAATACGCGCCGCAGCGGCAGATGTTGCCGCTCATCCGCTCGCGCATTTCGGCACCGGTCGGCTGCGGCGCCACCATCAGGTCGGCCTGCGCATGGCTGGGGATGCCACGCTTGATCTCCTCCAGCACGGAGACCGCGGAGCAGATCTGCCCCGGCGTGCAGTAGCCGCACTGATATCCGTCATGCTTTATGAAAGCGACCTGCATCGGATGCAGGCGCTCAGGTGTACCAAGGCCCTCGATGGTGGGCACGGCATCGCCGTCATGCTGGACCACGAGGCTCAGGCAGGCGTTGATCCGTTCGCCATTCACGATGACCGTACATGCGCCGCACTGGCCGTGATCGCAGCCCTTCTTGGTGCCGGTCAGGTGCAGGTTTTCGCGCAGCGCATCGAGCAGGGTCGTTCGCGGGTCGAGCTTCAGCACCTGCTGCGCTCCGTTCACCTTCATCGCAATCTCGCACGTCGGCGTAGCTTTGACGGGCTGCGCAGCGTCCGCCGTTTCACTCGCGATGGCCGACACCGCGGCAGTGGTGGCACTGCTCATCAGCATCTCCCTCCGAGATAGTTGGAAAGTCTCTCTGGCCATCCGCGATACTCCGCATGCCCCTGAAGGGCGCCGATCAGCCTATTAAACACTTTGAGGCGGAGCCGGTTACCCGGATGGTACTTGATGCAACGATGAATCCGTTTCAGCATTGTGATATGCTTGTTACGCGCACCAACCTGACCGACCTCGCCTATTTCCTGGCGATCGCACGGCACCGCAATTTTCGTCTGGCAGGCTTGGAACTGGGCGTATCCGCGTCCGCGGTGAGCCATGCTCTCAAGAATTTCGAAGAACGCGCCGGCGTCCGACTGATCAACCGGACGAACCGCGCCGTAACGCTGACGTCGGCCGGAATGGCGTTGGAGAAATCGGTTTCCGGGTCGTTTGCCGACATCGGGTCCGCCCTCGAAAGTCTTGATCAGCTTCGTGCCACGCCCGGTGGGAAAATTCGCATCAACGCCGTCGTCGACGCGGTAACGTTGGTACTCGGTCCCGTGCTTGCCGAACTGTCCCGCCGCCACCCGCATATCGAAGTCGATCTCGTGTCCAGCAACCGTATCGTCGACGTCGTTGGCGAGGGGTTCGATGCCGGTGTGCGTTATGGCGGCACCGTCCCCCAAGACATGATCGCGCAGCGTCTTTCAGCCGATCTCCGATGGGTCGTCGCGGCATCCCCGCGTTATCTGGAGACACACGGCGCGCCGACGCACCCGGACGAGTTGAAGGACCACCGCTGCCTAGGGGTTCGGCTTGGTGACGACAGTATCTACCGCTGGGAGTTCGAGGGGCCGAACGGCGACTTCGACGTGCCGATCAAAAGCGTGATGACGGCCGACGACAGTCGATCGATCCTGGCAATGGCGCTGAACGGTGCGGGCCTGACGTTCGGCCTCGAGGCCCTGTTCGCCCCGTATGTCGCCAATGGCAGCCTGCGCCTCGTGCTAACCGACTGGGCGACGACAGGGCCGGGATTTTACCTCTATTATTCCGGACGGCGACAGGTGCCAGCGGGTTTACGCGCGTTGCTTACCATGGCAGCTGAACTGAAACCGCTTGGCTGACACGTACAATAGATATCAGGTATTCAGCTCGGCATCCGCGTCTGAACTGCCCGTCTCAACCTTACCCAGATGACCGGGAAATCTACGCGCGATGCCGAATTTTTCCAGAACTCCGGTGACTACTGCCAACTCTCTGAAACTTCTGAGCGTAGGCGTAGGCAGGACGCCCCGCCGCGAAGACCGATCGCAAGGTCATTCCCGGCCGGGTATCGCCCTGCCCGCGCGACGTTCGACTGCGTCGGCAAGCTTCGCACGATCCGCAACGGGCAGATCCGCAGCGAACGCGACGGCGCGACGCTCGACCGCTGCGCGTACTGCCATATCCGCGGTTCGCGCCCGATCCAGCGCGGCGAGCACTGCGGCCTGATCCACCGGATCTTGCCGCAGGAGCGCGGCGGCCTCCGCCTTGGCCTTGCGAGAGACCGCGATCGTCGGCCGCATCGCGCGCCGCGCCTGCCGCAAAGCCCGCCGGAACGGCCGGCGGTCGGCCGCGGACAATTCGGCCCCCGCGATGCGGAGCGAACCGGCGTTAAGCATGCGCGTGTCGGTGCGCAGCGATGCGTAGCCGGCGACCAGCGCGCCCGCGAGAAACAGATTGAGAATGATCGAAACGAGCAGCCCGATGCGCAGTTTTGCCGTCATCTATCGATCCGATCCCGTGATGTCGCCGAACGACGTGCTGCCGTTTATCGCGACCAGATCGGCGGCGGCACCCACCCCGTGGCCGTGATCGATCCGCACGCTCATCGCCACCGCTGCCGTACCGGCCGCCGCCCCTGCCAGCGTCGCCGCGATCCCGACTCCCGACCACCAGCAGCGCAGCCGCAACGCGGCACGGCGGGTCGCGTTAGCCCCGCTGGTGGCGATCCGCGCGGCAAGGTCCAGTCCAGGAGCCTCGACCCGCCACCTGTCCAGCCGTGCGTCGAGATCGGCGGCTTCGGCGAGGATCGCGGCCCCCTCCGGCGTCGTGGCGAGGCGTGCGCCAAGCGCGCGGTACCGATCGGGCCAGCGGGCCACGGCGGCGCCGTAAGCCTCGGCCAGATCGCGGAAGCGGTCGATGGTCAGCGGATCAGTCATGGGCGTCGTCCTCCTGCGACGAGCAAAGCCGGGTGCGCAACGTGCGTCGTGCCCTTGCCAGCAAAGATTCCAGCGCCTCGATGCTGACGTCGAGCACCGCCGCCGCCTCCGCACCGGACAGATCCTGATAATGGACCAGCAGAATCGCGTCGCGCTGGCGCTCGGGCAGGCTGGCGATCGCTATTGCGACCGTCCGATCGCGCTCGACCTCGATCAGGCTCGACTCCGCATCCGGGGCGGGATCGGGCATCTCTGGTAGCCCGCCGTCCGCCGCCTCGCGGCCCATCTGGGGGCGGCGACGCAATCGGTCGCGGCACAGGTTGAGCACGACCGTATGGAGCCAGGTATCGAACCGCGCCGCGCCCGGCTGCCAGGTGGCGGCGGTCCGCCAGACGCGGACGAACGCATCCTGGGCGACGTCTTCCGCCGCCGCGCGGTCGTGCAGCATTCGCGTCGCAAGGCCGAGGATGCGGGGCAATTTCGCGGCGACCAGCAGCCGCGCTGCCGCTGCATCGCCGCGACCGATCCGTGCGAGCAGGGCGGTATCCGGATCGTGATCGAGCAAGCCTGGTCTTTCGCGCCGCCATGATGTCCATCGTCGAGTCAGGAACCGGTTTTACCCGAAGCCGCTATCGCCGTCCGGCGCGCGGTACGTCCTGCGGACTGACGTCCGGGAGCGTGACGCTCCCGGACCCCGTCGATCAGCGATACCGCCAGCCGCCATGCCAGCGATAGCGATGCCCCCAATAGCGGTTGGCATGCCAATACCCGCGACCGGGGTAATAGACGCCGACCCGCGGCGCAGGCACGACCACGACGCGCCGGACGCGGTTGGGGACGCAGCGACCATAGGCGCCGCGGTGAAACCGGGGGCCACAGCCTTGTCGTGCTTCGGCGGGCATGGCCGTCGTGATGGCGGTTCCGACCGCCAGTGCGGCCAGCAAGAGTTTTTTCATGGAATACCTCCTGACGTGATCGACGCCGGTTGCGCGGCGTCATGCAGGCTTCAACGACGCAATACGCCGTTTCCGTCGCGCTTCCGGAAGAATAAACGTGGTTTTTCATCAGCCAGACGGCGAGCGACATGACCTTGTCGAGAAGCACCCGCTCCGCTCAGCGGCCAACAATCAGGCGAACGGTGAAATGGATGCGACGAAAGCGCACACCATTAAGGAACACGCACACGGTCATGCCCTAAGGTTGGGGCCACTCTTTGACCGGAACCGACATTTGTCCAACGCCTTGTTTTCCCGCCGCGATCTGATCAACGGCGGTGTCGCCGCGCTCGTGACGGCCGCCTTGTCGGAACGGGTTTCCGCGCGCGCGCCCGAGCGCCGGCTCGTACTGATCAATCCGCATAACGGCGAGCGCTACGACGCCTGCTTTTTCGCCAATGGCCGCTATCGCGCGGACGGTCTTGCCGAACTCAACCACGCCATGCGCGATTGGCGCACGGGAGCGACCCGGAAAATGGACCCCGGGCTCCTCGACCTGCTGGTGCGGGTTCGTGATCGGCTCGACGTCCCTCCACGCAAGCCACTGAAGCTGGTCTCGGGCTATCGGAGCCCGAAGACCAACCGCGCGCTCCATGCCCGGTCGCACGGCGTCGCCAGCAAAAGCCAGCACATGCTCGGCAAGGCGACCGACATCGCAATCCCAGGGGTGCCGCTCAGTCATCTCCGAAGCGCCGCCTTGTCGCTGCGCGGTGGGGGCGTCGGCTATTACCCAAACGACGGTTTCGTACACATGGATACAGGCGCAGTGCGTCACTGGAGCTGAGCCGGATACCGCGGAACAGGCATCGGTCTTCAAGGCGTGTTAGTCGGGCGTGTCCCGCGAAAGGTCCGCGGTCAGGCCATAGCCCCGGAGCCGTGGCCACTGGCTGCGGTCGAGGATGGTGATGCTTGCCGGGGGCACCGGTGCCAGCCGATCCGACGGCAGATCGAGGATCATCGACGTGACAGCGCGGACGACCCCGCCATGCGTCACCACCAGTGCATCGCCCGCTAGCGTCGACAGCGCATCCGATAGCCGATCGCGAAAAGCCTCGCCGGACTCGCCACCCGGCGGTGTGAAGTCGCCCGCGCGCCATGCCCGCCAACACGCGGGATCGCGCGTGCGCAGGTCATCGGTGTTCTGCCCCTCCCATTCGCCGACTCCGATTTCACGCCACCGTAGATCCGGGTGGGCTTCGAGACCCAACAACGCCGCGGTGCGGCTCGCGCGCCGGAGGTCGGAGCAGATCGCATCGCGGGGAAGATGGGGCGGCAAGGCAGTCGCCAGCGCGCGGGCCTGGTCTTCGCCGCGGGGTGAAAGGTCAGGATCGGCCTGCCCCTGCAAACGTCGCGCCGCGTTCCAGACGGATTCGCCATGACGGACCAGGTATAGTCGGCTCATTGCCGCACCGGCAGCGACAGGCGGGCCACGGTCCCCTGCCCGGGCTTGCTGAGCAACGTGAAGGTTCCGCCATGGCGCTCGACAAGCGCCCTAACCATCGCCGTGCCGACGTCCGACGCATCCGGCGCTTCAGCATCGCTGGGCGGCGCAACGGACAGCGCGCGCTCGACCGTTTCGCTGTCCATCCCGCGACCGTTATCGGCAATTTCAATCAGCACCATATCGTCCTTCTGATCGCTCTTGACCCGCACGCCGATCCGACCGCCACGATCGGGCAGCATCGCCAGCCCACTGCGTATCAGTTCTTCGAGGGCTCCGCGTAGCTTCAGGCGGTCCGCCAGTATGGATCTCGCGTCCGCCTCCAGATCGAGTTCGCAACTGATCCCCCGCGCGGCAATTTCCGGACCGAACCGCGTGAGTGCGGCTTGTGAGAGACGGCACGGATCACAGGGCTCGAGATGGAGATCGAGCGGATGGCCGATCTGCGTCACGCGGCCGATCGAACGCATGATCTGCTCCACATCGACCAGCGCATCCTCCAAGCTCTCCGACGTTCGCAGCGAAGCGATGCGGCTCTCCAAGGTGTCGACCAACCGGTGCACCGTCAGGTGAGAAAGACCGTCGGACTTCGCATCTCGGGCCCCGCCCTCATGGGCCGCCGCCTCACGCAACGCCATCGCCTCGGCCGTCCGATTATAGGCACGCGCCACGGCCCCAACTTCATCCTTGCGATCCTGATCGAGACGTTCGGTCGTATCGCCCGAGGCCAGCCCGTCGAGTGCCTTGCCCAACTGGCGGAGCGGGCCGAACAGATCGGACGCGAGATAAGCCGCAATCAACAGCGACAACGACAACGCGGCAAGGATCGCGACCGCAGCCATCACATTGGCAGACCGTCGCAATTTCCTGGTTTCGTCGCGGATCACCTGTCCACGGATCTGATCGGCTTGGGCGATGCGTTCGGTCAATGCCCGGAATGCGGCATAATCCCCCGTATCCAGCCGATCGTCGACCCGCCGTACGGCGTCTGCCCGGCGTCCCTGCCCGGCGAGAACGAACACATCGCGCGCCGCGCCGATCAAGCTTTCATGCGCGGTCTTCACGGTTTCCAGATCACGTTTCTCGCGTGCCGTGTTCGCGAGACGACCCCATTTCGCGAACACGGCACGGGTCGGCGCAATCGCCCGCTCGAAATCCTGCCGCGCGTCGGGAATTTCATCGCGGCCACCCGCCAGACTGTCATGCACCTCGGACAGCGCCTGAAAGGTTTCGGCGCGAATCTGCTCGAGGTACAGGCTGCGCCGATAATGGGTCTCCACCTCGTTCGACGTGGTCTGCCAACGCAGCGACATGAACAGCGCGACCATCGCGATCAACAGCGTGGTGGTCACCAGCCCGCCGAACGCGATCAGCAGTTTACGACGTAACGTCACAACTTTAACCCCACATGCTGCCACCAGCCGAAATAGACCGCGGTCATCAGCAGGGCGTGAACCGGCAGCAGGATGGCGCTGAGCCGAAGCAGATCGGCGGGCGTCCAGGCATTAGGGTCGGCTTCCTGAAACATCAGCAACGCCTTCGAACTTACCGGAAACGTCAGGCAATAATCCATGCCGACCGATCCGATGAACATGACCGCGGCGGGATTGAGTTTCAACGTACCGGCGAGATACAGCAGCGCCGGCGTCAGCGCCGCCGCACGCGCGGTATGCGATGTCATGTACAGATGCGACGTGAGCGTTATCAGCGCGAGGGCCAGCAGGATAAAACTGCTGGATCCACCATCGGTCAGTCCGGAGGCTGAAAACACCAGCCCGATCAACCACTTTGCGGCGCCCGTCCCGATCAACGCCTGCCCAAGCACCAGCGCCGCCCCGACGAAGACAATGAGATTCCAGTTTACCGCCTTCAGCCCGTCCTTCCAGGCGATGACGCCGATGCCGGGCAGCGTGAGGATCAGGGCTGCCAGCACGCTGACCGTCGCGATCTGAAGACCATGCAGATGTTCGGTCGACCACAGACCGACCGACGCCAGGATCACGATCAGCGTGATCCACTCGTTACGACTGAACGGTGTGGACGCGGTCGTCTCGATCGACAACGATTTCGCGCGCAGATCCTTGTCGAGAAACAGCCGACCGATGATCCACGTCGTGACCGCGCTGGCGATAAGCGCGAATGGCAGGCCAAAGAGCAGCCACTGGACGAACGACAATTTGGTGCCGCCAAGATCGCCGAGCAGGTCGTTGGCAATCAGATGCGATCCGGCCCCCGTCAAGCTGGCGACCGTGGAGACGAGGATCACGGTCGGAATCAGCAATGCCAGCGCGCGGGTCACTTTTGCGCTGCCCGCCGCATCGGACAGGCTGCGGAAGACCGGCAGCGCGACGGCCGCACGCCCCGACGTGGACGGGATGAGGAAAGCGGTCGGCAACAGGACGAGCGTGACCAGCCACATCATGCCGCTGACGCTTCGCGCTCGTTTGGCGACCAGACCGGTGAGCCGCGCGGCAAGACCGGTATCCTGTACCGCCGTGCCCAGAATGAATGCGCCGATCATCAGCCAGATGACGTCGGATTCTAGCGCTGTGAAAAGCTGTTCCTGTTCAAGCGCGCCGCCCAGCACGAGCATCACGACCACGCCCAACGCGACATAGGCAGCGTTGATCTGCGTCAGCGACCAGAGCACCACCGCCGTACCGAAGCCGAACAGAGCAAGCCGTGCGTCGCTCTCCAGCCCGGCTGGGATCATAACACCGATCCCGAGCAAGGCGATCAGCAGAACGACCGGCACCGCGCCGATCGTCCAGCGCCAACGCCGTTCCGGCACGTTCCGGGCGGGGGGATCGTCCGCGAGCGCCCACAAGGAACTGCCCGACATCACCGCGCCGCGGCGCGTTTGTCGGCAATCGCGATCCCCGCCAATACGGTCCGCATGACGTTCTCGGCACATTGCACGAGCTCGCTTTCCGCGATCGACATGGCCTCCTCCAGCGTTTCGGGCGCGTGGACGGTCGAAAAGAAGGCGCTGACCCCGTGCTCGTGCACGACTTCGGCTCGTTCGCCGATCGTTCCGGCCAGGGCGATGACGGGTATGTCGAGCAACCGGGCACGGTCCCCGATCTCCGCAGGGATCTTGCCCCGCGCAGTCTTGAAGTCGATCCCACCCTCAGCGGTGATGATGAGGTCGGTGCCGGCCAACGCCTCGTCGAGCCCGAAATACGGCAGCAGGACGTCGAACCGGGAACTCAGCTTGGCGCCAAGCATCGCATGCAAACCGGCACCGATGCCGCCAGACGCTCCGCCGCCCGGCATCGACCGCACGTCGATCCCAAGATCGCGTTCGATGACGTCCGCATAATGATCCAGCGCAGCGGCCAGATACTCGACATCGTCGGGTGAGGCGCCCTTTTGCGGACCGAAAATCCTCGCCACGCCATTCTCGCCGCACAACAGGTTCTTCATGTTGCAGGCGACCTCGATCTCGACGCCCTGCAGGCGCGGATCGAGATCCGAAAGATCGATGCGATCGAGATGCTTCAGACCCATCCCGCCTTCCGCGATCTCCGCGCCATCGGCGTCCAGCAGCTTTCCGCCGAGTGCGCGCACCAGCCCCGCACCGCCGTCATTGACGCCGGAATCACCGCACCCGACGAGGATACGCGACACGCCGGCATCCAGCGCTAGCGCGATAAGTTCGCCGACGCCTCGCGTGGTCGTTCGACAGGGATCGCGCTGTTCACGGGGAACGAGTTTCAACCCTGCGGCCATCGCGATCTCGACGACGGCAACAGGCTCTTCGCCACCGAGCAGCGCGAGGCCCGCATCGATCCGTTCGCCGACCGGGCCCGTAACCCGGACATTCTTCACAGAACCACCGGTCATCCGCGCCATGGTATGCGCAGTCCCCTCGCCCCCATCGGCAAGCGGCAGCTCGATCACATCGGCGTCCGGGCAGGCCCGCAAGACTCCCTGGGCGATCGCCGACGCCACATTCTCGGCATCGAGATTTTCTTTGAACCCCGATGGGGCGATCACGATGCGCATGCGCGGCTCCGACCGGCGTCATCAGGAATTCGCCGACCGCGTCGACGGAGCGCCGGTCAAGCTCAAGGCAGATGACTTTTCCCCGACGAGACAGTGCAAGGCGCGGCATAATCTGGGTACCCTATCAACGTCTTCATCATGCTTCCCCGCCTTTTGCCCGCGCCCAACGTGGCGCGATCAGGCGGCGTTCCCTATCTCGCTGAAAATTCGCATATTTTGATTGTGCGACACGCCAAATGGGGCCGACGAACAGCGCGATAGCTCCTGAACGAGCATCTGGTCCGCATCGCCGTCTGACAGTGAGGCCTCGCAGCACTCGTCGTCGTTGCCGGTCACGATTGCCGTCGTGTGTGTCGGGCCGACGAAGGCGATGTTCGATCGCGAGATGACGCTGATCATGCGATTAGCAAGCGTCTGATCGGGTGACGGTGCGGCGTTTATTTGCAGAGCTGGAGGGCGATCGCATCAAGCTGACGATCGTAGCTCGCTCGCTCCGCCGCACTCAGGAAGCCCTGTTTGGCGGCAAGTCGATCGCTCGCCTTGCGGATCGCTTCGACGCGATTCCACAAGCGCTGCGACGTTTGTTTGGTAATCCGGCGCGCCTTGCTGGCGGTGCCGATGTCCGCCTGCAGGATGTACGCCCGCATCGAGATATGGTCCTGCATCGCGGTCTTGCCCGAGCCGCTCTTCAGATGACGCTGTTGCGTCACGTTACAGCTCGGATAGTCACGCTGCCACGATCGGGCTTCCGAGGCGGTTGCGGTGAGGGCAAAGACCAGGGGTACAAGGTATTTCATGGGGTCGCTCCTGTCGTACCGGGCAGCGTATAGGTCCGGTTCGGCTTAACGCTCGATGAGCGCGACGGCAGGGCCAAGCATCAAATCCACGACGCCGGACAAAACGATTGGCCGCGTTAGCGCCCTCTCGTCCATGCCCGGCGGTTGCTGGTCAAGACGCGCAGAGCTCCATCACCAGGCCATGGCGATCGAGATCGTCGCCAACGGCACGACAGACGCGGTCGTGCCATCGGGAGCGTCGAGCCTTCGGAGCTGAGGGTCTCGAACGAGAGCAAGGATTTCGCCCTGCAACGATGCCTTTGCGCCCGCGATCTTCACTGGCTGGGCAACGCTCATCCCGGCACTGCCATAAACCCTGTCTCCGCTATCCGCTGAATAGAAGCTGCGCCAACCGGCACCGACCGAAACCGGCACCGTGAGCGTCGGGCCGTCCTCCGCGCGCGTAAGCGGGACCGCGGGGGCTATACCGACGATCGTGTAGAAGCCCCCCTGCCCCTTCGTCCGCGTCGTCGCGGCAAAGCGGGGCGCGAGAAATCCAACTGCGTCCTTGCCGGTGTAGAGGAACGTCAGGCTGGCTTCATGGGTCGTGCCCGCCACCCCGTTGGGACTGGCCTTGATGGCATACGCCCCCGCTGCCGACAGCCCGTCGACAGGCCGCCATGCGAGACCGACGATCGTATTGCTCTCGTACCAGCTACGCGGTCGGGATCTTTCGTCGGATCGTGGCGCGTGGAAGCCGTTCGAGCTTTGCCCTGTCAGGAACAGGACCCCCTCCCCATCCGCGCGGCGCTTCAGTACCGCAGCGCCGCCGATCGCGACATGGATCGGAACCCTGCCGAGGCCGGCGTCATCGTCGTCATACGCTCCGCGCGCGTAATCGCCGTTGCGGACATCGAACGAGACGATCGGATGAACGGCGCCGTCGCCCACGTCGACTTCGGATAACGTCGCATCCTCGGTGTCGATGAACGGCACGGTCTGCGCCGACGCGGGTGATGCAGCGACGCAGACGAGCGTCGCTGCGAGACCCATCAGGGCTGTCGTGGTCACGAGGTGCGTCGCACCATCCACACGGTATCCCCGGCATCGTCGACGACGAAGATGGCACCATCGTCGCGCGTCTGCACGCTTACCGGCCGACCATAGACTTCATTCTTTTTCTCGTCCGCGACGAACCCGGTCAGGAACGACTGAGGCGCGGCCGTCGGCCTCCCATTTGCAAATGGTACCGCGAGCACGTCATACCCGATGAACGCAGACCGGTTCCACGAGCCATGCCGCGCGACATACGCAATCTGTTGCGCGGCCGGCGTTCCCTTTGCGAACGCCACGCCCAGTGCCGCGGCATGGGGACCGACGGCAACATCGGGCATCAACGTCGTCGCCAGCAACTCGCGCTTGTCGTTCGCATGACGTGGATCCTGCTTCCCGTAATAGCTGTAGGGCCATCCGTAGAACCCGCCGTCACGCACGCCGACGAGATAGTCCGGTGCGATATCGTCGCCGAGCTGGTCGCGTTCATTGACGGCGGCCCACAACACGTTCGATCCCGGCGCCCAAGCCATGCCGACCGGGTTGCGAAGCCCCGAGGCATAGAGACGCTCCCGTCCGGTACGAAGATCGACGGCGAGAATTGCCGCTCTTCGGATCTCCTCGTCCATGCCGTGTTCGCCGACATTGGATGCCGAACCGACCGACACATACAGCGTTCGCGCGTCTGGACTGAGCAACAGGTTGCGCGTCCAGTGATTGTTGTAGCCACCCGCGGGCAGCGACACGAGCGGCTGCGGCGTGGCGGTCACGCGCGTCTGGCCGTGCGTGAACGGGACGCTGACGACGCCGTCGGTATTGGCGACATACAGGCGACCGTTGCCGTACTGCATTCCGAACGGCTGGTTGAGCCCCTCGATCAGAACGAAACGCTGTTCGGCGACACCGTCCCGGTTCGCGTCGCGTAACAGGGTAATACGGTTGGCGCTGAAGCCGGTCGTCTTCGACAGCGCCTGGCCACGCTGGACGTCCGGCTCGGCATCCAGCTTGGGCTTCGTACGCGCCTCTGCGACCAGCACGTCGCCATTGGGTAGCAGTAGTGCCTGGCGAGGGTAGTCCAAGCCACCTGCGAATTTGACGACCTCAAACCCCTGCGGCGCCTTCGGTTTACGCCCCTCGGGCCAGCCGATCGTCTTGGGGTGGTTGACCACGGACGCGGTCGCATAAGGCTCTGCCTGCGTCTTCAGGCCGACCACCGAAGGTGTTTTTTGTGCGACGGCACCGCTTGCAAGGCTCAATACGCCGGCGGCAGCAAGGATCGTTTTCATAATGTCTCCCGGATCATGATCGAAAGAGTAACCCCCTGACAATCATGGATATCCGTGAGTTGGACAGTATTGACGATTAATTTCTGACGTTTCAGGAATTCCGCCCTCGGCAACAGGCCAAGGCTGTCGAGCTGGACGCAGAATCAAAATGACATAATTTTCACGTCGCCGTGGCACGAAACAGCGCCCGCGCGTTGTCGCCGTTCCTCAGCGAACGGATATCATGCCGAAAACATTGACTATTATCGGCATGGGCGCCTGCGGCGTCGCTGCGTTCGCCGAAGCTGTCACCCGGTTATGCTATGATCCAGGCGACGGGTGGAAGGTCCATCTGGTCGAGCGTGACGATGAACTCGCGCGCGGATTGGCGTTCGGCACGGAGCAGCCCGGCCACCTTCTGAACACGGAATCCCGTCTCATGGGGCTCTACGACCGCGAGCCCGGTCATTTCAGAACCTGGCTCGAGGCGCGGCGCGCGGCATCGGGAACGCCGCTCGATGCCGATGGCGTCGAATACCCGCAACGCCGCGAATACCGCGTCTACATGCAGGAAGTTCTCGACAATGCGCTCCAGCAGGCGCGCACCGCCGGGATCGATGTCCAAGTCCACCGCGAGGAAGCAATCGCCATCGAGGGCGATCACGCCGCGGCGACGGTTCGGTTCGCGAACGGGTCGACGATCGCCACCGACGTCGTCCTGCTGACGATCGGCACGCCCGATCCGGATCGGTTCGGCAATCTGAACGGTACGCCCGGCTATTTCGACTCCCCCTACCCCGCCCACCGCATGACCGAGCAAATCGAGCGGGATCAGTCCGTCGTCGTCCTCGGCAGCGGCCTCAGTGCCATCGACGCTGTCATGACACTGCTCGACGATGGGCACCGCGGCCACATCCACCTCGTATCGAAAGAGGGGATGCTGCCACGCGTCGAAATCCCCGCGCCCGAGACAGGCTATGACCGCCAGCACCTCACGCTGGAAAACGTCCATCGCCTCATTCGCGAGAGGGGCAGCGCATTCTCGGTAGTGGATCTGTTCCGCCTCTTTCGTCTGGAGGCCGAAACCGCCGCGGGACGTGCGATCGATTGGCAGGCGGAGGATCGCTACGACGGGGACGCCGAGGCCGCCTTGCTGCGCGATATCGCCGCGGCGGAGTCCGGAGACGAACCGTTCCAGCGCATCCTCACCGCCACGCGCCATGACTCGACGGCGATATGGAACCTGTTGCGCCCCGCCGACCAGAAACGGTTCGGGCGTTGGCTGGCACCGCATTTCGCCGCGGCGCGCTTCGTCACGCCGATGGTGAACGCGCGGCGCCTGGCCGATGCGATGACGCGGGGACTGCTCAGCGTACGTGGTCGGATCGATGAAACCTTTGCCAGCGAGACCGGTACGGGCTTCACGGTCCGGTTCGGGAATGGCGATACGCTCGACGTACCGGTCGTCGTCAACGCCACCGGACAAGCCACGGCACTGGACGAGATGAAGGAGACGCTGGTCAAGGATCTGCTCGCGAAGGACTGGCTGCAACCACACCCGGTCGGTGGGGCCATCGCGCACCGGGCGACGTGTCGGATCATATCCGCCACGCGCGATGCACCACGGCTCTACGCGCTAGGCCAATTGCTGAACGGCGAGTTGCGCGACACCAACGCGGTCTGGTTCAATGTCGAATGCGCCGGTCGTGCAGTCGACGATATCCTGCGCCAGCAATGAGCGCGATCGGTAACATCGCGGCGGCACTCCTGCCGCTTTACGGCGTGATCCTGCTCGCCTGGGCTGTCGGCTCCCGCGTTCCCTGGGCGGCAAAGCTGTGCTCGAAGGCACTCGTTTTCGGCCTCATCCCGTTGCTGGTCATCGACAAGGTGCTCGGCGCGGAAGTGCAACAGCTGATGGTGATACCACCGTTGATGTTCGTGGTTTCGGCACTGATGAGCATCCCGGCATACCGGTTGGCCAAGCGGCTCGGCGACGACTTCGATCCCAAACTGCTGTCGGCGTCCTTCTCGTTCTTCAACGTTGCGTTCTTCGGGGTGCCCGTCAGCCAGGCCTTGTTCGGCGAGGTCGGCGTATCGACGGTGATCTGTGCGTATATCGGCAGCGCGCTGTACGGCAACACGATCGGGTATTTCCTCATCGCGCGTACCAAGGAGGGTACGCGCAAGGCCGCCACCAAGGCGTTGCGGGTGCCCCTCGTCTATGTGGTCATCGGCTCGCTCCTGGCAAAGTGGGGCGGCGTCACGATGCCTGAAGCGGCAGCGCCTATCGTCTCGATCGCCGGCACGTTGGTGTCGGTCCTCGGCATGGCGGTGATCGGCCTCAACCTTGCCGAAACCGGCCGCGACGATTGGCGGCCAAGGCTGATGACGCGCATCCTCGCGGTCAGGCAGGTCGCCGGCGTGATACTGCTCGGCGCTGCACTCGCACTCGAAGCGGCCTTCGTCGGTGTATTGAGCCCACGCGACCGCGTGATCGTCGGGCTCGTCGCCCTGTTCCCGATCGCCAGCAACGTGACCCTGTTCGCGACCCTCCTCGACACGAACCGCAAATCGGCGGCGATCCTTGTCGCGCTGTCGAGCGCGGTATCCCTCGTCCTCGTGCTGCTGGTCGTGGGCGTCTTTCACTCGGCCATGCCGACGAGTTAATCACGGTTCCCCAGTGCTGTTCCCGCTTTCAGCGGATGGCAGCGACGCAAAACTCGCTAGGCACCCCGCTCGGCAGCAGGCACGATCGCGTTCTCGACGATGCCATGGAGCGCATCGATGTGCCCCGTGTCCCGTGAGCCGTTCGGATCCGACATCATGACGACCGTCATCCGTAGATCGGGGATGACGTAGACCATCTGGCCACCATAGCCCCAGGCGAACCGCACCGGATGACCCTTCATCTCGGTAAGGAACCAGCCGAAGCCATACGCCTTCCCACTCCACGGCGAGACGGCGCGCGGTGTCCAGCTCTGCTCGATCCACTTGGCCGGGAGGATGCGCCGACCATCGATGATACCACCTAGCCGATAGAGCTCGCCAAACCGGGCGAGTGCGCGCGGTGAGAGCCTCATTTCGTTGCCGCCAAAATAGATGCCTTGCGGATCGGCCGGCCAGGACGGGATCGTAATTCCAAGCGGCTCGCCGAGCCACGCGCGCGCGTTGGCGAGCGTGCTTTGGCCCGTCGCCCGTGTAAGCGCCGCCGAGAGCAGGTGGGTGGACCCGGTCGAGTAGAGCATTGCCGTACCGGGATCAGCGACGAAGGGGCGAGCCAGCGCGAACCGTATCCAATTGGGGCTGGATACCCACCGACCGTAGTTCTCGCCAGAGGTGCGCTCGAGTCCGGCCTGCATCGACAGGAGGTTGCCGATGGTCACCCTGGCTAGCCGTGGGTCGGGATCGGCGGGCGCGTCACGCCTGAGCAGCGGCAGGATCGGCTGGTCGACGCCCTCAAAGACACCGCGTTGGATGGCGATGCCGATCAGTGCCGACATGACCGACTTCGATGCCGACTTGATGTTGACCGGTCGATCCAGCGGGGGACCGCCGTTGAACACCTGCGCTGTCAGCGTCTGTCCGTCTCGAAGGACGAGGAGCGAACGAAGCCGCGGCAGCGCCGAGGCTCTTGCCTGCATGTCGCGCATGGATGCGGCATCGAGTCCCTTCGTGTCCGATCCGGCGACCACGCCTGGGATAGTCGCACCTGCGGACGAGGTCGGTCCCTCGCAGCCGGTAAGGAGGATGAGCAGAGGAACGATAAACCGCATCGCCACCATGTCGCCCCTCAGGGTTGCCTTACAACCCCGCACGCTTCGAGACGGTCCGCCAGCGCGCGCCCTGCGGCCTTGCGGCCCGACGATTTGGCGCTACCAATGTTGCAACGATAATCAGGGGGGATCAAAATGACCGACAGCCTCGATCGCCGAGCTCTCTTGGTCGGCGGCCTCGCCGCCTCGGCTGCCAGCGCAGTTCCCTTGAAAGAAGCCTTCGCCCAGACCCGCCGCCGCGTGTCGGCCAACGACAAGGTCCGGGTGGGGCTGATCGGTTGCAAAGGCATGGGATGGGCGGACCTCACCGCGATGTGCAAGGGGGCCGATGTCACGCCGGTCGCACTGTGCGACGTCGATGCCAAGGTCCTTGCCGAGCGCGGCGCAGAGCTGAAGAAATCATCGGGTCGCACGCCAAAGCTCTACGGCGACTATCGCCGCATGCTCGACGACAAATCGGTCGATGCGGTCATCATCGCCACCCCCGATCACTGGCACGCCCTCCAACTCGTCGATGCGATGTCCGCGGGGAAGGATGTCTATTGTGAAAAGCCGCTCGGCAATTCCATCGCGGAATGCCGCGCGATGGTCGCCGCCAAACAACGCTACAACCGCGTCGTTCAGGTCGGCCAATGGCAGCGCAGCAACCAGCATTGGGCCGATGCGATCGCCCATGTCCATTCGGGTGGCATCGGCCGGGTGCGGAAGGTCAGGGCCTGGGCCTATATGGGATGGATGACGCGCGTTGCGCCGAAGCCCGACCAGGCGCCGCCGCCGGGGGTCGATTACGACCGCTGGCTGGGCCCGGCGCAACAGCGTGCCTTCAACCCTAACCGCTTCCACTTCAGCTGGCGCTGGTACTGGGACTATGCGGGTGGCCTGATGACCGACTGGGGCGTCCACCTGATGGACATCGCGCTGCTGGGAATGAAGGCGCAAGTGCCCAATTCGGTCAGTTCGCTAGGCGGAGCGTACGGCTATCCGGACTCGGCCATGGAGACCCCCGACACCCAGACCGCCCTTTTCGACTTTGGCGACTATTCGGTGGAATGGGAGCATGCGGTCGGCATCAGCCGGGGTCCCTTCGGCGGCCACGATCATGGCGTGGCCTTCGTGGGCGAGCTGGGCACCTTGGTTGTAGACCGCAGCAAATGGTGGGTCTCGCCCGAGATGCGTGACGGCAAGGCCCTGACCCGTGAAATTCCGTTGACCCAGGCCAAGGACGACGGGCTTGATCGGCACACCGCGGACTTTATCGCCTGCGTGAAGGATCGCGCTCGTACCCCCGCTTGCCCGATCGAGTCAGCGGCCAACACCGCCATCGTCTGTCAAATGGGCAACGTTGCCTGGCGCACTGGCCGGAAGGTCGAATGGGATGCTGCGGCTGGACAGTTCAAGAGCGATGCCGAGGCCAACGCACTCATTACGCCGCGCTACCGCGAGCCCTACCGCTTACCGGTCTAAGCTGCATTCGCGGCGGAAACAGCCCGTTCCTACCGCGCCTTTTCGATCCAGTTGTGGACATTCACGACCGCCCTGGACGCTTCCTCTCTTCAGCCGTTCTTTCATCCACAGCCGGCAGGATGCGGCAACGAGGACACGACACGGTCGAATTCACGCGGCCGACCGAGTGCAGCCGGCGCGCTTCCCCTTGCCGACCGAGGCAGATACGACTGCCGCAACCAAAGGGGACACGATGAGGTTTGAATATGTCGCGGCGACGGTGCTTCTCGCACTTGCTCCAGCAACGGCGTGGGCCCAGCCGAGCGCGGCTGATGCGCAACTCAAGACGATCTACGACGCCGAATGGGAATGGCGACAGAAGGAGTTCGCGCAGATTGCGGACGGCTTGCGCAGCAAGCCCGATGATCATTTCCCCGCCGTCGCCCCGGCTGACTGGGCGCGCCGGCGCACCTATTGGAGCACAGTTCTCGACCTCATCGACCGTATTCCTGCGGCGCAACTTTCGCCCGAAGAACGATTGAACGCCGCTGTCCTCGCGGAATCGCTACGCGGGAAAGTCGCGAACATCGACTTCCGCACCTACGAGGCGCCGCTCAACAGCGATTCCTACTTCTGGAGCGAAGTGAAGCCCTATGCCCCGCTCGAGACGGCCGACGACTATCGCCGCTACATCGGCCGGCTCAAGGACGTGCCGCGCTGGTTCGACCAGAACATTGCCAACATGCGCGCCGGACTGAAGCGCGGCTTCACGCCGCCACGCGTGTCGCTTGCCGGGCGCGATGCGACCATTGCCGCCTTCACCAAGCCGGGCACCGACAACCCGCTCGCCGAACCGTTCAAGGCGATGCCCGCCTCGATCCCGGCGAGCCAGCAGGCGACGCTGCGCGCCGAGGGACTGGCTGCGGTCGATACCGCCGCGGCCCCCGCCTATGCGAAGCTCCTCGTTTTCTACCGGGGCACCTACCTGCCCGGCACGCGCACGACGGTCAGCGCCGCTGCACTGCCCGACGGCGAGTCGTTCTACAAAAGCCAGATCCGCGAATACACGACCCTCGAGCTCACACCGGAGGCGATCCATCAGATCGGCCTCAAGGAAGTTTCACGCATCGACGCCGACATGAAGGCGACGATCGCCACCACCGGCTTCAAGGGCAGCTTCGCCGACTTCCTCGCGTTCCTGCGCAGCGACCCGCAATTCTACGCCCGAACCCCCGACGAGCTGCTCGGCTTCTCGGCCTATGTAGTGAAGCGGATGGACGGACGCCTGAAGGACGTCTTCACCACCCTTCCCCGTTACCGCTTCACCATCCAGCCGGTGCCCGACGCGATCGCGCCGGTCTACACCTCGGGTCGCGGTGGGCTCAGCGCATGCCTCATGAATACCTACGACCTGAAGTCGCGCCCGCTCTACAACATCGTTGCGTTGACGCTGCACGAATGTGTCCCCGGTCACAGCCATCAAGCCGCAATGGCGTTGGAAGCCCCCAGCCGCCCCGCCTTCCGCCGCCAGACATACTTCTCGGGCTATGGCGAAGGTTGGGGGCTCTATTCGGAATGGCTCGGCACCAAGCTCGGCATGTACCGCACGCCGTATGAAGAATTCGGGCGCGAGACCTTCGAGATGTGGCGCGCCGCGCGCCTCGTCATCGACACCGGCATCCATTCGATGGGATGGAGCCGGCAGCAGGCGATCGACTACCTCGCCGAGCACACGGCGCTCGCGAAGCTCGACGTCGAGATCGAAGTCGACCGATACATCAGCTGGCCGGGCCAGGCGCTCGCCTACAAGCTCGGCGAGATGAAGATGCGCGCGCTGCGCGCAAAGGCGGAGGCGGAATTGGGCGACCGCTTCGATCAGCGCCGCTTTCACGACGCCCTGCTCAACATGGGCTCAGTCCCCCTGCCAGCGATGGAAGCCGAGATGATGAAGTGGATCGCGGCAGAGAAATCACGCTGATACGGTCGTGACGCAGTGATCCTCTAGACCGTCGGTCGCGCGCCGACGCCTGCCCCGCTTGAGACATGGCCGTCCCCCCTCGAACGAATTGACAGCCATGTTTCCATCCTACGCAATACCGCTTTATCGTGATTTGATGCCCGGTATCCCGTTTGAATTTCGCTGAACGAGCGTTGGTCGAAGACATTGTGCGCATGCCTCGACACGCTGAAGTTCAGGCAGAAGAATCGTCACTGATCCGTACCCGGCTCTGATCATGGGCTACCTCAGCCCCTCCCAGTGGAACGCCGGCGCGCCAGCCAAACGATGTGATTCCCGCAATCCGGATTGTCCACCACATGCGCGACGACATCGAAGCCGTTCGCGTTCAGCAGCATGCGATACTCATCGGGATGAAGGCTGCCGTGATAGAGCGGCTCGCCCTCCAGCACGCCGAGCGTATCGCCTTCCGCGTTGCCGCTACGGGCGAAGTCGTCGGTTTCGAGAAACAGGAAGACCCTGCCTCCCGCCTGATCGCCGATCGCGCGACGCTGCTGTCTCCCCGACCATCGCCTGACGGACCGCGAGGCTGATCCCGCATCCATCGGCCTCATCTCATCGACATCGCCATCATTCGCGTGTTCGTCAGAAGAGTCGCTTGAGCAGACCGGCATTGGTCTTGCCCAGCTCGATCACCTCGTCACCTCGACCGCTGATGATCGCCTTCGCCATATAGAGCGTGAAGCCCTTCATCTGCTCCAGCGTGATCTTGGGCGGCATCGAGAGTTCGGTGCGCGCCGTGACCGCATCGAGCAGCGCTGGCCCTGGATGCGCCAGCACCTCGCGGACGCCAGCTTCGACCTCACCCGGATCGGTGACCCGAACGCCGTGCAGTCCGATCGCCCGCGCCATCGCCGCGAAGTCGGGATTGTCGAGCGTGACGCCGGTTTCTATCAGGCCAGCCGCCTTCATCTCCATCTCGACGAAGCCAAGCGTGCCGTTGTTGAAGACGATGATCTTCACCGGCAAACCCAGCTGGCGCACCGTCAGCAACTCGCCCATCAGCATCGCGAGGCCGCCGTCTCCCGACAGCGTCACCACCTGTCGCGCCGGATACGCCGCCTGCACGCCGATCGCCTGGGGCAGAGCGTTCGCCATCGAACCGTGGTTGAACGAGCCGATCAACCGACGGCGGCCGTTCATCTTGAGGTAGCGCGCCGCCCATACCGTCGGCGTGCCGACATCGCAGGCAAAGACCGCATCGTCCGCTGCCCGCTCGCTGAGGACGCGGGCCACGTGTTGCGGGTGGATCACGCCGCTGCCGGGCGTACCGTTGGCGAGATCGTCGAGGCCTTTGCGCGCCTCCGCATAGTTCTCGCGCGCGGATTGCAGGAAGCTGCCGTCTCGCGCACCGGCCAGCTTTGGAAGCAATGCAGTGATCGTCGCGCCGACATCGCCGACCAAGCCGATATCGATCGACGTTCGCCGCCCGAGATTTTCCGGCAGCAGGTCGATCTGCGCGACCTTCGCCTTTTCGGGATAGAATTGGCGGTAGGGGAAATCGGTGCCGAGCATCAGCAACACGTCGCAGGCCATCATCGCGTCGTAGCCGCTCGAAAAGCCGATCAGCCCGGTCATGCCGACGTCATAGGGGTTGTCGTATTCGACGAATTCCTTGCCACCGAGCGCATGGACGACCGGCGCCTGCAACGTCTCGGCAAGCTTGACCAGTTCGGCATGTGCAGTCCGGCACCCCCGCCCCGCCAGGATCGTCACCTTGCGCGCATCGTTGAGCAACGCGGCAAGCTCGGCGATCTGCGTCCCACCAGGAACCGTGACCGACCGCGATGGCAGCAGCGCCCCCGCCGAGCGTGCAAGCGTACCGGTGGTCGAACGCAGCGCGACGTCGCCGGGCATCGCGACGACCGAGACGCCGCGGTGGCCGACCGCCGCGCGGATCGCGGTTTCGAGCGTCCGCGGCATCTGGTCGGCGTCGGAGATCGTCTCGCAATACACGCTGCATTCGCGGAACAGCGCCTCTGGCCGCGTCTCCTGGAAATAGTTCGACCCCACCTCCCCGCTCGGCACCTGCGCGGCGATCGCCAGCACCGGCACGCGCGTGCGGTGGCAGTCGTACAGGCCGTTGATGAGGTGCATGTTGCCCGGTCCGCACGAGCCGGCGCACACCGCGAGCTTGCCGGTCAGTTGCGCCTCGGCGCCAGCAGCGAACGCCGCGGCTTCCTCGTTGCGGACATGGATCCATTCGATCTTGCCCTGGCGTCGCAAGCTGTCGGTCAGGCCGTTGAGACTGTCGCCGACGACGCCGTAGATCCGTTCGACGCCCGCGAGATGCAGCGTTTCGGCGAACAGGTCGGCGATGATTGTCTTGGACATGGAACGGCTCCGCACGTGAAGGATGGTCCCCCCGACCAGCGAGGTGGACGAGGGGCAAACGCATTGCGGTGCGATCGGGATGCACCGAACGTACGACCCTGCTCCCGTGTCCAAAGTCACAAAACTGCATCCGTTCCGTCACGAAGACGCATCACCCGGCGACTAGCGGCTGCGGTGCGAACCGACGGACCCATGTCGGCAAACCCCAGGGGCCTTATGAAACTCATCACCGGCAGCGCGTTGATCGCGCTGATCGCCAGTTCGTCGGCTTTCGCGCAGACGATCCCGATCCCGACCCCGCCGCAACAGGCTTCAGCCGATGCCTCGACCGACACGGGCGCGGAGGACGGCCAGATCGTCGTGACCGGCACGCGCGATCGGTCGCGAACCCAGTTCGACACGCTCGCGCCCGTCGACGTCCTGTCGGGTGACGCGGTGCGATCTAGCGTCTCGGGCGACCTGTCGGATACGCTCGCACAGTTGCTGCCCTCGTTCAACGTCCAGCGCCTGCCCGCCGCCGACGGCCAGGCGTTCGTCCGCCCGGCGACGTTGCGCGGGCTGTCCGCGGATCAGACGCTCGTGCTGGTCAACGGCAAGCGCTATCACCGGTCGGCGCTGCTCGGTACGCGCGGCGCGCAGGCACCCGACCTCGCCGGCATTCCCTCGCTGGCGATCAAGCGGATCGAAGTGCTGCGCGACGGCGCGTCGGCGCAATATGGGTCTGATGCGATCGCCGGCGTCGTCAACATCATCCTTGACGACGCACCAGGCATGGAAGCGTTCGGCCAGGTCTCGCAATATTACAAAGGCGACGGCAACGAATACCAGACCGGCGCGCGCGGCGGAATCGCGCTCGGCAATCGCGGTGCGATCGTCGTCACCGGCGAATATGATCATTCGGAAGCGACCTCGCGGACCCGTCAGCGGCCCGACGCCATCGCCTTCCAGGCGGCCAACCCTACCCTGGTCGTGCCAAACCCGGTGCAGCGCTGGGGCCAGCCCGACGAGGAGCGTATCCGCGGCGCGATCGACGCGCATTACGCGCTCGCCGATGCCGCGACGCTGTATGTGTTCGGCACCGCACAGCAGGGCGAAGGCGTCACCGACTTCAACTGGCGCAATCCCGCCGGCACCGGCAGCGTCTACAATGCCAGCAGCGCGTTTCCCGGCTTCTCGTTCCGCAACATCTACCCGGTCGGCTTCACCCCGCGGTTCGGCACCACGTTCAGCGATTATCAGGCCGATGGCGGACTACGCGGCGATCTGAGCGATCGGTTCAGCTACGATCTCTCCGCCGCGGTCGGCCGCAGCCGGATCGCCTACACGCTAAACGAGAGCCTGAACGCATCGCTCGGGCCGGCGAGCCCGACCAGCTTCTATCTCGGCCAGCTCGAACAGCGCGAGTTCAACCTCAACGCCGACTTCGTCTATCGCCTGCCGGTCGGCACCGCACATCCTGTCAACGTCGCGTTCGGCGCGGAGCGGCGGCGCGAAACGTATCAGGTTTCGGCTGGCGACCCGGCGTCCTACGCCATCGGCGCGGGCGCAGCGACGGGCCTCGCGCCCAATTCCAACGGCTTTCCCGGTTTCAGCCCGAGCCTCGCGGGTATTTTCGATCAGACCAGCTATGCCGGCTATGTCGATCTCGAATGGCAACCGGTCGAGATGGTGACGCTCGGTGCCGCGGGTCGCTACGAGGATTTCTCCGCGTTCGGCGACACCTTCAACTACAAGCTGTCCGCACGGTTCGAACCGATCAAGGGCATCGCCGCACGCGGAACCTATTCGACCGGCTTCCGCGCACCGACTCCGGCACAGCTCAACACGGCGCAGACCACGCAAGGGCTCGACACCACCACCCTTCAGGTATTCAATCAGGGTCGCCTGTCGCCCAGCGATCCGCTGGCGATCGCGCTCGGCGCCAAGCCGCTGACCCCCGAAACCTCGAAGACTGCAACAGCCGGGCTTACCTTCCAGAGTCGGTTCGGGCTGACCGGCTCGATCGATATCTACCAGATCGACGTCGACAACCGCTTCAGCCAGTCGCAGACGTTTGCGGTGCCGGCGAGTTTCGCCAATCCGCAGCGCTTCACCGCGGTCTCGTACTTCACCAACGACTTCGACACGCGCACCCGCGGGATCGATGCGGTGCTGTCCTATGCCCACCACGTCGGTCCGGGCCGCGCCAGCCTGAGCCTCGCCTACAACTACAACCAGACCAAGGTTCGCAGCGGCGTCAGCGCGGCGATCCCGAACGAGACGCAACGCCGCATTTTCGAGGAGCGCCTCCCCCAGCATAACGGCACCGCGACGGTCGGCTACGACATTGGCGCGGTCTCGTTCCTGGCACGCGGCCGCTATTACGGCGCGTGGACCGACGTCACCGGCAACGCGACCGGCGAGTTGTTCCAGCGGTTCGGCTCGATCGCGCTGTTCGACGTATCGGCCAGCTACCGGTTCGACGAGCATTTCACGCTGCGGATCGGGGCCGAGAACATCGCCAACACCTATCCGGCAGAAGCGACCAACCAGGCGGTCCGCGGGCTGATCTATTCGCGCAACGCTCCCTACGACACCGATGGCGGACAATATTACGCGCGGGTCGGGATGAAGTTCTGATGGCGCAGATCGTCGACCGCCGCTTCTTTCTCGCTGGTGCCGCCACCCTTCCGATCGCGCAGGCCGGGGCGTTTCCGACCAAGGCGGTCGGCGAGGATGCCTTTTGGAAGAGCATCGCCGCCCACTACGATTCGACGCGCGAAATCATCCACCTCGAGAACGGGAATTGGGGCATGATGGCCCGCCCCGTTCTCGACGCGTACGAACGAAACGTCGAACGCGTGAACCGCGACACGAGCTATTACACGCGGCGGGGTATGATGGCGGACTGGACCGCCTCGCGCGATCAGCTCGCTGCCGCCTTGCACGTCCACCCCGACGAAATCGCGTTCACACGCAACGCCACCGAAGCGCTCAAGGCGTTGATCCTGGGCTATAACCGTCTGACCCCAGGCGATGCCGTGCTCTATGCCGATCTCGATTACGACAGCATGCAGGCGTGCATGGACAGCCTCGCGGTACGCCGCGGCGTATCGGTGGTGCGGATCGCGCTGCCCCAACCGGCCACGCGCCAGTCGCTGATCGACGCCTATGCGGCAGCGATGGCAGCGAACCCGCGTCTCAAACTCATCCTGCTCACGCATCTCAGTCATCGTACCGGCCTCGTCCTTCCGATCCGCGAGATCGCCGCGATGGCGCGCGCACGCGGGATCGCGACGATCGTCGATGCCGCACACAGCTGGTGCCAGATCGACATGACGCTGGCCGACCTCGACTGCGATTATGTCGGCATCAATTGCCACAAATGGCTGGGCGCGCCGCTCGGCGTCGGTGCGATCCATATCCGCCGTGGCGCGCTGTCCGCGATCGACCACGATCCTGCCAACCCGGCGTCCGACCGCGATACGATCCAGGCGCGGGTCCATACCGGCACGGTCGATTTCGCTGCACCGCTGACCGTCCCCGCCGCGCTCGCCTTCCAGGCGACGATCGGCAACGCACGCCGCGCCGATCGTCTTGCCGCACTCCGCAACCGCTGGGTCGATCAGGTGAAGCGGATACCCGGCATCGAGATCCTGACGCCCGATGATCCCGCGTTGCACGGCGGCATCACGTCGTTCCGAATCGCGGGCAAGACCAGCAGCGCGGACAATGTGGCGGTGGCGAAGACGCTGCTCGACCGGTTCCGCATCTTTACGGTGCACCGCGACGGCCCTGCCGCCGGATCGTGCGTCCGCGTGACGCCCGCCTTGTTCAATTCCATGGCGGACATGGACGCCCTCGCGCATGCCCTGAAATCGCTCTGATCCGCAGTCTTTTCGGCCGCTCACGATACATCTAGCCGCCGTCGCGGAGTTGCGCTAGCAAACGCACATGACCGTACCCACTATTCTAAAAAACCTGCGACTGCCCGTCATCGGGTCGCCGCTATTCATCATCTCGGGTCCCGAACTGGTGATCGCGCAGTGCAAGGCGGGAATCGTCGGGTCGTTCCCCGCGCTCAACGCCCGGCCCCAGGCGATGCTCGACGAATGGCTGCACCGGATCACCGAGGAACTGAGCGCACACAACCGCGCTAACCCCGATCGCCCGGCCGCACCGTTCGCGGTGAACCAGATCGTCCACAAGTCCAACGATCGCCTCGAAAGCGATCTGGAAACCTGCGCGAAGTGGCAGGTGCCGATCGTCATCACCTCGCTCGGCGCGCGCGAGGACCTGAACACCGCGGTGCACGGCTGGGGCGGTATCACGCTGCACGACGTGATCGACGATCGCTTTGCGCGCAAGGCGATCGAGAAGGGTGCCGACGGCCTGATCGCGGTCGCGGCGGGCGCGGGTGGCCATGCCGGTCGCCTGTCGCCGTTCGCGATCGTCCAGGAGATCCGGCAGTGGTTCGACGGTCCGCTCGCGCTCTCCGGGTCGATCGCGACCGGCGACGCGGTATTGGCGGCGCAGGCGATGGGCGCGGACTTCGGCTATATCGGATCGCCCTTCATCGCGACGACCGAGGCGAACGCGGATCAGGCGTACAAGGACGGTATCGTCGCGGGCCGTGCCTCGGACATCGTCTATTCGAACCTGTTCACCGGCGTGCACGGCAATTACCTGCGCGCCTCGATCGTCGCCGCCGGGATGGACCCCGATGCGCTGCCCGAGGGCGATCTAAAGACGATGGATTTCGGTGGCGGCAACGGATCGAAACCCAAGGCGTGGCGCGATATCTGGGGCTCCGGCCAAGGCATCGGCGCGGTCACCGAGATCGAAACGGTAGCGCTCCGCGTCGACCGGCTCGAACGCGAATACCGCGCGGCAAGGGCGCGTCTGGCGCTGTAGGGACGAGACGGCGCGCCGCAGCGCTGTCGATGGGCGGCGTTACGTCCGCCTAGAATGCAGTGGCGAGGCGGTTCTGCATCGTCAGCGCGGGACTGACGACAGTTCCGGGCGTGTCCTGCGCCAGATCCAGCCGCGCCACCCGCCGATGCAGGTCGATACTCGCCTCGACAAGCCGGCGGGCCTGGCTTGGCAGGACGTCGATTACGGCCTGATCGGTCGACGGCGCATCGCCCAACCGCCGTCGCGGATCCAGCGCGTCGCTCGCACGCAACTCCCCTGCCCGCACCGCGCGCTGCGTCAGAAACCATGCGATCACGTGCATCAGCCGGGTCGTCACCTTGAGCGACTCGCAACTGAAGCTCACCCGAACCGGGGGATCCAGTGCTTCGCGATCCACTCGGCCGGCCTCGTCGAAATAGTCCCGCGCTTCGTCCGCCAGCAACATCGCTTCGTTGTAAAGCGCATCGATCAGGCGGTGCTGCATGAGCAGTTCATGGCTGGTCTGGGTCATCGTCATCGGCGATGCCACACGGACTCGAGGTCCGACAGCGAGGTTAATGCACCGGTAACCGCGCAGTGTCCCGGAATGCGTCAATTTGGCCGCGCGTCGGCGACGTCGCGTCAGGCGATGATATCGGGAATCATCTGGTCTTCGATCATGGCGATCTCATCGCGAAGACGCAGCTTGCGCTTCTTCAAGCGCGCCATCTGCAATTGATCGGGAACGGCGGTCATCGCCAGTGCGGCGATCGCATCGTCAAGGTCGCGGTGCTCGGTCCGCATTGCGTCAAGTCGTATCCTGGCCTGTGCGTCGTCCACCTTGTCCCCCGGTTGATGCCGCTAACCTGACGCCGTCCTTAGCAAATGCGGCGGGGCGCGCGAGTGCTAAACCGTCACGGGTCCATTCAAATCGCCGCAATCGAGATCGGCACGGGTCGTCGCTGGAAAAGGCTCGATCATCGATATGATCCATTTCCGATGAAGACATTTCCGTGACTCGGTGGTTTACTCGGTCTCCCAACCCGAATGCAGGAGGTATCCCACCGTGCAGACGACACATCAGACAGCTTTGGAAACCAAGCACGCCGTGCTGGATCGGCGGATCGCCGAAGAGATCCATCGCCCCTTGCCTGACACGGCATTGCTGGCGGGACTCAAAAAACAGAAACTGCGTCTGAAGGAAGAGATCGTCAGCCTCTAACGGTAATGTCCACCGCTCCCCGGCCAAGCTCCGGGGGGCGATTTCCGTGCAATTCCGCGACCAACACTGCTCGGGCCTCGGGAAAAAAGCCTGCCCCGCCCTAAGCCTGATCGGTCGGTGATTATCCCGATCCGGACGGCCTCGGCACCTTGTCAGCGTCGATCAGCGAATCGAGCGCGATCCCCATACGGCCTTCGGTGCACCACGCTATCTTGCCGTCGACCTCGCCGATGCCCTGCAATTTTATCATGACCGGCGTTCCGACATCGGCGTCTTCGTCGAGTTCGACCATCAGCCCACCAGCGGACAGATTGCGAACCCGCACTTCCCGAAGACCTGTTTCACGATCAAGGCGAATTTGCGCCGTCAGGACCAAACTGTCGCGTGAACGCTGCCGTTTGCCGCCATCGATATCGGCACCGCTTAAGACGTCGCTTTGCCGAGTCATAGCCGACCATGTCCCGGACCGACCGACGCCCCATCACGAACGCCCCTGCACTGGTCGACGCTGGGGTAGAAGCTGGCCATTCGCATCCTGTACCTCGTCCGTTCGTCGTACTGACAAGCCGTAAAGGCTGATCGGAGACATACAAGTCCGCGCCGGCCAAGTCCGCGCCGGCCAAGTCCGCGCCGGCCAAGTCCGCGCCGGCCAAGTCCGCGCCGAACCGAGGGCCGGGCTATCAGTCCTCGCGAGATACCTTCTCGTTACGCTCGTGACGCTCCTGCGCCTCGACCGTCATCGTCGCGATCGGCCGGGCTTCGAGCCGTGCGAGGCTGATCGGCTCGCCCGTCACTTCGCAATAGCCGTATTCGCCCTCGTCGATCCGGCGGATCGCCGCCTCGATCTTCGACACGAGCTTGCGTTGCCGGTCACGCGTACGCAGTTCGATGGACCAGTCGGTCTCGCTCGAGGCGCGGTCGGTAAGATCGGCTTCCCGGAGCGAATCGACCTGCAGTTGCGAGAGCGTTTCCTGCGATTCGCGCAGGATGGCATCCTTCCAATCCTGTAGCTTTCGGCGGAAATACGCCTGCTGCTTCAGGCTCATGAACGGCTCGTCGGGTTCGGGTCGATACCCGTCGGGCCCCCCGTCGTTCGCCGGGTCGCGATTGAAATTGCCGGTATCGTCCATACGATTCATCACGGTCGCCATACCACTCTCCCTCTGGCCCCGTCGGATCGACCTCGCCGATCTCCAAAGGCCGCCCCCAAATGGTGAAAGCGCCTATAGTCGTACGCTACCGTGACCACAAGCGACCGGACTTGCGCATCCGCCGCCGTTTCCGACATTTTATAACACTACTACTCACGAAGGTTTCACTCCCCCGCAGTATCCCACGATTCCGTGGTAGCCGGGGACATGGTCCACATTCGTTCGACTTGTGTCCCAGCCCGGCACGTTAAGCTTGGCTTGGGTATCGACCGTCGTATAAATGGTTCATTCACCATTTCGAATATGGTTAATCCGCTTGCGCTTAACGGTTTGTTTTGCAGTTAGTCGGATAGCGGTAAACCAATGCTGCAGGCGGGGATCCGGCAACACAAGAGTGCCGGCAACGAAAGAGTGACGATATGTCGGTGCGGATGGCTTTGGCCAAATTATGCGCGTGCGCGTGTGGAGGTGCCCTGATCGGCGGCGGTGCCGTGCACGTTGCCGAGCGCCCGACGCGAACCGCCAACGCCAAGCGCGTGCTGGTCAAGCGGGTCGCCCGTCCTCAGGTCGCAGCAGCGCGACCGCGTGTTCGCCGCGTCACCACCACGACGCGCACAACCTGCGCGCCCACGATCGTCACTGTGGCGGGAGCAACGCCGGTTCCCGCGCCGGTCGGCGAAGGGTTCATCGGTGGCGGCGGTGCCGGCAGCACGCCGGTCGTAGTCGGCGGCAGCGGCGGCTTTTTCGGCGGCGGACTGGGTGGTGGTTTCGGCGGCGGATTCGGCGGCAGCGGCGGATCGGGTGGCAGCATCGTGATCTCATCCACGTCGAGCGGCGGGTCGACCTCGACCGGCGGTTCCAGCGGCAATGTCTCGTCGGCCTCGGGCGGCTCTAGTGGCGATGTGTCGTCCTCGGGGAGCAGCGCGTCATCGGCCTCCTCAGCGTCTTCGGCATCGTCCGCGAGCAGCGCAAGTTCCTCGGGCTATGGGTCGAGCAGCAAGGGGTGGGGATCGAACGGCGGTTGGAATTCCAACGGCGGCTGGAGCTCCAACGGATCGTCGGGCAGTTCCGCTTCATCGGGCAGCAGCGCCTCGTCAGCCAGTTCGAGCGGATCGAGCGCAAGCAGTGCGAGTAGTGCCAGCAGCGCGAGCAGCGCCAGTTCGAGCGGCAGCACGGGTTCGAGCGGAGGTCCGCCTGCGCCTGTTCCTGCACCCCCGATGATATTGTTGTTCGGTGCGGCAGCAGCAGCCTTGGTGGCGCGCAAGCGTTTTACCAAGCCAAAGGCGATTGCCGCTTAAGTACTGGAACACCGCGTAGAAATAAGGCCCCGCCGGATATGCTCCGACGGGGCCTTTTCTGTGCCGTGGTCAGGCGGTCTGGAGCGCCTTCTCGATGTCCTTGATCGGATGCCCGGTCAGGTCCTTGTCGAGTTCGCCCTTGAGGCGGCTGCTGACTTCCTTGTGGTAATGCTTGCGCAACTCGCCAAGCGTTTTAGGCGGCGCGACGACGATCAGCGAATCATACTTGTTCTTCAGCGCACCCATCTTCAGGAAGTCGGCTGCGTCCGCAGCGAAGCGATCTTCCTCGATCTGGTGGAAATCAGTCGGCTCGACCGAACTCTGCACGCCGCCCTGCGGAGACGAGGCGCGGCCCGCGGAATCGGTCGCCTGGTCGCGCGTGGCCGGATTGTCCTGCTCCTGAGCCTTTTCGACGACGAAATTGGGAAACTCATTGTCTCCCTCATTGCGCAGGAACAGCATTTTCCGGCCGTCCGCGACGAGCACGACGGAGTTGTGGGGAAGATGCATACGTGTCTCTCCTTTTCGCTATGCGTACAGGGGGTGAACGCGCCGCGTACCGGGGAGGTTGCGCCGCCTTGCGTACGCCCGCGGCGGTCGGCATAGCCCGGCCATGCACGACATACGCCTGATCCGCGACGATCCCGCCGCCTTCGACGCCGCCCTCGCCAGGCGGGGCTTTGCACCGCAGTCCGCAGCTTTGGTGACGCTCGACGAACAGCGCCGCGCTACGATCGCGGACTCGCAGACTGCTCAGACCCGTCGCAACGAACTGTCGAGGGCGATCGGCCAGGCCAAGGCGCAGAAGGACGAGGCCAAGGCGCAAGCGCTGATGGCCGAAGTCGCGAGCCTGAAGGAAGCACTGCCGACACTGGAGGCAGACGAGGCACGGCTGAGCGCCGAACTCGGCGACATGCTGGCCGCGATCCCCAACCTGCCTGCGGCGGACGTACCGGAAGGTGGCGGCGAGGACGACAACGCGCTCGTCCACGCCCGCGGTACGCCGACGACGTTCGCATTCACCGCACGCGAACACGATGCGATCGGCCCGGCGATCGGCCTCGATTTCGAGACCGGCGCGGCGATGTCGGGCGCGCGCTTTACGCTGGTCCGCGGACCGGCCGCCAAGCTGCAACGTGCACTCGGGCAGTTCATGCTCGATCACGTTGCCGAGGCCGGCTTCGAGCAGGTGTCGCCCCCCCTCCTCGTCCGCGACGAAGCCGTGTTCGGCACCGGCCAGCTGCCGAAATTCTCGGAAGATCTGTTCCGCACGACCGATGGCCGCTGGCTGATTCCGACCGCCGAGGTGAGCCTGACCAACATCGTCCGCGAACAGATCCTGAGCGAGGCCGAACTGCCGCTACGCTTCACCGCGCTGACGCCGTGCTTCCGCTCCGAGGCGGGCGCGGCGGGACGCGATACGCGCGGCTACATTCGCCAGCATCAGTTCGACAAGGTCGAGATGGTCTCGATCGTCACGCCCGACATGTCCGAGGCCGAGCACGAGCGCATGACGGCGTGCGCGGAGGGCGTACTCGACGCGTTGCAGCTACCGTTCAGGCGGATGCTCCTATGCACCGGCGATATGGGCTTCACCGCGGCACGCACTTATGATCTCGAAGTCTGGCTGCCGGGCCAGGCGCGCTATCGTGAGATCAGCAGTGTCTCGACCTGCACCGATTTCCAGGCGCGCCGGATGAACGCGCGCTATCGGCCCGAGGGCGAGAAGGGCACGCGATTCGTCCACACGCTCAACGGCTCGGCGCTCGCGGTCGGCCGTGCGCTGGTCGCCGTACTGGAGAATTACCAGCAGGAGGATGGTTCGGTCGCGGTGCCGGCAGTGCTCCAGCCGTATCTCGGCGGACTGACCCTGTTGGAGCCGAAGCGCTGATGCGGATCCTGCTGACCAACGACGACGGCTATTACGCGCCCGGCCTCAAGGTGCTGGAGACGATAGCCCGGACATTGTCCGACGATGTCTGGGTGGTGGCACCCGCGGAGGAACAGTCGGGCGCGGGCCATTCGCTGACTTTGTCACGGCCGATCCGCGTGCGGAAGCATGGCGAAAAGCGGTACGCGGTCGCAGGTACGCCGACCGATGCGGTAATGATGGCGCTTGCCAAGATCATGAGGGATTGCCCGCCCGACCTGATCCTGTCGGGCGTCAACCGCGGTGCGAACCTAGCCGAGGACGTGACCTATTCGGGTACCGTCTCGGCCGCGATGGAAGGTGCACTGGGCGGAATCCGGTCGATCGCGCTGAGCCAGATCTACAGCCGCGAGGGCATGGGCGACAGCGTGCCGTTCGAGGCCGCGGCGGCGTGGGGCGAGCGCGTGCTGCGGCCGCTGGTCGACGCGCCGCTCGCGCCGCGGACGCTGGTCAACATCAACTTCCCCGCCGGTCCCGCCGACGCGGTGAAGGGCGTACGTGTCGTCAGTCAGGGCCTGCGCGATTACGGACGATTGCAGATCGTCAGCAACACCGATCCTCGCGGCTATGAATATCACTGGTTCGCGCTCGGCCGGACCGTCGAGACACCCGCACACGCGACCGACCTCGAGGCGACCGCGGACGGATTCGTATCGGTGACGCCGCTCCATCTCGACCTGACACATACCGAGTCGCTGGACATGCTCGCCCGGGCCTATCGGTGATGGTGCGTACGCGGTTCCTGGCGGCGGTAGCGGTGCTGCCGTTGCTCGGGCTTGCCGCGTGCATTCCCCAGGTCGAACGCCCCGCCGGCTATGGACAGTCTGCTCCGGAGAGTCGTCCTCAGCGCCCGTACCGAAATCCGCCTGCCCAGCGCGATACTCCGCCGCCGCGACGGGATGAGCCGATACCGCAGGACAGGTCCGATGATCGCCCCGGCCGCGATACCGGCGAAGTGACCACCCTGCCCGCGCCCCGTCCCGCATGGGAGGCACGCCAAGTCCGCGCCGACGCCAAGACCATCCCCGATGCAACCTATGTCGTGCAGCCCGGCGATACGCTGAGCCGGGTCGCCGATCGCAGCGGCGCGAGCCTCGAAGCCATCGCGCGCGCGAACGATCTCGAATCGCCCTACACGATCGAGGCGGGCGAGCGACTGAGGATCCCGGGTGGGCGCTATCACCAGGTCCGGCGCGGCGAGACCGGCATCGCGATCGCCCGCGCCTACGGCGTCGAATGGTCGCGGATCGTCACGGCGAATGCGCTGGTCGAGCCATATGTGCTGCGCGCCGACCAGCGTGTCCTGATCCCCGACGCACCCGGCGGCGGCAGGCCGAGCGCGTCCGAGCGCGCACAGGCCTTCACGCTCGACATCGACGACATCCTGACCGGCGGCGAGCCCGCGCTGGCAAGCAACCAGGCGCCGGCCAAGCCGATCGCAACACCGCGCCGCGTGCTGCCGTCCAACGCCGTCGTCACCGGGCCGGCGCGGTTGGCGAGTGGCGGGTTCCTGTGGCCGGTCGACGGCAGGGTCGTGAAGCGGTTCGGCCCCGGCGCGAGCGGCGAACGCAACGACGGCATCAAGATCGCAGTGCCGATGTCGACGCCGATCCATGCCGCGGCGGACGGTGTGGTGGCCTATGTCGGCGACGGCATCGCCGCGCTTGGCGGGCTGGTGATCATCAAGCATGGCGGCGGCTGGACCAGCGTCTACGGCCACGCGTCGAAGCTGCTCGTCCAGCGCGGGCAGAGCGTGAAGCGCGGCCAGACGGTCGCGTTGTCGGGCGACACCGGGTTTGCGGACCGCCCCGAACTGCACTTCGAACTGCGCAAGGGACGGACGCCGGTGGACCCGACGTCGCAGTTGCCGCGAAGCTGATTCTCCCCTCACGCTTGCGGGAGGGGTCGGGGGAGGGCATGGGGGCGAGCAAGCCCCTCCCCTAACCCCTCCCGCAAGCGGAAGGGGAACGAGACGCACCATGACCTACCAGTCCGACCTGCTCACCACGCTGACCTCGCGCGGCTATGTCCACCAGATGACCGACGCGGCCGCGCTCGATGCGCTCGCCGGCAAGCAGGTCGTGCCCGGCTATATCGGCTTCGACCCGACCGCGCCGTCGCTCCATGTCGGCAGCCTCGTCCAGATCATGCTGCTTCGCCGGCTCCAGCAGACCGGGCACAAGCCGATCGTCCTGATGGGCGGCGGCACCGGCAAGATCGGCGATCCGAGCTTCAAGGACGAAGCGCGCAAGCTGCTCGGCGAGGACGGCATCAAGGCCAACGTCGCCTCGATCCGCCGCATCTTCGAACGCTTCCTGACCTTCGGGGACGGCCCGACCGATGCGATCATGCTCGACAATGCCGAGTGGCTCGACGCGCTCGAATACATCCCGTTCCTGCGCGATGTCGGCCAGCATTTCTCGGTCAACCGCATGCTCGCGTTCGATTCGGTCAAGCTCCGCCTCGACCGCGAACAGTCGCTGAGCTTCCTCGAATTCAACTACATGATCCTGCAGGCGTACGACTTCCTCGAACTGTCGCGCCGCGCCGAGTGCCGGTTGCAGATGGGCGGCTCGGACCAATGGGGCAACATCGTCAACGGCATCGAACTCTCGCGCCGGATGGACGGCACCGAGGTGTACGGCGTGACCACCCCGCTGATCACGACTGCGGACGGCGGCAAGATGGGCAAGACGATGTCGGGCGCGGTCTGGCTGCACGAGGACCAGTTGCCGAATTTCGATTACTGGCAGTTCTGGCGCAACACCGACGACCGCGACGTCGGCCGGTTCCTGCGGTTGTTCACCGACCTCCCGCTCGACGAGATCGCCCGGCTGGAGGCGCTGGAAGGCGCCGAAATCAACGCGGCCAAGATCGTTCTTGCCAACGAAGCGACAGCGATGTGCCGCGGCCGCGCCGCCGCCGAACAGGCCGCGGAAACGGCGCGCAAAACCTTCGAGGAGGGCGCTTCGGGCGACTCGCTACCGAGCTACCCGGTTGCGGGCGGCTCGATCGGTATCGTCGAAGCGCTGGTCGGGCTGGGGTTCGTTGCCTCCAACGGCGAAGCACGACGGAAAATCGCCGAGGGTGCCGTGCGCGTCGATGGCGAGGCCATCAAGGAGCCGACCGCCACGATCGACGTCGCGACACCGGTCCGCCTGAGCCTCGGGAAAAAGCGGCACGGGATGCTAACGCCCTCGTAATGGGCGCAATTTGGTTATAGCAAACATGCTGTTAAGCATCTCCATTCGCCCAAGGTTCACCGCGAGGCCATTAAGCCGACAGTCCTAGAAGACCGGGGAACATCCGATGCGAAACTATGCCACGGCTGTTCGAGATCATCGCGGTGAGCCACGCGACGAAGTGATGCACCGCACGCATGCGATCGACGGCGACGGTCGGCGCATGAAACTGGTACTGGTCAACATGTCCGCAAACGGCCTGATGGCCCGGTGCGAGGGTTCGCCCGAGGCTGGCGATCGGCTGCGGATTACCCTGCCAATTCTCGGCGGCGTCGATGCGATCGTACGCTGGTCGCTCGGTGGACGGATCGGCTGCGAACTCGAACAGACGATCCCGCTGTCCGACTATTACGGCATGCTGTCGGTGATGGTCCGCAACAGCTGACCTTAACCAGCGCGGACCAGCAATACGCCGCCGATTACCAGCAGCACGCCGGCGATTCGCATGAGGCTGATCGGCTGGGCGCTGAGCCCGAGCAGACCAAACCGGTCGAGCACCAGCGCGGTCACGAGTTGGCTAGCGACCGCGATCGTCAAGGCGGATGCTAGCCCAAGGCGCGGCGATGCATAGGCCAGCGCGGCAACGAAGCATGCGCCGTACAGCCCGCCGAGCCAAGCCCAGCCCGGTGCCCCTTTCAACGTCGCCGGCATCGTCCGATCGGCCGCCGCCCAGATCGCGAACAGAATAGCAGTCCCCATCGCAAACGAAACGAGCGACGCGAGCCAGACCGAACCGGAAGCCTTGGCCAACGCAGCGTTGGTCGGCGGCTGGACAGCCAGGCCGATGCCGGCGAGCAGGACGATGATGATCGGGAAAAGCGCAGCCATGGGCTCCCCGTGTCTTCCTGCGCGCACTAAAGCAACAGGCCTTACCCGGATCGCAACAACGCGACACCGGCATCGCGGTCGAACAGATAGAGGGCTGTCCTCGCCGCCTGTCCACGCGGCCCTTCCAGCCCGCCATCACGGTCGATCAATAAGCGCGCGTCATCATGAGCGCATTGCAGCAGGTCGGCCATCATCTCCGGCGTCGCGAGCCGGAACGCCATCTCACCCGACTGTTTCGTGCCGAGCAGTTCGCCGGCGCCGCGGAGGCGGAGGTCTTCCTCGGCGATGCGAAAGCCGTCGTTGGTCTCGCGCATGAGGGCTAGGCGCGCGCGCGACGTTTCGCTGAGCGACGACCCGCGCATCAGCAGGCAGATCGACCGGCCGGAGCCGCGCCCGACACGTCCGCGGAGCTGGTGGAGCTGGGCGAGGCCGAAGCGGTCGGCATGCTCGATCACGATCAGCGTGGCGTTGGGGACGTCGACGCCGACTTCGATCACGGTAGTGGCGACGAGGACGGAGGTGCGGGCAGCGGAGAACTCGGCCATCACCGCGTCCTTTTCCGCGGGTTTCATGCGGCCGTGGACGAGTGCGACCTTCTCGCCGAACCGCACACGCAGCACTTCCGCGCGCATCTCGGCGGCGGCGAGGTCGCTCTTCTCGCTCTCCTCGACCAGCGGGCAGACCCAATAGGCCTGACCGCCATCGGCCAGATGCCGGCCGAGCGCGTTGACGACGTCGTCGAGCCGGTCTTCGGAGATCACGCGCGTCTCGATCGGCTGGCGACCGGGCGGCATCTCGTCGAGGCGGCTGACGTCCATTTCACCATACTGGGCCAGCGTCAGCGTGCGCGGGATCGGCGTGGCGGTCATCGCGAGCAAATGCGGCGGCGCGACGCCCTTCGCCTGCAACGTCATGCGCTGCGCGACGCCGAAGCGGTGCTGCTCGTCGACCACCACCAGCGCGAGGTCCTTGTAGCCGACGGCATCCTGGAAGATCGCATGCGTGCCGACGAGAATATCGATCTCGCCACTCGCCAACGCCATCAGCGTCGCCTCCCGCACGCGCCCCTTGTCGCGGCCGGTGAGCACGCCGACGTTGATCGGCAGGCCGGCGAGCGTTTTCCGCAGCGTCTCGTAATGCTGGCGCGCGAGGATCTCGGTCGGCGCGAGCATCGCCGCCTGCGCACCCGCCTCGACCGCGATCAGCATTGCCATCGCCGCGACCAGCGTCTTGCCCGAGCCGACATCGCCTTGCAGCAGCCGTAGCATCGGCGCGGTCTGCGCAAGATCGCCCTCGATCTCGCCGACCGTCCGCGATTGCGCGCCGGTTAAAGTATAGGGGAGCTTCAGCAGATCGCGCAGACGGCCGTCCCCGTGGAGCGCCCGCCCCCGCCGCTTGCGCGTATCGGCACGGACCAGCGTCATGGCGAGCTGGTTCGCGAAGACCTCGTCATACGCCAACCGTTCGCGCGCCTTCGCATCCGACGGGTCGGCGTGGATGCGTTCCAGCGATTCGTGCCAGCCTGGCCATTCGCGTTTCGCCTTCAGCCCCGGCTCGATCCATTCGGGCAGGTCCGGCGCGCGCGCGACTGCCTGCGCCGTCAGCGCTGCCAGTCGCCGCGACGTGAGTCCTTCCGACAGCGGATAGATCGGCTCGCGCTCGCGCAACTCCTCGTCGGGTTCGACGATGTCGGGATGGACGATCTGCAATTCCTGGCCATATTCGTCGAGGCGGCCCGAGATGCGCTTGGCCTCGCCGATCGGCAGGAGTTTCTTCGCCCAGCCAGAACTGCCGCCGAAGAAGACTAGGCTGACATAATTGCCGTGCTCGTCGGTCGCCTGCACCCGCGTCGGGCCCCGCCCTGCGCTGATCCTGTAGTCGCGCGGGGTCAGCGTGATCGTGATGATCCGCCCGGCATCGCTCGACATGAGCTCGGTGCGCGGCAGGCGATCGACGTATCCGGTCGGCAGATGGAAGGCGACGTCGACGACGCGCGCGAGCCCGAGCCGGTCGAGCGGCTTGGCGAGCGCAGGCCCCACCCCCTTCAGGACGAGGGTTTCGGCGAACAGCGGATTGAGGATTTCGGGTCGCATGACTATCTGGCCTCTATAGCCCAGCCGACGCCCGCCGCCAGCGGTCGCCGGCTTATCGTGTTTGGAGTTCGGCAATGGATCACGAGACCCGCCTCAAGCGCCTGGGCTTCCGCAGCTCGCACCGCGGCACGCGCGAAGCCGACATGATGATCGGCGGCTTCTTCGAAACCTATGGCCGGACATGGACGCCCGAGCAGCTCGACTGGTTCGAGGCGCTGCTGGAGGAACAGGACGTCGACATCATGGGCTGGGCGATCGGCTCGATCCCGTGCCCGCCCGAGTGGGACGGCCCGATGATGCAGGCGATGCGCGATATCAACTACGTGACGGTCGTGAAATAGGCCTTCTACGCCCCTCCCTGGAAGGGAGGGGTTGGGGGTGGGTCGGCTGCTTGGCAGTCGTGACACGCGCCCCATACCAACCCACCCCCAGCCCCTCCTTTCCAGGGAGGGGGGAGTTCGAATGCCAGATCTCAAGACGATCCTTTCCGCGACGAGCCCGCTGATCCTCTCCGGCGTGCCGTCCGGCTTCCAGCCGTCGCTGCTCGCCGACCTCGCGCGCGCCGTGAAGACCCGCGCAGTGTTCATCGCGCCCGACGATGCGGCGATGCGCGCGATCGCCTCCACCGCGGCGTATTTCGCGCCCGATCTCGAAGTGCTGAGCTTCCCCGCCTGGGACTGCCTCCCCTACGACCGCGCCTCGCCGACGCTCCGCATCATGGCCGAGCGCGTCGCGGCGCTGCAACGACTCCAGGGCAAGCCCAAAGGTCCGCAGCTCCTTCTCACCACTGCCAACGCCGCGACTCAGCGCGTCCTCACCCCGTTCCGCATCCGCCAGCTTGTCGCGCGGCTCGCGCCCGGTGAACGGATCGGCCGCGACAAGCTTGCCGTGCTGCTCCAGGCGAACGGCTATGTCCGCACCGACACCGTCCACGACCAGGGCGAATACGCGGTGCGCGGCGGGATCGTCGATCTCTACCCGTCAGGCGAAGACCACGCACTCCGCCTCGATTTCTTCGGCGACGAGATCGAGAGCGTCCGCACCTTCGACGCGGCCGACCAGCGCACCACCGGCCGGATCGACGGCTTCGTCCTGCTCCCCGCCTCCGAAGCGCTGCTCGACGAGGACTCGATCAAGCGCTTCCGCACGCGTTACCGCGACGCGTTCGGCGCGACTGCGACCGGCGATCCGATGTACCAGGCGATCTCCGAAGGCCGGCGGATCGCGGGCATGGAGCATTGGCTGCCGCTGTTCGAGGAGAAGATGGCGACGCTGTTCGACCATCTCGGCGTGGACGACGTCGTGGTCCGCGACAATGGCGTCGCCGCGGCGGTGGAAAATCGCCTCGAATCAATCGCCGACTATTACGAGAACCGCAAGCGCGCCGAGGCTGCGCAACCCGGCAGCTATCGCCCGATGCCCGCCAAGGCGCTGTACCTCGACGCGCAGGAATGGTCCGGCGGCGTCGAGGCGTTCGCCGCGCATATCACCTCGCCGTTCCACGAACCGCCGAGCGACACCGTCCTTGACTTCGACGTCGACGGCCCCCGCGATTTCGGCCCCGAACGCGCGGCACAGGCGAACATCTACGAAGCCGTCGCCGATCACGTCGAGAAACTCCGGAAACAGGGCCGCAGGCCGATCCTCGCGAGCTACTCGATCGGCGCGCGCGAACGCCTGGGGAGCCTGCTCGCCGACCACGGCATGAAGGGCGGCAAGCACGCCGAGACCTGGCAGGAGGCGCTCGGGATCGGCGACACCGCGCGGAGCTTCGGCGTCGCGCTGATCGTCCTGCCGCTCGACCACGGCTTCACCGCGCCGGGGATCGCAGTGCTCACCGAGCAGGACATGCTCGGCGACCGTCTGGTCCACCGCAAGAAGCGCAAGAAATCCGCCGACGCGTTCCTCGCCGAACTCGCGACGCTGACGCCGGGCGATCTCGTCGTCCACACCGAGCACGGCATCGGGCGGTATGAAGGCCTGACCTCGATCCCCGTCGGCCAGAGCCCGCATGATTGCGTCGCGCTGAGCTATGCCGGTGGCGACAAGCTGTACGTGCCTGTCGAGAATATCGACGTCCTCTCGCGCTACGGCTCGTCCGAGGAAGGCGCGACGCTCGATCGGCTTGGCGGCGAAGGCTGGCAGCGTCGCAAGTCGAAGATGAAGGAGCGGATCCGCGAGATCGCCGGCGAACTCATCGCGACCGCCGCCGAACGCGCGCTGCATCCGGGCGACGTGCTCGAACCCGATTCGAGCGGCTACCCCAGCTTCGTCGACCGCTTCCCGTACGAGGAAACCGAGGACCAGGACCGTGCGATCGAGGACGTGCTCGGCGATCTGGCCGCGGGCAAACCGATGGACCGGCTCGTTGTCGGCGACGTCGGCTTCGGCAAAACCGAGGTTGCACTACGCGCCGCATTCGTCGCGGCGATGGGCGGCAAGCAGGTCGCGATCGTCTGCCCGACGACCCTGCTCGCGCGCCAGCACTACAACAATTTCGTCGCGCGCTTCGAAGGCTTCCCGATGAACATGGGCCGCCTGTCGCGGCTCGTCACCGCGGGCGAGGCGAAGGCGACCAAGGAGGGCCTCGCGAACGGCACAATCGACGTCGTCATCGGCACGCATGCGCTGCTCGCGAAGAATATCGACTTCAAGCGGCTCGGTCTGGTCGTGGTCGACGAGGAGCAGCGCTTCGGCGTGACGCACAAGGAGCGGCTGAAGGCGCTGCGGGCCGACGTCCACATGCTGACGCTGACCGCGACGCCGATCCCGCGTACGCTCCAGATGGCGATGTCGGGCATTCGCGAGCTGTCGGTGATCCAGACCCCGCCGGTCGACCGCCTCGCGGTGCGGACGTACATCATGCCGTTCGACCCGGTCGTGCTCCGCGAGGCGTTGCTCCGCGAGCATTACCGCGGCGGACAGAGCTTCGTCGTCACGCCGCGTGTCGCGGACCTGCCCGAGATCGAAGATTTCCTGCGCGAACAGGTGCCCGAGATCCGCTTCGTCGTCGCGCACGGCCAGATGTCGCCGACCGAGGTCGAGGAGCGCATGTCCGCGTTCTACGACAAGAAGTTCGAGGTGCTGGTCTCGACCACGATCATCGAGAGCGGGATCGACATCGCATCCGCCAACACGATGATCGTCCACCGCGCCGACCGCTTCGGTCTTGCTCAGCTGTATCAGCTGCGCGGGCGCGTAGGCCGCTCGAAGACGCGCGCGTACGCGTATCTCGTGACGCCACCCGAACGACAGATGACGGTGACGGCCGAGAAGCGCCTGAAGGTGCTGTCCGATCTCGATTCGCTCGGCGCCGGGTTCCAGCTCGCGAGCCACGATCTCGATATCCGCGGCGCGGGCAACATGCTCGGCGACGAGCAGACAGGGCACATCAAGGAGGTCGGTTTCGAACTCTACCAGGCGATGCTGGAGGAGGCGATCATGGACGCCAAGGCCGGCGGCATGACCTCGTCACGGCCGCGCGACTTCTCGCCACAGATCACGGTCGACGCGCCGATCCTCATCCCCGAGGATTACGTGCCTGATCTCGACCTGCGGATGGGGCTGTATCGCCGCCTCAACGATCTCGACGAGGGCCAGGAGATCGAGGCGTTCGCCGCCGAGATGATCGACCGGTTCGGGCCGCTGCCGGATGCGACCGAGAATTTGATCAAGGTCATCGAGATCAAGCTGAACGCCAAGCGTGCGTGTGTCTCGAAGATCGACGTCGGGCCGAAGGGCGTGCTGGTCTCGTTCCACGACGACAAGCCGCCGAACATCGACAAGCTGCTGGCGTATGTCGAGCGCCTGAACGGCGTCGCGCGGTTGCGGCCGGACAGCAAGCTGGTGCTGCAACGGGCCTGGGGTGATCCGAAGGCGCGGCTGCACGGGGCGCTTCAGCTGTCGAAGGGCTTGGCCAAGGCGGCTTCTTAAGTCCTCTCCCCTCTGGGGAGAGGGTTGGGTAAGGGGCGCCGCAAGCGCTGCCCCCGACAACGGCTCCTCACCCCGGCCCTCTCCCCAAAGGGGAGAGGAAGCAACGCAACGAAAAAGGCCGGACTACCCTGGGGTAGCCCGGCCTTTTTATCGTCTCGAAAGCCGTCGCTTACTTCGGCAACACGACGCTCGGCCCGATGCTGTCGACGACCTTGCGGGCATCGAACGCGCGGATGTTGTCGCGCGGAATCGGGCCCTTGCGCATCACGATCTCCGCGGTCGCTTCGTAGCGATCGATCGTGCGGACATCGAAGTCGTTGCCCCAAGGCCCGCCACCGAAGCCGCCATAGCCAAAGCCACCGCCAAAACCGGGGCTCCAGTTGCGCCAGCCGAAGCCACGCCCGTAATAGCGCCACGACGGACCCCAATAGCCGCCGAACCCGCCATACCCGAACCCGCCGCCGAGCCCCGGCGTCGAGTAGGTACGCGACTGGAGGTTGGTGTCGCGGTCGGCCATCAGGTAATAATCATAGCCGTTCTGCAACGTCAATTCGGCGGCGCGGAAGAACAGATAGCGTTCGACCGTGTCACGCGACGTGACGCTGTTGCCGGCGAAGCTGACGAGGAAGCGACCCGGCTCGATCATACGGTCGCTATAGCCGGTGCGGCTGAACCCCTGCCCAGTCGCGGGACGATAGGTGGTCTCGGTCGCGCATCCGGCCAGCAGCAGCGCGCCCGTTGCGAGCGCTGCTAATGCGACCTTGCGACCCGGTGTCTTGAACATGGTGTCGTCTCCGTTCGCGGCGAATGCGGCGAAACGCCGCTTATTAGCCGTCAGTGGTGGAACGGTTGATGAACGACATCGCTCCAATGCGCCACCAAACTGACTCATTTTTCACGTTTCGCCTAAATGCCGATCAAGTGGAGCGCCGAGGTGCGGCGGTGTGGACGACGGCGATGTTCGAACAGGTAGATGCCCTGCCATGTCCCTAGCGCGAGCCGCCCATCGATCAGCGGAATCGAAAGCTGGACCTGGGTCAACGCGGTACGGAGATGCGCGGGCATGTCGTCCGGGCCTTCGTCGTCATGTTCGTACTCATGCGATTCGGGGGCGATGCGGGCGAAGTACGCTTCGAGGTCGGTGCGGACTTCGGGAGCCTCGTTTTCCTGGATCAGCAGGGACGCGGAGGTGTGGCGGCAAAAGATTGTCAGTAGGCCTTCGGACATGCGCTGGTCGCGGGTCCAGCGGGCGATCTGGTCGGTGACGTCGACAAGGCCTTGGCGGGTCGTGTCGATAGTTAGGATGGTGGTGGCTTGGCGCATGGGGTCCTAACGATCGGTCGAACGGGTTGCTCCCAGGTCCCGTTCCCCCGCGAAGGCGGGGGTCCAGGAGTCCCATATGTCATCGCCGGGAGCCTGGGCTCCCGCCATCGCGGGAGAACGGAGCGGGCCGTATCATATTGCCCCACCCCCGGCAGAATATTGCACCACCCCGGCGGAGGCCGGGGTCCAACTGGGAGACGTCCCTAACTGCGGTTGCGCTTCGTTACCCCGACCTCGCCAATTGGGCCCCGACCTGCGCCGGGGTGGTAGATCGGTTCAGTGCTGGTCACTCAAACAGCCCCGTGGCACTGCTTATACTTCCGCCCCGACCCACAAGGGCACGGCGCATTGCGGCTAACCACACCTTCCCAGTTCGCCGGATCCTCGCCGATATCGGCCTCCTGCGGCTGCGGGATCTGCAACGGCGGCATCGTCGACGTGATGTGCCCCCGCGTGCCCGCATCGAAGTCGTTCGAGTTATCCTCCCCCGTGAACGGGTCGAAATGCGTCGTGATGAAGTCCGGCAACTCAGGCAGCCCGACCGGCGCCTGCATCTGGAACTGCGCATGCGCGATCGTCTTGGTCACGTCCTCGCGGATCGTCTCGAGCATCCGCTGGAACAGCGAGAACGCTTCCTGCTTATACTCGTTGATCGGCGTCTTCTGCGCATACGCCCGCAGATGAACGACCTGACGCAGCGCATCGAGCGTCGCCAGATGCTCCTTCCAGTGATGGTCGAGGTTCTGCAACAGGATCGATTTCTCGACCGACGTCCACGTCTCCGCATCCAGATCCGCCGACTTCTGCGCGATCGCCTCGTCCGCCATCGCGCGGATGCGCTCCTCGATCACCTCGGGATCGACCGATTCTTCCAGCAACCACGCGTCGATCTGCGGCTTGAGGTTCAGCACCTCGGCGAGCCGCGTCTTCATCCCCTCGATGTCCCACTGCTCGGGATAGGAGTTGGGCGGGCACGCATCGCCGACGATCACGTTGACCGTCTCCGCGCGCATGTCGGTCACCACGTCGCCGACCGTATCGGCATCCATGATATCCGCGCGCTGCTCGTAGATGACCTTGCGCTGCTCGTTCATCACGTCGTCATATTCGACGACCTGCTTGCGGATGTCGTAGTTGCGCGCCTCGACCTTCTTCTGCGCGGTCTCGATCGCCTTTGACAACCACTTGCTGCCAATCGCCTCGCCATCCTCGATATTGTTGCGCATCATCTTGGCGAACAGCGTGTCCGGCCCGAAGATCCGCAGCAGATCGTCGTCGAGGCTGAGGTAGAAGCGCGACAGGCCCGGATCGCCCTGACGCCCCGACCGCCCGCGCAGCTGGTTGTCGATACGCCGGCTCTCGTGACGCTCGGTGCCGAGCACGAACAGACCGCCCGCCGCGAGCACCGCCTGCTTCTCTGCCTCGATCTCGATCGTGATCCGCTTTGCCGCCTCGTCATATTCGGGCGTACCCTCGACCAGCTCGGAATGCTCGTCGAGCATGCGGAACTCCAGGTTGCCGCCGAGTTTGATGTCGGTGCCGCGGCCCGCCATGTTGGTCGCGATCGTCACCGCGGACTTGCGCCCGGCCTGCGCGACGATGTGCGCCTCCATCTCGTGATAGCGCGCGTTCAGGACCTTGTGGTCGACGTTCTCGGCCTTGAGGAACTCGCTCAGCATCTCCGACTTCTCGATCGACACCGTGCCGACCAGCACCGGCTGGCCCAGGTCCGCGTGATGCTTGATCTTCTTGGCGATCGCCGCGAACTTGTCCTTGGTGTCCTTGTAGAACTCGTCTTCCTCGTCGACGCGCTTCACCTCGACGTTGGTCGGGATGCTGACGACGTTGATCTTGTAGATGTCGTAGAACTCGGCGGCCTCGGTCGCCGCGGTCCCGGTCATGCCGCCGATCTTGGGGTACATGCGGAAATAGTTCTGGAACGTGATCGAGGCCATCGTCTGGTTCTCGGGCTCGATCTGGACACCCTCCTTGGCCTCGACCGCCTGGTGCAGGCCGTCTGACCAGCGCCGGCCGTCCATCATGCGACCGGTGAACTCGTCGATGATGATGACCTTGCCGTCCTTGACGATGTAGTCGATGTCCGACTTGAACATCACGATCGCGCGCAGCGCCTGGTTGAGGTGATGCACGACCTGCGTGTTCTCGAAGTCGTACAGGTTCTGCCCCTCGAGCAGCCCCGCCGCCTCGAGCATCCGCTCGACCTTTTCGGTGCCGTCCTCGGTGAGGATGATCGTCTTCTGCTTCTCGTCCTTATCGTAGTCGCCCGGGACGAGCTGCTTCACGACCGCGTCGACCTGGATGTACAGTTCGGACTTGTCGTCGGTCGGACCTGAGATGATCAGCGGCGTGCGCGCTTCGTCGATCAGCACCGAATCGACCTCGTCGACCACCGCGAAGTTGAAGGGGCGCTGCGTCATCGCGCTACGCTCGTACTTCATGTTGTCGCGCAGATAGTCGAAGCCGAACTCGTTGTTGGTGCCGTAGGTGATGTCGGCTGCGTACGCGGCGCGGCGTTCCTCGTCCGACAGGTTCGGGATGATGACGCCGATCGTCATGCCGAGGAAGGTGTAAACCTGCCCCATCCACTCGGCGTCGCGGGCGGCGAGGTAATCGTTGACGGTGACGACGTGGACGCCGTCGCCGGGCAGCGCGTTCAGATAGGTCGCGAGCGTGGCGACCAGCGTCTTGCCCTCGCCTGTGCGCATCTCGGCGATCTCGCCGCGGTGGAGGACGATGCCGCCGACCATCTGCACGTCGTAATGGCGCTGGCCGAGCACGCGGTGCGCGGCTTCTCGGACCGTCGCGAACGCCTCGGGGAGCAGGTCGTCGAGCTTCTCGCCATTCGCCAGCCGCGCGCGGAACTTGACGGTCTGTGCGGAAAGCTCCTCATCGGACATCGCCTGGAGCGATGGCTCGAACGAGGCGATCTTGGCGAGGATCGGGTTGAGCGACTTGACGTACCGGTCGTTGGACGAACCGAACAAGGATTTGGCGAGGCCACCGAACATGGGCTGATTTCCTGAATTTATGACACGGCGGCACGCTGAGGGCACGCACGCGGGGAGAGATGGGGCGGCCCGTAAGCCGAGGGGTCAGACGCCCGACGCTATTCGCGCCGGCGCTCCGCCCAGATCGGAGCCTTGCTCAAGGCGATGACTCGCAACGCCGCGGAGACGCAAACGTCTTCCAGCGACGCCAGAACCGCAGCAGGCCGTATCGCAACCTTGACCGGCGCTGCCGCCACCGACCGCGAGCAAACGCTACCCTGCGCGACAGCCTGTGCCGACTGGCCACGCACGCCCGGCACCGCGCCGGTCAGCGCGGACAGGAGAGCGGAAAGGAGCAGTAGCAGGTTCATGCAGCACCGGCTGTATGCGAGCCGGCGCGATAAATCTACCGTTCGTCTCGTGGCAGCGCCCATCGAACGCGGGGAAGCTCGAAGCGCGAGACGATCGCCGTGCCGCGCGCATCGCGCGCCGGCCGGAAGCGACCGTGGCGGACCGCCGCGCGGCACGTCCCGCGATCGAGCCTCCTGATACCGCTTCCGGCGAGGATCTCGCAGGCCTCGACGCGGCCGTCGACCCCGACGAGTAGCGCGACGCGGACCGCACCCTCCTGCTCGGCGCGAATTGCAGCCGGAGGATAGTCATCGGGACCGAACCATTCCGCATAGCTGCCGATCGGGCGCGCCGGCGTGACGGCAACGGGAAGATCACGGCGGAGAATCGTCGGGTATGGAGACCGCCACGAGCGATAACCGTCCCTGGCGATGAGCAGGATGCAAGCGGCGAAGGCGAGGCTACACGCCGCGATCAGCGCGAGGGCAGTGACCATCACGATCCTGCTGCTGCCATCGAACCGGGCATCCAAGCGGCTGGAATATGGTTCGCTTGCGTTCGCGTCCGTCATCGTCGAGCCCCCTCGCGCCATCTTGGACACCGACGCACCGTCAATGGTCAAGCGCGATCGGCGATCTTGCCGCCCGGATTGCAGCGACTATGAAGGCGGGATGCAGACCTCGCCGCTCGCCTTGCCCTTCCCCGCCGCCCCTTCGATCGACGGAGTCGCGCTGCATGTCGCGCGCGCGGCGTACAAGAATTGGGACCGGTGCGACCTGACGTTCGTGACGCTGGAACCGGGAACGGTGGTGGCGGGGGTGCTGACGCAGAGCAAATGTCCTTCGCCCGAAGTGGAATGGTGCCGTGCGGCGCTGACGCTGGGTCAGGCGCGCGCGCTGGTCGTGAATGCCGGCAATTCGAACGCGTTCACCGGCTCGCGCGGGCGTGCGGCGGTCGAGGCGATCGCGGCGCGGACGGCGGCGCATCTCGGGTGCCAGCCTTCGGACGTTTTCGTCGCCTCGACCGGGGTGATCGGGGTGCCTTTGCCGATCGACAAGGCCGAAGCTGGGCTGGACGCTGCCTTCACCGCCGAGCCATGCGGCTGGGAGGACGCCGCCGCGACGATCATGACGACCGACACCTTCACCAAGGGCGCGGTGACGACGGCGGTGATCGGCGATCGCACCGTGACGCTGGTGGGGATCATCAAGGGTTCGGGGATGATCGCGCCGGACATGGCGACGATGCTCGGGTTCATCTTCACCGATGCCGCGGTCGAGCCCGAGTTCCTGCAGGCCGCGCTGTCGAAGGCGAACGCGCCGAGCTTCTCGTGCATCACCGTCGACAGCGATACCTCGACCAGCGACACGGTGCTGGCGTTCGCGACCGGCAAGGCGGGCAACGCGACGCTTGCGGACGACGACAGTGTAGGCGCGGATGCGTTTCGCGCGGCACTATCGGATCTGTGCCACCAGCTCGCGATGCTCGTCGTTCGCGACGGCGAAGGCGCGCAGAAGTTGATCGAAATTCAGGTGACCGGTGCGGAGAGTGACCGCAGCGCACACCGCATCGCGATGAGCATCGCCAACTCGCCGCTCGTGAAGACTGCAATCGCCGGCGAGGACGCGAACTGGGGGCGGGTCGTCATGGCGGTCGGCAAGGCCGGCGAACCCGCGGACCGCGATACGCTGTCGATCCGCTTTGGGAACACGCAGGTTGCCGAGGGGGGCTTGGCGCAGAGCGGATATGACGAAGCGCCGGTGGCGGCGCATCTTAAAGGTCAGGAAATCGAGATCGGCGTCGATCTGGCGCTAGGCGAAGGTCGGGCCACGGTTTGGACCTGCGACCTTACGCATGGCTATATCTCGATCAACGCGGATTATCGGAGCTGATACCCCTAACGCCGTCATCCCAGCTTTTGCCGAGATGACGAGGGAGGTTAGGTTACGCCAGCTCGCCCTCGAGCCAGGCCTTCAAGCGGCCCTTGGGCTCCGCGCCGACCTTGGTTGCCGCGGGTGCGCCGCCCTTGAACAGGATCATCGTCGGGATGCCGCGGACGCCGTACTTGCCCGGCGCGTCGGGGTTCTCGTCGATGTTGAGCTTGGCGATCGTCACCTTCTCGCCCAGTTCCTCGGAGATCTCCTCCAGCGACGGTCCGATCATCTTGCACGGGCCGCACCATTCCGCCCAGAAATCGACGAGCACGGGGCCGTCTGCGTTGAGAACGTCCGCATCGAAGCTGGCATCGGTGATCTGCTTGGTCGCCATCGTGAATTCTCCTTGGTTGTACGTAATCTAGGGGTGCGGTGACGCAGGCTCAACCACCGGGGGGCTAGCTTTGCTCCGCGGGCCGATAGTGCGGCTTGTTCGCGGCCAGCGTCTCGGCGCCGAGTACGATCAGGCGTGGTCCTGCCGTGTACAGCAAGGCTGCCTGGACCGAGCGGCCCGGGAAGATCACGGCTAAGGCTTCGGCATAGGCGGACATCTGTTTCAGATGATAGTTGGGCACGTCGTCGAGGCCGCTCGGCGCGCGGCGGCCGGTCTTGAAGTCGACGACCCGGACCCGGTCCGCCTCGATCAGCAGGCGATCGACCGTTCCCGACACGACGAGACCGTTCGCGAGAGTTGCCGCGATCGGGGCTTCGGCGAGCGTGTCCGCGCCGAACAGCTCAGCGAAGCGCGGATCGTCGAGCACGGCAACGACGCTCCGAACGATCTCGGCCCGCGCTGCGGCATTGTCGACGCCGCCGGCCTTTGCCAGCCAGCGATCCGCTGCCGTCGCGCGGTCGGCGGCAGCAACCGCCGGTAAACGCTCGAACAACGCATGGATCAGCCGGCCGCGCTCCGCCGCGACTCGCATTGGCGGCGTCGGCGGCGGATCGGACACGGCGTCGTCACCCAGGGCAGAGGGTGACAGCGGACGAGGCGGACGCGCCTCGACCGGTGCGGGTTCATGCGCCCAGGCTGGTAGGTGCGCGTTCTCAACCTCCCGGATCGAGGCCGCAGGTTTGGCGACTACCGCGGGCTGAGGCTCGGCCCCGGCGAAGGTCCGCGCGCCCTCACCTACCGGCACCTCAAGCGCCGTCAGCGCCCGATCGGCCGCGGCGTACCAGCTATTCTCCGGCGGCACCCCCTTCGCGCGAGGCCCGAGCGCACCGGCGATCACCAGCCGCTCTTCGGCGCGCGTCGCGGCGACGTAGAACAGCCGCCAATGCTCCTCCAGTTCGCGTTGCTCGGATGCCGACACGACCGCATCGAGTGGCCCGCCACGTTCGCTCGACCGCGGACGAAACACCGGGATCGGCGCAGCGCCGGGTTCGGGCGCCCATTTGAGGATCGAGCGCGGTGCCGCCGACGGGTCCGCGGTCGCATCCGCCAGAATGACGAGCGGCGCCTGCAACCCCTTTGCCCCGTGCGCGGTCATCACGCGGACCGCATCGAGGGGGGCGGATGGGTCGCGTACGATCTCCACATCGCCGCGGTCGAACCAGTCGAGGAAGCGCTGCAACGACGGCGTGGTTGTGCTCTCGAAGGTCAGCGCGGCGTTGAGCAGTTCCTCGATCGGATCGCGTGCTTCGGTGCCAAGGCGGCGGATCAGCTTTCGTCGGCCATCGAGCGGCCCTGACAGCAGTTCCTCCAGGAACTGGTAGGGCGTGGCGATGTCCGCGCGCGCGAGCATCGCCAGCAACGGGGCGAGTCTTGTCGCGGGTTGCGTACGTTGCAGGTGCCGCCACAATGGGCCGGCCTCGCGCGGTGCGGCCTCCATCAACTCGTCCTGCGTCCAGCCGATCAGCGGGGACACGAGCAGTGCGGCGACGCTCAAGTCGTCCTCGGGCTGCAAAACGAAGCGGATCGTCGCGAGCAGATCCTGCACCGCGAGCGGGGCATTCAGCCGCAGGCGATCGACCCCCGCCACGGGCACGCCCTCGGCATAGAGCCGCGCGACGATCAGCGAGGCGAGATCGCCGCGCCGCTTGACGAGGATCATCACGTCTTCGGGCCGCAGCCGCCGCCCCTTGCTCTCCAGCATCAAGCCGGTCTCGGGCGCGAGCCAGCCCTTCACCGCGCGCGCGATATCGCTGGCGAGCTTGCGCACCGCGTCGTCGACCCAGCCTTCCTCGTCATCCTCGCTGCCGCCTGCCGATACCGGCGGCCACAGTGTCACCGTGCCCGGCCCGGCGACCTCGCTCGCGTGACGCTCGACCTCGCCGGCGATCCCGAGCCCCGGTTCGCCGATCGCGTCGATCGCCGCATCGACGAACTCCAGCACGGTCTTCGTCGATCGGAATGAGTGGCGGAGCGACAGCCGCGCCAAGGGGAGCCCGCGCTCCTCCTCGGGCCAGTCGTCGTCACCTTCGGCTTCGCTCGCACGGCCACCGAAATACTGCTCCGCCGCCTGGAAATTCAGCGGATCGGTACCCTGGAACCCGAAGATCGCCTGCTTGTAGTCGCCGACCGTGAACAGCGTCCGCGTCGACGGCGCATAGATGCCGCGGCCGACGAAGAACTCGTCCGCCAGCGCGCGCACGATCCGCCACTGGTGCCCGTTGGTGTCCTGCGCCTCGTCGATCAGCAGGTGCTCGGTCGCCTGGTCAAGCTTGTAGCGGACCCACTCGCCGATCCCCGGCTGGTCGAGCAGCGCCACCGTCGTCGCGATCAAATCGTCGAAATCGACCGCGCCCGCGCGCCGCTTGGCGAGGGCGTAGGCGCGAGCATAATCGCGCCCGACCTCGAGCTCGTCGGCAAGCAGGTCGCAATAAGTCGCACGCTGGACCATCGACAGGACGTCGGTGCAGGCCTCACCTAGGTCGCGTGCGAGGATTTCGTAGTCGGGTTCGGCATCGATCAGCTTCTTCGACGCTTTGCGCTGCGTGCCCGTGCCGGTCAGCACGACGCTGGCTAGATCGGACAAGCTCGCGGCGCGGTCTTCGGAGTCGAGCCAGCGCTGCACGGTCGCCGCGGCGGCCTGGCCTGTTGCGGTCCCCCAGGCCCGATTGGCGGCAGCGATCCGCGCGATCGCGTCGAGGTCTAGCGCGTCGCACCATTCCGCGATCGCCTCGTCGATATCGCCGGAAGGCAACCCGAGTTCGCGCCGGAGCCAGGGCTGGATACCGACGGGCAGAGCCTCCAGTGCCGGCAGCGCACGGGCACAGGCGAGCAGGAACGCCTCCGCACCGCCCTCGCCCATCCGCAGCGACAGCCGCCCGACGATCTCGACCGGACGCTCGCGGCCCTCGCGTTCGGCGTCCGAAAGCATCGTCGCCAGCGCTTCGCGCGCGAGCCCCGCCTCTTCGCGCGCCTCCAGCGGCCGGAACCCCGGCGTCAGCCCGGCCTCGACCGGGAACGCCGCCAGCAACCCCTGGCAGAATCCGTGGATCGTCTGGATGCGCAGGCCCCCGCCCGGCGCGTCGAGTACCTTGGCGAACAAGGTGCGCGCCCGATCCTGCAGCGCCTGTACCGGGCTTTCTCCTAGAGCGATGAGGTCCGCCGCCAGCGCCGGGGCGGGCATGCGCACCCATGCGGCGAGGCGTCCGTTGATGCGCTGCGCCATCTCCGCCGCGCCTGCCTTGGTGAAGGTCAGGCAGAGGATCGCGCCGGGATCGACACCGCGCAACAGCAGCCGGAACACGCGCGCCGCCAGCACTTGCGTCTTGCCCGTACCCGCCGACGCGGACAGCCAGACGTGCGACGCGGGGTTGCTCGCATCGGCCTGCGCACCCCTCAGCCGGGGCAGCGTGGCGAGCGCGTCACCGCTCACGGCCATACCATTCGTCGCGGCGCATCAACTGGTCGTACTCGGCATAGGGGGCGTATTCGGGGACGAGTTTCGCGGTGAATGCGGCGTTGCCGGTCAGCCATTCGCCGACGACTTCGGTGAAATTGTGCGCGGCGATCGCGGTGAACTCGGTGGTCGGTATCTTGTCGCGCTTGCCCTCGGGATCGACCGGGCTCTCGATATAGCCGAACGCGTCGCGCTTCTTGCCGAGCGACCAATATTCGAACGCGCCTGCGGTGCCGGAGACGTCGGGGAAGCCGCCGCGCTCGGCGATCAGGCCTAGCAGCCCGAGTTGCAGGCTGTAGCCGGCGCGGACCGCGGTCGGCGACGGCGGCTTGCCGGTCTTGTAGTCGATCACCGCGAGGCGCCCGTCGGGCAGCTTGTCGATGCGGTCATAGCGGCCCGACAGGGTGATGCCGGCGATCTCGATCTTGCCCTTGCCCTCGGCGCCGGCGACGGTGCGACCATCCTCGCCCTGCGCGACGATCGCGCCGGCGATCCAGTCGATCGCCTCAAGCAGGCGCGGCCGCCACAGCGCGCGCATCATCGGATGGGTGCGCTCGTCGTCGAGCATCGCCTTCGCACGCTGCCGTAGCGTATCGACGGTGCAGTTGTCCTGCTTCCACCATTGCTCGAGGATGTCGTGCACCGCGATCCCGCGCCACGCCGCGCTGGGGTCGGCATCGACCGGATCGAGCGGCATCAACCCGAGCACGCGGCGTGCGTAGAAGGCGTAGGGGTCGGCCTTCAGGCGATCGACCTCGGTGACGGAAATCACTTTAGGACGCAGTATGGCAGGTGGCGAAGGCGCGGGCCGATCCGCCGGGAGATGCTCGCCCGGATCGTCGAGCGCTCGGGTCCAGCCTTCAAGGGCGAAGGCCCGCTCGAACCGGTCGCCCGCAAGCGCCTGCAAACGCAGCCACAACCGGGACGCCAGCGCGGGCGACTTCGCATCCCGCCGCGCCCGCGTGACGACCGCGCGCGGGGCTCCCAACGCCTGCGCAAAATCATGCGCTGCCGTGCCGACACGCCGCTCAAGACCCGGCAGGCCAAGCTCCATACGAATGCGGGGTGCGAGCCAAGGATCAGGCGCCGGCCGGCCCGGCCACACGCCTTCGTTCAGCCCGCCCAGCACCATCACGTCGGCAGTCTGCAACCGCGCCTCGATCAGGCCGTAGATCGCAAGCCGCGGATGCCCGCCCGGCGCCGGCCGCACCGCGACCTCGTCGAGCAAGGTCCGCAACAATTGCGGCAATTCGCGCGGATCGATCCTCGGCGGACCGGCGGGTGCCTCGGCTTCGAGGTCGGCGAGGAACTCCGCTGCGGCACGGCCTGCGAGCCCCGACCAGAGATGGTCGCCGCACAGTGTCTGCGCCGTCTCGCGCAGGCAGGCGAGCACTGACGCCAACGGCTGCGGCCCCTGATCGAATGCGCCTGCGAGCGGCGTCAGCAACGGATGAACGTCAGCCCACCACGTCGCGGCCGTACCCTTGCGCTCCTCCAGATGGCCGGCGATCCCGTCGAGCCCCGCCGCCGGTCGTGGTCCGCGCAACCGTCGGTCGAGCGCGCGCGCGCCATCTAGCCACAGCAAGCGATCCTCGCCGGAGCGCACCAGCGGATGCTTAAGCAACGCCAGCAGCGCGAGCGGCGAGAAGCGCTGCGCCGCTGCCTCGGCCAGCGCGAGCAACAAAGTCCCCGGCGGCAGGATCGAAAGAGGCCGCCCCGCGCTGTCGTCGATCCCGATGCCCCAGCGTCCGAGATGCGCCGCCACTCGCCGCGCCAAAGCTCGATCCGGCGTAACGAGTGCGGCCGTACGCTCGGGCACTTCCAGTGCCTCGCGAAGGACGAGCGCGATCGCCTGCGCCTCCTCCGCCGGGGTCGCGAGTTCGGCAGCGGTCACGCCCTTCAGGCGACGATCCTCAGCCGCGATCTGCGTCCACTTACCGGTGAAATCCGCCGGTGCTAGCGCGTTGGCGATTGCCCGGCCGCGGGCGGCATCGGCGTCGTGCCCGCCGCCTTCGCGCCACGTCTGTACCTCGCCGCGCGCGACGCCCATGCGCAGGAGCATCAGCTTGGCATCGAACTGCGGATGCGTCTCGATCGACCGCCGCATGAGCCCGGTCACCGGGTGCGGATCATGCGGCCCGAGCGCATCCCATTCCTCGTCCGGCAGCGCCAGGTCGAGCCCGGCGAACACCACCATGCCCTGCGGCATGTCGGCGATGCACCGGAGCAGCCGCGCGACGGCGGGTGCGGAATCGGTCACGCCTGCCGCGCAGACGATCCCGGCCGGCGGCGCGTTCCGCCAGCGTTGGGCGAGCCGGTCGAGCAACGCCGAGCGCCGCGTCGCCGCATCGATCCGCTCCAGCCGCGCGAGTTCGCCTGGCCAGCGTTGCAGCACGATCTCGAACGTCGCCAGCGCACGCCGCCAGTGCTCGGTCAGCTCCGGCCCAAGCTCGATATCACGCAACTTGGTTGGCGGAACCTCCTCGACCAGCAGTTGATCGAGCGTCCGCGCCAGTTCTCCCGCCAGTCGCACCGCCTCCGCCGCATCGACCGGATGGCCTTCGCGCGCCCGCTCTTCCGACACCAGCCGCGCCAGAATCATCCGTCGCTGATACGGCGGCACCGCGGGTAGCGGCGGATCGATGTCGTCCGCCGGATCGAGTGCCGCACCGACCGCCTCGCCCATCTCCGGATTGCCCAGCGCCACCAGCCGCGGCAACACCAGCCCACCTCCGCTCGCGCGCACGAACGCCTCGGTCACCGCCTTCACCGCGCGGTTGTTCGGCAGCACGACGAGCGCGCGGGCGAGCGCCAGCGGATCGCGTCCCGCCTGCCGCGTCAGCCCGGCGACGAGCGCATCCGCAAACGCGCGGTGCGCGGGGATCGTGTATAGCGTCGGACGACCCGCCGTGGCGACGTCAGCCATCCGCGAGGATCGCCTCGGTCCGGGGAATCGCGGCGGGCGTGCCGACGTCGAACCACAGGCCCTGATGGACCTGGCCGTAAGCGCGGCCCGCCGCGATCGCACGGTCCCAGAAGATGTTGGTCGAGAACGGCCCCTCCGGCCAGTCCGCGATCAGCCGCGGGTGGAGGATCTGGATGCCGGTATAGGCGAACGGTGCGAGCCGGCCGGACTTGCGTCGCCCGCTGATCCGGCCATCGGCGGCGAGGTAGAAATCGCCCGGCCCGCCGTGATTATGTGCACGCGCGAGCGGCACCATCAGCAACAGCGCATCCATCTTCGCGTCGTCCCAGCGCGACGCGAGCAGCTTGATCGCATCGACCGGCCCGTCGATCCAGAGGTTGTCGCTGTTGACCACCAGCACCGGCGCATCCCCGAGCAGATGCCGCGCCTGGACGAGCCCGCCGCCCGTCTCCATGAGCATTTTCCGCTCGTCGGAGATCACTACGTCGATCCCCGCGAACCGGTCGGTGACATGCGCCTCCAGCGTGTCCGCGAGATAATGCACGTTGACCACCGCGCGCTTGATCCCGGCCGCCTGCAACCGCTCGAAGACGTGATCGATCAACGGCTTGCCAGCGACCTGCACCAGCGGTTTGGGTCGTGTCGCGGTCAGCGGCCGCATCCGCTTGCCAAGGCCCGCCGCCATCACCATCGCCGTCTCGGGCACCGTGCCGCGCGGGATGGGGCGGATCGTCTGCTGGCGGGTCATGCGCGCAACGCCAACGGGTCGCCGCGCAGATCGGCGGGGACGTTCGCGTCGAACCACGCCGCGACCGGCGCCATCACCGGTTGTGCGAGGTCGCGCTCCAGATACGTCCAGACGCGCGGGCACATCGTCGGATAATACGGCTTGCCATCGCGCTGCCACAGCCGCGTGAAGATGCCTAGGATCTTGGCATTCCGCTGCGCGCCGAGCACGTGATATGCGTTCATGAAGGCCTCGTCCGCGTCCGCCGCTGCGCGATATCGTTCCAGCATCGCGGCCTCGACTGTCGGATCGACCGTCCGCCGCGCGTCCTGCAACAGCGAGACGAGGTCATAGGCCGGGTGCCCTGCAAGCGCGTCCTGGAAATCGAGCAGGCCGAGCGAGCGCTTGGGTCCGACCAGCATCAGATTCTCGGCATGATAATCGCGCAGCACCGTGACCGGCGTTTCGGCGATGGCATGGTCGAACACCGACTCCCACGCCGCGTCCCAGCCGGGCAAATCGGGCTCGATCCCGACCGCCGGGCAATACCATTCGACGAACAACCCCGCCTCGCGCCTGAGCACCGCGCGGTCGTACGGCGGAACGGGTGCCGCCGGATGGCCGCGTAACCGCACGAGCAGGTCGATCGCCGGCGCATAGAGCGACAGTTCGTCGGCGCGCGCTGCGTCGACCGCCTCGCGCAACCGGTCATCGCCGAAATCCTCGATCAGCACGAGGCCCTGGTCGAGATCGCACGCGAGGATCGCCGGTGCCGCGAAGTCGCGCTCGACCAGCCATTCGGCGATGGCGATGAACGGTCGCGGGTCCTCGTGCGGCGGCGGTGCGTCCATGAGAATGGCTTGGCGCTCCCCCTCTTCGGCGCCCGCAATCGCCCGGAAATAGCGCCGGAACGACGCGTCGCCGGCGACCGGGAGGATCTGCGCCCCACCCCAGCCATGTGCGTCGAGAAAAGCGGCGGCGCCGGGCGGCGGGGTCATGTCGGCCATCGCGACCTCCAAGCTTCCGGCACCTCGACTGTCAAGCTGCGCGTGCCGTCCGGCTCGATCGTCAGGCTCAAGCGAAGCGCATCTGGCCAGTGATCGGGGCCGGCGCGCTCGGGCCATTCGACCAGCAGCAGCGAATCATAGCGCGCGTCGTCGAGCGCGAGTTCCTCGATCTCGGCGAGGTCGTCGATGCGGTAGAGGTCGACGTGCAGGACCGGGAAACGCACTTCGGGCGGCTCATAGGGCTGGACGATCGCGAAGCTCGGGGACGGCGCCTCGCCGGCGAGCCCAAGCGCGGCGAGTAGCCCGCGCGCGACGCTGGTCTTGCCGGCCCCGAGCGTGCCTTCGAGGGTGATCACGTCGCCGGGCTGGACGTGGGTGGCGAGCATAGCGCCGAACGCCTCGGTAGCTTGCGGATCGGGTAAGCTGATCACGCGCATAAGCTCTCTCCCCCTCGGGGAGAGGGTTGGGTGAGGGGCTGATCCAGGTGGTGCACTGCCTGGCAGCCCCTCACCCCAGCTCTCTCCCCAGAGGGGAGAGGGCGTATATTCAAAACCCTCATCGCCGCGGCAATTCCACCGTGATCAACGTGCCCGCGCCGGGCTCGGAGACCAGCTCGATAGTCCCGCCATGCGCTTCGACGAACTGCTTGGCCAGCGGCAACCCCAACCCCAAAGCGCGATCCCCCATAGCCTTCGATTCCCCAAACCGGTCGAATGCATGCGCGACCGCCTCGGCATCCATCCCCGGCCCGTCATCCGACACCACGATCCGCGCGGACGTCGCATTACCATCGGTATGCAACAACACCCGCCCGCCATCCGGCGTCGCCGCGACCGCGTGGCGCAGGAGATGCTCGACGACCTCCTTCAACCGCTTCGGATTGCCGTTGACCCGCCCCGTCGACCGCGCCACCTCGACCGCGAAATCGAGTTTGCGCCGCTTGGCCGACGGCAGGATCGTCTCCGCCGCCGCGCGCACTGTTGTCGGCAGATCGACATCGGTCCGGTCCGTCTCCGCACGGTCGCTCTCCGCCCGCGTCAGGTCGAGCACGTCGTCGACCAGCAACCCCAGCCGCTCGACCGACTCCAGGATCGCCCCGACATAGCCCTCGGCCTGCTTGGTCATCTTGCCCGCGTACCCGCCGTGCAACATCTCCGCGAACCCGCTAATCGACGTCAGCGGCGTGCGGAGTTCGTAGCTCATGTTCGCGACGAACGCGGTCTTCACCTTGTCCGCCGCCTCCAGCGCGTTGGCGCGATCCCGCAGAGCCTGTTCCGCACGGCGGCTGTCGGTTATGTCGAGCATCGTGAACAGCGCATTCCCGTCGGGCAACGGCACGCCCGCGAACTCGAAATGCCTCCCGTCCGCAAACGCCACGCGCCCGCCGCGCTGCTGCCGCTCGACCGTCGCCGACCGGACCAGATCGGGGATCAGCGCCGAACGGTTGGGTGTCAGCAGCTTACCCCCCGCCGCCTCGGCGAACGCATCGACGCGCGGATGCGAGGCGAGGAACTCCTCCTCCAGGCCCCACAGCAGCCGGAACCGGTTGTTCCACAACTGCAACCGCCCATCCGCCGCGAACACGCCGAGCGCCTCGAACAGATTGTCGAACGTCGCGGTCCGCACGCGCAGGAGCGTGTCGCGCGCGCTCGCGAGCTGGACCTGCTCGGTACGATCCTCGAAGATCAGCAGCAGGCCACCGTCGGGCAAAGGCTGCGCGACGACGCGAAGGTGGGTGCCACCGCGGAGGTGCCAGTTCTCCTCCATCGCGCCCCCACCGGCCGCGCCACCTTGCGCCGAGCCGGTCTGCATGAACCAGTCGCGCCGCTCCGCCTTCCAGCTCGGGAAATCGCGGACTTCGGGCAGTCGGTTCGCCTCGCGCATCCGCTCGAGCACGCGGTCGAACTCGGGGCGGTCGGCGAGCCATTCGCTGCGCATCGCGAACATCCGGCGGAACGGCTGGTTGCAGAACACGAGCGACCGATCGCCGCCGAACTGCGCCACGCCCGCCGACAACCGGTCGAGCATCGCGCGCTGCGCTTCGGCGAACCGCTTGGCACCCGACCGTGCCTGCTCCAGCTCCTCGATGTCGATCGCGAACCCGGCCACGCCGCCACTCGGTAGCGGTACGTCGTAGATCTGCAAGGATCGCCGTGCGCCGTCGATGGTCGCGGGCAGGACTTGTTGATGGGGCCGCCCCTGCTCGCGCGCGACCGCCGCGCCGGCGAGCGGCCCGCCACGCCCGGACCCTTCGACCAGCTCCAGCCCACGCGCGACGACATCGGCGGCATCGCGCCCCTCGACCGCATCGACATACGCCGAATTGACCATCGCCAACCGAAGGTCGGTAGCGCGGTACCACATGGGCATCGGCGCCGCCTCGATCAGACCGGTCAGCGACTCATACGCCTCGCCGAGCCGCGCAGTTTCGGCCCCGAGCCGGGCGATCTCCGCCTCGCTATCGGTCGCATCGAACGCCCAGAGCAGAACCGCCCCGGTCGCGCCCATCTCGCCCGGCGCGCGCGCGCCGCGAAACGTGATCGCCCGCGTCGAACCCTGCAACCGCACCGACCGCACGAACGCCCGCCCGGCCCGCTGCGCCGCGGCGACATCGGCAATCAACCGCGCCGCATCATCCGCCGACAGCGCAGTACCCCCGGTGGCAAGCTCCGCGATCGACCGAGGCGGCGCGTCCAGCCCAAGCCAGTCCGCCATCCGCTGAGTCATCTCGACCCGCCCCCCGGACCGGATCACCGTCACGATCGCCGGCGACCCGTCGAGGATGGCCTGCAACTGCGCGTTTGCCTCGTTCACGTCCGCGGCCGCGGATCGTGCGCGCAGCCCGATGTAGAGCAGCACCGAGCCGGCAAGGATTGCCAGGAGCAGCAAAGCCCCCACCATCACGGCAGCGCCGGTCCCGAGGACCATCATCGGGAAGCCCGTTGCGACATCATTCGACCCTGTAGGCCAAACCCTCCCCCGGGGGAAAGCCGGGAGGCAATGAAAAGGGCGGGCCCGACATGCGGACCCGCCCTTCGCGATCTACCGATCGCCCTTGCACAAGATGACGAGGCTTAGAGTTTCACGCGTGCGCCGACATACATGAAGCGCCCGACGTTATCGAAGATCGCGTCGGCAGCGTTACCCAGCAAGCCGTACGGCGGCTTCTTGTCGGTCAGGTTGTCAACACCGCCGTAGAAGGTGAACCGCTTGTCGACATCCACCGACGCGCGCAGCGCGTGATAGACGACCGAAGGATAATACACCCGGTCCGCATAGTAAGGATCCAGCGCAGCGACGCCATTGGTGTCGTGCTGTGCTTCCCAATCCGTGATCGACTGGCGACCGATGTAGCGGAGCTGATACCCGAGCGTGACGGGCCCGTGCGTGTAGTCCGCCGAAACGTTGAAGTTGTAGACCGGGTCACCCAGCTCGCCCTTGATGCGCTCCTTCTGGCCGGGGTTGTCGAGGTACGGATAATCCGTGCGATCACGAACCCAGGTGCCGACGAACCGCAGTGCGATCTTGTCGTTGGCGAAGACGCGGCGGTTGTACGACACATCGACATCGATGCCCTTCGCCCGCAGCGCTGCGAAGTTGACCGTGCTCTGGAGCAGCGCGGTCTGGGCGAACTCACCACTCGACTGACGCGGGTTGATCAGACCGCAGAACTGGTTGTCCAGCGACGCAGCGTCGTAGCAGGCGTCGAGGATAGTCTGCGCACCGACTGCGGCGATGACGTTGCTGATCTTGATGTCGTAATAGTCAGCCGTGATCGCGAGGCCGGGAATGAACGACGGCTGGAGAACGACGCCGTACGTCCAGCTCCGCGACGTCTCCGCCTCGAGATTGGGATTGCCGCCCGACAGGAATTCGGTGCTGCCCCCACGTGCCGCATTGTTGATGAAATTGACCGGAACGCCAGCCGCCGCGCAGTTGGCGGCGCGCGTCGAGCGGCCGGTCTTGATGAAGTTGATGTCGCAGGGATCGTTCAAAATATCGAAGTTCTGCGATGGCGACGAGTAAAGGTCGCTCAACGTCGGCGCACGGACGGCCTTGGCATAGCTGACGCGGAACTTGATGTCGCGGACCGGCGCGTACAGTGCACCTGCATTCCACGTCCAGACGGTACCCGCCGAACCCTTGTAGTCGGCAACGCGCACGGCCGCATTCGCCGTCAGTTCCTCGGCGAACCGCATGCCCTTGAGCAGCGGCAAGTTGAGCTCGCCATACGCTTCCTTCACCGCGAACGACGGCGGGGCGAAATCGGGGATCGCGTTGAGGAAGGTCGCGCCGGATTTTACCTGATCGTCATACGAGTAGGACGCCGTCTCACGACGATATTCGCCGCCGAGCGCGAACTGCACCGGGCCACCGGGCAGCTCGAACAGTTGCGAGCTGTCGCCGACGATATTGGCCGTCACGTCGAACTCGGTGGCCTTGCCGGTCCGCTGCGACGTCGTGTTGATGTAGTTGAGCGCAGCCTGGCTGGGAGCGCCATTCCCAAGCACGTTCAACGGCACGCAGTTCGGATCGGTAACCGTCGTCTGGTTGATCCGGCACACGATAGTGCCTGCGCCGTTCCGCACCGTATCGACCGCGTTGTAGAAATTCTGGTTGATGCGGTTGTTGAAAAACGAAGAACGGGTCCGGAACTCGCCATAATTTACCGAGAAATCATACTTCCAGTCGGTGTTGAACGTGCCTTCTGCACCGCCAACGATCCGATAGGTATCGCGGCGGTCGAATTCGTCGCGCGTGCCGAAATCGTTGTTGTTGCGGTTCAGGCGGAAGAACTGTGCCCCTGCCGGTAGCAGCGAACGGATCGTCGCGGCATCGCCGGGCTGCAGATACGGATTATCGAACGAGATCGGGATCCCGATCGTCTGCCGGCTGAACCCGCCATTGGCGGCGCGCGTGAAGGGGTTGCCGTTGGCATCCTCGTCGAGAACGGTGCCCTGCTCGCCACCCTGGGCGAACGTCGGCGTGCCCTGATTGAAGCTCTCGACGCGGACGAACTTCGCCTCGATGAACGGCTTGAAGGCGTCGGACACGTCGAAGTGACCGAGCAGGTTGGCGACGTAGCGCTTCAGCGAAGGCTGGAGCGTGCCGCGATCGTTGAGGATGCCGCCGTCGCCGCCATTGTTGTTGTTCGAGCCGGCCGGACGGAAGTCGGTACCGTAGTTATACTCGTACAGCGAACCGCCCGAGTTGAAACCGAACACGCGGGGATAGCCGTTGGCAAGGCAGCCTGCCGCAACGGTACCATTGCTGCACGCACCGATCCCGGCGCCGTTATAGGCAATGAAGTTGCCGCCATTGTCATAGCCGAAGCTGTGAACATCGTTGAGGAACGTCCGGTTCGGAACCGTGTTGTCGATCGCGGGGCTGTCCACCAGCTGGAACTGGCGACGTCCGGTATACGCGCCGGTCAGACCCGGCCGATCGGCGTAGGTGACCAGGTCGGACTGGTTATATTCGAGGTTCAGCGCGATGTTGCCCCGGCCGTCCGCGAAGTTCTGACCGTAGGTGCCGCTGAGACGATACGTGCCGTGATCGCCCTTGTCGCTCAAGCCGCTCTGCGCGTTGAGCGACAGACCCTCGAAGTTGCGCTTCAGCACGAAGTTGACGACGCCGGCCATCGCGTCCGAACCGTAGACCGCGGACTGGCCACCGGTGACAGCATCCACGCGTTCGATCAGGTCGGTGGGAATGGTGTTGGTGTCGACCAGGAAATCACCCTCGGACGAGGTTATGTGACGACGGCCGTTGACCAGCACCAGCGTACGGGTAACGCCGAGGCCGCGCATATCGAGGAAGTTCAGGCCCGAGGTGCCGATGAACTGCGTCGAACTCGCCTGGCTGTAGGTCGAGCGCAACGACGGAAGGTCGTTCAGAACGTCGCCGACGGTAATCGCACCGGTGCGCGTGAGATCGGCAATCGTCAGCGTGGTGACGGGAGCAGGCGAATCGAGTGTCGGGCGCGCGATACGCGAACCGGTGACGACGATTTCGCTACCCGCATTGGCTTCCGGAGCCGCCGTCTGCGCAACCGCGCCCGTCGTGGTATCGGAACCGACCGGAGCGGCTGGATCGGTGCCGGGTGCCTGGGTCTGGGCGTCCACTGGCGTCGCTGTCTGCGCTGCTGCCGGGATCGCCGAGGCCAATACGAATGCGGCCGTGGACGCAGTTACGAACAATCCGGACTTCCGGATCGAGATGCCAACCATACTGAGAAACCCTTTGAACCTAAGCTTTTACCAGGGCCGGAAGGACACCTTTCCTGTCTATTTTTCAATCCGTACGACGAAACATTACGAAAGTGTGACATCCCCGCAACACGGTTGCGCAACGAAAAAGCCGCGCCCGCCTGATGGCGGACGCGGCTTTCGAAAACCCTACGGGATCTGGAAGATCAGTAGCGGTAGTGATCCGGCTTGAACGGGCCTTCGACCGGCACGCCGATGTAGCCGGCCTGCTTGTCGGACAGCTTCGACAGCTTCACGCCGAGCTTCTCGAGGTGGAGCATCGCGACCTTCTCGTCGAGGTGCTTCGGCAGGACGTAGACCTCGTTCTTGTAGTTCTCGCCCTTGGTCCAGAGCTCGATCTGCGCGAGCGTCTGGTTGGTGAAGCTGGCCGACATCACGAACGACGGGTGGCCGGTGGCGCAACCGAGGTTCACCAGGCGACCCTTCGCCAGGATGATGATCTGCTTGCCGTCCGGGAACTTCACCAGGTCGGTGCCGGGCTTCACTTCGGTCCAGTCGTAGTTCGACAACGCGGCGATCTGGATCTCCGAGTCGAAGTGACCGATGTTGCAGACGATCGACATCGGCTTCATCGCCTTCATGTGATCGGCGGTGATGACGTCGGCATTGCCGGTCGCGGTGCAGAAGATGTCGGCGCGCGAGACGGCCTCTTCCATCGTCACGACCTCGAAGCCCTCCATCGCCGCCTGCAATGCGCAGATCGGATCGACTTCGGTGACCATCACGCGTGCGCCGCCGTTGCGGAGCGACTGGGCCGAGCCCTTGCCGACGTCACCGAAACCGGCGACGCAGGCGACCTTGCCGGCGAGCATGACGTCGGTCGCGCGACGGATCGCGTCAACCAGCGATTCCTTGCAGCCGTAGAGGTTGTCGAACTTCGACTTGGTGACCGAGTCGTTGACGTTGATCGCGGGGAACGGCAGCTCGCCCTTCTTGGCAATCTCGTACAGGCGGTGGACGCCGGTGGTGGTCTCTTCCGAGACGCCCTTCAGGTTCTTGACGGTCTCGGTGAGGTAGCCGGGGTTCTTCGCGACATACGCCTTAAGCGCGCGCTGCATCTCGACCTCTTCCTCGTTCTCGGGCTCGGGCATCGTGTGGCCGGCTTCGAGCTTGGCGCCCCAGAGCGCGAACATGGTCGCGTCGCCGCCGTCATCGAGGATGATGTTGGCGGTCTGGCCCTCGATCTCGCGGTCCCACGAGAAGATGTCGCCGACATAGTTCCAATAGTCCGCGAGGCTCTCGCCCTTGATCGCGAACACCGGCACGCCGGTCGCGGCGATCGCGGCGGCAGCATGGTCCTGAGTCGAGAAGATGTTGCACGTCGCCCAACGGACGTCGGCGCCGAGCGCGGTCAGCGTCTCGATCAGCACGGCGGTCTGGATCGTCATGTGCAGCGAACCGGTGATCCGCGCGCCCTTGAGCGGCTGCGACGCGCCGAATTCGGTGCGCAGCGACATCAGGCCGGGCATCTCGGTTTCGGCGATGTTGATCTCGGCGCGGCCGAAATCGGCGAGGCTGATGTCGGCGACGACATAATCGGGCTTGCCGTCGGTTTTCTGGGGCGCGAGCGTGGTGGCCACGAGGATATCTCCTGGGAATAATCTTTGATCGGCGAGCCTCATGCCCGTGCCGGATGGCCTGCGCCTTAGAGGATCGAGGGGCTCAAATCAAATATAAAGATATCTTTATATGATGGGTAGCAACACCCTCACCCATCCCCTCCGTCACCCCGGACCAGTTCCGGGGCCCACCCTTCCGCACGCTCTCAGGCACTTTAAATGCGGAACGGTGGATGCCGGAACGAGGCTCTCCTGAGCTTGTCGAAGGGCCCGGCATGCCGGGGGTAGGTGGGTGCATGTTGGCCTAACCCACCCTAACCTTCTTTTCTGAAATTAGGCCCGCCCCGTCTCCGCGACGAGCAACCGGGGGTCGACGCCGGCCTGCGCGAAGGCATAGGTCCAGCGATCCTCCACCACGGTATCGAACAGCAGGTCGGTATCGCCGAGCACGTTGAACCACCCCGGCCGCGACAGCTCGCCCTCCAGCTGCCCGCCATCCCAACCGGCATAGCCGAGCGCCACGACCCACTGAGACGGGCCCTTCCCCTCGGCGATCGCGCGCAGCACGTCGACCGTGCTCGACAGCTTCCACCGGCCGGCGACGTCGACCGAATCCTGCCCGCCCCAATCGGACGAATGCACCACGAAACCGCGCCGGGGCTCGACCGGTCCGCCGAAATGCACCGGCGCGTTGGGGGCGTCGCCCGGTTCGATCCCGAACTGTTCGAGCAGGTCGTGGAAGCCCAGCCCGTCGATCGTCGCGCCGACCCCGATGCCGATCGCGCCGTTCTCGTCATGGCTGCACATCGCGATCACCGCGCGGGCGAAGCGCGGGTCGCTCATGCCCGGCATCGCGAGCAGGAATTGTCCGGAGAGAAAGGCCGTCTTGTCCATGCCGCGCAACATAGCGGCGCATGCCCGCGGTCGCCACGCTTGAAATACCCCGCCCGGCGTCCAAGGTACCGCTCGCGCGAGAACACCGCGCGGCACAGGAGATTTCATATGACGATCAGCGTCGGCGACCGGCTTCCCACAACCAATCTCGTCAAGGCCACCGCGGATGGCCCCGACCAGGTCGATACCGACAGCTTCTTCAAGGGCCGCAAGGTCGCGCTGTTCGCAGTCCCCGGCGCGTTCACGCCGACCTGCTCAGCCAAGCATCTCCCCGGTTTCGTCGAAAAGGAAGCCGAATTGAAGGCCAAGGGCGTCGACGAGATCGCCTGCGTCTCGGTCAACGACGCGTTCGTGATGGGCGCGTGGGGCAAGTCGGCTGGTGCCGGCGACATCACGATGCTGGCGGATGGCAATGGCGATTTCGCCAAGGCGATCGGGCTGACGATGGACGGCTCGGGCTTCGGCATGGGCACGCGCAGCCAGCGCTACTCGATGCTGGTCAACGACGGCGTCGTCGAGCAGCTGAACGTCGAGGCACCCGGCGAGTTCAAGGTGAGCTCGGCCGAACATCTGCTCAGCGAGATCTAATCCTCCCCGGCACGGGGAGGGGGACCATTCGCACAGCGAATGGTGGAGGGGGCTCACCGCGAGCGTTACGCTCGGGGAACACCCCCCCGTCAGCCCAAGCGGGCTGCCACCTCCCCGACACGGGGAGGATTTAGGTGGTCTTGCCACAGTAACCTCCGCCACCTAACACTGCCCGATGACAATCGCATCCGACCTCGTCGCCGACCTCGACCGCCTCTACCGCGCTTCCGTCGAGCGCCTTCAAGCCGCCATGAGCGCCTATATCGCCGACGGCACGACGCCCGATCCCGCCAGCCGCACCGACGGGTCGTTCGCCTATCCCGAAATCCGACTGGTCTATAAGGGCGGCGTCGATCGCCCCACCCCGCTGCGCTCGTTCGGCCGCATGGTCACGCCCGGCGAATACAAGATCAGCGTCACGAAGCCGGCGATCTTCGCCGAGTATCTCATCGAGCAGTTGACCCTGCTGATCGAGGACTATGACGTCACCGTCGAGGCGGTCGAGGGTCGCCAGGAAATCCCGTTCCCCTACGTGATCGAGCCCGGCCACGCGCTGAGCCTCGACGAGGTGTCGGCCACCGAATTGTCGCGCCACTTCCCCGCCACCGAACTCGCGCATATCGGCGACGAGATCGCCGACGGTCTCTGGGTCGCGCATGACGAGACGCGCCCGCTCGCGCTGTTCGACGGCCTGCGCACCGATTTCAGTCTCGCCCGCCTGCGCCACTACATGGGCACGCCCGCGGAACACGCGCAGCGCTTCGTGCTGTTCACCAACTACCACCGTTATGTCGACGAGTTCGTCCGCTGGGCCGGTACGCAGCTTGGTCCACGCGCGGATGGAACGCCGAGCCGTTTTACCAGCCTGTCGGGCGCGGGCGGGATCACGATCTCGTCGGGCGACGACATCGACAAAATCATCTCCGACAGCGCGTGGCGGCGGCACCAGATGCCCGCCTATCATCTGATGGCGGACGACCGTACCGGGATCACGCTCGTCAACATCGGCGTCGGCCCGTCCAACGCGAAGACGATCTGCGACCACCTCGCGGTGCTGCGTCCGGAGGCGTGGTTGATGATTGGTCATTGCGGTGGTCTCCGTCCGAGCCAGCGGATCGGGGATTATGTGCTCGCGCATGCGTATCTGCGCGACGATCATGTGCTCGACGATGTCCTGCCGCCCGAGATCCCGGTGCCGGCGATCGCCGAAGTCCAGGTCGCGATGGCCAAGGCCGCCGAGATCGTCTCGGGCCAGTCGGGCGAGGAACTCAAGCGCCGCCTGCGCACCGGCACGATCGTAACGACCGACGACCGCAACTGGGAACTGCGCTATTCGAAGTCGGCGCTGCGCTTTTCGCTGTCGCGCGCGGTCGGGATCGACATGGAGTCCGCGACGATCGCCGCGCAGGGGTATCGCTTCCGGGTACCCTACGGCACGTTGCTCTGCGTTTCGGACAAGCCGCTGCACGGCGAGCTGAAGCTGCCGGGCCAGGCCAACCGCTTCTACGAGCGGGCGATCAGCGAGCATCTGCGGATCGGGATCGAGACGTGCGAACAATTGCGGCTCGAGGGTGCCAAGCTCCACAGCCGCAAGCTGCGCGCGTTCGACGAGCCGCCATTCCGGTAACGGTGGACGGGTAAAAACCGGAGCGGATCGCTTGGGAATGCGTTACGGTTCCGGAATCATTGCTGAGGGAAGATAGCCGTGGCTGACACCGACACGCCCGATACTGAAGCGAAGAAGCCCGCCGCACGCCGGAAGGTACCGCGTAAGGCCAGTGCGCCGAAAGCGGCGCCGGCTGCGTCATCGGTGAAACCGGTCGCAGCTAAGCCCGTACCGGTCGCGAAACCGGCTGCGGACAAACCGGTGCCAGCTGCGCCGCCCAAACCCGTTGCGAAACCGGCGCCCAAGCCGCGCTCGACTAAGCGCAGCACCCCGCGCCCCGTGTCTGCGCGCAAGGCGGTTACGCCGGTTGCGGTTGCTACTTTGCCGGAAAAGATCCGTGGCAAATGGGGTGCTGCGGCGATCTTCAGCGGTGTCGCGGTAGCGGGTGCGGCGGTCGGGGCGCTGCTGACCCTGCGGGGGAGCACCCCCAAGGTTCCGCTCAAGTCGAAGGGCAAGCAGGCGCATCAGGCCGACGGGGCGGATTCGTCGAAGTCGTTCGAGGCTGGCATTGCCGATCCCGGGACGGTTCCGGAGTAAACGCCAGGCACGCTTATACATGAGGGATACCGCCCCGGCGAAGGCCGGGGCCCAATTGGGAAACGCCGCTAACTGAGCGATGCGCTTCGTTACCCAGGACGTTCCAATTGGGCCCCGGCCTTCGCCGGGGTGGTGCAATTTTGCGCGATCCCAGCACATTTCCCGTTCCCCCGCGGAGGCGGGGGCCCAGCTAAAACCGCAGTAGCGTTCGTGGCCCTGGGCCCCCGCCTCCGCGGGGGAACTAGAAGTTAGCGGGCGAAAGTCGGCCGGCGCTGAGCCAACGTTTCCCTCTCACCACCCAGTCGGCTTCCCCTTGTTCTGCTCGTCCAGCCACGTCTTCAGCGGTGCGAAATACTCCACCAGCGCCGCGCCCGACATCTCGCGGCTGCCGGTGAATACCTGCAGCGCGTCCGGCCAGGGTTTGGACTGCCCCATGCTCAGCATTGCGTTCAGCTTCGTGCCAACCGCCTTGTTGCCATAGAACGAACAGCGATGCAGCGGTCCCTTCCAGCCGGACTGGTCGCACGCCGCCTTGTAGAACTGGAACTGCAACACCCGCGCCAGGAAGTAGCGCGTGTACGGTACCGCCGCCGGGATATGGTATTTGCCGCCCGCGTCGAACTTGGTCTCGTCGCGCGCGACCGGCGGCTTGATGCCCTGATACTGGAGCCGTAGCTGGTCCCACGCCGCTTGATAGCCGGTCGCCGGGATCTGCCCGGAGAACACGCCCCAGCGCCATTTGTCGATCAGCAGCCCGAACGGCAGGAACGCGACCTTGTCCATCGCCTGGCGCAACAGCAGCCCGATATCCTTGTCCGCGCTTGGTACCTTCGCCTGGTCGAGCAGGCCGATCTTCACCAAGTAATCCGGCGTGATCGACAGCGCGACGGTATCGCCGATCGCCTCGTGGAAGCCGTCGTTCGCACCGTTCTTGTAGAGCATCGGCTGCGCCTTGTACGCGCGCTGATAGTAATTGTGGCCGAGCTCGTGGTGGATCGTGACGAAGTCGTCCGCATTCACCTTCGTGCACATCTTGATCCGGATATCGTCCTGGTTGTCGAGATCCCAGGCCGAGGCATGGCATATCACGTCGCGGTCGGCGGGCTTGGTGATCTGCGACCGCTTCCAGAACGTCTCCGGCAGCGGTGCGAAGCCGAGCGACGAGTAGAACCCCTCGCCCTGCTTCACCATTTTCAGCGGGTCATAGCCCTTGGCCTTGAGCAAATCGCCGGTGTCGTAGCCGACGTCACCTGCCCCCTTCGGCGCAACGATATCGTAAATATTGCCCCATTCCTGCGCCCACATGTTGCCGAGCAGGTCGCTGCGGATCGGCCCGGTCTTGGCCTGCACCGCGTCGCCGTATTTCTCGTTGAGCTTCCACCGCGTGTAGGTGTGGAGCGCCATGTAGAGCGGCTCGACCTCTTTCCAGATCTTGTCGGTGAGCGCCGCGAACTGCTCCGGCGTCATGTCGTAGCCCGAGCGCCACAGCGCGCCGACGTCCTTGTAACCGAGCTCGCGCGCGCCTTCGTTGGAGATCGCGGTCATCTTGGCATAGTCGCCGCGCATCGGCGCACCGACCTTGTCGTTCCAGCTCGTCCACATCTCCTGCAGCTTCGCCGGATCGCGGCTCTCACCCATCGCCGCCTCGATATCCGAGCCGTTGATCGGCTTGCCGTCGAGCGTGCCCATGCCCTTGCCGTAGAAGGACGACATCTTGGTGGTCAGTGTCGACAGCTCCTCGGACGCGCCCGCGCGCGTCGGGGCCGGCAGCGTCAGGCCGCCGCGCAACAGGTCGAGCTTGCGCTTGGTGTCGAACGATAGGCCCGGGAGGGACGCATAGCGGGCCGCGCCGAGCGCGTACTTCACGCCGAGATCGGTCATCTCCGCGCCCGACTTCGCGGCCAGCGCATCGGTGTCGTCGGTGATGTAGGTCGCGTTGACCCATGCGACACGCGACGCATCGACCGACTTCGCGGCGAATACCCGCTCCGCCTCGGCGACGAAGGCATCCGCCTGCGCAACGGTCGGCTTGCCGGTGGCAGGGGTTTGTGCGGTCTGAGCCTGCGCGGCGACGGGTACGGCGATCGCGCACGCCAGCGCGATCAGAGAAACGGTACGGATCATGGATTTCCCCTGGATTATGCGGCCAGAGTGATGGCCAGCCGCCGCCCGGTCAACCCGGCTGGCATCTGATCCGTGCGATCCTCCCCCGCCGGGGGGGGGGCGCCGAAGGTGATGGAGGAGGAGGAAAGCGATCACATCCGTTGCGTGTCCTCCCCCTCCGTCTGGCAAGTGCCAGCCACCTCCCCCTTGCGGGGGAGGATTGAAGAGCGAGTCGGGTCAGGCGGCGAGGAAGTCCGCTATGGCCTGGCCGAGCTCGGGCTTCACCACCGCGCTCATGTGGCCGCCGGGGGTCTCCACATAGGTCCCGTGCGGCAGGATCGCCGCGAGGTCGGGGGCCGACCCATTGTCCTGGTCCTCGCTGCCGCACACGACCAAAGTCGGCTGCTGAATTGCCTTCACCGACTCCAGCGGCGTGTCGGCGAACGTCTCCAGAATGCCGAGCAGTGCGACCGGATCGCCGCCGGTGGTCTTTAGGAATGCCTCGGCCAGCCATTCCGGAGTGCCCTGAACATGCTGCCCAAGCCGGGTGAGGATGTTGCGGAAATGCCCGGCGCGACGCGATGTCTGGGTCAGCCCTTCGAGGCCCATGCCGGAGAAGATCACGCGGCGCGGCGTCGCGCCGGTCGCGAGCATCCGCGACGTCGTTCGCGCGCCGAGCGAATAGCCGCCAAGGTCGTAATCGGTCAGCCCGAGGTGCGCGACCAGGGCATGCCCGTCCTGCGTCAACGCATCCGCCGGATAGGCTTCGAGCCCGTGCGGCTTGTCGCTGTCGCCGTGCGCGCGCAGGTCCGGCATGATCACGCGGAACCCCTTCGCGGCGATCTTGGCGGCATGGCCGTAGCGGATCCAGTTGGTCTTCGCGTCGGAGAAATAGCCATGGATCAGCACCACCGGCCTCGCATCCTTCGTGTCGGGGCCAACCTCCCGCCACGCGATCCGCGTGCCGTCGAAGCTCTCGAAATACCGGACTTCGGAAGTTTGGGTGTCGCTCGGGGTGATGGCCACGGTCTCATCCTGCAATGGTGTTGCGGCCAGTTCGGAGCGCGCGTGCGGTCTGTCAACGCCCGCCAACGAAAACGGGCGACCCGAAGGCCGCCCGTCTCGCATCACGGTAACGGAACGGAACTGCCGCCAGGACTGGCGATCAGAACTGGTATCCGATCCCGCCCGCTCCGCCGGCGCGGCCCTGCGAGTCGTAGGTGCCGCTGAGCTTCACCACGGTGTGCCCGTCGTTGAACGCCTTCGACATGCCTACCGCGACCGCCGACTGGCCGGCGTAGGTGCCGCCGCCGATCGCGACCATTCCCTTGCCGGCTTCATAGGCCTGTGGCAGCCCGGCAGCGGCGAGTGCGCTCGACGTGCCGGCATAGCTGTCGCGACGGACCGCACGGAGGTCGAAGTCGAGCGCCGCGATCCGTCCGTCGGTGTAGCTGTTCGCCTGCGTCACCGCCGAGTTGATACCGGAGTTGAGCTGTCCGACATTGACCGCGTCGGTGGTCGATACGCCCGCCGCGACGTTGCTGAGCACGGTTGCTGCTCCGCCTGCGTTGAACGTCACGTTAGTCCGCCCGGGACCGTATTGGACCGAGTTGCCGCCGAGCGCCAAGGCGCTGTCCGCGGTACCCTGCGCCGTCGCGACCGCCTGGTTGGTGGTGTAGAGCTGACCACCATTCACCGCATCGGTCGAGCCCGCCGCGAGCGCCGCCGCAGCCACGTTGGTCACGGTAACCGGGGCCGCCGCATTGCCACCGGCCAGCGTAACGGTGTTGGTCCGCGCGCCGCTCGCATCGGTGTTGTACGACACCGCGTTCACGGAGGTCAGCGCCAGTGCGTACACCTGCCCGCCATTGACCGCGTCGGTCGATCCCGCCGCGATCGAACCGCTCGCGACGTTGTGCAGCCCGACCGGTCCGGCCGCCGCACCGACCAAAGTCAGGTCGTTGGTGGGCGTGCCGCCATTGGGCGTCGTGGGGCTGCCGGGGTTGGAATATTGCACCGTCCCGATCGCGCCGTTATTGATATCGTTGCCGAGATTGGTGACCGCGGTGCTGACATTGGTCACCGAGGCGTTGAGATTGGCGACGCTACCCCCGAGAGTGGTGACCGTGGTCGACAGGTCGGTCACCGTATTGCCGAGATTGGTGATAGCCGTGGTGTTCGAGGCGACCGCCTGATTGGTGGCGGCGAGTTGCGCGCCGTTCACCGCATCGGTCGACGTGGCGTTGATCGCGCCCGCCGCGACATTGCTGATCGTCGTGCCGCCAGCTCCGCCGAGCGTCACCGAGGTCTGTGCGGCATTGTCGTAGCTCACGCTGTTCGTCGCCACCTGGCCGATCTGCCCGCCCACCCCGGCAAGCGCATCGCCGACATTGGTATAGGTCGTGCCGTTTACGACATAGCTCGGACCGGTGATCGCGCCGGTCGTGACGTTGTACGCCGCGCCGCCGCCCAGGCTTCCGACGAAGGCGTTGCCCAGCGTGTTCGACACACCGCGCAACTGCGCGACGTTGACCGCGTCGGTATCCTCGCTGCCGGCGCCGACGCCGGTGATCTGGCGCGTGCCGAGCGGCGCGAACGTCCCGGTGGCAGGATCGATATAGTCGGCGGTGCGGGCAACCGCGATCTCGCCGATCGAGGATTGCGCGCCGGTGACGCCGAACGCGGTGTAGCTCGCGACCCCACCGCGCAACGTCGACGAGGCGCTGCCCAGCGCGACGCTGTTTTCCAGATTGGCGATCGCCCCTGCGCCGAGCGCGGTCGAGGCGAACGCGGTGGCCGACGAGAGCGTACCGAGCGCGGACGAACCGAAGCCGGAGGCAATTGAGCGTTCGCCGACGGCAAGCGTATAGTCCGCCGACGCCGACGCGGCGGTGCCGAGCGCCGTCGCGTTCAGACCGCTCGCGGTCGAGTTGTTACCGAAAGCGGCGGCGAAGTCCCCCGTGGCGGTGCTGGCGTTGCCGACCACCAGCGTGTTGACGCCGCCGGTCACGATGTCCGAGCCGAAGGCGAGCGAGCCGTCGCCGGTCACCTGGTTGCGGTTGCCGAGGGCCAGCGCGCCAAGACCGTTGACGACGTTGCTCGTGCCGATTGCGATCGTCCCGTTGCCGGTCGCCTGGTTGGTCTGGCCGATCGATACCGTTCCGTTGCCGGTGGCGAAGTTGGTGTCGCCGAGCGCCACCGCGCCGATCCCCGTTGCCTGGTTGTCGCGGCCAAGCGCGACCGCACCGTCGCCGGTCGCGATATTGGGATCGCCGATCGCCACCGCGCCGTTACCGGACGCGATATTGGCGAAACCGATCGACACCGCCCTGCCGGCGATCGCGCTGGACCCGTCGCCGATCGCCACCGATCCCGCACTGGAGGCGACCGTGTTGCGTCCGGCAGCGATGGAACCATCGGCACTGGCGAAGGCGTTCGGGCCGATCGCCGTGGAATCGGTGCCGAGCGCCCGCGCATCCGCCATGACCGAGGTCGCCTTGAAATAGCGCAGATCGGAGGCCGTCGGCATGCCGCCGATCGATGTCTGGATCGCGGACACGGCACCCTGCACGCTGCCATAGGTGGTGCCGCCATAGAGGATGCCCGCAGCCACCGTGCCGGTGACCGGATCGTAGGCCGAGCTCCCGCCGAGGGCGGAGGCAAAGCTGCTGCCCAGGCCGAACAGCTGCCCGCCATTGACCGCATCCAGGCTGCCGGCGCCAAGCACACCGGCACCGACATTGGTGATGCGCTGCGCCGCCCCGCCACGGTTCGCACTGAACGCCTGCAGCGTGCCGTCATAGAGCAAGGCATCGGTCTGGAGCGCGGTGACGTTCGTCGAGACGTTCGCGATATTGGTCGTGTTGATCGCCACCGCATCATTGGTGGCGCCGAGCTGAGCGCCGTTCACCGCATCGGTGCTGCCCGCGCCGAGCGTCCCGGCCGCGACGTTGGTAATCCGCTGCGCCACCCCACCGCGCCCGGCATTGTAGGCCTGCAACGTGCCGTCATAGAGCAAAGCATCGGTCTGGAGCGCGGTGACGCTGGTCGAGACGTTCGCGATATTGGTGGTGTTGATCGCCACCGCATCGTTGGTGGCGCCGAGCTGTGCGCCGTTCACCGCGTCGGTGCTGCCCGCGCCGAGCGTCCCCGCCGCGACGTTGGTGATCTGCTGCGCCACCCCGCCGCGCCCGGCATTGTAGGCCTGCAACGTGCCGTCATAGAGCAAAGCGTCGGTCTGGAGCGCGGTGACGTTCGTCGAGACGTTCGCGATATTGGTGGTGTTGATCGCAACCGCATCATTGGTGGCGCCGAGCTGTGCACCGTTCACTGCATCGGTCGAGCCCGCGCCGAGCGTCCCCGCCGCGACGTTGGTAATCTGCTGTGCTACCCCGCCGCGCCCGGCATTGTAGGCCTGCAACGTGCCGTCATAGAGCAAGGCATCGGTCTGGAGCGCGGTGACGCTCGTCGAGACGTTGGCGATATTGGTGGTGTTGATAGCCACCGCATCGTTGGTGGCGCCAAGCTGTGCACCGTTCACTGCATCGGTCGAGCCGGCGTCGAGCCTCCCCGCCGCGACGTTGGTCAGGGCGACGGGGGGCAAGCCCGCGCCGGCCCCGCCCAGCGTCACGCTGGACCGGCCCACATCGTCATACTGCACCGCGCCGCTTGCGACCGTACCGATCTGCGCTTGGACGCCTGCGAGTTGGCTGACGTTGACCGCATCGGTACCGGCCGAGCCTGCCGCGACGTTGGTGATCTGTCGCTGAGCGGTTGCGGTGCCTACCGAGACTTCGCCCGCCGAGGTCTGCGCGACCGTACCCAGGCCGATCGCCGTATAGCCTGCAACCGGACCGCGTGCGGCAAGGCTGCCCGCTCCCAGCGCGACGCCGTTCGCGCCGGTTGCAATCGCACCCGTGCCCAGCGCAACCGCGCCGGTCGCACCCGCACCGACGCCAGCATCGGTGCCGAGCGCGATCGCGCCCAGCGCGGTCGCATCGGTCACCGCCGCGTTGCCGAACGCGATCGAGTTCGCCTCGCCTGCAAACGCCGCCACCCCGGACGCGCCCAGCCCGGTGATCCGGTTGCCGCCGATCGCGATGCCGGCGGGCGTGCGCAAGGAGAAGCCATCCGCCTGCGAATCACACCGATCCCCCGGCCCGACGATCGTCCCGTTCGTGTTCAGGACCTGCAACGTGATCGGTGCGCCCGACGCGGCGTTGGCCAATAGCCCGGATGCGTTGATGTTGAGCGCCGGGACCAAGGGAATGATGGCACCGACCACGCCCAGGATCGGGTTCACGGTGCCTTCGACCGGGGTGACGATCCCGGTGATCACCGGCCTGAGGATATTGGTCACGACGGACGGCGGCAGGCTTACGCCCGAACAGGCGCTGACCAGATTGGTCGGCGGTGCGACCTGTGCGTAGGCTGGCTGCGATGCGAGGAACGTGGTGGCAGCCAGCCCGAGCAGCGAAACGCTGCCGCGCATCTGCCGTAGGAGCCTGGTGTCGCGCCGCGGCCTGGCGGTTTGCTGCATCCCGGATGGGGCTACGCCCGAATTTCGAGCTTCCGATGCATTCCCATAAGCCGACGCGATAGACATGCCGATAACCTCCACAAGCGACTGCAAATGCAGCCCAACCGTCACCGGACACTGGTTGTCTGCCAACCTAGTGACCGGAACGCGGGAAACCTCGACCCATGATTACTAACAGTAAGTTACCTATTAAAACGGCTTTGATATCTAGCCGATATGAAATGTATTCAATATTTATACTTATATCGGTTACAGTGGATAGCATTACGGTTTATCAATGTTGAACTTTACTACGTATGTTAACAGACGCAGTTCTGAACGGAGATCGACATTCCACCCAAAATGCAACAAGTCTCAAAGGGAGATCAATCGTCGAAATGGGTCTAATTGCCACGCAACGGGCGCGGAATAATTTTGCGCACCCGCTGGATACGCAAAAACCGCGCCGCCATTCTGGATGGCGACGCGGTCAGGCGGATCGAAGCGGTTGATATCGGGGCGAATCGCCCTGGGCGGTTTACGCCTTTTGCAGATGCCGCCGCCCGAGCAGTTCGGCGATCTGGACCGCGTTCAGCGCCGCGCCCTTGCGCAGATTGTCGCTCACGCACCACAAATTGATGCCGTTCTCGACGGTCGGATCCTCGCGGACGCGGCTGATGTAGGTCGCGAAGTCGCCGACGCACTCGATCGGCGTGATGTAGCCGCCGTCCTCGCGCTTATCGACCAGCATGATGCCGGGCGCCTCGCGCAGAATGTTCTGCGCTTCCTCGGCCGAGATCTCGTTCTCGAACTCGATGTTGATCGCTTCCGAATGGCCGACGAACACGGGTACGCGCACGCACGTCGCGGTGACCTTGATCTTCTTGTCGAGGATCTTCTTGGTCTCGACGACCATCTTCCACTCTTCCTTGGTCGAGCCGTCGTCGAGGAAGCTGTCGATGTGGGGGATCACGTTGAACGCGATCTGCTTGGTGAACTTCTTGGGCTCGGCCGGATCGCCGACGAAGATGTTGCGACTCTGCTCGAACAGCTCGTCCATGCCGGCCTTGCCCGCGCCGGACACCGACTGATAGGTCGAGACGACCACGCGCTTGATCACCGCCGCGTCGTGCAGCGGCTTCAGCGCGACGACCATCTGCGCGGTCGAGCAGTTGGGGTTGGCGATGATGTTGCGGACCTTGTAACCATCGATCGCCTCGGGGTTCACCTCGGGCACGATCAGCGGCACGTCGGGGTCCATCCGGTAGAGCGACGAATTGTCGATCACCACGCAGCCCGCGGCGGCGGCGATCGGTGCGTACACCGCGGTGCCCTCGGAGCCGATCGCGAACAGCGCCATGTCCCAGCCGTTCCAGTCGAAATGCTCGATGTTCTGGCATTTGATCTGCCTGCCGGTGTCGCCGTAATCGACCATCAACCCCTGGCTGCGCGACGACGCGACGCAGGCGATCTCGTCGGCGGGAAACTCGCGCTCCGCCAGGATATTGAGCATCTCGCGCCCGACATTGCCGGTCGCACCCGCGACCACCACCCGATAACCCATGTCATAACTCCGATTGGACTTGGGCGCGCAGTACCGACGTTGCGCGGGCAGGTCCAACGGCTTTCGACTTGTTGCGCGGATAGCCGGGGTTTGGAAGTAGTCGATGGCGACCGTTGCGCCCGCGTCCTTGTTCCCCCGCGAAGGCGGGGGCCCAGTCTGGCCCCCCGCCTTCGCGGGGGAACAATCTTCTGCATCACCCCGGCGAACGCCGGGGCCCAATTGGAAAGGTCACAGCGACAAAAAACTGCGCTCAGTTACCACCGTCCCCCAATTGGGCCCCGGCCTCCGCCGGGGTGGAGCCTGTAGTGATCGGACCATCTGTCACTCGCATCGTCAGTAGATTCTCGCAGTTCTTGGCAGAGTGGATGTCCGGTTTGGGAAGGGAAAGCGACAGTCGATCACGACGCGCACTTATAAGTGGTTCCTCAGGTTCGCTTTAAATTGAAAACGCCAAAGCCGCCAAACAGAAAGCCTAGGATTGCCCAGACAACCCACGGATCGCCCCTGAGAAACTTAAAAACTGCTACCGATAATAATACTATTCCGATGACCGGAACGCCATTCTTGATTGCATTTGGCATTAGCTTTCCCCCTTTTTAGTTGCCCGCTTTGATCATTCCCAAAAATATACCCAGTGACAAGCGACGCGCTTTAGAAACGTCTGAACGAGTCCACGGCGTCCGCTATTGGCGTTTTCAGCCGCAGTTCGCGAGCCACTCGCGAGACGGTCGGATACCGACCGTCTCGCGAACCGCACCGGCGGTTACTTCGCCGAACCTGGCGCCGCCGCCGGCGTCACCTCAGCCACCGGCTTGTCCTTCACCGTCCGGTCGAGGAAGTTCAGGATCGTCCCCCAGACATGCTCGCTGATCCCCGGCCCCGACACGCGGTGCGTATAGCCCGGGTAGAACATCATCTCGAACGGCGTCGCGGTCGCCTGCATCCTAGCTGCGACCTTGGTCGAATTGTCGAGGAACACGTTGTCGTCCGCCATGCCGTGGATCAGCAGCAACGGATCGACGATCTTGTTCGCCTCCTCGACCGCGGCCGACGTCGAATAGCTCGCCGGGTCCTTCGCCGGATCGCCGAGATAGCGCTCGGTATAATGCGTGTCGTACAACTGCCAGTCGGTGACCGGCGCACCCGAGACAGCCGCCGCATACACGCCGGGCGTCTTCTCCAGCATCTTCAACGACATATAGCCGCCATAGGACCAGCCATAGGTCGCGATCTTGGTAGGCTCGACGAACGGCAGCGACTTCAGGTAGTTCGCGCCCGACAACTGGTCCTCGACCTCGACCGTCCCCATCGCGTGATAGATCTGGTCCTCGAACGCCTTCCCGCGGTTGTACGAACCACGATTGTCGATCTTGAAATAGATCCAGCCGCGATCGACCAGATATTGCGGCAATCCGCCCTGCCACCCGCGCGTGACCTGCTGGCCGGTGCCGGGGCCGCCATAATGTTCGAAGAACACCGGGTATTTCTTGCCGGGCTCCAGCGGCGGCGTGATCATCTCGTAATAGAGGGTCATGCCGTTCTTCGCCTTCAGAGTCCCGAACTTGGTTTCCTGATGGCTCGACAGATACGGGTAATAGGGATGCCCCTCGACCACCGCATTCTCGTTGATCCACGAGAGCCGCTTGCCGGTCGCATCCGCCAGATAGACCTGTGTCGGCTGCTTCGGGTTGGAACGCGAGATGATGAAACGGCTCGCGGCCGCGTCCATCGTGGCGCTATTCCACCAGCCCGTTTCGGTCAGCTTGGTGATCGCGTTCGGCTTCGCGACGTCGACCGAATAGAGTTGTTGCTCGAGCACGTCGTCCTTGTTGCCGAGGAAGAACAGGCGCCCCTTGGTCTCGTCCACGCCGACCAGATCGGTGACGACCCAGTCGCCCTTCGTCAGCTGCGTCCACTTGCCCGACGCGAACCGATAGAGATGCCCATAGCCGCTCCGCTCCGACCGCCAGATCAGGCTGCCGTCTTTCAGGACGTGATAGGCGTCGGACAGGTTGAGCCAGCTCTTCACGCCGGATTTCTCGGTGAACAGGATCGTCGACTTGCCCGTCGCCGGATCGACGCGGAGCATCTCCAGCAGCTTCTGGTCGCGGCTCTGGCGCTGGACCAGCAGCATCCGGCCATCCGGCGTCCAGTCGACGCGGGCGAGATAGATGTCGGGGTTGGTGCCGAGATCGACCTTCACCTGCCCCGAGCCATCGGGCTTCATGATATACAGGTCGACCAGCACGTTGGGCGTGCCGGCGGCGGGATAGCGCTGCTCGTAGACCTTGGTGCCGGTCGCGCCGATCGACGCCCGGGTGGCGGTGTGGACCGGCGCCTCGTCGAACCGCTCGACCGCGACATATTGCTCGTCGGGCGACCACCAATAGCCGGTGCGGCGATCCATTTCCTCCTGCGCGACGAACTCCGCCTCGCCGAAATGCACCGTGCCGCCCCCACCGGTGGTGACGGCGCGCGCGGCGCCACCGCTCAGCGGTTGGACGAAGACGTTCTGGTCGCGGACGAACGACACGAAGCCGCCCTTGGGGCTGACCACCGGGTTCAGTTCGCCGCCGGGCGTGTTGGTCAGCCGCGTGACCTTGCCGTCGAGCCCGGCGAGATACAGGTCGCCGTCGAGCGGCACGAGGATCGACTTGCCGTCGGACGCCCAGTCATAGGCGACGATGCCCTTCTGTCCGCCGATCCGCGCACGCTCACGCTGCATCTTCTCGGCCTCGGTGAGTTCGGCGCCGCTGCCGACCTTTTTCGAATCGACCAACATGCGGGCCTGCCCGGTCGCGGTATCGACGGCCCAGAGATCGAAGCGCTCCTTCTCGTCGTCGCGATTGCGCAGCGAGGTCAGCAACGTGCCGTCCGGCGACAGCCGCACCGCGCGGGGTTGCGATCCCGACAGGTCCGGATTGCTGAAGACGCGCGCCATCGTCAGGTCGCCGGGCTTCGCCGCCTCGACCGGCCTCGCCGGCTCAGGCGCGGAAGTCGTTGCCGCAGGACCGGCGGCGGGCGTCACCTGATCAGCAGCCATCGCGGCGGTTCCGACCGAAGCAAGCGCAAGCCCGAGCAACCATGTTCGCATCCTGTAGACTCCGTGGGATCATCCCGCCGGATACCGCCCGGCGGCCCGAAGATGTTCGGTGGCGCGTTATCGCGACGGCATGCGGTAAGGTAAAGGGGAGACGTGCGGGACGCGTCGCAACGCCGATCTTAACCTGGCCGGGCGCGGACCGAAGAGCATGTGATAATTACCACTGCGTAAACCGCGTCTTTACGCGCTTCGTTTAAACGGACTGACGAGAACCTTGCCGTGGACGTTCGTTCACGGCGCAGCACGACCGGAGTATGATGGTCTCGACCACGGTACCGCAGGGCAACGAGCCCGCAGGCGAGCGCAGCGCATGGCAGGCGCTCGTCCGGCTGGCCGAGGCCGACGGCAGCGTCGCGCACCCGCATTATCGCCGCCTGATTTCGGGTGGGCAGGCGCCCCGCAACCTGTCCGACGCGGTTCACGCGCTGTGCTCGGTGCACGGCGACCATCCCGGCATGATCACCGATGTCCTGGCAAACGCGGTCCAGCCCGAGGCGCAGGACTGGCTGACCGCCGCCGCCGCCGGATTCGTCGACGAGCGCACCTATCTCGCGCAGCTGACCGCCGCGGTCGGCCCACTGCCCTCGACGCCGGGCCAGGCGGAGACCGAATCGGCGCTGGTGGGCGAACGCCACGCGCTCGAAATGCTCGCCCGGTCCGAGCGGCGCGGCTGCGCGACCGGCGCGGTCGCGGCGCTGTTGCTCGATTGGGGCGCGATCCGCGGGATGCTCGATATCGCAGCAGAGCGCTTCGGGCTCGCTGCGCCCGCACCGACCTTCCCGTCGAACGCCGACACCGCGGCGATGATCGCGGCGCTCGGCAACGCGCCCGGCATCCAGCGCGCGATCCTGTTCGGTGCGCAGCAATTATTCGCGCAGCACCGCGGCCTGTGGTCGCTGCTCGAAGCCCGTGCGAGCGCCCGCGGGGATCTGTAACCGGCTTGCACGGGGCTGCGGAAACCCTCTATCCATACCCGGTATTCAGAACCGGACGGGACATCGCATGAAGCGCTTCGAAGGCACCCAAAGCTACGTCGCGACCGACGATTTGAAGGTCGCGGTCAACGCCGCCGTGACGCTGCGTCGCCCGCTGCTGATCAAGGGCGAACCCGGCACCGGCAAGACCGTGCTGGCCTACGAGATCGCCAAGGCGCTCGGCGCGCCGCTGATCGAATGGAACATCAAGTCGACCACCAAGGCGCAGCAGGGCCTGTACGAATATGACGCGGTCGCCCGCCTCCGCGACGGCCAGCTCGGCGACGCGCGCGTCCACGACATCGGCAACTATATTCGCAAGGGCAAATTGTGGGAGGCGTTCACCCAGCCCGCCCCACCGGTCCTGCTGATCGACGAAATCGACAAGGCCGATATCGAGTTCCCGAACGACCTGTTGCAGGAACTCGATCGGATGGAGTTCCACGTCTACGAGACCAAGGAAACGGTGCGCGCGGTCGAGCGTCCGATCGTCATCATCACGTCGAACAACGAGAAGGAACTGCCCGACGCGTTCCTGCGTCGGTGTTTCTTCCACTACATTAAGTTCCCTGACCGGGCGACGATGCAGGCGATTGTCGACGTCCACTTTCCCGGCATCCAGAAGATCCTCGTCAGCAAGGCGATGGACCTGTTCTACGACGTCCGCGACGTACCCGGCTTGAAGAAAAAGCCCTCGACCTCGGAACTGCTCGACTGGCTGAAGCTGCTGCTCCACGAGGACATGCCGCTCGACATCCTCCAGAACCGCGACCCGACCAAGGCGATCCCCCCACTGCACGGTGCGCTTCTGAAGAACGAGCAGGACGTCATGCTGTTCGAACGCCTCGCGTTCATGGCGAAACGACAGAAGAATCAGGGGTAAGGACGGCCTTAACCTGACCGCGCCATAGCTGCCGGACCGTTTCAATCCTCCCCCGCAAGGGGGAGGTGGCGCCGTAGGCGACGGAGGGGGAGGACACGAAACCGATGTTACCCCTTGCCGCCCCCTCCGTCAGGCTTCGCCTGCCACCTCCCCCTGGCCGGGGAGGATCGATAGGTCCCGACGCACGCGCGCCCAGAACTTTTCGTACCGCACTCCTGCTCGCCGCAATCACCGTCCTCGGCCTCGCCCTCCGTCTGTGGAGCGCCCGCGGCGGCCTATGGGTCGACGAAGCCTGGTCCGCGCTCATGGTCGAGCGCGCGCGGACCCCGCTCGGCATCTTCACGGCGATCAACCACGACAACAACCATCACCTGAACAGCCTGTGGATGTGGCTGGTCGGCTACGGCGCGCCACCGCTCGCGTTGCGCGCGCTGTCGATCGCCACCGGCACCGCGACGATCCTGGTCGCCGCGGCGATTGGCGCGCAGCGCAGCGCCCGCCACGCGCTCGTCGCCGCCGCACTCGTCGCAGTGTCGCCGATCATGGTCGATTACGGCTCGGAAGCGCGCGGCTACATGCCGATGCTGCTCACACTCATGACGATGATCTGGCTCGTCCTGCGCTGGCTGGACACGGGAGCCGGCCTTAGCCTGCCGCGGTGGCGACTGGCCCTGCTCGCCACGCTCGGACTGTTGTCGCAACTGACGATGGTCTTCGGGATCTGCGCCATCACGCTGTGGGTCGCAGCGGCGTTGCGAAGCCGGCATCGCGCAGACCTTGCATCAGCCCGCACGATCCGCCTCCTTCTGCCGACGATCGTCGCGACCGCTGCCGTGTTCGCACTTGTGCTAGGGGCCGCAGCGGTAAGCCCGACCGGGATGCAGGTCGGCGATTACGTCGCGTTTTCACCCCCCGCAATGGGCCGAGCACTCGTCGTCATGGTCGCGGCCAGCATTGGCGGACTCGCCGCACCGACGTGGATCGCGGGCGTCGCGACGATCGCCGTCGCGTTCGGTTTCATCACGATCGTCCGGAAACGCGATCCGGCCGCGATCTTCTACCTCGCCGCGATCGTCGGCCTGCCGCTCGGCCTCGCCGTCCTCCGCGTCGGCAACACCGGCATGCCGCGCTATTTCCTCATTTCCTCGCTAGCGCTGATCCTGCTGCTCGCTGGACTGCTCGCCGACGGTCTCGGCAAGCGGGGCGGGATCCGCCTCGTTTGCGCAATTCTGCTCGGCACAATCATCGTCGCCAGCATCCGCGACGATCTCTCCCAGGCTTCATTCCGCCGCGGCGACACCGACGCGGCGATCACGACGATGGCAGCGATCAGCCCGGCGGGCGCCGATGTGCTCGTCGACCACCTCCGCCCAATCGCGACGTTACGCGTGGCAGCGGCGGAACGGGGCTACCCGCTTAGGATCGCCCAGGATTGCCCCGCCCCGACGTTCCTCCATGTCGATCTCGGTGACGATGCCCCAGCATCTCCAACGGCGGTCCGATGCGGCATACGCTACCGTCTGGCGGTCGTCCGACGACGCGCCATCCTCTCCGGGGTGGACTGGGCGCTGTACGTACGCGCCGACCTGCCCGAAAATCGTGGCGAGCGCCTTCGTTAACCATAGCGGGAAACTAGCCGGTCACCTCCCGCTTGGTAGCGTCGAGGCATGAAGCGAATCCCCCGAGCGCTCCTCAGCCTTGCCATCGCCGCCACCGCGGCGGCCAGCGCCAACGCCAGTTCGCTGCTCGACTATGTCGGCCAGTGCGTCCCCTTCGCGCGCGCCGCGTCAGGGATCCAGCTCTACGGCAATGCCTGGACGTGGTGGGAGCAGGCCGACGGCAAATACGAACGCACGCACATCCCGAAAGAAGGCGCCGTCATCGTCTTCGCGAAGACCGCACGCCTGCCGTTCGGCCATGTCGCGGTCGTCAGCCGGGTGGTCGAGAAGCGCGTCGTCATGCTCACCCACGCCAACTGGTCGCGGCAGAACGGCGAGCGCGGGCATGCCGAACAGGACGTGACCCTGTTCGACGTGTCGCGCAACAACGACTGGAGCGACGTGAAGGTCTGGTACAAGGACGTCGACGGCCTCGGCGGCGGGGTCTACCCGGTGTACGGCTTCATCTACGGCAAGGCGCACGCTGCCGCCGAACTGACCAGCCGCAACCCCGATTACGTTGGCGCGCTGATCGACGCGTATGTGCCTGTCAGCGGCAAACTCATCGGGCGCTGACCTCTCCCTCCTTGCTGACATCCCCCCTCCCTGAAAGGGAGGGGTCGGGGGTGGGTCGGCCCGCTTTGGTCGCAACCGTTTGAATATGCGGAAGCCGACCCACCCCCAGCCCCTCCCTTCCAGGGAGGGGAGCCAGAAGTGCCTATTCTTCGATTGCCGCCACCCTTGAAACCGTGCCACCACCGTCCCGCAAAAGACGGCGAGGATGACGATGCGGTTCAAGGCTTTCACGACGATCACGCTGGCCTTGCTCGCGACCTCCGTCCCAGCGATCGTCGGCGCGCAAAAAGAAAAAACCCCGCCCCCCGGCGGCGACATTCCCGCCAAGTTCGTCCCCGCCAATGCGAGCTTCGACTTCGACCGCCGCGAGGTCGACATCCCGATGCGCGACGGCGTCACGCTCCACGCGGTCATCGTCCAGCGCAAGGGCCTCACCGACGCCCCGATCCTGCTCCAGCGCACCCCCTACAACGCCGAGAGCGTCGCCAGCCGCTCCTCCAGTTCCAGCGGCGCGATGAACCTGCGCGCATCGGACGCGATGTTCTTCGATGCGGGGTACATCCGCGTGTTCGAGGATGTCCGCGGCAAGAACGGCTCGAACGGTGCCTATATCAACGAACGCCCGCTGATCGGGCCGCTAAATAAAACCAAGGTCGATCACTCCACCGACGCCTACGACACGATCGACTGGCTCGTGAAAAACCTCAAGAATAGCAACGGCCGGGTCGGCATCATCGGCGGCAGCTACGACGGCATGATGGCCGCGATGGCGCTGGTGAACCCGCACCCCGCGTTGAAGGCGGCGGTGCCGATGAACCCGGTCATCAACACCTGGAAGGGCGACGACGACTTCCACGGCGGCGCCTTCCGCCAGATCGGCTATGATTATTATTATACGCAGGACGCCGCGAAGGGCGAAGCCGGCGACCTGTGGCGCGACGCGTACGACGATTACGACACGTTCCTCCGCGCCGGATCCGCCAGCGCGTTCGTGAAAAGCCGCGGGCTGGAGCAGCTTCCCTTCGTCAACCGCCTCCACGATCACCCGACGTACGACGCGTTCTGGCAGGGCCAGGCGCTTGAGACGGTCCTCCCGAAACAGCCGCAGACGGTGCCGACGCTCTGGGTCGCCAGCCAATGGGATCAGGAGGACATCTACGGCGCCGTCGCGGCCTACGAAGCCGTATCGAAGGTCGATCCCAACCACGTCAACCATCTCGCGCTCGGCCCGTGGGCGCATGGCGGCGCGAACGGCGATGGCTCGACTCTCGGCACGATCCGCTTCGATGCCGACACCGCGCTCTGGTTCCGCAAGAACGTCCTGCTCCCGTTCCTCGACGGCGCGCTGAAGACCGGCGCGACACCGCCCGCCCTCGCTCCCGTCACCGCGTTCCAGACCGGCGCCAACCAGTGGCAGGCGCTCGCCAGCTGGCCGAACTCGACCGCGACGCAGAAACTCTATTTCCAGCCCGCCAGCGGCCTCGCCCCGACCGCGCCCGCACAGGACGGCCACGACGACTATATCTCCGATCCCGCCAAGCCGATCCCCTACCGCCTCCGCCCGATCCGCCCGACCTACGCGACCGGTTCGACCTGGCGGCAATGGCTCGTCGACGACCAGCGCCCCTTCTCCGACCGCACCGACGTCCTCACCTACCAGACGCCTCCACTGACCAGCCCGGTCGCGATCGCCGGCGCGCCCGTCGCGGACCTGATCGCCAGCACCACCGGCACCGACGGCGATTTCGTCGTGAAGCTGATCGACGTCTACCCGGCGGAATATTCCGACAAGCCCGACATGGGCGGCTACCAACTCGCCGTCTCGATGGATATTTTGCGCGGCCGCTACCGCGACAGCTTCGAGAAGCCCACGCCGATCGTCGCCGGCCAGCCGACGCACTTCCGCGTCGTCCTGCCAAACGCCAACCACGTCTTCCTCCCCGGCCACCGCATCATGGTTCAGGTCCAGTCGAGCTGGTTCCCGCTCTACGACCGTAATCCGCAGACCTACGTCCCCAACATCTTCGACGCGAAGCCCGCCGACTACCGCAAGGCGACGATCAGCGTCTTCCACTCGGCCGCGCAGCCCAGCGCGATCAACCTGCCGATCGCGGCTACCAAGTGAGGATGTGAGCCTGTGTTCCTGAACTTCCTCGACGAACTCCGCAGCGCAGGCATCCCCGCCAGCCTCAAGGAACACCTGATCCTGCTCGAAGCGCTCGACGCCGAGGTGATCGAGCGGACGCCCGAGGATTTCTACTACCTATCCCGCGCGGTGTACGTGAAGGACGAGGGGCTGCTCGACAAGTTCGACCAGGTTTTCGCCAAGGTCTTCCGCGGCCTCGCCACCAGCTACGGCACCGCCCCCGGCGACGTCCCCGAGGACTGGTTAAAGGCCGTCGCCGAGAAATTCCTGACCCCCGAGGAGATGGCGGCGATCAAGTCGCTCGGCTCGTGGGACGAGATCATGGAGACGCTCAAGAAACGCCTCGAGGAGCAGAAGGAACGCCACCAAGGCGGCAACAAATGGGTCGGCACCGGCGGCACGAGCCCCTACGGCAACGGCGGCTACAACCCCGAAGGCGTCCGCATCGGCGGCGAGAGCACGCACAAGCGCGCGCTGAAGGTCTGGGACCAGCGCGAGTTCCGCAACCTCGACAACACCAAGGAACTCGGCACCCGCAACATCAAGATCGCGCTGCGGCGGCTTCGTCGGTTCGCGCGCGACGGCGCCGCCGACGAACTCGACATCGACGGCACGATCTCGGGCACCGCGCGGCAGGGCTATCTCGACATCGTGATGCGCGCCGAGCGCCGCAATGCGGTCAAGCTGCTGCTGTTCCTCGACGTCGGCGGCTCGATGGATCCGTTCGTGAAGCTGTGCGAGGAACTGTTTTCGGCCGCGACGACCGAGTTCAAGAACCTCGAATTCTTCTACTTCCACAATTGCCCGTACGAGGGCGTTTGGAAGGACAATACGCGCCGCTTCGCCGAGCGCACGCCGCTATGGGACGTGCTCCACAAATACGGTCACGACTACAAGCTGATCTTCGTCGGCGACGCGTCGATGAGCCCGTACGAGATCACCCACCCCGGCGGCTCGGTCGAGCATTTCAACGAAGAGCCGGGCGCGGTGTGGATGCAGCGACTGACGAACACGTATCCGGCGGCGGCGTGGCTGAACCCGGTGCCCGAGGCGCAATGGGGCTATTCGCAGTCGGTCCGCATCATCCGCGAGCTGATGACCGACCGGATGTACCCGCTGAGCCTTGCCGGGCTCGACGACGCGATGCGCGAGCTGACCCGCAAACGGTGACTTTGGCGCGGTAAGCCGCTGACCGTAACGGAACCGTCACGGAGGCGGTCGGTTTATCGGGCATCATCCCTTATCGAAGGAACGCCAGATGTCGTCGATCCCCAACTCCGCCATGCCGCACGCCAAGGTCCATCACGACGACGACCACAAGCCCAAGCCCGACGCAAAGAAGACCGCGGCCACCAGCGACTGGGTCGAGGACGCGACCGACGCGGCCAAGGCTGGCCTCGCGACGGCAACGGACGCGGTGAAGTCGCACCCGAAAACCGCGATCGCGGTCGGCGCGACGGTGATCGCGGGGATCGCAGCGGCGATCGCTGCGCCTGCGTTGCGCGCGAAGGACGCGGCCGAGAAAAAGACCCCGCCAAAGAAGCCCGAGCCAAAGAAGCCGGCAAAGGCAAAGAAGCCGCACTGATAAGTCTCATTTGATCTTAGCAGGAGTTACGTTCCCTAACTTCTGCACCACCCCGGCAAAGGCCGGGGCCCAGTTGGAAAGGTCACAGTAACTGAGCACGACCTCAGTTAGCGACGTCCCCCAACTGGGCCCCGGCCTCCGCCGGGGTAGAGATCTCACTAGCAACTGGGCTGAACTTCCTTGTTCTCCCGCGAAGGCGGGAGCCCAGTCTGGGCTCCCGCCTTCGCGGGAGAACAAGCTTGCCTTGGCTAGGCGCACCGCCGGTTAGACCCGATCCACAACCCCACCAGCCATCGCCACCGGTACCCCCGTCGTCCCGGGAAAACTGATCGCAAGCCCCCTCAATGTCCGAACCGCCATATACGCGAACCCTTCGGCCTCCAGCGCATCGCCGTTCCACCCGAGAACGTCGGTAGGCTCGACCTTCAACCCGGTCCGCTCGGCAATCATCGCCAGCATAGTCGGATTATGCCGACCACCCCCCGCGACCAGCAACCGAACTGGCCGAGCCGGCAAATGTCGCAAAGCCTCCACCACGGTCGCCGCCGTAAACGCGGTCAAAGTCGCCGCCCCATCCGCAGCCGACAACCCCCGCGCCGGCTGGATCGTAAAATCATTCCGATCGAGCGACTTCGGCGGCGGCGCATCGAAAAACGGGTGATCCAGCATGGCCGTCAACACGGTCTCGTCCACGCGCCCAGACGCCGCCAACGCTCCCCCGGCATCATAGCGCGCGCCGGTCTCCACCTCGACCCAGCTATCGATCAGCCCGTTTGCCGGCCCGGTATCGAATGCCACCAGACCGTCGCGATCCGCCATCTGCGCCCGCTCCGGCGACATCTCCCGCGAATCATGCATGTCAGTCCCGCCCGGAATGAAGGTGATGTTCCCCACCCCACCAAGGTTCAGCACCGCGACCGGCCCCTCCAGCCCAGCCGCCAACGCCGCATGATACACCGGCAGCAACGGCGCACCCTGCCCGCCGGCCGCCACATCCGCCGAGCGAAAATCCGACACCGTCGTAATCCCGGTAGCCCGCGCGACCGCAGCCCCATCGCCGATCTGCCACGTCCAGCGCCGATCCGGCCGATGTGCGATCGTCTGCCCGTGAAAGCCGATGACATCGACCTCCGCCCCCGCAACCCCCGCATCCGCCAGTAGCTTGTGCACCGCAAACACGTGCGCGCGGGTGACCAACTCGCCCGCAGCCACCACCGGCGGACTCGCGCGCGGCTTGTCGAACGTCAGCGCCATCCGCGTTGCCTCCGCCAATTCCGCCCGCGCCGCGTCCGAATACGGCTCGCCACGAAACGCGATCGGCCGCACGAACGCCTCGCCGTCGGTCTCGATCAACGCGGCATCGATCCCGTCGAGCGACGTCCCCGACATCAGTCCAATCGCCAGCATATCGGTTCCTTCCCGCGCAATCCCGCCATCCATGGCGGAAGCGATTTCGCGCGCCTAGAAAAAACCGAACTTTGCGCCTATGTGCGCAGGCTTCATGGCAACATTACTTCCCTCCCCGCCGAAGATCGGCATGGTCTCGCTCGGCTGTCCCAAGAACCTCGTTGACAGCGAGCGGATTCTCACCCAGCTCCGCGGCGACGGCTACCAGATGTCGCCCGACTATGCCGGCGCCGACATCGTGCTGGTCAATACCTGCGGCTTCCTCGATTCCGCGAAGGAAGAAAGCCTGGAGGCGATCGGCGAGGCGATTGCCGAGAACGGCCGCGTCATCGTCACCGGCTGCATGGGCAAGGAAGCCGACGCGATCCGCGCGCGCTTCCCTCAGGTCCTCGCGATCACCGGCGCACACGAATACGAACAGGTCGTCGGCGCGGTCCACGAAGCCGCACCGATGCCGCCGTCGGCGTTCCTCAACCTGATCCCCGACGCCGGCCTGAAGCTGACCCCGCGCCACTACAGCTATCTGAAGATCTCCGAGGGCTGCAACCACCGCTGCTCGTTCTGCATCATCCCGAGCCTGCGCGGCGACCTCGTCAGCCGCCGCCCCGACGCGATCCTCCGCGAGGCGGAGAAGCTCGTCGAGGCCGGCACCAAGGAACTGCTGGTCATCAGCCAGGACACCTCGGCGTACGGCGTCGACCTGCGCCACGCCAGCTGGCCGGTGAAGACCGGTGGCCCGATGTCCCGCAACGAGGCTCGCGAGGTCCGCGCGCACATGACCGACCTGTCGCGCGAACTCGGCAAGATCGCGCCCTGGGTGCGCCTGCATTACGTCTACCCGTATCCGCACGTCGACCACGTCATCCCGCTGATGGCGGAGGGCCTCGTGCTGCCGTATCTCGACATCCCGTTCCAGCACGCCGCGCCGTCGGTGCTGCGTCGGATGAAGCGTCCCGGCAACGATGCCAAGGTGCTCCAGCGCATCCACAATTGGCGGACGATTGCGCCCGACATCACGATCCGCTCGACCTTCGTGGTCGGCTTCCCCGGCGAGACCGAGGAGGATTTCCAGTATCTGCTGGATTGGCTCGACGAAGCGCAACTCGACCGCGTCGGCGCGTTCCGGTTCGAACCGGTCGAAGGAGCGGCAGCGAACCTGCTGCCCGATCACGTGCCCGAAGAGCTCAAGGAAGAGCGCTACGCCCGCATCATGGAAAAGACCGCGGCGATCTCCGCGGCGAAGTTGCAGGCGAAGATCGGCCGCACGCTCGACGTGATCATCGATGCGGTTGACGAGGAAGGCGCGACCGGCCGATCGCAGGCGGATGCGCCCGAGATCGACGGAGAAGTTTTCCTACGCGATGCCGGCCATTTATCGGTAGGGGACATCGTCCCGGTCACGATCGAAGACGCCGACGACCACGACCTCTACGGCGTGCCCGCCTAAATCCCATACCGTTCCCCCGCGAAAGCGGGGGTCCAGGAGCCACAAGCGCCGTCTCCCGTAACCCTGGACTCCCGCCTTCGCGGGAGAACAGCTTAGGTTCGCGCGTAGCTCAGACGACGCTGCGCCCGGTGAACAGCTTGATCAGGATCACGACGACCGCGATCACCAGCAGGATGTGGATCAGCCCGCCCGCAACGTGGAAGGCGAAGCCCGCCAGCCACAGGATGAGCAGGATGATAGCAATGGTGTACAACATTATTCGGTCCCCTTGAGAGTATCGGCCTCCCGGTACGGGGTGAAACGTGGCTGAAACGCGCCCTGTTCCGTCAACATTTCTGTCGCATTCTAACCCGTTCAATCGTCACGGAATAAAAATCGCGTCGTTGCGCGCGTCGGTCGGTTCTGCTTCGTTGCGCGCATGATCCTTCGCCTTCTCGCCGTCGCCGCGCTCCTCCCGGCCCCCGCCCTCGCGCAATCGCTAACCCCCGCCGAAACCGCGCAGATCGACACGCTGGTGACCGGCGCGCTCGGCGATACCGGCGTGCCGTCCGCCTCGATCGCAGTCGTTCGCGGCGGGCGGATCGTGTTCGCCAAGGCCTATGGCAAACCCTCCGAGGCAATCGCCGTCGCCGACCCGAAGCTCCCCTACCAAATCGCCTCGATCTCCAAGCAGTTCACCGCCGCCGCTGTCCTGCTGCTCGAAGATGAGGGCAAGCTGTCGCTCGACGACACCGTCGCCAAATACATTCCCGGCATCACCGGTGGCGACGGCATCACGATCCGCCAGTTGCTCAGCCACACCTCCGGCCTGCAGGATTACTGGCCACAGGATTACAGTTTCGCGGCGATGGCCAAGCCGGTCACCCCGCAGCAGATCATCGATCGCTGGGCCAAGAAACCGCTCGATTTCGCACCCGGCACGCAGTGGCAATATTCCAACACGGGCTATGTCGTCGCCGGGATGATCGTCGAGAAGGTCGCCAAGCAACCGCTGCTCGCCTTCCTCCAGCAACGCATCTTCAAGCCGCTCGACATCCGCGCGCTCGACCAGGACAAGGCGATCGGCAAGGCCTACCCACAAGGCTATGGCCGCTTCGCGCTCGGCCCCGTCCGCCCCGAAACCCCGAGCGCCGACGGCTGGCTCTACGCCGCCGGCGAACTCTCGATGAGCGCCGAAGACCTCGCCAAATGGGACGTCGCGCGGCTGAACCGCACCACGCTCCCCGCCGACGACTGGGCCGCGCAGGAAACCCCCGTCAAGCTCGCCGACGGCAGCAGCAACGGCTACGGCCTCGGCGTCTTCACCGGCAGCACCAACGGCCGCCGCTATGTCGAGCACAGCGGCGAAGCGGTCGGCTTCCTCTCCGAGAACACCGTCTACCCCGACGACAAGGCCGCGATCGTCGTGCTCACCAACAGCTGGTTCAGCGACGCAACGGGCCGCATCTCCGCCGGCGTCGCCAAGATCGTCCTGCCCACCGCCGCCGCCAGCACCGAAGACACCGCCGCCCTCGCCCGAGCCCGCGCCGTATACGACCAGCTCCGCACCGGCACGCTCGACCGCAAAGGCCTGACCGAAGACGCGAACTATTACTTCAAGCCGGTCGCGCTCGCCGACTACAAGACCAGCCTCGGCGCGCTCGGCGAACCAACCGCGTTCGCACAAACCGGCAAGCCCCGCTTGCGCGGCGGCTTCGTCAACCGCACCTACCGCATCACCTATCCCGACCGCACGCTCTCGCTCAGCACCTATGCCGAGCCCGGCGCGAACGGCCGGTACGAACAACTCCTGGTGGCGCCCGCTTCATGACCGACTTCGCTTCGATGCTCCAACCCGACCGCGGCCAGCCCGCACGGACGATCCACGTCGTCCATCCCGACGCGTATGAAAGCTGGCTGGCGAAACAGTCGCAGCGCATCCGCGCGACCGTCGTCGCGCACCGGCTGACCGGCAAGGCCGGCGACCGCGCCGTGCTGCCCGGCGAGACCGCCGACGACTGGTCGATACTGCTGGTCTGCAACGAAGCGGTGACCTCGCCGTGGCGGATCGCCTCGCTCGGCGCATCACTGCCCGCCGGGACCTATCGTCTTGCGGAAGGGCCGGTCGGTGCAGCAGGGCTCGGCTGGATGCTCGCCCAGCACCAGTTCACCCGCTACGTGAAGCCCGACGCGACCGGCCCCCGTGTCCTCCTGACCGCCGACGCCGCGCATATCGACGAGACCGTCCGCCTCGCCGAAGCCACTGCGCTCGTCCGCGATCTCGTCAATACCGGCGCGTCCGACATGGGCCCCGCAGACCTCGAAGCCGCCGCCGAGACGCTGGCCAAGCGTTATGGCGCGACGGTCACGACCACGCGCGGCGATGCGCTCGCGACCGGTTACCCGATGATCCACGCGGTCGGACAGGCGGCGAGCAAGGACCGCGCGCCGCGGCTGATCGAACTCGAATGGGGCGAGCCCGCGCATCCCCGCATCGCGCTGGTCGGCAAGGGCGTCACGTTCGACACCGGCGGGCTCGACATCAAGCCGTCCGCCGGCATGCGGCTGATGAAGAAGGACATGGGCGGCGCCGCACACGCACTGGCGCTCGCGAGCCTCGTGATGGCCGCCAAGCTCCCGGTCCGCCTCCATCTGCTGATCCCCGCGGTCGAGAACTCCATTGCCGGCAACGCCTTCCGCCCCGGCGACGTCCTAGCGACGCGCAAGGGGTTAACGGTCGAGAACACCAACACCGATGCCGAAGGGCGCCTCGTGCTGGGCGATGCGCTGACCAAGGCGGGCGAGAGTAACCCCGAGCTGATCCTGGACTTCGCGACGCTGACGGGGGCGGCGCGCGTCGCGCTGGGCCCAGACCTGCCGCCGCTGTTCACCGACGACGAAACGCTCGCCGCCGACCTGCTCGCGGCCGGCATCGCGGAGGGCGACCAGATCTGGCGCCTGCCGCTCTGGAACGGCTATGACGAGATGCTCAAGTCTGACGTGGCGGACATCGTGAATGCCCCCGAAGGCGGCTTTGCCGGCGCAGTTACCGCCGCGCTGTTCCTGCGCCGGTTCGTGCCGAAGGGCACGGCCTGGGCGCATCTCGACGTTTTCGCGTGGCGACCGTCGGCCAAGCCGGGGCGGCCGAAGGGCGGCGAAGCCTACGCCCTCCGCGCGGCCTTCGCGATGTTGGCGAAGCAGTACAGCGCCTAGCCCGTTCCCCCGCGGAGGCGGGGGTCCAGGGTTATGAACGCTACCCTGTGAGATCCTGGGTCCCTGCCTCCGCGGGGGAACGGGTATCTTACCGAGTTCCGCGCAGGACCATCTAACCCGCTGCAAACTGCCCGAACGGCAGCAATTTATCCGCCAACGTCTTCGTCGCATTGGCATCGCCAGCCCGAAGCGGCACCAGCACCGCCATCGCCGCCCTCTTCATAAAGCCGTCGATCGCAGTCGGCGTCGGCGCCTTGCTCGCTGTCTCGACCAGCGCGCGCCCTCGCGCATCGTTCGGGTCCAGCTCCAGTCGCAGCAACCCCGCCAACCCCGCGAACATCGCGCGATTGCCGCCCAGCGCGACCGATCGATCCAGCGCCTCGAAGCCGGTCGCCTTCTGCGCGCCCGCCACCGCTCGCCCGACGAACCGCCCGAGCTTCGCGATCACGCCGACATGCCACGCCCCCAGCGCCGCCAGCGCCTCCGCATTCCGCGGATACCGCGTCACCAGCGCCTCATATTGCTTGCGCGCGGCGATCGCCTGCCCGCGATTGCCGAGCAGTTTCGCACGATAGCCGTTCGCCATCGCCTGCATGATCGCCGCCTCCTGATCGTTCGGCGAGCGGCTCAGCGCCTGCCCCGCGACCGCCGCCGCCTTGTCGATCCGCGCCAGAGCGACTCCGCGGTCACGATCGACGAACCCGGCCTGGGTCAGCAATTCGCGCGGCGTCTCGGCCCGAGCAGGAATCGACGACGCCACCGCACACACCGCGATCGAGGCGCCTACGCATCCGGGAAACCATCTGGCCATATAAACCCTCGCACGAAAGCCGCTTCACGCCGACCAACGATCAGATCACCGAATCGCCCATTAATCGTAAGACCACAGGGTTTATCGGGACTTAACGCTTTCCGACACGAGCATTCCAAGACAGCACGGCACGATTCAAAGAGAAGCCGCCGCCTCGATGATCGGCACGAACTTCTCCGCGGTCAGGCTCGCACCGCCGACCAGCGCACCGTCGACGTTCGGCGTCGCCAGGATCGACGCCGCGTTCGCGCCCGTCACCGAGCCGCCGTACAGAATCCGCACCCCCGCCGCGGCATCACCGATCAACATCCGCAGCTTCGCGCGCGCGATCGCGTGGATCGCGGCGATCTCGTCGAGCGTCGGCGTGCGCCCCGTACCGATCGCCCAGCGCGGCTCGTACGCCAGCGTAAACCAGCTGCCGTCCGCATTGTCCGGCACCGACTTCTCGATCTGCGCCTGCACCACCCGCTCGGCACGATCCGCATCGCGCTCGGCCTCGGTCTCGCCGCAACACAGGATGACCTGAAGCCCCTGCCGCCGCGCCGCCGCCGCCTTCGCCCACGCGTCGTGGCTCGTCTCGTGCTGGTCCGCCCGCCGCTCGGAATGGCCGACGATCGTGAACGACGCGCCGACCTCCTTGACCATCGCCGCGGAGACGCAGCCGGTATGCGCGCCCGAATCCGCCTCGTGGACGTCCTCCGCGCCGATCGCGAGACCCGGCACGCGCTCCGACGCCGCCGCGATCAGCGTGAACGGCACCGCGACCGACACGTCGACCCCGGGCGCAGCACGCGCCGCCGCCGCGATCGCATCGAGTTCGACAAGCATCGCCCGCGACCCGTTCATCTTCCAGTTTCCCGCTACCAGCTTGCGCCGCATCACTATCTCCCGAGAATTTCGCCCAGCGATAGCGCCGCCCCCGCGTCGCACAACCCCCGCACAACCGTGCACGAGGCCACCCGAGCCCGCACGACCTTGAAGCGCCCGACTTGAAGAGCCGCCCTCGCCCCCGTAAAGCATCCGCGTTCCCATCCCTGTCGATCGGCTGTCCATGCTCGCTTTCTTTCGCCGCCTTACCCATTCGAAGGTCGGCGTGGTCATCACCTTCATCGTGCTCGGCGTGATCGCGCTCGCGTTCGCGGCCGGCGACATCACGGGCTTGAGCTCGATGACCGGCGGCGCGGGGATCACCGGCGGCGACGTGGCCAAGGTCGGCAAGGCCGAGGTCACCGAGAACGAGCTGAAGACGCAGGCACAGACCCAGCTCGAGGGCTTCCGTCAGGAACAGCCGACGCTCGACATGGCGACCTTCGTCAACCAGGGCGGGCTCGACGGCACGCTCGACCGGATCATGTCCAGCATGGCGCTCGAACAGTTCGGCCGTGCGCAGGGCATGGTCGTCAGCAAGCGCGCCGTCGATGGCCAGATCGCTAGCATCCCCGCGCTGCAGGGCCCCACGGGCAAGTTCGACGAGAATCTCTACCGCCAGGTGCTTGCCCAGCGGAAGCTGACCGACGCGCAGATCCGCAGCGACATCGTCCGCGACACCTACGCACAGCAGCTGACGATCCCGAGCACCGGCGCGACGCAGGTCGCCAGCCAGCTCGCGCTCCCTTACGCGTCGCTGCTGCTCGAAAAGCGCACCGGCACGATCGGTTTCATCCCCGCCGCGGTCGTCCCCGCCGGCGCTGCGCCGAGCGACGCCGACCTCGCCACCTTCTACAAGCGCAACGTCGCACGCTACACCGTGCCCGAGCGCCGCATCGTCCGCTACGCGGTCATCTCGCCGGATCAGGTCAAGGCGCAGGCCGTCCCGACCGATGCCGAGATCGCCAAGACCTATCAGCAGGATCGCGCACGCTATGCCGCGACCGAAAAGCGCACGATCACGCAGGTCGTCGTCGCCGATCAGGCCGGCGCCAACACGATCGCCGCCAAGGTGAAGGCCGGCACCAGCCTCGCCGACGCCGCGCGCGCCGCGGGTCTCGAAGCGTCGACCCAGACCGGCGTCGAGAAGGCCGCCTATGCCGGCACGACGTCCGCACAGGTCGCCGATGCCGCCTTCGCCGCCGCCAGCGGTGCGGTAATCGGGCCGCTCCGTACGCCGCTCGGCTGGACCGTCGCCAAGATCGACAAGATCGAGAACGTCCCCGGCCGCACCCTCGATCAGGTGCGTGGCGAAATCGCCGCCGCGCTCGGCATCCAGAAGTCGGCCGCGGCACTGTCCGCGATCCACGACAAGATCGACGATTCGCTGTCGGGCAACGCCACCTTCGACGAGGTGGTCGCCGACCAGAAGCTGACGCCCGTCACCACGCCTGCGCTGATCGCCAACGGCATCAATCCCGACGACGACGCCAGCAAGCCCGATCCGGCGATCGCGCCGCTCGTCGCCGCCGCGTTCCAGGCGGCCGAGGGTGACGGCCCGCAGCTCGTCCAGCTCGGCACCGATGGCGGGTTCGCCGTCGTCGCGCTCGGCCGGGTCGTTCCCGCCACGCCGCGTCCGCTGGCGCAGGTTCGCGCCGCCGTGCTGCGCGATGTGAGCGCCGAGCGCGCGCGTCAGGCGGCGCGGAAGGTTGCCGCCGACGTGCTCGCGCGCATCAACAAGGGTATGCCGATCGCGCAGTCGCTGGCGCAGACCAAGCTGCCGATCCCCGCCCCGCGTCCGCTGACCGCGTCGCGTGCGCAGATCGCTGCCGATCCGCGTGGTGCGCCGCCTGCGCTCGCGCTGATGTTCAGCATGGCGCCGAACACCGCCAAGACGCTCGCCGCGCCCGACGACAGCGGCTGGTTCGTCATCAAGCTCGACAGCATCGCCAGCGGCAATGCGGCAGGTAACGACGCCGCGATCAAGGCCGCGCGCGCCAATATCGGCCGCTCGGTTGGTCGCGAATATGTCGAGCAGTTCGCCAAGGCAGTCCGCGCCGAGGTCGGCGTGACGACCAACGCGACATCGCTCGCGCGCGTCCGTGCCGACCTGCTCGGCCAGGGCGGCACCGGGAACTGATCGTATGACGAGCGCGCGGGAAGCCTTGGCCGAGGGGCGCCCCGCGCTCGTCTGGCGTCGTCAGGTCGCCGACACCGAAACGCCGGTCGCGGCCGCGCTGAAGCTCATCGAGCCGGGGCGTGGCGACTTCCTGCTCGAATCGGTCGAGGGCGGCGAGACCCGCGGTCGCCACAGCCTGATCGGCCTCGCCCCCGACCTGCTGTTCCGCGCGCACGGCCATAGCGCCGAGATCAACCGCAACTGGGCGACAGATCGCGATACGTTCGAGCCGTGCGCGGTGCCGACCCTCGACGCGTTGCGGATGCTGGTGGCCGAGTGCCGCGCGGAGGTTCCCGCCGAACTGCCGCGCGCGCTCGCCTGCCTGGTCGGCTATTTCGGCTATGAGACGATCGGGCTGGTCGAGGACCTGCCGCAGCAGCCGGTCGACCCGCTCGGCCTGCCCGACATGATCTTCGTGCGGCCGACGGTCGTGCTCGTGTTCGATCGCCTGACCGATGCGCTGTACCTCGTCGCGCCGGCCTGGCCCGATCCCGCGCGCGATGCCGACGCGATCGTGACCGAGGCGGAAGAGCGTCTCGACGCCGTCGCGGCGAAACTCGCCAGCACGCCCGTCCCCGCACCGATCCGCGCCGACGTCGCCGAGCCCGAATACACGCCCGCGCTGCCCGATGGCCGCTACGGCGAGATGGTCGCCACCGCGAAGGATTATATTCTCGCCGGCGACATCTTCCAGGTGGTGCTCGCCCAGCGCTTCAGCACGCCGTTCGCGTTGCCGCCGTTCGAACTCTATCGCTCGCTACGCCGCATCAATCCGTCGCCGTTCCTCTATCATCTCGACCTGCCCGGCTTCGCGCTGATCGGGTCGAGCCCCGAGATTCTTGTCCGCGTCCGCGACGACGAAGTGACGATCCGCCCGATCGCCGGCACCCGGCCCCGCGGCAAGACCGCCGCCGAGGACGAGGCGAACCGCATCAGCCTGCTCGCCGATCCCAAGGAGCGCGCGGAACACCTGATGCTGCTGGATTTGGGCCGCAACGACGTCGGTCGCGCCGCATCGCCGGGCTCGGTGAAGGTGACTGCCAGCTACGGCGTAGAATTCTACAGCCACGTCATGCACATCGTCTCCAACGTCGTCGGCACGCTGTCGCCCGACAAGGACGCGCTCGAAGCGCTGTTCGCGGGCTTCCCAGCGGGAACGGTCAGCGGCGCGCCAAAGGTTCGCGCCTGCCAGATCATCGCCGAGCTGGAACCCGAACGGCGCGGCGCGTACGCAGGCGGGGTCGGCTATTTCTCCCCCGACGGCTCGATGGACTCGTGCATCGTCCTGAGGACTGCGGTGGTGAAGGACGGCACGATCCACGTCCAGGCCGGCGCCGGCATCGTCGCCGACAGCGTCCCCGAATACGAACAGCGCGAGTGCGAGGCGAAGGCCGGCGCGATCTTGGCGGCGGCGCGTGAAGCAGTCAGCCGGGCTAAAGCGTCAGGATTCGGGCAGTAAATCTGTTCAACGTGAAAGACCGACCCGGTAAAGTTACACCTCCCCGGCGGAGGCCGGGGTCCAGTTGGAAAGGTTGCAGTAACGATCCGCGACCGCCTTTACGAACGTTCACCAACTGGACCCCGGCCTCCGCCGGGGAGGTGTTAAAGAGCCAAGCTCAGGGCGTAGTATTCGTCTCGCTAGCGGGCGCACGACGCTCCGCCGCATACGCCTGGTTACGCTGCATGAAGCAGCCCGACTGCCCGCCGGTCCCAACCGCCGAGCAAGTATCCGGCAACCCACCGGCAACCCGCCCGATCTGATCCATTGTCGCCGCGCGGTTCACCCAGCTCTGGTTCTGCGCGGCGATCGGCTTGTCCTCGCGCAACGACTTCGGGATGCGGTACGGCTGGTCGAGCGTCGAGCACACGACGATCTCGCCGCCGCTCGACTTGGGGCATTTCTGGTCGCCGGTCAGCGTGACGCTGCGGATACGCTGGGGCGGGGTGTCGACCTGCGCGTCCTGGGCATACGCCATGCCGGGAAGTGCGATCAGTGCAGCGAGGACGACGGTACGTAACATCGGTTAAGGCTCCTTTGAACGGATAACGTCCGTCACGCGGCATTGCTCCGCGCTGAATGATGCGCCGCCTGCGCTTCCGATATAGGAAGTCACCCGACCATCCGCGACTGTTCGATGGCGGAATTAGGGCAATCGGTCGCAGCGCGGTTGATGGAGCGTAACATGTGGGGCCGCTGCCATGTTGCACCGCGCCCCGCTTAGGCTATGGCGGCGCCATGATCCTCGTCGTCGACAATTACGACAGCTTCACCTGGAACCTCGTCCATTATCTGATGGAACTGGGTGCCGAGGTCGAAGTCGTCCGCAACGATGCGATCTCCGCCGGGCAGGCTCTGTCGTCGGGCGCGGACGCGTTCCTCATTTCCCCCGGCCCGTGCACGCCGACCGAGGCGGGCGTCAGCCTCGACCTCGTCGCCGCCTGTGCGGATGTCGGCAAACCCTTGCTCGGCGTGTGCCTCGGCCACCAGGCGATCGGCCAGCATTTCGGCGGCAAGGTCGAGCGCGGGGGCCTCATGCACGGCAAGACCTCGCCGGTTCTTCACGACGATACCGGGCTGTACGCCGGGCTCCCCTCGCCGTTCATCGCGACGCGCTATCACTCGCTGATCGTCAACGCGGTGCCGGAAACGCTGGTGGTGAACGCGACCGCCGAGGACGGCACGGTCATGGGCTTCCGCCACAAGACGCTGCCGATCCACGGCGTCCAGTTCCACCCCGAGAGCATCGCCACCGAACACGGCCACGAGATGCTCGCGAACTTCCTGAAGATGGCCGGCATCCCCCACCAACTCCCCTCCCGCCTGCGGGAGGGGTCGGGGGAGGGCAGCGCCGCGCTCACGACGTCTGCTAGACAAGAAGCCCCTCCCCTAACCCCTCCCGCAAGCGGAAGGGGAATATGAACCTTCCCGACCCCACATCCCCCCTCTCGCGCGAATCCGCCCGCGAGGCGTTCGCCGACATCCTCGACGCGCGCGCCAGCGACGACGCGATCGCCACCTTCCTCACCGATCTCGCGACCCGCGGCGAGACCAGCATCGAGATCGCCGAAGCCGCGCGCGCACTCCGCAACCGGATGATCCCGATCGACGCCCCCGCTGGCGCGATCGACGTCTGCGGCACCGGCGGCGACGGCCACCACACGCTCAACGTCTCGACCGCCGTGGCCCTCGTTGTCGCTGCGACCGGCGTCCCCGTCGCCAAGCACGGCAACCGCGCCGCCTCCAGCAAGGCTGGCGCCGCCGACACGCTGGAAGTCCTCGGCCTCGACATGGATCGCGCCGGCGCCACCGCGGAAGCAAGCCTCAACGAGATCGGCATCGCCTTCCTGTTCGCCGCCAACCACCACCCGGCGATGAAGCGCATCACCCCGATCCGCCAGCGCATCGGCCGGCGCACGATCTTCAACCTGATGGGCCCGCTCGCCAACCCGGCCGGCACCACCCGCCAGCTCATCGGCATCGCCCGCCCCGATTACGTCGCGCTCTACGCCGACGCGCTCGAACAACTCGGCACCGAAGCCGCGCTCGTCGTGTCGGGTGAAGAAGGCCTCGACGAAATCTCGGGCGCAGGGCCCAGCATCGTCGCCTCGGTCGGCAGCGTCGCGCTTCCCGCGCGCATAACGCCCGAAGACGCAGGCCTCACCCGCCACGCGATCACCGACATCCGCGGCGGCGACGCGGCCCACAACGCCGACGCGCTCCGCCGCCTGCTCAAGGGCGAGGCGGGAACCTACCGCGATGCCGTCCTGCTCAACGCCGCCGCCGCCTTGATGGTCGCCGGCACCGTCCCCACTCTCATCGAAGGCGTCGCCAAAGCCGCGGCCGCCCTCGACACCGGCAGCGCCGACGCGCTGCTCGCCCGCTGGATCGCCTACTGACATGACCATGCTCGACCGTATCCTCGAGACCAAGCGCGCCGAAGTCGCTGCGCGTAAAGCCACGACGTCGCTGGCCGATATCGACGCGGGTATCGCCCGCATGTCGAAGCCCCGCGGCTTCCGCGCCGCGCTCGATGCAAAGAGCGGCTACGCACTGGTCGCCGAGGTCAAGAAGGCAAGCCCCTCGAAAGGCCTGATCCGCGCCGATTTCGACCCGGTAGCCCACGCTCGCGCCTACGAAGCCGGCGGTGCCGCGTGCCTCTCCGTACTGACCGACGAAAAGTGGTTCCAGGGCTCCGACGCCTATCTGACCGCGGCGCGCGACGCCGTCTCGATCCCGGTCCTGCGCAAGGATTTCATGGTCGATCCGTGGCAGTCGACCGAGGCACGCGCGATCGGCGCCGACTGCATCCTGATCATCGTCGCCGCGCTCGACGACATCCAGATGGCCGAGATCGAGGCGTCCGCGCTCGAATGCGGCATGGACGTGCTGGTCGAGGTTCATGACGCGCATGAAATGGAGCGCGCGCTAAGGCTCAAGTCGCGCCTGATCGGCGTCAACAACCGCGACCTGCGCGACTTCACGGTCGATTTCCAGCGCACCTACGACCTCGTCGGCAAGGCGCCCAAGGACTGCACCTTCGTCGCCGAAAGCGGCCTCACGACGCGTGCGGAACTCGACGCGATGGCCGAGCACGACATCCACTGCTTCCTGATCGGCGAAGCGCTCATGCGCCAGGACGACGTCGAAGCCGCAACGCGCGCGCTGGTCGGCGAAGTGGGGGTCGGATGACCGGCCTTACCCACATCGACGAAGCCGGCGCGGCCCGCATGGTCGACGTCGGCGGCAAGGCCGTCACCGCCCGCGAGGCCATCGCCTCCGGCCGCATCACCATGTCCACCGAAGCCGCCACGGCAATCGGCGCCGGCACCGCGAAAAAGGGCGACGTCCTCGCGGTCGCGCGCGTCGCCGGCATCATGGCCGCCAAGCGCACCAGCGACCTGATCCCGCTCTGCCACCCGCTCCCGCTGACAAAGGTCGAGATCGACCTAGTCGTCGACGAAACCGGCGTAACCGCCACCGCCACCGCCTCGACCGAAGGCAAAACCGGCGTCGAGATGGAAGCCCTGACCGCGGCCACGGTAACGCTCCTCACGATCTACGACATGGCCAAGGCCATCGACAAAACAATGGTCCTCTCAGACATCCGCGTCCGCGCAAAATCCGGCGGCAAATCCGGCAGCTGGACCGCGTAAAAAACCCCTCTCCCTAGAGGGGAGAGGGAGAGACGCCGAAGGCGGCGAAGGGTGAGGGCAAGCCAAGCAGAACGCGCTCAGCTTGTGACGTCAATCGTCATCCATAGACCAGTCGTGGCTCTCCACGATCGTAGACTCCACCGGCCGCCCCGCCGCATCCAGCGAAGGGTCATACCGAAACCGCTGCTCGATCAACCGACACGTCAGGTCATCCAGCACCCGGCTCCCGCTGGACCGCGTCACCCGGCACCGCGACACCCGCCCATTGGTCTGAACCAGATACCGCACGAACACCCGCCCCCGGATCCCCGTCTCGGCAGCCTCGCGCGGATAATCCGAGTCCCGCAACCGTCCGCCGCGCCACTCCGGGGGTGTTTCCTCACCCCCGCCGCCGTCGCCATCGCCATACCCGCCGCTGCCGGTCCCATTACCGATCCCGCCACTCCCAGTCCCCGGCCCACGAACATTCGAAGCCCCCGAAGTCGCCTCCGCACCAACCCCAGCCTTCTCCGCCACCACGACAGGCGGCGGCACGACCACCGGCACGATCGGCGGCGGCGCCACCACCTCGGTAGCCTTCGACTTCAGATTAGGCGGCGACGCAGCCCCCTCGGGCTTACGGCTAGGCGACGGCCGAGGCCTGACCTTCTCCTCGGGTGGCGGTGGCGGAGGCGGCGCCGCGTCGAACACCTTCAACGCATCGCTCACCGCCGCCGGCATCGTCACCACCAGCCCCGAGAGCAGCGCATAACCAAGCATCCCCGGCAGCAGCACCGCACCTACCGCCGCCCCCATCCTGTCTTTCGCCCGAGGCGTATAGCGTGTCATCATACTGATCTGGTGTCTCTTTCCCCCAAACAAAGCCCCGCCAAGGATGAACCCGCGCTGGCCGAGCGAACCCACACCCCCTCGGCGAACTCACACCACCCCGGCAAACCCACACCACCCCGGCAAACCCACACCACCCCGGCAAACCCACACCACCCCGGCAAACCCACACCACCCCGGCGAAGGCCGGGGCCCGATTGGGAAGGCCAACATTATGGCAACCATCATCCGCCCAACCCGTGTTTCCCCGCGAAGGCGGGGACCCAGACTGGACTCCCGCCTTCGCGGGAGAACAAGGAGGCAGGCGCTACAATTCGATATCTACCAGCCCAGATAGCGCCAGTAGCGGCCCGCACCCCACGCCCCACTAACCCAACAACACCTGTCCTACACACCAGACCCATGGCAAAGCACGGAACATACCCACGCACCCTGCGGTTCCCCCATACGAAACCGCCCCAAGGCGCAAACCGCCAAACTGCTCCCAGCGTCTATACTTCCTATACTTCACTTTTCAGAAACGCCCGAAAACAGAGTCTTACGCATGACCCTAGTCCCAGTCGCCGAAGCCCAGACCCGCCTCTTCGCCATGGCCCCCCGCGTCGGCAGTGAGGCCGTGGCTTTACGCGAAGCCGCCGGCCGCTGGGCCGCGGAGGACATCCTCGCCCGCCGCACGCAACCCGCCGCCGACCTCTCGGCGATGGACGGCTACGCGATCCGCTTCGCGGACCTCCCCGGCCCCTGGAAAGTCATCGGCGAAAGCGCCGCCGGCCGCCCGTTCACCGGCAAGGTCGGCCAAGGTGAAGCCACCCGCATCTTCACAGGCGCCGCGGTGCCCGACGGCGCCGACACCGTCATGGTCCAGGAAGAGGCCGAGCGCGACGGCGAAACCCTGATCCTAGCCGGCGAAGGTCCGCCGACATTCGGCCGCAACACCCGCCACAAAGGCCTCGACTTCTCGACCGGCACCCGCCTGATCGCAGCCGGCGACCGCCTCAGCCCCGCACGCATCGCAGTCGCCGCGACCGGCGGCCACGGCAGCCTCACCGTCAACCGCCGCGTCCGCGTCGCCGTCGCCGCCACCGGCGACGAACTCGTCCCCCCCGGCTCGACGACCGACGGCGTCGCACTGCCCGAATCGAACGGCATCATGCTGGCGGCAATGCTCGCCGACATGCCCGTAGACATCGTCGACCTCGGCATCCTCCCTGACAATCTCGAAGTCCTGCGCGAGGCCTTCGCCAGCGTCCAGGCCGACCTGCTCGTCACCACTGGCGGCGCGTCGGTGGGCGATCACGACCTGGTCCGCCCCGCAATCGAGGCGGCCGGCGGCACGATAAATTTCTGGCGGATCGCGCTGCGCCCCGGCAAGCCGATGATGGCCGGCCGGATCAGCGAGATGATGGTGCTCGGCCTCCCCGGCAACCCGGTCTCAGCCTTCGTCACCGCCACGCTGTTCGTGAAGCCGGTCGTCGCGCACATGGCCGGCGCGCGCGACCCGCTTCCCCAGTCGACCCTCGCGCTGCTCGGCGAAGACCTCCCCGCCAACAATGCCCGCACCGACTATCTCCGCGCCGAACTCCGCGACGGCAAGGCCTATGCCTCGACGATCCAGGACAGCTCGATGCTCCTTACGCTCGCCCGCTCGACCTGCCTGATCGTCCGTGCCGGCAATGCGCCGGTGGCACGGACAGGCGAATCGGCGGAAATCCTCGTGATCGCGTGATACGGACGCTTGACGGCGTTAATTATGTTCCATAGAAGTTCCCAGTCTGTTCCGGACGGAGAACCGCCATGCTCACGCGCAAGCAGCACGAACTCGTGTGCTTCATCAACGATCGCCTCAACGAAACCGGGGTCTCGCCGTCGTTCGAGGAGATGAAGGACGCGCTCGACCTCAAGTCGAAGTCGGGCGTCCACCGTCTGATCAGCGCGCTTGAGGAGCGCAACTTCATCCGCCGCCTGCCGAACCGCGCGCGCGCACTCGAAGTGCTGCGCATGCCCGAGCGTGCGGAGAAGAAGGCGCCCTCGAAGGCGTCGAACGTAAAGTCCGCGCCTGCCGCCGCAACGCCGCAACCGGCCAACGACGTCATCGAGATCCCCCTCCACGGCCGCATCGCCGCCGGCGTCCCGATCGAGGCGTTCGAAGGCAGCACCATGCTCGCCGTCCCCGCCGCGCTCCTCGGCACCGGTGAACACTACGCGCTCGAAGTCTCCGGCGACTCGATGGTCGAAGCCGGCATCCTCGACGGCGACTACGCCTTGATCCGCCGCACCGAGACCGCCCGCGACGGCGAGATCGTCGTCGCGCTGATCGAGGACAGCGAAGCCACCCTCAAATACTTCCGCCGCGAAGGCGCCATGGTCCGCCTCGACCCCGCCAACCGAGCCTACGACCCCCAACGCTACGCCCCAGCCCAGGTCCGCGTGCAGGGCAAGCTCTCCGGTATCCTCCGCCGCTACGACTGAACCACCAGCGCCTGCTCTGCGCAGCATAAAGAATATGTTCGCGCGGAGCCGCGGAGCCGCGGAGACGCGGAGGTGTTTCGCTTGGGGAGAGCCTTGCGGTTTCAAACGACTGCGGGACGGACGGCCGGATGGTTATCAATCTGGTCCGGTTCGTCGTCCAAGGCACTGCTCCGCGTCTCCGCGTGAAAATTCATTTCCCGGCCACCGCGTGCGTCTGCTGGTGATTTGGATCACGCGAAGGCGCAAAGGCGCGAAGATGTTGCGTTCGGGGGGGCGTCGACCTGCATTCCGAGGCGGTCATGGCGACGACGCTCCTCAATTTTTCATGGAGATCGGGACGGTCTCCCGAATCGCAACACCTTCGCGCCTTTGCGCCTTCGCGTGAACATCATACTTCCAGCGGCGTCGGTCGGCCCGAGACCCAGACGTCCCATCGTAGAACCGAGCCTGCCGCGATCTGAAAATATGCGCAGGACGTTCGAGGACGGGCGGATCGCGCCAGGGATGGCGATCACCCGCAGTCAGTATCGTAACGATCGTCCCGGTCCCTAGGGTCAGCGCGACCCCGCCCGTCCGACGCAGAACACGGCGGTCCAGCTTCAGCCACCGCGGCACGCAGCGTTTCGGCAGACCGCGCTCGCTGACCACAACGTCCGCGCGGCGACAGGCGGCGATCAGTTCGGCGATCGGCACCATATAAGCGCTGCGCGTCGCGAGGATCCGCCACATCCGTCCTCGCGCGGCGATATCGGTGACGCACAGATCGCGGCTGCATCGTGCATCAGGCTGGTCCGCGAGCAGGAGCGGCTCGCCATCCACCCCGCCATTCTCCGCGAGCATGTCGCGCGTATAATCGCCGGCCCGGTCGCGCAGCATAGCCAGTCCCGCCGCCGTCCGCACCGCCACGTGGCGCCCATCTCCGGTAACGAGAATATCGGGTGCAGGCGTCGTCAACGCCCAGATCGCACCGGCGGCGAGCGGCAGCAGTCCCAGTCGGCGCAACCGTGTCCGCCACAACGCGATCCAGATGCCACCAACGATCATCAGCGCAAACGCTGCCGTCGGCATCGCGGGCAAGGATCGTACAGAACCCGGCGCATCGGCGACGATATGCGCTAGCCACAACAGCGCATCGAGCGACCGCTGCACCAGCCACCAGACCGGCGCACCCACGCCGCCGACGTCGAGCAGCAGCGCCAGCGCCTCCAGCGGCATCACCACGAACGTCGTCAACGGGATCGCGATGATATTGGCGAACGCACCGTACAGCCCCGCCTTGTGGAAATGATAGACCGCGATCGGAATCAGCGCGAATTCGACCAGCAGCCCCGTCAGCAACAACGAGGCGACGCCGCGCGCCAGCTTTCGTCCTCGCCCTTCGTCGTGCGGCCCGAAGACCGCGCGGATCACCGGATGTTCGTGCAGCGCCATGATCGCGGTGATCGCTGCGAACGACAATTGGAAGCTCGGCCCGGCCGCCGACTCGGGCAACACCAGCATGACGCACGCCGCCCCCGCCGCCACCAGCCGCAAGGTCATCGCCTCGCGCCCCATCGCAAGCGCCGCCAGCACCAGCAACGCGGCGACGCACGACCGGATCGTCGGCACCTGGCTGCCAGTCAGCAACGTATAGCCGATCGCCGCCGCCGCACCCGCCAGCGCGGCAATCAGCGGCAGTCGCGCGTGCAAAGCCAACCACGGACTGAGCGCCAGCAGCCGCAACACGATCAGCATCGTCGCGGCGACCGCAGCCGTGATGTGCAATCCGCTAACAGACAAAAGATGCGCGAGCCCCGCGCGCCGCATCGCCTCCGAATCCTCCTCGCTGATCGCGCCGACGTCGCCGGTCGCAAGGGCGGCCGCGATACCGCCCGCGCTGCCGTCCAGTCGCAAGACGATATGGTGCGAGAGCGCGACGCGGATGCCGGCACCCGATTCGCTCGACCTTGTCACGACCACCGGTGCGAAACCGCGCCCCGTCGCGCCGATACCGCCAAACCACGCGACGCGCGCGAAATCGTACGCGCCCGGCACCGCGGGCAGCGGCGGTGGCATCAGCCGTGCCCGCAACTGGATGACCGCCCCCGTCCCCAGCAGCTTCGGCGCATCTGCCTCCGCCAGATTGACGCGGACGCGGTACGGCAAGGCGACTGGCTGCCCGTCGGTCTCCACCCCCTTCCCAACCGGCAATACCGTCAGCCGGACCAGCTTCCGCGCCACCAACGGCTCGATTGCCTCGACCTTCGCTGAGAAACGCGCGATCGTCGGACCGCCCAGAACCGGCCGCGCCACCCATTCCGACCGCGCCCAGATCAACCCGAGCCCCAGCGCCGCCGTCAGCAACCCGATCGCCAGCGCCCGCGCCGCACGACCGCCCTGCCCCACGGCCAGACATGCCAACCCGCCTGCGACCAACAGCAGCACCGCGACGCACCACGCTGCCGGGTCCGCCAACGCGAACCACAAAGCGATCCCGCCGCCCAGCATCACCGGCAGCCACAACACCAGCTGGTCGCGCTCCGCCTCCAGCCAGCGTTCCACGGCCAGCCCGACGACAGCAAGCCAAACGACAGCCCCCCATCGCGGCACGCCCATTTGTCGCCGCCAAGGACGCATGCTAGGGGCGGCGACGGCTGTCATGGCCATCGTTTCTCCATTGTTTCATCAGTCTGGGAGCACCCGCGGTTGGGCGCAATATCTGATACGGGCACCGCCAATTCGGCCGCACCCGTGGTTACCCGTTTCGCTCCGTCGCCGACGGGGTTCCTGCATCTTGGCGGCGCGCGCACCGCGCTGTTCAACTGGCTGTTCGCAAAGGCGAACGGGGGCAAGTTCCTGCTGCGGATCGAGGATACCGACCGGGTCCGCTCGACCCAGCCGGCGATCGACGCGATCATCGACGGGATGCGCTGGCTCGGGCTCGACTGGGACGGCGACGTCGTCATGCAGTTCGCCGGCGCCGAGCGCCACGCGCAGGTCGCACATGAAATGGTGGCAAATGGGCATGCCTATCGCTGCTACATGACCAACGACGAGATCGCCGCGATGCGCGCCGAGGCGCAGGCCGCGAAGAAGCCGCTCCGCATCCGCAGCCCGTGGCGCGATCGCCCGGCGAGCGACGCCCCCGACTTGCCCCATGTCGTCCGCCTGCGCGCGCCGCAGGAAGGTGCCGTCACGATCGAGGACCGCGTCCAAGGTGCGGTCACGGTCAAGAACGAAGAGATCGACGACCTCGTCCTGCTTCGTTCGGACGGTACGCCGACCTATATGCTCGCCGTCGTCGTCGACGATCACGACATGGGCGTCACGCACGTCATCCGCGGCGACGATCATCTCAACAACGCGTTCCGCCAGCTGCCGATCTACCGCGCGATGGGCTGGCCCGAGCCGATCTACGCGCACATCCCGCTGATCCACGGCCCCGACGGCGCCAAGCTGTCGAAGCGTCACGGCGCGGTCGGCATCGAAGCGTATCGCGACGAAATGGGCATCCTGCCCGAGGCGTTCGACAATTACCTGCTCCGGCTCGGCTGGGGTCACGGCGACGACGAAATCATCAGCCGCGAGCAGGCGGTCGAGTGGTTCGACCTGTCGGGCGTCGGCAAGTCGCCCTCGCGGTTCGACCTGAAGAAGCTCGAAAATCTCAATGGGCATTATATCCGTGAGGCCGACGACGCGCGGCTGGCGCAGCTCGCCGCCGATCGGCTCGGTCACGGCCTGCCGGACGGCGGACTCGATCTTCTGACTCGCGCGATGCCGGTTCTGAAGCCACGTGCCGCAAACCTGAACGAGTTGGCCGAAGGGTCGAATTTCCTGTTCAGCCAGCGTCCTTTGGCGATGGATGACGCCGCAGCGAGCCTTTTGCAGGGTGAAGCGAGTGCGATTTTGGCGAATGCGCATGCTGAACTTGACGCGCTCGACAAGTGGGATACGGAAGCGCTCGAAGGTGCGGTACGGCGCGTGGCCGAAGCCCGGGGCGTCAAGCTCGGGCAGGTCGCACAGCCGCTTCGTGCCGCACTGACGGGACGCAAGACGTCACCGGGAATATTCGACGTGCTCGACCTGCTCGGGCGTGACGAAAGCCTCGGTCGGATCGCCGACCGGATGGCTAGCTGATAAGATTTCGAGGAAGGATACAAGCATGAGCGAGACCGCAACCCTCAAGGTCGACGGCAAGGATTTCGATTATCCGGTGATGTCCGGCACGGTCGGACCCGACGTCATCGATATCCGCAAGCTGTACGCACAGACGGACAATTTCACCTATGATCCGGGCTTCACCTCGACGGCGTCGTGCCAGTCGAAGCTGACCTATATCGACGGTGACGCGGGCACGCTGCTGCACCGCGGCTACACGATCGGCGAACTGGCCGAGCAGTCGAACTTCATGGAAGTCGCCTATCTGCTCCTGAACGGCGAACTGCCGAGCGAAGACGAGCTGGCGAACTTCTCGAACACGATCACCCGCCACACGATGGTGCATGAGCAGCTTGCGCAGTTCTTCCGTGGCTTCCGCCGCGATGCGCATCCGATGGCGATCCTGTGCGGCGTCGTCGGCGCGCTGTCGGCCTTCTATCACGATTCGACCGACATCCACGATCCGGCACAGCGCGTGATCGCGTCGCATCGCCTGATCGCCAAGATGCCGACGATCGCCGCGATGGCGTACAAGTACAGCGTCGGTCAGCCGTTCGTCTATCCGGACAACACGCTGAGCTACACCGGCAATTTCCTGAAGATGACGTTCGGCGTGCCGGCCGAGAAGTATGTCGTGAACCCGATCGTCGAAAAGGCGATGGACCGCATCTTCATCCTCCACGCCGATCACGAGCAGAACGCGTCGACCTCGACCGTTCGTCTCGCCGGTTCGTCGGGCGCCAACCCGTTCGCGTGCATCGCCGCCGGCATCGCCTGCCTCTGGGGCCCTGCGCATGGCGGCGCGAACGAAGCCGCGCTCAACATGCTGCATGAGATCGGCACCGTCGACCGGATCCCCGAGTATATCGCCCGCGCCAAGGACAAGAACGATCCGTTCCGCCTGATGGGCTTCGGTCACCGCGTCTACAAGAACTACGATCCGCGCGCGGCCGTCATGCAGACGACCGTCAAGGAAGTGCTCGGCGAGTTGGGCGTCACCGACCCCGTGTTCGACGTCGCAATCGAGCTCGAGCGTCTGGCGCTCAACGATCCGTACTTTATCGAGAAGAAGCTGTTCCCGAACGTCGATTTCTATTCGGGCGTGATCCTGTCGGCGATCGGCTTCCCGACCTCGATGTTCACCGTCCTCTTCGCACTCGCCCGCACCGTCGGCTGGGTCGCACAGTGGAACGAGATGATCACCGATCCCGACCAGAAGATCGGCCGCCCGCGCCAGCTCTACAGCGGCCCTACGGCGCGTGACTACGTCCCAATGGCGTCACGCTGATGAAGACGCTCCGGCCGATCCTGATGGTCGTCGGCGTGCTCAGCGCGCTGATGGGTCTGCTCTGGATCGGCCAGGGGCTGGGTTACGTCCATTGGCCGCAGTCGAGCTTCATGCTCGACCAGCGGCCATGGGCGGATCGCGGCGCGTTCCTCGCCGCATTCGGCCTTGCGCTGATATTAGTGGCGCGTCGGATCCGCCGGTAACGTCAGGACGAAGCGCGCGCCTTCGCCGGGTGCGCTTTCGACCGTGAGATCCCCCTGCATCGCCCGCGCCAGCCGCCGTGCGATGTACAGGCCAAGCCCGTTGCCGCCGGCCTCCGACGGATCGACCCGCTCGAACTTCTCGAAAATCCGGACCTGATCTTCGGGCGCGACTCCCTTCCCCTTGTCCGCCACCACGACGACGGCGTGGCTTTCGGTACGCGTCACGGTGACGATCACCTGCGCGCCACGCGGCGAATAGCGCACCGCGTTGCCGACGAGGTTGACGAGAATCTGCAACACGCGGCGGAAATCGCCGAGCGCGGCGACACGCATGTCGACCGGTGGTCTCGCGATCGTGACATCGGCATTGGCCGCGCGAACCGACAACAGCCCCGCCGCGCGACGGGCGACATCGGCGAGATCGATCGGCTCGGGCAGCAGCGTGAAATCGGGCCGCTCGACCGCCTGGAGATCGACGAGGTCATCGACCAGTTCGAGCAGATGGCGGCCGGCACTGGCGATATCCGCCGCGTAATCGGCGTAGTCGCCCTGCACCGGTCCATCCGCCTGCGCATTGATGCTGTCGGCGTTGGCGACGATCCGCGCGAGGGGAATGCGCAACGCCTTGTCCAGCCCGCTCGTGAAGGTCGGCGAGAGCGTCGCAGGTTCGGCCGGCGGTGCGACGTCTTCTACCGCCATCCGCGCGGTGCCGACGAACCCTGCGAAATCCCCCGAGGCGTCATGACGCACGGTCGCGGTCAGCGTCACCGCCCGCCCCGAACTCCGCAGCCGCGCGGGTTGCGCCGTCATCGGCCGGCGCCGGGCGAGCGAATCGAGGATCGGCAATGTCCCGTCGGTTCCGGTATCGAGCGCGAACATCGCCGTCAGCGGCTGGCCGAGCAGCGCGAACGCGTCGAAGCCATGCTTCGGCCCGGCATCCAGCGTCACGAACGTCAGCCGCAACGCCGCGTCGGTCTCCCACCGCCAATCGGTATCGCTGCCGAGAAAATCATCCGGTGCACCCGGTGCAGGCCGGGTCGGACGCCACGCGGCGATCTCGCGCCAGCCACTCACCGTCAGACGTACATTCTCGCCGTCCGGTTGCGCGCGTACCCAGAGATCCACATCGGCTTCGTCGTCGGCAACGACCACCCCGCGCGACACGACGATGCCCAGTCGCCGCGCAAGCCGCGCGATCGTCGCGAGTTGCGGCACGGCGAGCGGCGCCCCGCGCATGCCCCCGGCCCGCTGGTTGAGTGCGATCAATGCCGGGTCTGCGAACGACAGCGATCCATCGGGCGCGACGATGCCGTGCGCGATCGGGCTTTCGGTCGATGGATCGAACAGACTCATCGCCGTTCCGTACGCGCCAGCGCGCGCAACGCCATCCGAAAATCACGGTCGAGCGCAAGCGGCGCGATCGACGCGCGCGCATCCTCCACGCCGATCGAAACGATCGCGTCGAGCGCGTCCGCGAACTGCTCGATATCCCGGCGCGGATCCGCCTCCGACAGCGCGAGACCGATCCGGGCGATCGTCGGCCGATCCATGTCGAGCGCACGCAGCGCGAGCCAAAGCCGATCACCTTCGGGATCGAGCGTGATCGCCCGCGCCTGATCGAACGCGATGCCCAGCGCATGCGCCAGCACTGCGACGAACAAGGAAAGCCGCCGGTCGCCGATCGATTCGACCAGCACCGCCGGCAACTCATTGGGCCGCGCATCCAGCGCCGCCGCGAGTCGTGTCGCCACCGCATCGGGCCGCTCGCCCTCGTCATGTGCCGCCAGGCTGCGCTGTGCCGCATCGGTGATCGCGCGGTCGCTCTCGCGGGTCGGCGATGTCAAGCCGTCACGGATCGCTGCGGCTACCCACCAGACCAGTCGGTGGTGCAGTTCGGCGGGCAGTTCGCTGCCTCCGACCGCACCCTGCTCGTTCGCTACCCGCCGCCGGCTTTCCGCCGCGAGCAATGCCGATGCCGCCGACGCCACGATGCTGTCGGGCACACCGGCCAAGCGTACGAGCAAGCTGGCCTCGTCGGGTTCCGCCACCTCGACCGGTAGCGACGCTGCGATCAGATCGTGGCGGACGCGGGCGATCAGTTCGTCCATCAGGTCTTCGTCACGCAGCAGACCCGCACGTGTCAGCCGTTGCAGGACGGTGCCCACGCCTGCCTTCAGGATCGCCTCGCCTGCCTCCGTCGCGCCGGCACCGGCCAGCAACCGCGCCGCATGCCGCCGTATATCCCATTCGATCGCCCCGACGATCGCGCCGAGCACCTGTGCCAGCATCAGCCGCGTGCGATCGTCGATCCGTGCTTCCGCATCGAGGAAAAAGTCGGTGATCGTCCCGGCCAGCCGCGTCTCGGCCCGCAGGCGCGCAGCCTCTGCTCGCTGCACTGGATCATAGGACGGCATAGCGTCTTGCATCGTTGGGCCGACCGACATGATCCCGTGCTTAGCCTCCGGTCGTTAAGGTACGCCTAAGGCGCGCGACGCAATCGCTCGATTGCCGCCGCCAGCGTAGCGATCGCATAGACCGCCGTCATGCCCAGTCCGAACACCGGAAATCCGATCAGTGCGAACACTGCGACGACCAGCAGATACGCCGCCGGACTACCCCACCACAGCCGGCGCTCGCGCTCGAGGATGGCGCGCTCGGCCAGTCCACCGATCGCGACCGTCGCAGTACCGATCGCCAGCGCGGTATTGTCGCCCGCATAGCCGCTGACGAAGAACGCGAAGACCAGGATCGCCGCTGCGACGACGCCGGCGATCGCAAGCGTCTGCCAGCGCGCCATCGGCGCCTCGTCGCGAAGGCCGCTCAACACGGAGCCGAGCGCCAGCGCGATGCTGCCGATCAACGCAACGAACAGCCCGATCGACGACAGCCCGAAGCCCATCGTCACCAGCCCGGCGATGCCGAGCGCCAGCCCGGCCGCACCGACGCTCGTCCCCGCCGCGCCGCGATCGACCAGCAACGGCAACGCCAGCCGCGCGATCGGCGCAAGGACGAACCGGTCGAACCAGCCGCGCCGTCCCGACACGATCGTCATCAGCACTGCGCGCCCGCGCTCCTCCAGCGTCCGCGCCTGACGCTCGATCCCGTGGCCGCCGCGCACCGCATCGGTCGGGAGCAGCACATGGATCGCGCGCGACTGGACGGCCAATCGCAGCAGCGAAGACTGGAGATCGTAATCCTGCGGCAACGCGGCGACTTCGGCGATCCGGCTCGAACTCAGCCGCGCGACACCGGCCCACGCCATCTGCCCGCCGACGCGTTCGAAGCCGGGGCCCGCATCGCCCTCCGGCACGACGAGCAGGCAATCGCCCTCCTCGCCCGCCATCGCCTTGACGATCGCCTCCGTGGTAACAAGCCCGTCGCCGAGCATCAATATGCGCGCGAGGGGGTGGAGTTTCTCGACCGCCTCGGTCGCGGAGCGCACCGTATCGACGCTCACGCCGCGCCGCCCGATGCGGTTGATCGCGCCGAGCAGTTCGGGGGTCATCCGCGCGACGACGACGATCACCTGCGATACGCCGGCTGCGATCAGCAGTCGCGCCTGGTATTCGATAAGCGTGACGCCGCTGAACGGCAGAGTCGCGGCCAGACGATCGGGACGATCGTCGGCGTCGTGTATTGCAAATAATAGACCGGCAAGCATCGCAGGCTGTTAGGCGGTACACGCCGTCCTGCAAAGCCCGCGTTCGGCCGAACCGCCCTGCATCGTGGTTCGGTTTTACGTTACCGGCGATAAACTGCCAGCCCGAGGCGACGAAACCCTCCGCATCGCATCCATTATTGCAAATACGACAGGCGCCGCTTGCCGATGCCGCCACGATCATACGCCGTGTCGCCCCGCTTACCGGACGGATGTTCGCCGAACCGTCGCATCATCCGTTTTGTCGGGCGGCAATCCATGATACTTCCGATGTTCATGAACGGGGGTTCGTCAATGATCGGGTTTCGCGCGTCGGCAGGCAATGCCCATCCCATTCGCGCGGACATCGTGATGGATCCGGTGATAGAAGATATGTCCGAAGCCGTCACCGAACCTAGTTTCGACGAGGTTTATCAAGAGCCTGCGCAAGAACGCGGACCTCTTTACGCGGGTATCGCCGTGGCTGTCGTGGTCGTCTGGCTCGCCGGCATGCTCTGGCTTGCACGCGGCTCGCTCGGCACGATCGAGCCGGTCGCACTCGTCCAGTTCATCGCCGCTCTCTGCGTCGTTCCCGCGCTTGTCGGCATCGTCTGGCTGCTCGCGATGCGCACCAGCCGTACCGAGGCCCGCCGTTTCGGTATCACCGCACAGGCGATGCGCGACGAGGCCGCGAGCCTGGAGCGCACCGTCGCCGCTTTGTCGAACACGATCGACGCCAACCGCGTACAACTTGCCGAGCAGCTCGACGCGCTGATGGCGATGGGTGGCGGTGCGACCGAACAGCTCGCCGCGATCGGCCGCGGCATGGTGTCCGAGATCGACCAGGCCGCCGCACACGCGCGCAACCTCGCCACCTCGACCGCGGGCGCGCAGACCAGCCTCGGCGTCCTGATCGCCACCCTCCCCCGCGCGCAGGCGGATATCGACGACGTCGCCAAGCGGCTCGAACGTACTGGTCTCTCGGCCAGCGAGCATGCCGCTGCGCTCGACGCGCAGATCGTCGCGCTCGCCGAACGCGGCCGCGATGCCGACACGATGGCGAGCGGCGCAGCGCAACGCCTGGCCGCGCACATCGTCCGCATGGAGGCAACCAGCCAGACCGCGGGCGCGCACCTAGAATCGGTCACCGACGGCATGTCCGGCGCGGTCGATGCGCTGCTCAATCGCACCGCCGACGCGGTCGACGAAGCCCGCAAGAGCATTGCCGCGCAGGGCGACGCGATGCTGGCGATGGTCGGCGCGAACCAGGCTGCGCTCGACAGCGCCGCCCGCGACAGCGCCGAAGCGCTCGCCCGCCGCATCGCCACCGTCGAGGACGCGATCGAGCGGGTCGCGATCCGCCTCGACCTACAACGCAACGCGGGCGAGCGGATCGTCGACGACCTTCACACCGGGCTCGGCGAAGTCGAGACGCGGATCGAGGCGCTCCACCGCCACGGCACCGAGCGCACCCAGGGTCTCGCCGCCTCGATCAGCGCGCTGGGCGGCTCCGCCGACGCGATGACCGAGGCTTTGCGCACCGGCGACGAGATGGCGCACCGGACCATCACGACGACCGAGACGCTGCTCGTCGCGCTCGACGCAGCCGCGCGTGAGATCGACGAGACGATGCCCGAAGCGCTTGGCCGGCTCGATTCGCATGTGCTCGCCAGCAAGAGCATCGTCGTCTCGGCGCGGCCCGAACTGCTCGCGCTCGTCACCGCGGCGGAGAGCACGCACGACGCGATCGAGGCGATCGCGGGGGTCATCGGCGAACAGCGCCAGGTGCTCGATACGCTGTCGACGGACCTGCTAAACACGCTCAACACCGGTCGCGCTAAGGCCGATGCGCTGGGGCAGATGGTCGACGAGGCGATCGGCCGCACGCAGCATTTTGCCGAAGACGCCGCGCCGCAGTTGATCGAAGCGCTCCACCGCGTCCGCGAAACCGCTGCGGTCGCGGCCGACAAGACGCGCGAGACACTGTCGAAGGTCATTCCCGAAGCCGCAGCCGCGCTGGGCGCCGCCAGCGCCGATGCGATGCGGCGCGCGACCAACGATACGGTGGAGCGGCAGGTCAAGGCACTTACCGACGCCACCGATGCGGCCGTCGATGCAGCGACTGGCGCGACCGAACGGCTGGCGCGCGAAGTCCAGGCGATCGTCGATCAGACCGCGATCGTCGAAACGCGGATCGAAGAGGCGCGGACCGAGCGCGAGGAGGCGGACAGCGACACCTTCGCACGCCGCGTGTCGTTGCTGATCGAATCGCTCAACTCCGCCTCGATCGACATCACCAAGGCGATCGCCCCGGAAATTTCCGACAGCGCCTGGGGGGCGTACCTCAAGGGTGACCGCGGCGTCTTCACGCGTCGCGCGGTGCGGATACTCGATGCGAGCGAAGTCCGCGAGATCGCCGGTCTCTATGACGATGACGAAGCGTTCCGCGAGATGGTCAACCGCTACATCCACGACTTCGAGGCGATGCTCCGCGCGATCCTGACGCAGCGGGACGGGTCGCCGCTCGGGGTGACGTTGCTGTCGTCGGACATGGGCAAGCTGTATGTCGCGCTGGCGCAGGCGATCGAGCGCCTGCGCTGAACTGAACGGGAGTCTTCGACATGATCCAGCGGCACCGCTGACGCGGCCTTCGCCAGCGGAGCAATCCGCCGACGGGACTCAAGATTCGAGGCTCACATGCCAAGACTGAATACGAAGACATGCGTCGTCACCGGCGCAGCGCGGGGCATCGGCCGCGCGATCGCCGAGCGCTTCCATGACGAGGGCGCCATCGTCATCCTCACCGATATCGACGAAACCATTGGCGCCGAAACTGCGGCGGCGATCGGCTGCCGGTTCGAAAAGCTGGACGTCCGCGAAGAGGCGGACTGGCAACGACTGTCGGAGATCGTTCCCGTCGCCGACGTGGTCGTCAACAATGCCGGCGTGACGGGGTTCGAGCACGGCATGGTCGCGCATGATCCCGAACATGCGAGTTTGGCGGACTGGCGCGCGGTCCATGCGGTCAATCTCGACGGCACGTTCCTCGGTTGCCGCTATGCGATCGGAGCGATGAAGGCGGCGGGGACCGGATCGATCATCAACATCTCTTCACGCTCCGGGCTGGTCGGCATCCCCCTCGCTGGGGCGTATGCGTCGTCGAAGGCGGCGATCCGCAATCATAGCAAGACGGTGGCGCTGTATTGCGCGCAGCGGGGGTGGAAGATCCGCTGCAACTCGGTGCATCCGGCGGCGATCCTGACGCCGATCTGGGAGCCGATGCTGGGGAATGGTCCGGACCGGGAAGCGCGGATGGCGGCGCTGGTGGCGGATTCGCCGTTGAAGCGGTTCGGGATGCCCGACGAGGTCGCCGCGGTTGCGGTGATGCTGGCGTCGGACGAGGCCACGTATATCACGGGGACGGAGATCAATATCGATGGCGGCTTGCTCGCGGGCTCTGCCGCGTCACCGGGGTGATGGTAAACTCACGATCCTCCCCCGCCAGGGGGAGGTGGCTGGCACTTGCCAGACGGAGGGGGAGGTAAAGGAAACCTCTGTTCCGTATCCTCCCCCTCCGTCACCTTCGGTGCCACCTCCCCCTGGCGGGAGAGGATCGTGAGGGTTCTCTCAGCGCGTGACCATGTTGCCGCGGTCGAACAGGTCGACGCTCTGCGGCGAGATCCAGCCGTAATGATAGTTCAGCTGGAACAGCACGAACAACACCGTCGCCACCACCGTCACGCGCCACGCCGTCCGCCCCGACCGGAACTCGTGCGGCGCGCTTTCGGCCTGGCCGGGGACGTGTTCGCCCCCGACTTCACGCGTCGTCTTCACCCCGAACGGCAGGACCAGGAACACCGAGAACGCCCAGAACAGGACGTAGATCGCGAGTGCCGAGGTCCAGCGCACCCGATCAGCCCTCGATCAGCAGGACGTCGACGATCGGCTGCTTGCCGGTCCAGCGCTTGGCGACCTTGCGCACCGCAAGACGGATCTGCTCGCGCATCTTCTCGCTCTCGCGCTTGCCGCCGCGCACCGTGTCGGCTGCCGCCTGGACCGCGTCGGCGATGAACGCCGCACGGTCTTCCTCGACCGGCACGCCCTGCACGCGGACCTGCGGCTGGCCGACCATCCGGCCATCCTTGCCGAGCGCGACACCGACCGAAATCTGGCCGTTGATCGCCAGCTTGCGCCGCTCGCTCAGCGTCGCGCCATCCGCCGGCAGGATCACGTCGCCATCGAGCACTAGGCGCCCAACCGTCGCGTTGCCGATCTTCGCCGGGCCCTTGGGCGCCAAGCGGATGATGTCGCCATTGCTCTGCACGATCGCGCGCGGAATGCCCTGTTCGAGGCCGAAGCGCGCATGCTCCATCATGTGGCGCATCTCGCCGTGCGTCGGCACGAGCACGTCCGGCCGCAGCCAGTCGTACATCTGCGCGAGTTCCGGCTGACCGGGATGCCCCGAGACATGGACGTGCGCCTGGCGCTCGGTGATCATGCGGATGCCCTTGGCCGCCAGCGTATTCTGGATACGACCGATCTGGACCTCGTTGCCCGGAATCTGCTTCGACGAGAAGATCACCGTGTCGTCGGCGTCGAGCGTGATCGTGTGGCTGCCGTTCGCGACACGCGCCAGTGCCGCGCGCTCCTCGCCCTGGCCGCCGGTGGCGATGACCAGCACCTTGTTCTTGGGCAGGCGCATCGCCTCGTCGGGGCTGATCGTGTCGGGGAAGCCCTTCAGATAGCCCGTCGCGCGCGCGACCTTGATGATCCGGTCGAGCGAACGCCCGGTCACGCACAGCTTACGCCCGGTTTCCTTCGCGACTTCACCGAACGTGTGCAGCCGCGCCGCGTTCGATGCGAAGCTGGTGATCATCACGCGGCCCTTGGCCTTGCTGACCTCTTCGAACAGACCTTTCCGCACGGTGCTTTCGCTACCCGACGCGGTCGTGTTGAAGATGTTGGTCGAATCGCAGACGAGGACGTCGACACCCTTGTCGCCGATCGCCATGAAGCCCTCGGGCTTGGTCGGGTTGCCGATCACCGGGTTCGCATCGAGCTTCCAGTCGCCGGTGTGGAACACGCGGCCATAGGGCGTATCGATCAGCAGCGCGTTCGCCTCGGGGATCGAATGCGACATCTCGACGAAGGTGAAGCCGAACGGCCCGAGCTGGAAATTGCCGCCCATCGGGATCACCTTGAGCTTCACGCGGTTGGCGATGCCCTCTTCCTCGAGCTTGCCGCGGATCAGGCCCATCGTGAACGGCGTCGCGTAGATCGGCACGCCGAGGTCTTCGGCGAGATACGGCAGCGAGCCGATATGATCCTCATGGCCGTGCGTGATGACGATACCGAGCAAATCGTCGATCCGGTCCTCGATGAAGGACAAATCGGGCAGGATCACGTCGACGCCGGGATATTGCGGATCGGCGAAGGTGATGCCGAGATCGACCATCACCCACTTGCCCTGGCAGCCGTACAGGTTGACGTTCATGCCGATTTCGCCGGAGCCGCCAAGGCCACAGAAAAGGAGTTCGTTCTTCGGAGTCATTGAATACTTTCAGGATTATACAGGAATATGGCCCGCAGGCCGGTCGGCGCGAGCCCAATGGCCCTAGATATGGTGACGATCCCACATCATCGCCAGCCCCTGGATCGTCAGGTCGGCTTCGATGACGTCGAACACGTCGGTCTGTTTCTCGAATAATGTGGCAAGCCCGCCGGTGGCGACGACCTTCACGGGACGGCCGATCTCGCGCTTCATCCGCGCGACTAGCCCCTCGATCATCGCGACATAGCCCCAATAGATGCCGATGTGCATCTGCGAGACGGTGTTGAGCCCAATCACGCTTGTGTCGGTCGGTGCCTCTATCGCGATCCGCGGGAGTTTCGCGGCTGCGGTCACCAGTGCGTCAAGCGACAGGTTGATCCCCGGCGCGATGATCCCGCCCTTGTACGCGCCGCTATAGTCGACGACGTCGAAGGTGGTCGCGGTGCCGAAATCGATCACGATCAGGTCGCCGGGATGCAGCGCATGCGCGGCGATCGTGTTGACCGCTCGGTCGGCGCCGAGCGAGGCAGGCTCGTCGACGTCGATCGCAATGCCCCATTCGACCGGTGCATGGCCGGCGATCAGCGCCTCGGTGTTGAAGTATTTCGACGCCAGCACCTGGAGATTGTGGAGCGCGCGCGGGACGACGGTGGCGACGATCACGCCCTCGACCGCGGTACGATCATGCCCGCCGAGCTGCATCAGCTGACTCAGCCACACCGCATATTCGTCCGCCGTGCGCCGCGGATCGGTCGCGATCCGCCAGCGCGCGACGATCTCGCCGCGCCCCTCGTTCTGGCGGACGAGCGCGAACACGACATTGGTATTGCCGGCATCGATCGCGAGCAGCATCAGCGGGGCCTCAAAGCAGGAAGACGTCGGCAGCGTAAATGACACGCCGCTCGCCAGACGCCAAGCGGAGGATCAACGCGCCATCGGTGTCGAGCCCGACGAACAGGCCGTCGATCCCGCTGCCGTCGGGAAGGCGAGCGCTCAGCGCGGTGCCGGCAGGGTGCGCACAGTCGACCCAGCGCTCGCGAACCGGCGCGATGCCCTCGGTGCGCCAGCGGCCGATCCAGCGCGCGAAACTGTCGGCGAGGATGTCGAGGAACATCGCCGGCTCGACCACCACACCGTGCGCCGCGAGATCGGTCGTTGCACGGTCGGGCAAATCGGGATGATGCGCAATGTTGACGCCGTAGCCGACGATCACCGCGTCATCCGCGCGTTCGAGCAGGATGCCCGACAGCTTGGCGTCCGCGAGCAACAGGTCGTTCGGCCATTTCAGGACGAGCGTTTCGCTCGCATCCGTCGTACCCTGACAGATTCCGGCGACGAGGAAGGTCGATACGGTTTCCTGCAAGGCGACCGCGGCTACCAGCGCGAGGCTGGCCGCGGGCGGATCGTTCGGTCGCAACCGGACGAGCGTGCTGGCGTAGAGATTACCCTCGGGCGACGACCATTCGCGCCCGAGCCGCCCCCGCCCCGCTGTCTGCCGGATCGCACGCAACCAGAGACCGTCTTCGGCACCGCCGCGTGCAAGCTCCAGCAGGTCGGCGTTTGTCGATCCTGTCTCCGCGACGGTGCGGACGATGCTCAGAACAACGCCCGTGCGGCCGCCATCGTCCACGCGCCGAGCACGGGGATGAGGAGGTAGCCGGCTGGCGACACGAACACCGCAGCGATGGCGATCAGCCCGCCCTCGACCTTGCTCTCCATCGGCGCGAACGCCGGTGCCGGATCGTCGAAGTACATCGTCTTCACGACGCGCAAGTAATAATAGGCACCGATCACCGAGGCGGCGATGCCGACCACAGCCAGCGGGAACAGCCCGGCGTCGACCGCAGCGCTGAACACCGCGAACTTCGCGTAGAAGCCGAACAGCGGCGGGATGCCGGCGAGGCTGAACATGAAGATCGCGAGTGCCGCTGCCAGCGCAGGCCGCGTCCGCGACATGCCGGCGAGGCTGTCGATCGTCTCGACCGGCTGCCCGTCGTCACCACGCATCTGCAACACCACCAGGAACGAACCCAGCGTCATCGCGACGTAGATCGTCAGGTACATCAGCACGCCCGACACGCCTTCCGGCGTCCCGGCCGCGAGACCGATCAGCGCGAAGCCGACATTGTTGATCGACGAATAGGCGAGCAGGCGCTTGATGTTGGTCTGGCCGATAGCCGCGACCGCACCGAGGATGATCGACGCGAGTGCCGCGAAGATCACGATCTGGCGCCACTGGTCGGTTGCCGGGCCCATCGCATCGACCGCCACGCGGACGCTGAGCGCAAGCGCCGCGACCTTGGGAGCGGACGCGAAGAACGCGGTCACGGGGGTCGGTGCGCCCTCGTACACGTCGGGCGTCCACATGTGGAACGGCACGGCGCTGATCTTGAACGCGAGCCCTGCGAAAACGAACACCAGACCGAACAGCAGGCCGAGCGACTTGGTGCCTGCATAGGCTTCCGAGATACCCGAGAACAACGTCGTGCCGCTGAACCCGTAGACCAGCGAGATGCCGTACAGCAGGATGCCGCTGGCGAGCGCGCCGAGCACGAAATACTTCAGGCCGGCTTCCGCCGAACGCCCGTCGCGCCGCATGAAGCTGGCGAGGACGTAGGCTGCAAGGCTCTGAAGCTCGAGACCGACGTACAGCGTCAGCATATCGGTAGCCGAGACCATGATCCCCATGCCGCAGGCCGAAAGCAAGATCAGCACCGGATATTCCGGACGCAGATCGTCGCCGTGGCTGCGTGCGAAGAAGCTCGGCGCCATGACGATCGCGACCGCCGAGGCGATGTAGATCAACACCTTGGCGAACGCACCGAACGCGTCTGCGCGGTACAGGCCGTCGAACGCATAGCCACCCGACGACGCCGGACCGACCAGTGCGATCCCTGCCCCGACCAGTACGAAGACGGCAGCGATCGAGACGGCGCGCGTGGAATTGTCCCCGCCCCAGGCCGAGACGAGCATCAGGGCGATCGCACCCAACGCCAGCACCAGTTCGGGCAGCGTCATTGCGATGTTAGCGGCGTAATCCATCAGTGTGCCTCCCCGTGCGCGGCACTATGGACGATTGCAGCCGGACGCCCGGCAGTTGGGTTGGAATCATTGGCAGGCTTGGCGCGGTCGATACGGGCGAGAAGCACGCCCACGTCCTTGCGCATTGGTGCCAGGAAGCTCTCGGGATACACGCCCATCCACAGCACGACGGCGGCGATCGGTGCGAGCAGCCACATCTCGCGGCCCGACAGGTCGACCATTGCGCGAACGTCGTCCGACTTGATCTCGCCGAACACAACGCGGCGGTACAAATACAGCATGTACGCAGCGCCGAGGATGATGCTCGTCGTGCAGAGCAACGCGGTCCAGGTCGAGACCTGATACGTGCCCATCAGCGACAGGAACTCGGCGACGAAGCCGCTGGTGCCCGGCAGGCCGATCGAGGCCATCGTGAAGAACAAGAAGAAGATCGCATACTTCGGCATGTTGATCGCGAGACCACCATAGCGCGAGATCTCGCGGGTATGGAGCTGATCGTAGATCACGCCGACGCACAGGAACAACGCACCCGATACCAGGCCGTGGCTCAGCATCATGATCATCGCGCCTTCGATGCCCTGCCGGTTGAACGCGAACAGGCCGATCGTGACGATCGCCATATGCGCGACCGACGAATAGGCGATCAGCTTCTTCATGTCCGCCTGCACGAGCGCGACGAGCGAGGTGTAGATCACCGCCACCGCCGACAGGCCGAAGATCAGCCAAGTCAGCTGGCCCGAGGCTTCGGGGAACATCGGCAACAGGAAGCGCAGGAAGCCGTATCCGCCGAGCTTCAGCAGCACGCCCGCCAGGATCACAGACCCTGCTGTTGGCGCCTGCACGTGCGCGTCGGGCAACCAGGTGTGGACCGGCCACATCGGCATCTTGACCGCGAACGATGCGAAGAACGCCAGCCACAGCCAGATCTGAACATCGGCCGGGAAGTCATAGTTCATCAGCGCCGGGATGCTGGTCGTGCCCGCGGTCTTCGCCATGTAGAGCATCGCGATGAACATCAGGACCGAGCCGAGCAGCGTGTACAGGAAGAACTTGTACGACGCGTAGATCCGGTTCGCGCCGCCCCAGATGCCGATGATCAGGTACATCGGGATCAGGCCGGCTTCGAAGAACACGTAGAACAGGAACAGATCCTGCGCCGCGAACGTGCCGATCATCAGCACTTCGGTGAACAGGAACGCCGCCATGTATTCGGGCACGCGCGTCGTGATCGAGCGCCAGCTCGCGCCGATGCAGATCGGCATCAGGAACACGCTGAGCATGATCAGCATCAGCGCGAAACCGTCGATGCCGAGCGACCAGCCGAACGGCCCGAAGATGGCGGGGGCATGCTCGACGAACTGCCACTGCACGCCGCCGATGTCGTAATTCATCCACAGCATGATGCCGAGAACGAAGTCAATCAGCGTCGCCGCCAGCGCCAGCATCCGCGCCGTGTTCGCCGAGACGAACAGGCACGCGACAGCCGCGATCATCGGGACCGCGATCAGGACGGAAAGGATAGGAAAGCCGGTCATTACAGTCCGATCGCCCAGGTTACGGCTGCGGTCAGCCCGATCAGCATGACGAAGGCATAGGTGTAGAGGTATCCCGTCTGGAAGCGGTTGGCCACGCGGCTACCGATCTGGACGACCCAGGTCGCGCCGTCTGGCCCGAACCGGTTGATCGTCTTCTCGTCACCGCGGTACCACAGGAAGCGGCCGATCGCGAACGCAGGGCGGACGAAGATCAGGTCGTACAGCTCGTCGAAATACCACTTATGCAGCAGGAAGTCGTAGAGCACGCCGAACTGTTCGACGACCTTGGCCGGGAACGTGGGAGCCTTGATATAGGCGTACCAAGCGGTCAGCAGACCAAGCAGCATCGCGATCGTCGCCGACAATTTGATCAGCAACGGCACGCCGTGCATCTCGTGCATCAGATGTTCGCGGAACGCGAGTGCGCCCTTCCAGAACTCCTCACCTGCGGTCGGCTCGATGAAGAAGCCGTGGAACACGAAGCCGGCGAGAACCGCACCGACCGACAGGACGATCAGCGGGATCAGCATCGGCAGCGGGCTCTCGTGCGGGTGATAGCCACCATCGCCTTCGGCTGGTGCATGCGCTGCGTCGTGATGACCGTGCGGTGCGTGGCCTGCGTCCTCGGCCTGCGCCGGGTTCGCGTGGTGATCGTCCGCATGATGCGCGTCATGCGCGTTATCATCGTGACCATGAGCGTCATGGAGCGCATGCTGGATGTGCTCCGATGCGGCCCAGCGCGGCTTGCCCCAGAAGGTCAGGAACATCACGCGCCACGAATAGAAGCTAGTCAGCAACGCGACGAGTACGCCGACAAACCATACGCCCGGCTGACCCGCAGCCCAGCTCGCCTCGATGATCGCGTCCTTCGAATGGAAGCCAGCGAACCCGATCGCGGTGTTGCCGAAGATACCGGGGATGCCGACGCCGGTGATCGCAAGCGTGCCCGCCATCATCGCCCAGAACGTCACCGGGATCTTCTTACGCAGCCCGCCATAATAGCGCATGTCCTGCTCGTGGTGCATCGCATGGATGACCGAGCCGGCACCGAGGAACAGCAGCGCCTTGAAGAACGCGTGCGTGAAGAGGTGGAACATCGCCGCGCCGTACGCGCCGACACCCGCCGCGAAGAACATGTAGCCGAGCTGCGAACAGGTCGAATACGCGATCACGCGCTTGATGTCGGTCTGCACGAGGCCGCAGGTCGCGGCGAACAGGCAGGTCGCGGCACCGACCGAAGTGACCACGGTCAGCGCGACCGGGCTCATCTCGAACATCGGCGACAGGCGGCAGACCATGAAGACGCCGGCGGTGACCATCGTCGCCGCGTGGATTAGCGCCGACACCGGGGTCGGCCCTTCCATCGCGTCGGGCAACCAGGTGTGCAGGCCGAGCTGTGCCGACTTGCCCATCGCGCCGACGAACAGCAGCAGGCAGAGCACCGTCATCGTGTCGAAGCGGTAGCCGAGGAAGCCGAGCGTCGAGCCTGTCATGCCAGGCGCCGCAGCGAGGATCTCGGGGATCGAGACCGTGCCGAACACCAGGAACGTGCCGAAGATACCAAGCATGAAGCCGAGATCGCCGACGCGGTTGACCACGAACGCCTTGATCGCGGCTGCGCTGGCGGACGGCTTGCGGAACCAGAACCCGATCAGGAGGTAGGATGCGAGACCGACGCCTTCCCAACCGAAGAACATCTGGACGAGATTGTTCGCGGTCACGAGCATCAGCATCGCGAAGGTGAACAGCGACAGATACGCGAAGAAGCGCGGCTGATCGGGATCCTCGTCCATATAGCCCCAGCTATACAGGTGGACGAGCGCCGAGACCGACGTGACGACCACGAGCATTACCGCGGTCAGCGCATCGACGCGCAGCGACCACGCGACGTTCATGTCGCCCGAATGGATGAAGTCGAGCAGCGGCGCGACGGTGGCTGTGCTGGTGCCCGACAGGAAACCGATGAAGATCGGCCAGGACAACAGGCACGACGCGAACAGCGCAGCCGTAGTGACGATTTTCGCCGGCACGTTGCCGATCGCGCGATTGCCGAACCCGGCAACGATCGCGGCCAGTAACGGCAGGAAGACGATAAGCTGGATCAACCGTATTACCCCTTCATCCGGTTGACGTCGTCGACCGCGATGGTGCCGCGACCGCGGAAATAGATCACGAGAATGGCGAGGCCGATCGCGGCTTCACCAGCGGCGACCGTCAGCACGAACATCGCGAACACCTGTCCGACGAGATCGTGAAGGAACGCCGAGAACGCGACGAGATTGATGTTCACCGCCAGCAGGATCAGCTCGATCGCCATCAGGATGACGATGAGGTTCTTGCGATTCAGGAAGATGCCGAGCACCCCCATCGTGAACAGGATCGCCGCGACGACCAGATAATGGACGAGACCGATCGTCACAGTTCGACTCCCTGCCCGACGACCGGGCTCGTGTTGCGCGTGGCGTCCTGCGGACGGCGCGCGTTCTGGCGGCTGACGTTCTGCGCCTTGACACCGCCACGCTGGCGGTGGGTCAGCACGATCGCGCCGATCATCGCGACCAGCAGCACCAGGCCGGCACCCTCGAACACGAACAGATAGCGCGTGTAGAGCAGGTTACCGATCGCCTGGATGTTGGGCACGGTGTCGTCGATCGGTGCGGCACGGCGCGCGAGCTGGATCGGACCGGTGCTCCACGCGCCGATCGCGATCATCACTTCGGCCGCGAGTGCGACAGCGAGTGCGAGGCCGATCCCGAAATACCGGGCCACGCCTGCGCGCAGTTCGGTGAAGTCGATATCGAGCATCATGACCACGAACAGGAACAGAACCGCGACTGCCCCCACATAGACGATGACGAGCAGCATCGCGATGAACTCCGCCCCGACCAGGATCATGAGGCCGGCCGCGTTGAAGAACGCGAGGATCAGCCACATCACCGAATGGACCGGGTTGCGCGACGCGATCGTCAGCGCGCCCGACAGGACGACGACGAAGGCGAAGAGATAAAAAGCCAAGGCCTGGATCACGCGGTCACCCTCCCCGTCACCCCGGCGAACGCCGGGGTCTTCACGTTGGTGGATGCGCCCGTGCGGCACGAGATCCCAGCCTGCGCTGGGACGACGGAGTTAATCTGTGTCATCGCGGCGCTCGCTTAACGGTACGGCGCATCGGCGGCAAGGTTCGCCGCGATCGCGCTTTCCCAACGGTCGCCATTATCGAGCAGCTTCGACTTGTCGTAGATCAGCTCTTCACGCGTCTCGGTCGCGAACTCGTAGTTCGGCCCCTCGACGATCGCATCGACCGGGCACGCCTCGGCACACAGGCCGCAATAGATGCACTTGGTCATGTCGATGTCGTAGCGCGTGGTACGGCGCGAACCGTCATCACGCGGCTCGGCTTCGATCGTGATCGCCTGTGCAGGGCACACCGCCTCGCACAGCTTGCACGCGATGCACCGCTCTTCGCCGTTCGGATAGCGACGCAACGCATGCTCGCCACGGAAGCGCGGCGACACCGGATTGCGCTCGTACGGATAGTTGATCGTCGCCTTTTCCTTGAAGAAATAGCGAAGCGTCAGCGCGTGCGCCTTCACGAATTCCCACAGGGTGAACGACTTGATGATCTGAGCGACGCTCATGAACCCACTCCAACGCGCGTCAGCATGAGATAGCCCGACACGAGGAAAACCCAGAACAGCGAGACGGGGAGGAACACCTTCCAGCCGAGCCGCATCAGCTGATCGTAGCGATAGCGCGGCACCGTCGCCTTCACCCAGCTGAACAGGAAGAAGAAGAACAGGATCTTGGCGAACAGCCAGATGATCCCCGGCACGTAGTACAGCGGCGCCCAGTCGACCGGAGGCAGCCAGCCACCCCAGAACAGCGTCGCGTTCAGCGCGCACATCAGCAGCACGTTGGCGTACTCGCCAAGCCAGAACAGCGCGAACGACATCGACGAATATTCGGTCTGGTACCCGGCGACGAGCTCGCTCTCCGCCTCGGTCAGATCGAACGGCGCACGCTGCGTCTCGGCCAGCGACGAGATGAAGAACATCACCGCCATCGGGAACATCAGCGGGTTCAGGATGTATCCGTTGACGAACCAGACGTGCGACTTCTGCGCCATCACGATCGCCGACAGGTTGAAGCTGCCGGTCCACAGCACGACCGAAATCAGGATGAAGCCGATCGCGACTTCATACGACACCATCTGCGCGGCAGCACGAAGCGCCGAATAGAATGGATATTTCGAGTTCGACGCCCAGCCCGACAGGATGATCCCGTACACACCGAGCGACGAGGCCGCGAGCACGTAGAGCAGCCCGACGTTGATGTCCGCGAGCACCACACCGACCCCGAACGGCACCACCGCCCAGACGATCAGCGCGACCGTGAAGGTGATGATCGGCGCCAGCAGGAACAGCGTCCTGTTGGCCGCTGCGGGGACGATCGTCTCCTGCAGGAACACCTTCAGGCCGTCGGCGAAGCTCTGCAGCAGGCCGAACGGACCGACCACGTTAGGACCACGGCGCAGCGCCATCGCCGCCCAGATCTTACGATCGGCATAGATGATCATCGCGACCGCCAGCATCAGCGGCAGCGCGATCACGAGGATGTCGATGATCGTCGCGAGGAAGAACGCCCAGTCGTAACCGAGCGAGGATTCGAACCAGGAGATCATTCGGCTGCCTCCGCGTAATCTTCCCCGTGGAGAAGTTCGGCCGAGCAGCGCTGCATCGTCGGCGATGCGCGGCAGATCGCGTTGGTCAGGTAGAAGTCCTTGATCGGATAGCCGGCGAGAACGCCCTGCCCTTCGCCGCTAAGCGAAGGCGGGTTCCACTCGAACGTCGCGAGCGCCTGGTGACGCAACGCAGGCACGTCCGCGTACATTTCCTCGCGGAGACCCTCAAAGCTGTCGAACGGCAGCGTGTGGCCGAGCGTGTCGGACAGCGCGCGGAAGATCGACCAGTCGTCACGCGCATCGCCCGGTGCGAACACCGCACGCTCGCCGCGCTGGACACGACCTTCGAGATTGACCCACGTGCCCGACTTCTCGGCATAGGTGACACCCGGCAGGATGACGTCGGCAGCCGCCGCACCCTTGTCGCCGTGATGCCCCACGAACACCTTGAAGCCTGCGAACTTCGAATAATCGACCTCGTCCGCGCCGAGGAAGAAGCCGAGCTTCGCCCCCATCACGTCGGCGATACCGCCCTTCTGCGCATAGCCGAGCATCAGCCCGCCCATCCGCGACGCCGCCATGTGTACGACGTTGAAGCCGTTCCAGCCGTCCTTCACGAGACCGAGCGTATCGACCAGCTTGAGCGTAGCGCCGTGGCCGCCCTTCAGCGCGCCGCCACCGACGATCACCATCGGACGCTCGGCCTTGCCGAACGCCTCGGTCACTGCGTCGGGCAGATTGCCGAGCAGCGCCAGATCGTCGCCGAGCCACTCGACCTTGTACGTCAGGTCCGTCTCCGGCCCAATCGCGAAGACCTTCGCACCCTTCTTGATCGCCTTGCGTACGCGCGTGTTCACCAGCGGCGCTTCCCAGCGCAAATTGGTGCCCACCAGCAGGATCGCGTCGGCACGCTCGGTGCCGGCGATCGTCGTGTTGAAATTGACCGCGGCGATGCTCGTCGCATCGTAATCCATGCCGGTCTGACGGCCTTCGAGCAGGCTCGAACCCATCTTCGCGAGCAGCGCCTTGGCGGCGTACATCGTCTCGCAATCGACCAGATCGCCAGCAACCGCAGCAACACTCGACCCGGCGTTCACCGCCTTGATCGCCGCAAACGCTTCATCCCAGGTAGCGGGCTGGAGCTTGCCGTTCACGCGGACATAGGGCTTGTCGAGACGACGACGCACGAGGCCGTCGATCGCGTGGCGCGTCTTGTCGGTCGCCCACTCCTCGTTCACGTCCTCGTTGATCCGCGGCACGCAGCGCAGCACCTGGCGACCACGGCTGTCGAGCCGGATGTTGGTGCCGACCGCGTCCATCACGTCGATCGTCAATGTCTTGCGCAATTCCCACGGACGCGCCTCGAAGGCATACGGCTTCGACGTCAGCGCACCGACCGGGCACAGATCGACGACGTTGCCGCTAAGCTCGCTCTTGACCGCATTCTCGAGATACGAGGTGATCTGCATGTCCTCGCCGCGGAAGATCGCACCGATCTCCTCGACGCCGGACACTTCCTCCGCGAAGCGGATGCAGCGCGTGCACTGGATGCAGCGGGTCATGACCGTCTTGACGATCGGGCCCATGTACTTCTCGGTGACCGCGCGCTTGTTCTCGTCGTAGCGCGAATGGCCGCGACCATAGGCGACCGACTGGTCCTGCAGATCGCACTCACCGCCCTGATCGCAGATCGGGCAATCGAGCGGATGGTTGATCAGCAGGAATTCCATGATGCCCTCGCGGGCATTCTTCACCATCGGCGAGTTGGTGAAGATCTCCTGCTTGTCCGCCGCCGGCAGCGCGCACGACGCCTGCGGCTTGGGCGGACCAGGCTTCACCTCGACCAGGCACATCCGGCAATTGCCGGCGATGCTCAGGCGCTCATGATAACAGAAACGCGGGATCTCCTTGCCGGCAAGCTCGCACGCCTGCAGCACGGTGGCACCCTGCGGCACCTCGATCTCTACGCCATCGACTTTGACTAAGGGCATTACTCTGCGGCTTCCATCATCGGCGCGGTGTCGCCACCACGTTCGCGGATACGGCGCTCCATCTCTGGGCGGAAATGCTTGATCAGGCCCTGGATCGGCCAGGCTGCGGCGTCGCCGAGCGCGCAGATCGAGTGACCCTCGACCTGCTTGGTGACCTGCTGGAGCATGTCGATCTCGGACAGTTCGGCGTCGCCGGTGCGCATCCGCTCCATCACGCGCCACATCCAGCCGGTGCCTTCGCGGCACGGCGTGCACTGGCCACAGCTCTCGTGCTTGTAGAAGTACGAAATGCGGCTGATCGCGCGGACGATGTCGGTCGACTTGTCCATGACGATGATCGCCGCGGTGCCGAGGCCCGACCCGACCGCCTTCAGGCCATCGAAATCCATCGCGCAGTCCATGATCTGCGCGGCGGGAACGAGCGGCACGGACGAGCCACCGGGGATCACCGCAAGCAGATTGTCCCAGCCGCCACGGATACCACCGCAATGCGTCTCGATCAGGTCGCGGAACGAGATGCTCATCTCCTCCTCGACGACGCACGGCTTGTTCACGTGACCGCTGATCTGGAACAGCTTCGTACCGCGGTTGTTCTCCGCGCCGAAGCTGGAGAACCACGCCGCACCACGCCGCAGGATCGTCGGCGCGACCGCGATGGACTCCACGTTGTTGACCGTCGTCGGGCAACCATAAAGGCCAGCGCCCGCCGGGAAGGGAGGCTTCAGCCGCGGCTGGCCCTTTTTCCCCTCGAGGCTCTCCAACATCGCGGTCTCTTCGCCGCAGATGTAGGCGCCGGCACCACGGTGCACGAACACGTCGAAGTCGTAACCCGAACCGCACGCATTCTTGCCGATGAAGCCGCGATCATAGGCCTCTGCGACCGCCGCGAACAGCGTCTCGGCCTCGCGAATATACTCGCCGCGGATGTAGATGTACGCGGCGCGCGCGCGCATCGCGAACCCGGCGATCAGCGCGCCCTCGATCAGCTTGTGCGGATCGTGGCGGATGATCTCACGATCCTTGCAGCTGCCCGGCTCGGATTCATCGGCGTTGATGACGAGGAAGTTCGGCCGGTCCGGCTTCGGCTCCTTCGGCATGAACGACCATTTCGTGCCGGTCGGGAATCCTGCCCCGCCACGGCCGCGCAGCCCCGACGCCTTCATCACGTCGATGATCGCGTCCTGGCCGAGCGCCATCAGGTCCTTGGTATTGTCCCAATCGCCGCGCATGATCGCTGCGTCGATATTCCACGGCTGGAAACCGTAGACGTTGGTAAAGATGCGATCCTTATCGGCGAGCATCAGGCCCACTCCCCCCGGTAATCGTGGTTCGCGTCGACCATCGCCTTTAGCGAGGTCGGGCCGCCCTCGGGGCAGCTCGCGCGACGGCCGAACTGCGGCCCCGGCGTTGGCGTGCCGCCATTGGCCAACGCTTCGAGGATCTCGGTCGTCTTGTCGTAATCGAGGTCTTCGAAGTTGTCGTCGTTGATCTGCACCATCGGCGCGTTCGCACACGTGCCCAGGCACTCGACCTCGGTCAGCGTGAACATGCCGTCCGGCGTCGTGCCGCCCTTGACCAGCCCGCGGTTCTTGCAGGCGGCCAGAACGTCATCCGACCCACGCAGCATGCACGGCGTGGTGCCGCAAACCTGGACATGGAAGCGACCGACCGGCGCGAGATTGAACATCGTGTAGAAGGTGACGACCTCATACACGCGCATGTACGGCACGCCGATCTGGCGCGCGACGAACTCGATTACCGGTACCGGCAACCAGCCCTGCGTCTGCGTTTCCGCGCCGACCTGGCGCTGCGCCAGATCGAGCAACGGGATCGACGCCGACTGCTCGCGACCCTTGGGATAGCGCCCGAGGATCTCATTCGCCTTCACCTGGTTCTCTTCCGTCCATGCGAACGAACCCCAGCGAGCGCGGGTCTCGGCCTCATCGGGAATCTTTGGTGCTTCAGCCATCAGCCGTGATCCGTAAGTTCTAGGCGACGCTCGATCCGCTCGACCCGATCGGACATCCGATCGAGCCGCGAATTAACGCCGGAAATCGCGATGATCGAACTGCCGAGATGCTCCTCGACCATCGTCATCCGCGTCTTCAGATCGCGGACGTCGAATTTCATCTCGGACATATCGCCCTGCATCTTCTGCAGAACCGAATAGATCAGTTCGTTAGTCACGGCGCCGTTCTGTGCGGGGGTCATCGGTCGCACTCGCCGAACACGATATCCATCGCGCCGAGGATCGCGGTCGTATCCGCCAGCATGTGGCCCTTCGCCATGAAGTCCATGGCTTGCAGATGCGAGAACGCGGTCGGGCGGATCTTGCAGCGGTACGGCTTGTTCGAGCCATCGGCGACCAGATACACGCCGAACTCGCCCTTGGGGCTTTCGGTCGCGACATAGACGTCGCCGGCGGGCACGTGGAAGCCCTCGGTGTAGAGCTTGAAGTGATGGATCAGCGCTTCCATCGACTGCTTCATCTCACCGCGCTTGGGCGGCACGACCTTGCGGTCCAGCGATGCGATCGGCCCCTCGGGCATGTCGCGAAGGCACTGCTTCATGATCCGCGCGGACTGACGCACTTCCTCGACGCGCACCATGAACCGGTCATAGCAATCGCCGCGCGTGCCGACCGGCACGTCGAAGTCCATCTTGGCGTACACATCATAAGGCTGCGACTTGCGTAGATCCCAGGCGATGCCCGAGCCACGGATCATCGGGCCGGAAAAGCCCCATTTGATCGCGTCGTCGCGGCTGACCACGGCGATGTCGACGTTGCGCTGCTTGAAGATGCGGTTGTCCGCGACCAGCGAGATCGCATCCTCGAACAGCCGCGGCAGACGCGTGTCGAGCCAGTCGCCGATGTCGGCGAGCAGCTTAAGGGGTGCATCCTGATGTACGCCGCCCGGACGGAAATAGTTCGAATGCATGCGCGCGCCCGAGACGCGCTCGAAGAAGTTCATGCAGTCTTCGCGGATTTCGAACAGCCACAGGTTTGGCGTCATCGCGCCGACGTCCATGACGTGCGACCCGAGGTTCAGCATGTGGTTCGAGATGCGCGTCAGCTCGGCGAAGAACACGCGGAGATACTGCGCGCGCTCGGGAACTTCGAGATCGAGCAGCTTCTCGACCGCCAGCACCCAGCTATGCTCCATGCACAAGGGCGAGCAGTAATCGAGCCGATCGAAATACGGCAGCGCCTGCGTGTAGGTCTTGTACTCGATCAGCTTCTCGGTGCCGCGATGCAGGAGGCCGACATGCGGATCGACGCGCTCGACGATCTCGCCGTCGAGCTCCATGACGAGGCGCAACACGCCGTGCGCCGCGGGATGCTGCGGACCGAAGTTGATCGTGTAGTTCTGGATCGTGACGTCGCCGGTCGTCGGATCGGACGCGTCGGCTTCACCCAGAAGCTCTTCGACATACAGACTCACTGGTTCTGTCCTCCACCCTTGGTCGGCACCACGTCGGGGTTGGCTGGCTTCGGATCCGCATCGGACCCCGATTTGCCAGCGCCCGTCTGCGCGGTCGACTCGGTGCTCTTAGGCTCGGCCGGCGCCTGCGTGGGCGACTGGGCGGCGTCCGCCTTGACGATCGTGTCGGCCTTGAGCGGCGTCGGCGCGCCCTTGGCCTCGGGCAATGCGCCCTTTTCGTCGCCGGGGAGCACGTAGTTCGCACCCTCCCACGGGCTCATGAAGTCGAACGTGCGGAAATCCTGCGCGAGCTGCACCGGCTCGTACACGACGCGCTTCGACTCTTCCGAATAGCGCAATTCGACATAGCCGCTGAGCGGGAAGTCCTTGCGCTGCGGATGACCGCGGAAACCGTAGTCGGTCAGGATGCGCCGCAGGTCAGGGTTGCCGCTGAACAGCACGCCGTACATGTCGTACACTTCGCGCTCGAGCCAACCGGCGACGGGCCAGATATCCGTCACCGACGGCACCGGCTTTTCCTCGTCGGTCGCAACATGCACGCGCAACCGGTGATTCCGCGTCAGCGACAGCATGCAATAGACGACTTCGAACCGCTCGGGGCGATCCGGATAGTCAACGCCGGCGATCTCCATGAGCTGCTGGTAGGCAAGCCCCGGCGTATTGCGCAGCGCGATCATCGCGTCATACAGATCTTCGCGACGAACGTGCAGCGCGACTTCGCCGACATGGTCGACAGCGTCGAGCAGCATACCACCGAGCGCAGCCCGTGCGCTGTCGATCACGCCGTCGTTCGACGTGTAAGCTGGTGCGGGAGCCCTCAACGCTCGATGCTCCCGGACCGCCGGATCTTCCGCTGCAACTGCATGATGCCGTACAGCAACGCCTCCGCCGTCGGCGGGCAGCCGGGAACATAGATGTCCACCGGCACGATCCGGTCGCAACCACGGACGACGCTGTAGCTGTAGTGATAATAGCCGCCGCCGTTCGCGCACGATCCCATCGAGATCACGTACTTCGGCTCCGACATCTGGTCGTAGACCTTGCGCAGCGCCGGGGCCATCTTGTTGCAGAGCGTGCCGGCGACGATCATCACGTCCGACTGGCGCGGCGACGCGCGCGGTGCGGCACCGAAGCGCTCCAGATCGTAGCGAGGCATGTTGACGTGGATCATCTCGACCGCGCAGCAGGCGAGCCCGAACGTCATCCACCACAGCGAGCCGGTACGGGCCCACTGGAACAGCTCTTCGGTCGACGTGACCAGGAAACCCTTGTCCGTCAGCTCACCGTTCAATCCGTCGAAAAAGCCCTGATCGGGTGGCACCAGCGAGCTGGAGGCACCGAGTGCGGGCTGAAGCTCTACTCCCAATCGAGTGCTCCCTTCTTCCATGCGTAGACGAGGCCAAGGGCCAATTCGCCGATAAAGATCATCATCGAAATCCACGCGGTCCAGCCGAGCGTGAAGACCGAGACGGCCCAGGGATACAGGAACGCGGCCTCGAGATCGAAGATGATGAAGAGGATGGCGATCAGGTAGAAGCGTACGTCGAACTGGCTGCGCGGATCCTCGAATGCGGGGAAGCCGCACTCATATTCGCTCAGCTTTTCCGGCGTAGGCTTATGCGATCCGGTGAGGCGCGAGACGGCCATCGGCAGGAACACGAACGTGCTCGACAATGCGATGGCGACCCCGAGGAACAGGAGGATCGGAAGATAGTGCGACAGGTCGACCAAATTGCTTCTCGCAAGTGCGAACGGAACGGGGCCGCTTTAGGCCGATGGGGGGTTCGGGGCAAGGCTAGGAGGGTGTGAGAATCACTCGCAACAGGAGGGACTGGGTGGCGGGAAACATGCGTTACTCGGCGCGCGTGCGCAGGGGGAGCGCACGCCGAGTGGCCGCGACGTCACCAAACCCATTCCGTCGCCACGGACTGGTTGCGGGGTCCACGATGCCGCGAACCGACGGTCGGCAAGCATGCGGAACGGAGACGACCGGAACGAGCCCGGCATGACCGATTGAGTTGGGTCACGTCCAACATTGCAATCCTCCCCCGCCAGGGGGAGGTGTCGCTGAAGGCGACGGAGGGGGAGGACACGGAACAACCGTTGCTCGTTCCTCCCCCTCCGTCAGGCAAACGCCTGCCACCTCCCCCTGGCGGGGGAGGATCGTTCGCAAGCCTCAGCGCAGTGCGCCGGCCACCAGCTTGTGCAGGCGGGAGTGGAGCGCGTCGTTCGCCGCCAGGAACTCGTTGCGCTCCATGGCGCGGTCGCCGCCGCGGAAGTCGGTGACGAAACCGCCCGCTTCCTTCACCAGCAGCATGCCGGCCGCGACGTCCCAAGGCTTCAGGTTCGATTCCCAGAAACCGTCGAACCGGCCGGCCGCCAGCCACGCCAGATCGAGCGCCGCAGCACCTAGGCGACGGATGCCCGCAACCTCAGGCGCAACCGCGCCGAAGATGCGGCTCCACTGCGCGAAGTCGCCATGGCCAAGGAACGGGATCCCCGTGGCGATCAGCGATTCGGACAGATCGCGCCGCGACGACACGCGCAAACGCTGGTCGGTGAGCCAGGCGCCCCGGCCCTTCTCGGCCCAGAAGCTCTCGTCGGTCAGCGGCTGGTATACGAGCGCGGTCGTGACCTCGCGCTTGCCGTTCGGCATCGGCTCCTCGACCGCGATCGAGATGCAGAAATGCGGGATGCCGTGGAGGAAGTTCGACGTGCCATCCAAGGGATCGACGATGAAGCGCGGCTTGTTGGGATCGCCCTCGACCTCGCCGCGCTCCTCCATGAGCATACCCCAATCGGGACGGGCGTGGCTCAGTTCTTCGAAGATCGTCTGCTCGGCGCGCTGATCGGCCTGGCTGACGAAGTCGGCCGGACCCTTGCGGCTCACCTGGAGCTGCTGGACCTCGTTGAAGTCGCGGCGCAGACGCGGCGCGGCCTTGCGGGCGGCGCGCTCGATGACGGTCATGATGCCGGAATGGCTGGGCATGGTATCTATCTCCCCCCTCCCGCAAGCGGGAGGGGCCGGGGGTGGGCTCGCGCTATCATCGTCGCGCGGCATCGAAACAGTTCGCGCCAGTATCGTCGCGTAACATGGAGGGCGGGCGCCCACCCCCCGGCCCCCTCCCGCTTGCGGGAGAGGGAGCAGAATTTAGTCCGCGCGCCTTACGTAGGTCTGCTCGTACACGTCGACGACGATCCGCGTGCCCGCACCGATATGCGGCGGCACCATAACGCGCACGCCGTTCTCGAGCACCGCGGGCTTGTAGCTCGACGACGCGGTCTGCCCCTTCACGACGGCATCCGCCTCGACGATCAGCGCCTCGATCGTGTCGGGCAGCTGGACCGAGATCGGCCGCTCTTCCCACAGCTCCATCACCACGTCCATGCCGTCCTGCAGGAACGCCGCGGCGTCGCCCAGGATGTCGGCATCGAGCGAGATCTGCTCGTAGTTCACCTTGTCCATGAAGGTGAGCATGTCGCCTTCGCGGAACAGGAACTGGAAGTCGACGGTATCGAGCCGGACCTTCTCGACGCTCTCAGCGGAGCGGAAACGAATGTTGTTCTTGCGGCCGTCGATCAGGTTCTTGAGTTCGACCTGCATATAGGCGCCGCCCTTGCCGGGCTGGGTGTGCTGAATCTTGACGGCGCGCCAGATGCCGCCCTCATATTCAAGAATGTTGCCGGGACGAATCTCGACCGCGTTGATCTTCATGACCGATTCCTGCTGGAAAGAGCTAGGGGCCGTCCGCGAAGCATGGCCCGTAAGGCGTGGCTCTGCGGAAACCCGAAGCGGCGGGCTTTAGCGGGGCGACCCGGTTCCGGCAAGCATCGGGTACGGGTTCACGTTCTCGCCCTGATACCAGCGCTCGCCCGGCTGCATCCGCGTCAGCCCAAAATGCAGGTGATAATTGCCAGCCCCCGCATCGCCGGTATCGCCGACATAGCCGAGCACCTCGCCGGTCTTGACCGCCATGCCTTCGCGGATACCCGCGGCATATCCTGCAAGATGCGCGTAATAATAGGTCCAGCGTCGATCGGGTGAGCGAACGTACAGCGTGATGCCGCCAAGCCCGCTCTGGAACAGCGTCTCGATCCGCCCCGGTGCCGCCGCGACGACCGGGGTGCCGCCCGGCGCCATGATGTCCGTCCCGTGATGGCCGCGCAGCCCACCACCCCGCGCATCGTTCCAGCTGTCCGCAATAGCCTTTCTAGGAACGCCGGCCACCGGAACGGCCAGCGCGCCCGGCATAACGGAGGCTGCAACGACCTCGGCAGGAGGCGCGGGCTTGCGCCAGGGCACGTGCCGCTCGATGCCGCCACCGCTACCGCCGAGCGTCAGCATCGACGCAAACCCGCCGATCACGACCACGATCAGCCCGAGAATGATCCAGAACGTCCGCGTCATCGCCTTACGCCTGGAAGACGGCCTTGGTCCCCGGCTTGATCATCATCGACAGTCGCGCCGCATCCCAGTTGGTCAGGCGAATGCAGCCATGGCTCTCCGCACGCCCGATCGTCTCGGGGTTGGGCGTGCCGTGGATGCCGTAATGCTCCTTCGACAGGTCCATCCAGACGACCCCGACCGGACCGTTCGGTCCCGGTGGGAGCATCTCCTTCTGCTGGCCCTTCTTGGCATCCCAGAACAGCGCCGGGTTGAAGTGGAACTTCGGATTGTAATCCGAGCCCTTGATCGTCCACGTGCCGAGCGGCAGCGGATCGTGGCTCGACCCCATCGTCGCGGAGAACTGCGCGATCAACTTGTCGTTCGCATCGAGCACGCGGAGCACGCCGTCGGACTTGTCGACGACGACATGATCCGCCTGCGGCTGCTTCGCATCGACGTTCAGCATGTTGAGAGTCGCGACCCAATCGGGCCGGTACTTGGCGTCGTAAGCGCGCGATGACGGCAAGGCGTTCGGGAACACGACCTTCGTGCCGGGCGTCAGCATCGTCGTCGGGGAGTTCAGCGCCATGATGACCGCGGGCGTGGTGTGGAACATCTCGCCGAGCTTCTCCATGACCGAGCGATAGCCGATCGTCGGGAGTTCGGCCTGCTTCGCCGGATCCTTCGGCAGCGGATTGATGTACGGGCCGGCAAGCATCTGCGGCGTCAACGCGACCGTCACCGTCGGCCGCGCAGCGCGATACGGGTACAGCGCCTGCAACGTCCGGGCGTCGGCCTTGCCGGTGATCGGCAGGCCCTTCGCCTCCTGGAACCCCTTCAACGCAGCGACTAGCGACTGCCCGCCACGCCCGTCGAGCACGCCCGGCCCGAAGCCGAGATGATCGAGGATCACCTGCACGTGTAGGATGTTGCGGTCGATCGGTACGGACTTTGCCGGGGACGTCTGCGCGAGCGCTGGCGATGCCATGCCGAACAGACCCGCTACAAGAACCGAAGCCTTCACAAATGCCGTCATGCCCGTCATCCCAAACCGTTACGCTTCTGCATCAAACGGTCGGGACGACGGTTGTTTCCGTCGACAACGGCGACGGATCGCCATCACCCCACCAAGCACCCGTCGTCCTGACGAAAGTCAGGACCCAGAGCCACGGGGGACAGCGCTTAATTATCCTGGGTCCTGACTTTCATCACGATGACGAAGCGTGAGGTTCAGCGCTTGGCGAGAACCTCGCCGAACGCTTTGATAGCCGCGACCTCGTCGCTACCCCAGACGGCACCCGACACCGCGATGAAATCCGCACCGGCCGCGACGAGCGGCGCAGCGTTCTCCGGCGTGATGCCACCAATCGCTACGCAGGGAATTTCGAACAAGGTCGACCACCACGACAGGGTCACCGGCTCCGCGCTACTCGTCGCGACCTTCGTCGTGGTCGGATAGAACGCGCCGAACGCGACGTAGTCGGCCCCGGCCTCGCCCGCTTCCATGGCGAGATGACGACTGCCGTGGCAGCTCACGCCGATCTGCGCATTGGGTCCGAGCTGCGCCCGAGCTTCACGCGGATCGCCATCGTCCTGCCCGAGATGCACGCCGTCCGCGTCGAGCCGCTTGGCCAGGCCGATATCGTCGTTGACAATGAACGCAACGTCCCGCTCGGCGCAGATCGCACGCAAAGGCTCGCCAAGCGCGGCGGCGGCATGCTGGTCGATATCCTTCACACGGAACTGGAACGCGGCCACCGGCCCAGCGTCGAGTGCCCGCGCCAGACGCTCGGGAAAGTCACCGCCGACATCCAACGGCGACACCAGATACAGTTGGCACGGCGGCCGCCGCATGTCGCGGCGGAAATTCTCGGCGAAATTGGGATCGAGCGGGCCCAGCGGATCTTCGAATTCGGTCATGTCCGCCCCCTAGCCTGCCATGCCGCGCTCGTCACCCCGGCGCGTGGCAGGGGTGACGAGCGGGCAGGACGCGGCTTATTCCTCGTTCTTGTAGATGCGGATGATCCGGTCGAGCATCGCCAGCGCCTCGTCGCGCGGGCGCTGGAAGGTGTTGCGGCCGATGATCGAGCCGTTGCCGCCACCGTCGCGAATGTCGCGCGCGTCCTGGAACACCGCGTCCTCGCCCTTCGACGCGCCGCCCGAGAAGACGTTGATGCGACGCCCGGCGAAGCTCGATTGGACGACATGCTTCACGCGGTCCGACTGCTTCGACCAGTCGGTGTTCGCGTAAAGCGGCTTGGCTTCCTTCTGCTCGATATGCGCGGTCGGCAGCTTGGTCTTGATGATGTGCGCGCCGAGCAGCGCCGCCATGTGCGCGGCATAGGCGCCCACGTCGAGCGCGAGTTCACCGTCCTTGGTCAGCTCGCCGCCGCGCGGGTACGACCAGATCACCGTGGCGATGCCGACCGACTTGGCCTCTTCGCTGAGCTCACGGATTTCCTCGACGAGGTCGAAGAACTGGTCCGCACCCGGATAGATGGTGAAGCCGATCGCCGCCGAGCCGAGCCGCACCGCGTCGGACACGGTCGCGGTCACCGCCTGGTCGATCGAGGTCGCCCAGCTGTTCGAGCTGTTGCACTTCAGGATCGTCGGGATCTGGCCGGCAAACGTATCCGCGCCCGCTTCGAGCATCCCGAGCGGCGCCGCATAGGCGCTGAGCCCCGCATCGATCGCGAGCTGGTAGTGGTAATGCGGATCGTACGCGGCCGGGTTTACCGAAAAGCTGCGTGCCGGACCATGCTCGAAACCCTGGTCGACCGGCAGGATCACCAACTTGCCGGTGCCGCCGAGCTTGCCCTGCATCAGGATGCGCGCGAGGTTCGCCTTCACCGCCGGGCTGGTGGCTTCGTATTTGTCGAGAATGGTTTTGACTTGCGGAGTGGTCGTCGAGGTCATGCTGAATTCCTGTCTTAGAGTTCGAGCCAGCGGCGCAACGCGTCGTCGACCCGGGTCATGGTTGTGATGGGTATCGTACCGATGATTTTGACGATCGCATTGCGATCGAGCGTATCGAGTTTGTCGACCTGGATCTCGCTGTCTCGGACGAGACCGGTCTCCGGGGACACCTCGAGCGGCACACGAAAGAGATTGGTGCCGCTGATAACGCTTGTCAGCGGGCACAGAGAGACCGTCGCATGATCCGCGAACACGTCTGACTGGACGACGATAAAAGGTCGCGGCGTCCGGGAAGAATCCCCCTTTCCGGCTCCGACTACGACCATGCCCCGCGTTAGTTTCATGCGGGGGATGCCGCGATCATCACGTCCCAGTCTTCGTCGATCGCGTGTCGATCCTGCGCGGCAGCCGCGAGCGACTGACGCTTGGCCTCCGCCAGGAACGCCTCGTCGTGCCGCTCGACATACCGACGCACGGCTTCGCGCGCGATGTCGCTCTTGCTGCGCCCTTGGGTGCGCGCAACCGCCGCGAGGCGTTCTTCGAGTTCGCTATCGAGCCTCACGCCGAGCATCCGAGTCTCCGTTTAACATGTTAAACATAGCTCGGATGCCCGCGTATTTCAACCGTGGAGCGCGGCGACCCCGGGGAGCGTCTTGCCCTCCATCCATTCCAGGAACGCACCGCCTGCGGTCGAGACGAAGGTAAACGCGTCCGCGACGCCGGCGTGGTTGAGCGCCGCGACAGTATCGCCGCCACCGGCGACCGAGACGAGCGAACCGCCCTCGGTCAATGCCGCCGCGGTCTTCGCTAGGGCGACGGTTGCCTTGTCGAACGGCACCATCTCGAAAGCGCCGAGCGGACCGTTCCAGACCAAGGTGCGGCAGTTCTTCAGCACATCGCCGAGCGATTCGACCGCAGCGGGGCCGACGTCGAGGATCATCTCGTCGGCGGCGACCTCGTGGACGTTGACGGTGCGGGTGGCGGGGTTCGGCTTGAACTCCTTGGCGACCACAACGTCGTACGGCAGGTGGACCGTGCAGTTCGCCTTGTCCGCGGCTTCCATGATCTGTTCGCAAACGCTCGCAAGCTCATGCTCGCAAAGGCTTTTGCCGACATCGACACCGCGTGCCGCAAGGAACGTGTTGGCCATGCCGCCGCCGATGATCAGATGATCCACCTTGGTGACGAGATGACGCAGCACATCGAGCTTCGACGACACCTTGGCGCCTCCGACGACCGCCGCGACCGGATGCTCGGGCTCGCCGAGCGCCTTCTGCAGCGCGTCGAGTTCGGCTTCCATCGCGCGGCCCGCATAGGCTGGGAGAACATGGGCGAGCCCCTCGGTCGAGGCGTGTGCGCGGTGTGCGGCAGAGAACGCATCGTTGACATACAGGTCGCCGAGCCGCGCGAAACGCTGGACCACCGCCGGGTCGTTCTTCTCTTCGCCGCCGAAGAAGCGCGTGTTCTCCAGCACCGCGATGTCGCCGGGTTCGAGCATCGCGACCGCGTCATCCGCGCCCTCCCAGTCGATGTAGCGGACTTCGCGGCCGAGCACTTCGCTGTAAGGCTTCACGACCTGCGACAGCGAGAACTCCGGGCTCGGCACCCCCTTGGGGCGGCCGAAATGCGCGAGGACGAGGACGATCGCCCCCTTGTCGGCAAGCTCCCCGACCGTCGCGATCGTCGCGCGCAGGCGGGTGTCGTCGGTGACATGACCCTCGGCCATCGGCACGTTGAGGTCTTCGCGGACGAGCACACGCTTGCCGTGGACATCACCCATATCGTCGAGCGTCTTGAATGGCTTGGTCATGGTTCTTCGATCCTGATCTCATCACCGACGGCGATACTGCCGCCCATCAAAACTCGGGTACACGCTCCGCCGCGCCAGTCGGGCGTCAGCGCGGCGAACAATCCCGGCGCCAGTGCTTCCATGCGTTCGCACGGATCGGTGTGACGCGTCACCTCCAGCACGACGTCCGCGCCGATGCGGAGCCGCGTGCCGGGGATTTGCGGTAGGTCGAAGCCATCGACGAGCAGGTTCGCCCGGCGTTCGTACCAGGGGATATCGTGGCCGACCTCGGCCATCGCCGCATCCCAATCGCCGCGTTCGAGCAGCGTGACCTGGCGCCGGCCCTTGTCGCCGGGCTTCACATAGCCGCGGAAGTCGCCGTGCAGGCCGGCCTCGATGGTGATCTCGACATGGTCGATGACCTCCATCGGGGCTTTCGCACGGGTGTGCCGGGCGATCCCGGCGATCGTGCCCATCATCCCAAAGGCCTGGGCGTCCGCCTCCTCCCCGTTCGTGCCGAGCGCAGTCGAGACACCATCTGTCACGGGAAACGACTTCTCGACTGCGCTCGAAGCGAACGGAAGAGGGGGTGCATGGATCGTAGGCTTAGATGAACTTCGCCATCGCCGTAGCGGTATCGACCATGCGGTTCGAGAAGCCCCATTCGTTGTCGTACCAGCTGACGACGCGGACGAGCTTGCCGTCGATCACCGCCGTCTCCAGGCTGTCGATCGTCGACGATGCCGGGGTATGCTGGAGATCGATCGAAACGAGCGGCTCGTCCGACCAGTCGAGCACGCCGACCAGCGGGCCGCTCTCGGACGCCGCCTTCAGCACCGCATTCACCTCTTCACGCGTCGTATCGCGCGACGGGGTGAAGGTCAGGTCGATCAGCGAAACGTCCGGCACCGGCACGCGGATCGCCGAACCGTCGAGCTTGCCCTTGAGCTCCGGCAGCACCTCGGCAACGGCGCGCGCGGCGCCCGTGGTGGTCGGGATCATCGACATCGCCGCAGCACGCGCGCGCCGCAGGTCCGGGTGGATCTGGTCGAGGATCTTCTGGTCGTTGGTATAGGCGTGGATCGTCGTCATCAGCCCGCGCTCGATGCCGATCGCATCGTTCAGCACCTTGGCGACGGGCGCGAGGCAGTTGGTCGTGCACGACGCGTTCGAGACGATCGTGTGCTCGGCGGTCAGCTTGTCGTGGTTGACGCCGTACACGACGGTCAGGTCGACGTTCTTGCCCGGCGCCGAGATCAGCACTTTCTTTGCGCCGGCGTCGAGATGCTTCTGGCAGCTCGCCTTGTCGGTGAAGAAGCCCGTGCATTCTAGCACGATGTCGACGCCCAGCTCGGCGTGCGGCAGGTTGGCCGGGTCACGCTCGGCGGTAACGCGGATGCGCTTGCCGTCGACGACCAGTTCGTTGCCCTCGGCCGAGACCTCGCCCGGATATTTGCCGTGGACGCTGTCGCGCTTGAACAGCCACGCGTTCGACTTCGCATCGCCGAGATCGTTGATCGCGACGAGTTCGAGGGCGCCGTTCGACTGTTCGAGTACCGCGCGGGCGACGAGACGGCCGATGCGCCCGAAACCGTTGATCGCAACCTTGACCGTCATTGCCGTATCTCCGCTAACGCCCGCGAGTCCGTTCCGGGCGCGCAGCCTTTGCGGGGCGGTGGGGCGCCCTGTCAACACCGTGGATCGCGGATCGGGGCGGCGAAAGCGGCTTGTCGCACACCCCGGCCATGCTATCTCGACGGCATGCCAGATACTCCAGACACGATATCCGATACGACGACCGATAAGAGGGCCGATACCGGGTCCACTACGCTACAGGACGGGGCGGCGGACACGGCGGCGGTCGACCGGATCGACGCCGCGATCGCGCGGATCGAAGCCGCGATCACCGCCCGCGCCCGCAGCAGCGATTCCCTCGCCAAACGCCACGCCGCGCTGAAAGCACGGATGGCCGAAGCCGTCGCGGCGCTCGACGACGTCATCACGCGCGGGAGCACCAATTAATGGCACAGGTCATGCTCGATATCGGCGGCCGCCCGCATGCCGTCGCCTGCCGCGATGGCGAGGAATCGCGCGTCCGGTTGCTCGGTGCGATGCTCGCAGAGCGCTGGCCGATCGCGGACCGTGCCGCAGGGGGCCTCAGTGCCGAACGCGCGATGCTGTTCGTAGCGCTGATGCTCGCCGACGACCTCGACGAAGCCGCGCATCGCCCGCCCGAAGGTTCAGCGGTCAGCGAGATCGCGCTCACTCGGATCGCCGATCGTCTCGAAGGTCTAGCAGAAGCCCTTGAGCTAAGCCCCCTTGAGCAAAGTGGGCCGAGCGCCTAGATTGGTCGTGGCGGGTTCTGCCCGGTACGAGCCTTTATTATCCCTGAGGCTATTCATCATCCATAGGGGGCTGTCCCTGTTAGGATCCTGGTCCGAAGCATATGGTCCCCACCTGACGTACCGTGCGTCAGTGGATAACCCGGCACACGGCCATGGTGGGCCCGCCACCCCACCCCCACCCCATTGCGAGGTTTCCTGCGCATGACCGGCAAGAGCGCGCTGAGAGCCTCGTTGCGCGCCGCCCGCGAAGCGCGCCCGCCCGTCGAAATCCCCGTGCCGTCCGCGTTTCTGGCGCGGTTGAAGCCGGGACTGACGGTCGCATCCTATGTCCCGTTCGGCGGCGAGGCCGATCCATCGCCATTCGCCCGCGCTGCGGTCGAAGCCGGCTGCGTCATCGCCCTGCCCCATGTCGTCCGCCGGTCGCTGCCGATGCGCTTCCTATCGTGGGAAACCGAGGCGGCGCTGTTTGCCGGACCGTTCGGACTGCACCAGCCCGCCGAGGACGCGGCAGAGTTGGAACCCGATATCATCCTGACGCCGCTCGTCGGCTTCGATCGCGGCGGCAACCGAATCGGCCAGGGCGCCGGCTATTACGACCGCGCCTTCCTGGCGCACCCCAACGCCTGGCGCGTCGGCATTGCGCTGTCGGTGCAACAGGTGGATATTCTGACCCCAGACCCGTGGGACGTCCCGCTCCACGCCATCGCCACCGAACTCGAATGGATCACGCCATGACGCCAACCTGGCGCAAGCCCGTCGGGATGCTCGGCATCCTGCTCCTGATCCTGGTGTGGTGCGTGGCGATCGTCAGCCTGTCGAACATCGTCGGCAGCTGGCACTGGCTAGGGCAACTCGTGTTCTACGTGTTCACCGGCCTGATCTGGATCGCACCGCTGAAGCCTGTGCTGCGCTGGATGGAAATCGGGCGGTAACCGGCCCTGACACCCCCACATTTCCGATCCCGACCTGTCCCACTACCGTTCGTCCTGAGTAGCCATCGAGTAGTCGCGCAGCGACGTATCGAGAGGGCGTATCGAAGGACAGGTTGGCGCACGGAACACATGCTTCGATACGAGCCCTCGATACGCTCCCGACGGAGCTACTCGGTCTCTACTCAGCACGAACGGTATGGGGTTAATTGTTCCGGATTATCTACGGAACGGAATGCTCGCAACACTCGCTAGTTCTGAAGGGTCTCGGCCACCCCATCAGGGTGGCGCGAGTGACGGGACTCGAACCCGCGACCTCCGGCGTGACAGGCCGGCGCTCTAACCAACTGAGCTACACCCGCATTCCCAATGACAAACCCTAGCGCCCCGAGGGACACAGCGGAAGGCTCGTCAAAACCTTGACACTATCTCGAACCATCTACCCGGTCAGGGCAAACGATGGCGCGAGTGACGGGACTCGAACCCGCGACCTCCGGCGTGACAGGCCGGCGCTCTAACCAACTGAGCTACACCCGCTGAAACAGCGTGGAGGCGGCAACTAGGCGAGGGTTCGGATACCGTCAACCCAAATTATCCGCCAGTTTCACGTTGTGCCTCGGGCGGATCGCCGCGACGGCGATTTCGACCCGCCTTGGGCTGCACCAGCGTCCCGTGCTCGAACAGGAAACCGGCGATATCGGGCTTGCCGGCGGCCTTCACGACCGTCTGGATGATGATCAGCAGCGGCACCGCCAGCAATGCGCCCGACGTGCCCCACACCCATCCCCAAAAGCTCAGCGAGATCAGGATCAGCAGCGGGCTTATCGTCAGGCGGTGGCCGACGACGAACGGCGTGATCGCGTTCGCCTCGACCAGATGCAACCCGTACATCAGCGCCGGCGGCAGCATCGCCATCCAGATGTCGGAAAACGTCATCAACCCGCCCAGCGCGAGCAGGAACGCGCCGATCACCGGGCCGAAATACGGGATGTAATTGAGCAGCGCGACGATCCCGCCCCACATCGCCGGATAGGGCATGCCGATGAACCACAGCACCACCCCGGTGACGATCCCGAGGACGATGTTGATCAGCGTGATCGTGCCGAGATACGCCGACACATCGTCGACGATGTCCTGGATCACGCGCGCCGTCGCCATCGCCCCGTCGAAGCTGGTCCGCCCGGTGATCGTCTGCCGCCGCATCCGCGTCCATCCGGACAGGAAGAAGAACACGATCAGCACCCCGAACAGGAACTGCACGATGACGGCCGGAGCCGACGTCGCGGCAAGTTCGAGGATCGATCCCGGCGCGGCGACGCCTGCGGTCGCCGGCTGCTTGATCGGCGTCGACGCGACCTGCCGCAGCGTCTTGTTCACGTATTTCTCGAGGCTCGAATAGAGATCGAGCAGCGGCGCGAGGTTGCTCTGGATCCGGTCCAGCCGCGTCGGCAGCAGCCGGAAGAAATCGGTCGCCGGCACGAGGATCGCGGCGATCGCGATGTTCGCGGCGATCAGGAACACGAGGATGCACAGGATCGCGGCGAGCGGCGATGGCACATGGCGCCGCTCGAGCCACTCCAGCACCGGCACGAGCGCAACCGAGATCACGAGCGCGATGGTGAGCGGCAGGAAGAACTCGGCGCCGGATTTCAACGCGAACGGGATGGCGAGGATCAGCCCGACCCCGGCGGTCAGCGTCAGCGCCGCCAGCAACCGGTCGCGACGCTGCGCGATCCGCATCGCATCCTCGACCCCGACCGCAATCGGCAACCCGAACGCACTCTCGGCCGGCGGACCTTCCGCAACGGCGCCGCCCTCGCCCTGTGGCTGGTGCGGTTCCTGGCGAAGTCCCTCGCCCGTCATGGCGTCCGTCATGGCAATTCCTTTGCCACCCCCTTCCCGTAATCGCGGTCGGCATTCAAGCGGCGCGCGGTGCCAGCGCGATGGAATTCCTCGAAAAGACCGCGTTATTTCCGATCATGCATTGATCCCGAGACCCCCGCTCTTCGTCATCCTGACGAAAGTCAGGATCCAGAGCCAAAAATCGCTGCCCTCCGTTACCCTGGGTCCTGACTTTCGTCAGGACGACGGAACGGTATCAGGTATGGCCTCCTACGCCGTCACCCCGACCCGATCCTCGAACAACACTTGAAGATCCTTCTTCAAAATCTTCCCGTTCGCATTCCGCGGCAACGTCTCATGCACGAACCGCACCGCGACCGGCGTCTTGAACGCCGCCAGATGCTGCCGGACCCAGCCCTGCAACTCCGCCTCGGTCGTCACAGCGCCCGGGGCGAGGTGCACCACCGCCGCCGGCTCCTCGCCGAGAATCCGGTGGGGGATGCCGATCAGCGCCGCGTCGGTCACCGCAGGGTGCGCGTAGAGGATGTTCTCCACCTCGCTGGAGTAGATGTTCTCGCCGCCGCGGATGATCATGTCCTTGGCGCGATCGACGATGTAGCAGAACCCTTCCTCGTCGAGCCGTGCGAGGTCGCCTGTCCGCACCCAGCCGTCGACGAACGTCGCCGCGGTCGCGTCGGGCTTGTTCCAATACCCCTTTACGATCATCGGCCCGCGCGCCCAGAGCTCGCCGACTTCGCCAAGAGGCATCTCGGTCACACCGTCGTCCGCCATGATCTTCAGGTCGGCAGCGGCGACCGGTGGCCCCGCGCTGGTCGGCCGGTTTAGGTAATCCTCGGCCCCGTGATGCGTGACGGTCGCCATCGTCTCAGTCATGCCCCAGCCATTGCCGGGCATCGCGCCGAACTCGGCATGGATACGCTTCACCAGCTCGGGCGCCGCCGGCGCGCCGCCATAGGCGATCGATTCGAGCGACGAGAGATCGTATTTCGCGCGATCGGGATGCTCGAGCAGCTGCCACGCGATCGTCGGCACGCCGCCGGTTACGTTGACCTTCTCGCGCTCGATGATCTCCATCGCCCGGATCGTGTCCCATTTGCGCATGAAGATCATCGTGCTGCCGGTCGCGATCACGCCCATCATGCCCGCCGAGCAGGCGGTGACGTGGAACAACGGGATCACGGTCAGCGTCACCCGCGGCGTCGGCTCGGGTGGTGCTTCGCCGCGGCGCAGGAACGAGCGCGCGGACGAATAGCCGCCCGACAAGATGTTCGACATCATGTTGCGATGCGTGCCGAGCGCCCCCTTAGGCGCGCCGGTGGTGCCGCTGGTGTAGAAGATCGTCGCGTCGTCGTCGGGCGCGATCTTCGCCTCTGGCAGGCCGACATCGGGTAGCGCGGCCCAGTCGTGCGGGGTGCCGATCACATCCTCCAGCCGCGTGACGATCCCGGTCAGCGGCTCCGCGGCGCGCGCGACGAGAACGTGCTCCAGCGCCGGCAGCGTCGCATACGCCGCCTCTAGCCGGTGGTGCCGCTCGTCGTCGGTGATCAGCACGCGCGCACCCGAATCGGCGAGGCCGTATTCCATCTCCGCGCCGGTCCACCACGCGTTGAGCGGCACCATGATCGCGCCAATGCTCGCGCCCGCAAAGAACGCGACCGGCCATTCGGGCAGGTTGCGCATCGCCAGCGCGACGCGGTCGCCGGGGCCGATCCCCATCTCGCGCAACCGGTGCGCAAGCACGGCGATCGCACGAAAGTTCGCCTCGTAGGTGACTCGCTCGTCCTCATACGCCGTAAACACCCGCTCGCCATGCGCGCGCGCCGCCTCGGCCAGCCACCGCAGCGACGGTGGCGCATTCTTCCAGATCCGTGTTTCGATGCCCGCGATCGTGATCGTCTCCATCTCGAATTTCGCGCCGGGCGCGGTCAGCATTCGCTCGGCATCGGCGAGCGACATCGCCGGCCAGGAGGGATCGAGTGCGATGATCGGTTCGCTTGCCAAGACCGGTTGACTCCAGAGTTGAATTTCGGGTTTGGCTTATCGCCTGTTCGAAGACAGGTTATAGTTGATTCCTGCCGCACTCAAGGCAATAGAGGCAACAAGTTCGAACTAGGGGTATGGAGCGGGTGATGGCGGGAACGGTCGAATCATGAAAATCGCCAAGCCCGCGACGCATGGCTTCGACGCGAGCCGGTTGGCGGCGATCGATACGCTGCTCCAGACGCGCTACGTCGATTCGGGCAAGCTGCCGAACGCGCAACTGTTGATCGCGCGCGACGGCGAAATCGTGCATTTCTCGCACGCGGGCGCCGCGCGTGAGGGCGGAAAGGCGATCGACGAGGGATCGCTGTTCCGGATCGCGTCGATGACCAAGCCGATCACCTCGGTCGCGTTCATGATGCTGGTCGAACAGGGCCTCGTCGCGGTCGATACGCCGGTCCATCACGTGCTGCCCGAGTTCAAGGATATCGCGGTTTACAATGGCGGTGGCGGCGGCGTTCCGTTCGTGACCAAGCCGACAGCCGAGCCGATGCGGATGGTCGACCTGCTGCGGCACACGTCGGGGCTGACCTACAGCTTCCAGAACCGCTCGAACGTCGATGCGGCTTACCGCGAAGGCAAGATCGAGAGCTGGCATGGCGGCCACGATCTAGACGGGTTCATCGGCGCGCTGGCGAAGATCCCGCTCGAATTCTCGCCCGGCACCGCGTGGAATTACTCGGTCGCGACCGACGTGCTCGGCGCGGTCGTGCAGCGGGTGTCGGGCCTGCCGCTCGACCAGTTCTTCAAGGAGCGCATCTTCGCCCCGCTGAAGATGAAAGATACCTTCTTCCAGGTCCCCAAGGGCAAGCTCGACCGTCTGACTGACTGCTATACCCTCGTCGCCGGCAAAGGCCGCGTGATGTACGATCGCGGTGCCGAGAGTGCCTGGAGCCGCGCGCCGAAACTTCTGTCCGGCGGCGGCGGGCTCGTCTCGACCGCGCTCGATTACCACCGGTTCAACACCATGCTGCTGAACGGCGGCGAACTCGACGGCGCGCGCATCCTCGGGCGGAAAACGCTCGACCTGATGACGCAGAACCACCTGCCCGGAAAATCCGATCTCGCGACGATGTCGAAGTCGCTGTTCAGCGAGGCGTCGAACGCCGGCACCGGGTTCGGGCTCGGCTTCGCGATCACCGACGACGTCGCGAAGACGATGGTACCGGGATCGAAGGGCGAGTTCTACTGGGGCGGGATGTTCTCGACCGCGTTCTTCGTCGACCCGGTCGAGCGCGTCTCGATGGTCTTCATGACGCAGCTTTCGCCGAGCAGTGTCTATCCCATCCGCCGCGAGCTGAAGACGATGATCTACGCCGCGATGACCTGATCCCCGAACGGCCGTCATCCCGGCAGACGCCGGGACCCAGAGCCGCACGCACAAACATTTTGGCCCTGGGTCCCGGCGTTCGCCGGGATGACGGGGCCGGCACCAGGAGACTAAAATGACCAGTCCGATCCGCACCGAACGTCATGACGACGTCCTCGTCATCGTCTCGAACAATCCCCCCGTCAACGCGCTCGGCACCGCGGTCCGCCAGGGCCTCGAGGCGGCGATCAAGGAAGGCGTGAAGGACGACAGCATCGCCGCGATGGTGATCCGCTGCGACGGCCGCACGTTCTTCGCAGGCGCCGACATCACCGAGTTCGGCAAGGAAATGGTCGAGCCCGGCCTTCCTACCGTCGTCGACATGATCGAGGCATCCTCGAAGCCCGTCGTCGCGGCGATCCACGGCACCGCGCTCGGCGGCGGCTGCGAGGTCACGCTCGGCTGCCATTATCGCGTCGCCGTTCCGTCGGCGAAGATCGGCACGCCCGAAGTGAAGCTCGGCCTGCTCCCCGGCGCCGGCGGCACGCAGCGTATCCCGCGCATCGCCGGCGTGAAGCTCGCGCTGGAGATGACCGCGAAGGGCGATCCGATCTCGGCGAAGAAGGCGCTCGACGCCGGCCTGATCGACAAGATCGTCGGCGAGGATTCGCTCGAGGCCGACGCCGTCGCGTTCGCGCGCGAGATCGCGACCAAGCGCCCCCTGCCCCGCGCGTCCGAGAAGACCGCGCACGCCGATCCCGACGCGGTCGCCGCGTTCAAGAAGGAAAACGCGCGGCGTTTCCGTAACTTCGACGCGCCGGCGGCCAACATCGCCTGCGTCGAGAAGGGCGCCGACGGCTCCAGCTTCAAGGAAGGCATCGCCTTCGAGCGCCAGGAGTTCATGAAGCTGATGACCGGCGTACAGTCCGCCGCGCAACGCCACATCTTCTTCGCCGAACGCCAGGCCGCCAAGATCGACGACGTTCCCGCCGACACCAAGCTTCGCGAGATCAAGCGCGTCGGCGTGATCGGCGCGGGTACGATGGGCGGCGGCATCTCGATGAACTTCCTGTCCGCGGGCATCCCCGTGACGATCGTCGAAATGCAGCAGGAGGCGCTCGACCGCGGCACCGGCGTCGTGCGCAAGAATTATGAGGCGACCGCCGCCAAGGGCCGGATCAAGCCCGAGCAGGTCGAACAGGCGATGGGCGCGCTGAAGCCGACGCTCGACTTCGCCGATCTCGCCGAGTGCGACCTGATCATCGAGGCGGTGTACGAGACGATGGAGGTGAAGAAGGAGATCTTCACCAAGCTCGACGCGATCGCCAAGGCGGGCGCGATCCTCGCGTCGAACACCTCGTACCTGAACATCGACGAGATCGCGACGTGCACGAAGCGGCCGGAGGACGTCGTCGGGATGCACTTCTTCTCCCCCGCCAACGTGATGAAATTGCTGGAAGTCGTACGCGGCGACAAGACCGCGGACGACGTGCTCGCGACGGTCATGGCGCTCGCGAAGAAGATCAAGAAAGTCGCTGTGGTGGCGGGCGTCACCTACGGCTTCATCGGCAACCGCATGCTGATGCCGCGGCAGGTCGAGGCGACCAAGTTGCTGCTGGAAGGCGCGAGCCCCGAGCAGATCGACAAGGTCCATGTCGCCTTCGGGATGCCGATGGGGCCGTTCCAGATGAGCGACTTGGCGGGCGTCGACATCGGCTGGCACCGCGACCCGAGCCGGATCGAGAACATCCGCGATGCGCTGGCGGCGGAGAACCGCTGGGGGCAGAAAACCAAGGCGGGCTTCTACGATTACGACGAGAAGCGCACGCCGTCGAACTCGCCACGCGTTGCCGAGATCATCGACGATTTCCGCAAGAAGTCGGGCGTGACGCCGCGCGAGATCAGCGACGAGGAGATCGTCGTGCGGACGCTCTACACGATGGTCAACGAGGGCGCGCTGATCCTCGAAGAGGGCAAGGCACAGCGTGCATCCGACGTCGATGTGGTCTGGATCTACGGCTATGGCTGGCCGGTGTACCGCGGCGGGCCGATGTTCTGGGCGCAGTCGGAAGGCTTGGCTAAGGTCGTCGCGGGGCTCGAGAAATACGGGTTCCCGGTGGCGAAGTCGCTGAAGGACGCCGCGGCATCGGGCGGTCGGCTGAAGTGATCGGTCGCGGTCGTTTCCTGCCGGTAGTCGCACGCTGATGGAGCGGTCTGCGCTCCAGACCGCGGCGGCGATCCGTGCGGGCAAGACGACCGCGCTCGCCGAATGCGACGCCGCGATCGCGCGGATCGAGGGGCGCGACGGTGCGATCAACGCCGTCGTGATCCGCGATTTCGCGCGGGCGCGAGAGGCTGCACGCGCACTCGACGCGGAAGGTCCCGACGACCGGCCGCTGTTCGGCGTGCCGATGACGGTGAAGGAATCGTTCGATGTCGCCGGCCTGCCGACCAGTTGGGGCGTCGGGGTTCACCGCGACAACATCGTCGACCGAGATGCCGTGGCCGTGACTCAGCTTAAAGCGGCGGGCGCGGTCATCCTCGGCAAGACCAACGTGCCGGTGCGGTTGAGCGACTGGCAGGCGGATAATCCGATCTACGGCCGGACCAACCATCCGCTCGACCCGACGCTGACGCCCGGCGGATCGTCGGGTGGTGCCGCGGCGGCGCTCGCGTCTGGCATGGTGCCGCTGGAACTCGGCTCCGACATCGGCGGCTCGATCCGTGTACCGGCCGCGTTCTGCGGTGTTTGGGGGCACAAGCCGACCTATGGTGCACTGTCCGATATCGGCCACCGCGTGCCTGGGACCGATGGGGCCAGCGCGGCTCTCGGCGTGATCGGACCGCTCGCGCGCAACCCCGAGGATCTGGCCGTCGCGCTCGACGTCCTAGCCGATCTTCCGCTGCCACGCACGAGCGTCGATCTTGCCCGGCCGCGAGTCCTGATGCTGACCGCGCATCCCGCGGCCCGCGTGGATGCGTCGATCGTGTCGGCGATCGAGCATGTCGGCGAGGCATTGAGCCGCTCTGGCGCAACCGTTTCTCATGTCGAGCCAACGATCGACCTCGCCGCGCAACACGCCGACTACATGCGGATGCTCGGCATCGCGATGACTCGCGGCGGCCCGGCGCGCGACGGCAAGGTCGCGACGCTGTCGCAGTGGTTCGACCTGCTCGATTCGCAGGCGCGGATGCAGCGCGCGTGGGACGCGCTGTTCGAAGAGTTCGACGCGGTGATCGCGCCCGCCAGCGGCGTGAACGCTTTCCCGCACATCGCCGAGCGCAACGTCGCGCGACGCACGCTGTCGATCGACGGCGAGGATACCCCGTTCGGCGTCCAGTTCGCCTGGGCGGGGCTCGCCACCTTCCCCAATCTGCCTGCGACCAGCGTGCCCGTCGGGACCGACCCGCGCGGCCTGCCGATCGGCGTGCAGGTAATCACCAACCGTTTCCGCGACCACGACGCGATCGCCGTCGCCGCGCTCGCCCACAGACTAAGCAGGAGCTGATCCGATGTCCGACCTCGACACTTTCCGGTCCGAAACCCGCGCCTGGCTCGCGGAGAATTGCCCACCCGAAATGCGCAAGCCGGTGCGCTCGGAGGACGACGTCTGCTGGGGAGGCCGCCAGTTCAAACCGTCGTCGCCTGCGCAGAAGGAGTGGCTCGACAAGATGGCGGCCAAGGGCTGGACCGTCCCTGACTGGCCCAAGGCGTATGGCGGCGGCGGTCTCTCGCCCGCCGAGACCAAGATTCTGCGCGAAGAGATGGCGGCAATAAAGGCACGCAACCCGCTCAATTCGTTCGGGATCTCGATGCTCGGGCCGGCATTGCTGAAATACGGCACCGAGGAGCAGAAGCTCGATCACCTGACCAAGATCGCGCGCGGCGAGATCCGCTGGTGCCAGGGCTATTCCGAGCCGAACGCAGGGTCCGATCTTGCCGGACTGGCGACCTCGGCGGAGGACAAGGGCGACCATTATCTCGTTAACGGCCAGAAGGTGTGGACGTCCTATGCCGACAAGGCCGACTGGATCTTCTGCCTCGTCCGCACCGACAAGACGTCGAAGCAGGGCGGGATCAGCTTCGTGCTGTTCGACATGGCCTCGCCCGGCGTGTCGACCAAGCCGATCCTTCTGATCAGCGGCAATTCGCCGTTCTGCGAGACCTTCTTCGACAATGTCGAGGTGCCGAAGGCCAACCGCGTCTACGAGGAGAACAAGGGCTGGGACGTCGCGAAATATCTGCTCGGGCATGAGCGCGAGATGATCTCGGGGATGGGGCTGGCGTCGAGCGGCGGCAATCCGCTGATCGACGGCGCGATCGCCACTCTGGGGCTTGAGGGCGGGCGCCTCGCCGATCCGCTGCTGCGCGCGGCGATCGCGCTGTTCGAGGTGCGCGCGAAGGCGTTCGGAGCGATGTCCGAACGGTTCATCGACGAGCTGAAGGCGGGCAAGGCGCATCCGGCCCAGCCTAGCATGATGAAATACTATGGCACCGAGCTGAACAAGAGCCGGTACGAGCTGATGATGGCGTCGGGCGGATCGGATGCGCTCGAATGGGACAGCGAGCGGTCGCGCGGGGGGGCGATCCCGCGGTCGTGGCTGCGCACCAAGGCGAACTCGATCGAGGGCGGGACGAGCGAGATCCAGCTCAACATCATCGCCAAACGGATTTTGGAATTGCCGGCGTAACACTCCAGTCCCTCGCCCCTTCGGGGAGAGGGTGCCGCAGCGAAGCGAAGGCGGGAGAGGGGCAGTGAGGCTCGGACGATCCGACCCAACCGCCCCTCTCCCCGACCCTCTCCCCGACGGGGCGAGGGAGCAGAAGGACGAAGAAATGCCACTCTACCTAGACGACGACCAGACCGTCCTTCAGGACACCATCCGCGACTTCGTGGCCGAGCACGCGCCGGTCAGCCACATGCGCGCTCTCCGCGACGCCGACGACAAGACCGGCTTCTCGCGCGACCTGTGGAAGCAGTTCGCGGAGATGGGCTTTACCGGCATCCTGATCGACGAGCAGCATGGCGGGCTCGGGCTCGGCCATGTCGAGGCCGGTATCGTCCTCGAGGAGATTGGCCGCAACCTCACGCCGTCGCCATTTCTCACCACGGCGGTCACCGCCGTCGCCGCGCTCAAGGGTGCCTATCCCGATCAGGCGCGGACCTGGCTGCCCCGGATAGCGTCCGGCGATGCGCTGTTCGCGCTGGCGATGGACGGTGGACCCAAGCACCATCCGGTCAACGCCGCACTCCGGGCGGAGCCGTCCGGCAACGGATTTCGCCTGAACGGCCGCAAGCAGTTCGTCGTGCACGGGCATGTCGCGGACGTGCTGATCGTCTCGGCGGTGACCGGAGGACGGCCCGGCGAGGAGTCGTATTTCATGTCGCTGTTCCTCGTCTCGCCCGAGGCCCCCGGCGTCTCGGTCGAGCCGTTCCGGATGGTCGATGCGGGGCTCGCGTCCACGGTCACCTTCGAGAATGTCGACGTCGCCGGCGACGCGCTGCTGTGCCAGGTCAACGAAGGGCTCGACCTGATCGGCAAGCTCAATCGCGCGGGCGGCGTCGGTGCCGCGGCGGAACTGCTCGGCGTCGGCGGTGCGGCCGCCGACATGACGCTGTCCTACCTCAAGCAGCGCAAGCAGTTCGGCACCACCATCGGCAGCTACCAGGCGCTCCAGCACCGCGCCGCGCACCTCTATTCCGAGATGGAGGTGGCGCGCGCCGCCGTGCTCAAGGCGCAGCAGTTGCTCGATCAGGGCAGCGACCGCGCGGACGAGGCGGTGTCGGTGGCCAAGGCGATGACCGCGCTGGCGACGACGCTCAGCGTGCAGGAAGGCGTGCAGATGCACGGCGGCATCGGCATGACCGATGAGTACGACATCGGCTTCTACATGAAGCGTGCGCGGGTGCTGGCGGAGATGTTCGGGGATGCGAACTTCCACGCGGACCGGCTGGCGGTAGCCGCCGGGTATTGACCGTAGGTTGTACCCCCGCGAAGGCGGGGGCCCAGACTGGGCACCCGCCTTCGCGGGTGAACAAGGAGGTCAGATGCCTGCCGATACTGCCGAAGTAACACCCGAAGCCCTCGCCCAAGGTCTCGTCGACCTGCTCGAAATCGAGGAAGTCGATACCGATCTCTACGTCGGCAAGCGCCAGCCCGGCGGCGTCGGCCGCGTGTTCGGCGGGCAGGTGATCGCGCAGGCGCTCCAGGCCGCGCAACGCTCGACCGACAGCCCCAAGGCGGCGCATTCGCTTCACGCGTATTTCATGCGGCCGGGAAACGAGGACTATCCGATCGTCTATCGCGTCGTCCGCGATTTCGAAGGGCGCAGCTTCGCGACCCGCCGCGTGATCGCAATGCAGAAGGGCCAGCCGATCCTCAACATGGCGGCGTCGTTCCAGATGCCGGAGGAGGGCCTGCACCATCAGGACGCAATGCCCGACGTCCCCGCGCCCGAAACGCTCCGCTCCGACCGTGACCTGCGGCTCGAGAACATCGAGGGCATCCCCGAGAAATTCCGCGCGCATATGCTGCGGTGGCGGCCGATCGAGGTGCGCCCGGTCAACCCGCGCAGCTGGATCCATCCGGCCCCGCAGGAGCCCAACTATGCCAACTGGTTCCGCCTGGTCGCGCCGATCGGCGACGATCCGGCGATGCATCGCGCGATCCTCGCCTACGCATCGGACATGGCGCTGCTGGGCACGGCGCTCCTGCCGCACGGCAAGAACTGGATCACGCCGGGATTGCAGACCGCCAGCCTCGACCATTCGCTCTGGCTGCACGAGGATTTCCGCGCCGACGACTGGCTGCTCTACGCCTGTGACAGCCCGTGGTCGGGCCACGCCCGCGGATTTAACCGCGGCAAGATCTTCGCGCGCGACGGCCGGCTGGTCGCCAGCGTCGCGCAGGAAGGGCTGATCCGGATGCGCCAGTAACCCTGTGCGTTGCGGGGTTACTTGCGCGTCCAGACCTTCTCGCCGCCGATCCACGTCTCCTGCACGACGGTGCCGCGCAGGTCGGTCGGCGACGCCATCGTCGGATCGCGGTCGACGATGATGAAGTCCGCGCGCTGGCCCGGCGCGAGCGCACCGAACTGCTTATCGGCAAACCCGGCATAGGCCGCCGCACCCGTCATCGCCCACCACGCCTGTTCGCGCGTGATCAGTTCCTGCGGCTGCCAGCCACCCTGCGGTTGCCCGTCGGCATCCTGACGCGTGAACGCCGCGGCCCAGGTTGCGAACGGATCGGGCTTCTCGACCGGGAAGTCGGTGCCGAAGGCAAGCTTGGCGCCGTTGGTCAACATCGACTTCCACGCATAGGCGCCCGCCAGGCGGTTCGGCCCGAGCCGTGCCTCGGCCATCGTCCGGTCGCTGGTCTCGTGCGTCGGCTGCATCGAGGCGATCGTGCCGAATTTCCCGAACCGCGGCAGGTCGGTCGGATCGACGACCTGAGCATGCTCGATCCGCCAGCGACGGTCGCCGGTATAGGTCTCGCTCTCGACCTGGATCGCGTCGAGCACCATCTGATTGGCCCTGTCGCCGATCGCGTGGACCGCGACCTGATAGCCGTCCATCGCCGCCCGGCTCATCTGGTTCTGGAGCTGGTCGTCGGTCACGAAACCCAGCCCCGACTGGCCGGGCGCGTCGGCATAGGGCTTCAACAGCCACGCGCCGCGCGATCCCAGCGCGCCATCGGCGTACAGCTTCACGCCGCCCATCCGCAGGCGATCATTGTAGAGCCACGGCGTCGGCCCCTTGCCGCCGATCCGGCTCGCGGTCTCGACGCCCAGCGCATAGCTCATGATGCGGACGCGAAGCCCGCCGATGTCCGCCATCCGGCGATAGGTCAGCCAGTCGTCGAGCGTCGTGCCCATGTCGGCGACCGCGGTGACGCCGTAGCGCAGCAGGATGCTCTGCGCCGTCAGGAAGGCGGCATCGCGTTCCTTGGGGAGCGGCTGCGGGACGATCTTCTCGATCAACGCCTGCGCGCCATCGACGAACACGCCCGCAGGCGCACCGCCGGTCTTCTCGATCCGACCGCCCGGAGGAGAGACGGTCGCGCCGGTGACGCCGGCCTCGCGCATCGCCTCGCGGTTCGCCCATCCGGCATGCCCATCGGCACGCGACAGCCAGATCGGGTGCCCGCCCGAAACCGAGTCGAGATCGGCGGCGGTCGGGAAGCGGCCGAGCCCCCAGGCCTCCTGGTTCCAGCCGCGCCCGATCACCCATTTCCGATCGGGGTTGGCGGCGACATACGCCGCGATCCGCGATTTCGCCTCTTCGAGCGACTTGGTCATCGACAGGTCGAGCGACAGCGCGCCGAAACCCATCTCGATGACATGGCCATGCGCGTCGACGAAGCCCGGCAGCACGGTCTTGCCGCCCATGTCGATCCGCCAGTCGTAGAGCGGCTTGCCCGCGTTTTTCTTCAATTCCTTGCGGCTGAGCTTGGGCGCTTCCTCGCCCGGCGGCACGAGCCGCGTGACCTTGCCATCCTTGTCGATCAGGATCGCCTTGAAGTGGATCACGCGACCTCCGTCGGCGACCGTGATGCCGTTGACGTTGTCGACGATCCCGTCCGCAAGCGCGGGGGTCGAGAGCAGCGCGATCGCGGCTGCGGAAACCATCAGACGCATCACTTCGGCAATCTCCGTACCAGCGCGCTCGTATCCTGCCGAGCGCCACCCATAGCCTGCACATCCGCATAGAACTGATCGACCAGTGCCGCGACCGGCAGCACCGCACCATTGCGCCGCGCCTCGTCAAGCGCCAGCCCGAGATCCTTGCGCATCCAGTCGACCGCGAATCCGAAATCGAACTCGTCCTTCGCCATCGTCGGCCAGCGATTGACCATCTGCCAGCTTTGCGCCGCGCCGCCCGAGATCGCCTCGAACACCTTGTCGAGATCGAGCCCCGAATTTTGCGCGAACCGCAGCGACTCGGCGACGCCCTGGATCACCCCGGCGATCGCGATCTGGTTGCACATCTTGGTGGTCTGGCCCGCGCCCGCCTCACCGACATGGACCACACGCAAAGCATAGGCCTGCATGAACGGTTCGGCCTTCGCCATCGCCTCGGCCGAGCCGCCGCACATGATCGAGAGCTTGCCGTTCTCCGCGCCCGCCTGTCCGCCGGACACCGGCGCATCGACCACCAGCGCACGCTCGCCCGCCAGTCGCCGCGCGATCGAGGCCGAAACGGTGGTGTGATCGACGAACACCGCGTCGTCGCGCATCGCCGCAAACGCACCGTCCTCGCCTAACGTGACCAAGGCCAGATCGTCGTCATTGCCGACGCACGCGAATACCGCATCGGCATTCTTCGCCGCGGCGGCGGGCGTGTCCGCCACCGAGCCGCCATATTTATCGGCCCATGCCAACGCCTTGGCCTGAGTCCGATTGTAGACGGTGACGTCGTGCCCTGCCGCGACGAGATGCCCCGCCATCGGCGCGCCCATGACGCCGGTTCCGATGAATGCCAGTTTTGCCATAGCCTCCGCGCATAAGCGGTGTTTCCCACGCGCGCCAGATGGTCTAGCGGGTCGGGCATGGCTACCCAAGCTGCCGTAGCGGCACCCACCCTCCCCGTCTCGATCGACGACGTCCGCGTCGCGCATGACCGGATCCGCGACTCGATCGTCCGCACGCCGACGCTGATCAGCAAGACGCTGAGCAAGATGACCGGCGCGACGGTGTATCTGAAGTTCGAGAACCTGCAGTTCACCGCGGCGTACAAGGAGCGCGGCGCGCTCAACACGCTGTTGCAGCTGTCGGCCGAAGCGCGTGCCAAGGGCGTCATCGCCGCCTCGGCCGGCAATCACGCCCAAGGCCTCGCCTATCACGCCAACCGCTTGGGCATCCCGACGACGATCGTGATGCCGACCAACACGCCGACCGTGAAGGTCATGCAGACCGAAGGCCACGGCGCCAACGTCGTCCTCCACGGCGAGACGTTCGACGCAGCCTATGCGCATGCCCGCATCCTGGAGGGCGAGTGCGGCTTCACCTTCGTCCACCCGTTCGACGACCCCCGCGTCATTGCAGGCCAAGGCACCGTCGCGATCGAGATGCTGGAGGACGTGCCGCAACTCGATACGCTGGTCATCCCGATCGGCGGCGGCGGGCTGATCTCGGGCATGTCGACGGTCGCACGGGCTTTGAGCGAAGCGCCCGGTGGTCACCCGATCGAGGTCGTCGGCGTGCAGGCCGAGCTGTTCCCGTCGATGTACAACCGCATCAACGGCACCGACATGGCGTGTGCGGGCGATACGCTGGCCGAGGGCATCGCGGTCAAGGAGCCGGGTGCGATCACCGCGAAGATCGTCGCCGAACTGGTCGACGACATCGTGCTGGTCAGCGAGCGCAGCCTCGAGGAATCGGTCAGCCTGCTGCTCCAGATCGAGAAGACCGTAGTCGAGGGCGCGGGTGCGGCCGGGCTCGCGGCGCTGTTGTCGCATCCCGAGCGGTTCGCGGGGAAGACCGTCGGCATCGTGCTGTGTGGCGGTAACATCGATACGCGGCTGCTCGCCAACGTGCTGTTGCGCGATCTGGCGCGGTCGGGTCGTCTCGCGCGGCTGCGGATCCGGTTGCAGGACAAGCCCGGTGCGCTGTTCCACGTCGCGCGAATCTTCGACCAGGAACGCGTCAACATCATCGAGATCTATCACCAGCGCGTCTTCACGACGCTGCCGGCGAAGGGCCTGATCACGGACATCGAATGCGAACTTCGCGACCGCGCGCATCTCGACCGGCTGGTGGGGGCGTTGCGCGCCGGCGGGTACGAGACGTCGACCGTCGAACTCGCCTGACCTATCCGCGATTATTGTGGTAGCGCCGTAATTTACGGCGTTAACGCTCTATCGTGGTAAACCCGCTTTTCAGTAGCGTGCGTTACGACCATATGTCGAAACCGCGGCTCCCCGCGCCTGCCTGAAGGACATTTGGTTCGGTGACTGCGCCTTTTCGTTTTCCGCGCTTCTTCGTCACGAGCCCGTCCCCGTGCCCGTATCTGCCGGGCCGGCAGGAGCGCAAGGTGTTCACCGAACTGACCGGGCCGCATGCCGGCGAACTGAACGACGCGCTCGGCCGGATCGGCTTTCGTCGCAGCCAGGGCGTGGCGTATCGCCCGTCCTGCGCGGGCTGTACCGCGTGCGTGTCGGTCCGGATCGTCGCGGGCGAGTTCGTGCCCAACGCGACGCAGCGCAAGTTGCTGCGACGGCACGGCGATATCGAGATCACCGCCTGCAAGGCCTGGGCGACCGACGAGCAGTTCCAGTTGCTCCGCCGCTATCTCGGCACGCGCCATCCGGGCGGCGGCATGGCGGGCATGGACGAGGACGACTATGCCGACATGATCGAGCACTCGCCGGTAAATTCGCTGATCGTCGAATATCGCGAACCTTCGGTCGATGGCGTGCAGGGAAGGCTGATCGGCGCGTGCCTGACCGACCGGCAGGCGGACGGGTTGTCGATGGTCTACAGCTTCTTCGCCGCCGACGATGCGAACCGGCCGGGGCTCGGCAACTTCATCATCCTCGACCACATCCTCCGCGCCCGCGATGCGGGGCTGCCGTTCGTGTATCTCGGCTATTGGGTAAAGGGCTCGCCGCGGATGGAATACAAGACGCGGTACCGGCCGCTGGAGGTTTTGGGGCCGGCGGGCTGGCGGCGGCTGACTGAGGCCGATCTGGTGACGCAGCCGGAGCGGGTTGCGGCGCTGGTTTGAAGCAGTTTGCTAGCCCGAGCGTTGATCCGTTGCACTCTACTTCTTGTTCTCCCGCGAAGGCGGGAGCCCAGTCTGGGTCCCCGCCTTCGCGGGGAAACAATGTTTTGAGTCGCGCGCGCACGATCCCGAACGCGACCAACCCTGACTGCAATCAGTCCTCGCGCTGCACGACCACGTCGACGTCGAGCTCCTCGCCACCCTCACCCAGCCGCGAGCCAGCAACCGGCGCCGCCCCGGCCGCATCGAGCGCCATCGCGACCCGCACCTAATGCTCCTCGGGCGACATACCCGTGCACGGATCGAACCCGACCCAGCCGAGCCCATCGACATGCGCCTCCGCCCAGCCATGCGGGGTCGGGAAATGCACCACCTCGAAATCGGTGTGATGATAGCCCGACACATAGCGTGCCGGCGCCCCCAGCGACCGCGCAGCGACCGCGAACATCTGCGCCATGTCGCGCGGCGTGGCGCTGTCCTTGCAGAACGCCGCACCAGCGGTGAGCCCCGGCTCTGGCCGACCGGCATCGAACACGAACTGCTGGTGCAACGCACGGTTGAGCCGGTGGAGCGCACCGATCCGGTCGCGCGCGCCGACCACGGCATCCGCGGCGAACTCCGCGATCGCCGCATCATGCGCCGTCGCCTCGGTCGCACGCAGGAACAACGCAGGCGGCAACGTCTCGTGCACGCCGCGCAGCACGCCGTCCGAGTGGCTGGTCAGCACCTCGCCCTTGACGGTGATCTCGATCCCGTCGACCGGCCCCTCGGCATACAGCATCGTCACCGCGTTACCGAAACCGTCGCGTCCCGGCCGCAACCGTGCGTCGCAATCGACGTCGATCCGCCACGACGCCACGGTCTGGTCATGCGTGTTCTCGGGAGTCAGCCGGAGCATCTGGACGAGCCGGCCCTGTGGCTGGGTGAAGCGGTAGATCGTGTGATGATCGATCGACAGCCGCATTATTGGAACTTGAACTGGCGGCCGATCGCGCCGTGGAGCAGCGCATTCTCGGCGATGAAGGCCTGCAGGAACTGGTGCAGTCCCGAGGCGATGACCTCGCCCGATCGCGTCTTGGCCATGCGTGATGCGCGCATCCGTGCCATCCTGTCCGCCTCCCCGTGATTGCCCGTGCGTTTCGCCAGCAAATTGAGCACGTCGACCGTCTCCTCGACCGACGCCGCCAGGCTGCGCGGGAGTTCCGCACGCGCGAGCAGCAGGTCGATCACGTCGGCAGGGCGCAGCCCGTCATTGTAGAGCCAACGATAGGCGGTCACCGCGGACACGGTCTGCAGGATCGTCGTCCACTGGTCGCGATCGATCGCCCCGCCGAGCCGTTCGCCCTCGGGCAACAGGATATGGTATTTGACGTCGAGCAGCCGCGCGGTGTTGTCCGCGCGCTCGACCGCCTGACCGAGCCGGATGAACCACGTCGTCTGGTTGCGCAGCATCCGGTGCACCGCGCCCTCGAACCCGCGCGTCTCGGTCTTCACCGCCTCGACCAGGTTCATCTGGTCGGTCGTGCTGCGCGGCGTCGTCCGGTTCTCGAACAGCAGCCATGCACGGTTGATCGCGGTCCATGCCTCGCGGGTCAGCGCGGTGCGAACCGCCTTCGCGTTGTTGCGCGCCATGTCGACGCAGCGGACGATCGAGCCGGGGTGGCTCGAATCTAGCGTGAGGAAGCGGACGACTTCGGTCTGGCTGAGGTTGCCGCCGAGCGTCGCGAACGGCTCCTCGGTCTCCGTGACGGCGAGCGCGGAGGCCCAGGCCGCCTCACCCGCAGGCTGCGATGAGAGGACGTCGAGGCGCACCGTGGCCTCGACCAGCCGGGCGATGAAGTCGGCACGCTCGAAATAGCGGCCGAGCCAGTAGAGCGACGATGCAGTACGCGAGAGCATCAGCTATTCGCTCCCGGCGACGGCAGGATCGTGCCGAGCGTCTGCGACATGCCGCCCATCGTCTGCGTCATCCCGCCCGCTCCCATCCGCTGCGACTGATCCTTCATCAGGACGAAACTGTCCTTGGTCCCGCCGCCCTGGCTGGAGTTAACCACCAGCGAGCCTTCCTTCAGCGCGACGCGGGTAAGACCGCCAGGGACGACCTGCACGCCCTTCGACCCGCTCAGTACGAACGGCCGGAAATCGACGTGACGTGGAGACAGGCCACCATCGGCCATCGTCGGGACCGTCGACAGTGCCAGCGTCGGCTGCGCGATGTAGCGGTGCGGTTCGGCAATCAGCGCGGCGCGGAAGTCCTCGATCTCCTGTTTCGACGCGGTCGGACCGACGAGCATGCCATAGCCCCCCGAGCCGTCGACCAGCTTCACGACGACGTCCTCGAGATTGTCGAGCACGTACTTCAGCGCCTGCGGTTCGCGGCACCGCCACGTCTCGACGTTGCGCAGCTTGCACTCGCCGCCCGAATAGAATTTCACGATGTCGGGCATGTAGCTGTAGATCGCCTTGTCGTCGGCGATGCCATTGCCCGGCGCGTTCATGATCGCGACGTTGCCGGCCGCATATGCTGCAATCAGCCCCGGCACACCAAGGGCGGAATCGGGACGGAACACGAGCGGATCGAGATAATCGTCGTCGATCCGGCGATAGATCACGTCGACCTTCACCCGCCCGGCGATCGTCCGCATCCAGACGATGTCGTCGTCGACCACCAGATCTGCCGCCTCGACGAGTTCGATCCCCATCGAGTCGGCGAGGAAGCTGTGCTCGTAATAGGCGGAATTATAGTGGCCGGGGGTCAGCAGCACGCAGGTCGGGTTAGAACCCGTACCGTGCGGCGCGACCGACTTCATCGTCTCGAGCAGCAGGTCGGGATAGCTGTCGACCGCCGCGACGCGGAACTCGCGAAACAGCTCGGGGCACAGCCGCAGCATCGCCTCGCGGTTTTCCAGCATGTAGCTGACGCCCGACGGTGTGCGGGCGTTGTCCTCCAGCACGAAGAAGTCGTCGGGCCCGGTGCGGACCAGATCGATCCCGCAAATATGCGCCCAGACACCGTGTGGAGGGCGAATGCCGGCGATCTCGGGGCGAAACTGCGCGTTGCCGAGCACGAGATCCTCGGGAAGGATGCCCTCCTTCAGGATGCGGCGCTCGCCATAGATGTCGTTGAGGAACGCGTTGATCGCCTCGACGCGCTGGACGAGGCCTTCCGAGAGGCGGGTCCATTCGTCGTGAAGAAATACGCGGGGGACGATGTCGAACGGGATGATCCGCTCGGCCGCTTCGTTCTCGCCGTACACCGCGAAGGTGATGCCAAGCTGGCGGAACGTGGTCTCGGCGGCTTCCTGCCGACGTCGCAGCTCGGCGTCGGGCGTCTCCTCGATCCAATGCCCGAGAGCCGCAAGTTCGGGACGAGCGGTCGTATCGCCCGGCGTCCCCATGATTTCGTCGAACGCCTGTTTCCCCATCGGAACGGTCAATTCCCCATCAAGCGTTACGGTTCCATGCTGCAACGCTTCGCTGCGCTGCACAAGTCAAGAATATGACTGACTGACCTGCGGTTTCTGATCCTCCCCCGCCAGGGGGAGGTGGCTGGCGCTTGCCAGTCGGAGGGGGAGGACACGCAACGGCGTTTATCGCCCCCTCCCCTCCGTCGCCTTCGGCGCCAACTCCCCCTCGCGGGGGGAGGATTGGCAATCAGCCTAAGCGCCCAGCCCTTCGAGCAAGCCCGGCGTCAGGACCTGCGGGAGGACGGTCGGCTCGGCGGCACCCGGCGCGTAATACAGGTACAAAGGCACCCCGGCGCGATTATGCGACTGGATGAAACGGCCCATCACCGGGTCGCCGTCGGTCCAGTCGCCGATCAAGGCCGCGACCTTATGCTTGGCGAACGCGTCGCGAACGCCCGCCGTGTCGATCGCGGCCTTCTCGTTCACTTTGCACGTCAGGCACCAGTCGGCGGTGAAATACACGAACACCGGCCGCTTCTCGGCGCGCAGCGACGCGAGCTTGGCTTCGGTGAACGGCTCGTCCCCAGCGGTCGCGACCTTGGCCGCCGCCGGTGGCGCGCGCGCGATCAGAACCGCGCTGCCGACGAACACCACGGCCAGCGCGACCTGTACCGCGACGCCGAACGACTTGCCCTTGCGCTGCCGGGTGCCACCGACCCAGAGCACTGCGCCGACAGCCAGCACCGCGACCAGCGCGAGCGTCAGCGTATCCACCCCGGTCTGACGTCCCAGCACCCAGCCGAGCGCGATCGCGGTGAGGAACATCGGCACCGACAGGATGTGGCGAAACGTTTCCATCCACACGCCGGGCTTCGGCAACCACCGCCGCCACGACGGAATGAACCCGATCGCGAGGAACGGCAGCGACAAGCCGATCCCGAGCCCACCGAACACGGCAAGCGCCGCCGGCCACGGCAACACCAGCGCCGCGCCGAGCGCCGCACCCATGAACGGCCCAGTGCACGGCGTAGCGATGAACGCCGCGAGCGCACCGGTCGCGAACGCCCCGCTCGCGCCGCTCTCGCCGGCAAAGCGCGGCGTCGGCACCTCGAACAGCCCGGCAAGATTGAACGCGATCGCCACGCTCAACAGCAACAGGACGACGATCGCCGCCGGATGCTGCAACTGGAACGCCCAGCCGACCGCCGAGCCGCCTGCGCGCAGGGCCAGGATCGCGGCGCCGAGCCCGAGGCAGACCAGCACGACGCCGGCCGTGTAGGCCAATGCCTCGCCGCGCGCATCCTTCTCGCTTGCACCGCCGCGCGCGAGGCTGAGCGCCTTGAGGCTGAGGATCGGGAACACGCACGGCATGATGTTGAGGATCAACCCGCCGAGCACTGCGCCAGCGAAGGCGATCAGCGCGGTCAGCCAGAGGCTCTCGGTAGTCGTCGTGCTCGAACCGCTATCCGCCACGACACCGGGCGTCGCCTTGACGCGCAGCCCCTGCCCGTCGCCGATCCGCAACACGCCCTCGATCGGTCCGCCGGTCTTCGCGTTGGCGGCGACCTTCGTCTCGATCGTCAGCCGGTCGCCTTCGCGGGTCACTTTCTGCGCGGCGCCGTTGTCGATCACGCCGGTGGTGACCGGGAAGAAATACGCCCTGTCGGCCTTCGCACTCGCCGGGAACGGAATGGCAATCCGCATCATGCCGTTGCTCGCCGCATAGCTCGCGCCGGAATCGAGCGGCTTTGGGATCGCCTGCCGCCAGCCGGCGAACGCCGTCGCCTGCGATGGCGCGCCGTCGCCGATCGTCAGGTCGAGCGACAGCGCCTTTTCCTCGGGCACGCAGATCGTCGCCGAGCACACCAGATAGCTCGTCTTCAACAGGATCGGGAATTTCACCCCCGCCGCCAGTCCCGCCGGGACCTGGATCGTCACGAGCGGTGCATAGGGCGCTTCGTACACATAGTTCATCAGGCCCGCGATCAGCAGCGTCGTCGGCACCGGCCATTCGGGCTCGCCCGCCTTTGCCCCCGCCGGCAACGTCCAGTCGAACGTTGCCGGAAAGCCCGCGTCGCCGGGATTGCGCCAATAGCCGTGCCAGCCGGTTTCGGGCGTCGTCGCCAGCGCGATCGTCAGCGGTGCGCCGGCCTTGGGGTGATCGCTCTCGGCGACCAGCTTCATCATCAGATGCTGGCTGGAGCCGTTGAGCGATTCCGCAAACGTGGGCGCACTTGCCAGCCCGCAAACAGTCAGCAAGACCGTCATCAGGACGCAACGTAAACTGCGCATGGCCATCCTTGTGTCGTTCATCGCGCAAAGCCATAGCGGTGACGATGTCGTATTGCACTTCAAAGCGACGCGCCCGGTTCCGGGCCCGCTCGCTGTCTGGCGCTTGCTAAAGGACTGTTCGTGAAAGCACTTATCGCCGCCCTGCTCCTGACCACGGCCGCATCGGTATCCGCCCAGACTTCACCAGCGCCGACAGCCGCGTCGCCTGCCCCGACTCCGACGTCTCCGCCGAAGCTGATCGTCGCGATCTCGGTCGACCAGTTCGCCGCCGACCTGTTCCAGCAATATCGCAACCATTACACCGGCGGCTTCACCCGGCTGCTGAACGGCGCGGTGTTTCCGAGCGGGTATCAGAGCCATGCCGCGACCGAGACGTGCCCCGGCCATTCGACGATCCTGACGGGCATGCGGCCCGCGCATACCGGGATCATCGCCAACAACTGGGTCGACCAGCGCGCCGGGCGGCCCGACAAGATCGTCTATTGCTCGGAGGACGAGCGCGTCACAGGCAGCACGCACGACAGCTACACCGTGTCCGACATGCACCTGAAGGTGCCGACGCTCGGCGAGATGATGAAGGCGCGCGATCCGCGGACGCGCTCGGTCTCGGTCGCGGGGAAGGATCGCGCGGCGGTGATGATGGGCGGCCACAAGGTCGACGAACTCTGGTGGTGGGACGGCAAGACCTATGTCTCCTATGCAGGGCGTGCTGTGCCGCCGGCGGTGCAGCGCACGCGCGACGCGGTCGCCGCGCTGATCGCCAAGCCGCAGGCGGCGCTGCCGCTGCCGGGCTATTGCGCAGGCGTGAACCATCCGATCGTGATCGCGGGCAAGACCTATGGTCAGGGACGCTTCGAACGCGAGGCGGGCGATGCGAAGGGCTTCCGCGTATCGCCTGCGTCCGACGCGGCGGTGTTCGCGATGGCCGCCGCGCTCGTCCAGGACATGAAGCTCGGCAAGGGCCCGCAGACTGACATCATCGATATCGGCGCGTCGGCGACCGATTATATCGGGCATACCTACGGCACGCAGGGCTCGGAGATGTGCATCCAGATGGCGCAGCTCGACAAGACGCTCGGGGATTTCTTCAACGTGATGGACGAGACCGGGGTCGATTACGAGGTCGTGCTGACGGCGGATCACGGCGCGCACGACGCGACCGAGCGGCAACAGCAGCGCGCGATGCCGATGGAAGCGCACATGGACGAGAACGTGCTGGCCAAGCAGGTAGGCACCGCGATCGCCAAGGATATGGGTCTGAAGGGCAGCGTGCTGCTCGGCACCGAGGGCGACGTCTATATCGACGACTCGCTGCCGGAGAAGACCCGCGCGAAGGTGCTCGCCGAGGCGCTGCGCCGCTATCGCGCGCTGCCGCAGATCGCGGGGGCGTACTCCGCCGCCGAGATCATGGCGACGCCAATGGCGAAGACCCCGCCCGAAAACTGGACGCTGATCGAGCGGGCGCGGGCGTCGTTCGATCCGGATCGGTCGGGGCAGTTGGTGGTACTGCTCAAGCCGCGCGTGACGACGATCGTCTCGCCGGCGGGCGGCTATGTCGAGACGCATGGCTCGCCGTGGGATTACGACCGCCGCGTGCCGATCCTGTTCTGGCGCAAGGGCATGAGCGGGTTCGAGCAGCCGCTGTCGGTCGAGACGGTCGACATCGTACCGACTCTGGCGGCGACGATCGGGTTGCCGGTGAACGGGCTGGACGGACGGTGCCTCGATCTCGATCCGAGCGCCGTTAGCACCTGCCCGAATTGAGGCAGGTCTTGCTCGCCTAGCGTGTTCTCCCGCGAAGGCGGGAGTCCAGTCTGGGCTCCCGCCCTCGCGGGAGAACAATCTCTTGCTCGAGCATAACGCCTCCCCCTTCGCCCGTCATCCTGCCCCCTCCTGAGTGGCTGTAGATCCTGACCTTCGTCAGGATGGCGTGGTAGTATCAGGCAGTTCCGTCACCGCGTCTCGAACGCCCGCAGCCCGGCCCCCAGCCGGTTAGCGCCGATCGCCAGCTTGTCGCGGCTATAATCCGCGACGAATGCAGGGCTGGTCGTGTCCCCCGGCGACAGCCGCGCATCGTTCGCCTCGATCCGCAACCCGGTAGAGCGATACGTCTTCGCCTCCGCCGCGATAACGATCAGCCCGCTGTGATTCTCCTTGTGCGTCCCCTGCACGAATGTGTTGCGCGCGATCAGGCCGGTGCCGCCATCGGACAGGTCGATCATGTAGTTGGTCTTGCGCCCACCGGTATCGTCGAAGCTGTTGTCGGTGATCGTCACCGTCGGGCTACGCAGCTTGACGTAATGCCCGCCGGTGCCGCGCTCGAACCGCGAATTGGTCACCGTCACGCTGCCGTCGTTGGCGAGGTAGATCGCGTGCGAGCAGCCCGGCGACACGTCACACTGGCCAAGCCCGGAGAAAGTCGAGCGATCGATCGAGATCCGCTTGGTCGTGGGTCCACCGCCCAATATGCCTTCCTGGCTGTTCAGGAACATCGAGTTCGTCACCGCGAGGTTGCCCATCTCGATCCGGATACCCGCGCCGTTGCCGTCGCCCACGCTGTAGCCACGGAAGACGATGCCATCGACTGCCGAGCCCAGCCCACGCAGGACGAACGCCGCCTTGCCCTCGCACGCGACGCTCTCGAAGATCGCGGTGCCCGGCTGCACGGCCTTGAACGTGATATGCCCACCAGCCTGCACCACGCACTGCCGATACGTGCCCGGCGCGATCAGGATCGTCGCCGTCCCTTGCTGGATCGACGACACCGCGTCCTGGAGCGAGCCGAACCCGCGACCGTTGACGGTGAACGGCGCGTTGGTCTGTGCCAGCGACGGTACGGACAGCAGCGCCAGCGCAAGCAACGATCGTTTCATGGTAAATCCCCTCGCGGTCCCGGTGCGTGCGCGCCGCGGGCCTAGTGCTCCTCGCGAATACCATCGCTGCCCGGCGCACCCAACGGTCGCCGGCGCCCTACCTGTCCCGGAATGGCGCAAGGGTGGAGGGTCAATCACGGCACGCCGCGCAGGCACAGCCGCGTATTGCCGCGGCTCTCCGCGCGGCATAATACCGCTACCGTAACGAAGCCGGCGGGGGGAACCGACCGTGCGCGGGGGGATCACATGCACGCCATGACGCCGACGGAAGTCTTCCTCCTTGCGATGCTCATCATCTTCACGGTGCCCTATCTGGTGTGGCGGCTGGGGCGGACCGATTATTGGGCGCCGCTGGTGGTGGTGCAGATCATCGGTGGCATCCTGCTCGGGCCGGGCGTGCTCGGCGCGGCGTATCCCGTTTATTATGCGACGATCTTCACCCCCGCGACGATGGGCTCGCTCAACGGCATCGCATGGTGGGCGGTGATGATGTTCGTGTGGGTCGCGGGGATCGAACTCGATCTCGGCGAGGCGTGGAAGCGGCGCGGCGAGACCGGCGTCACCGCAGGGCTCGCGCTCGCGGTGCCGCTGATCACCGGCAGCATCGCTGCGGCGCTGATGCTGCACTACCCCGGCTGGCGCGGACCGGACGGCGCGATGTGGCAGGTGGTGCTCGGCATCGGCATGGCCTGCGCGGTCACCGCCCTCCCCATCCTCGTGCTGTTCCTCGAAAAGCTCGACGTGCTGCGCCAGCCGATCGGCCAGCGAATCCTGCGCTATGCCAGCCTCGACGATATCGCGATCTGGGGCGTGCTCGCGCTGATCCTGCTCGATTGGGAGCGCGTCGGGCGGCAGGGCGGCTTTCTGGTCGGCTTTGCGGTCGCGACATTGATCGTCCGGAAACTGATGGCGCGGATCGAGGAGCGCGACCGCTGGTATGTCAGCCTGATCTGGCTCGCGGGCTGCGGGTTTGCAGCCGACTGGGCGGGGCTGCATTTCATGGTCGGCGCGTTCCTGTCGGGCGCGGTGCTCGATTCGAAATGGTTCACCACGGCCAAGATGGACCAGTTCCGTCACTTCGTTCTGCTCGCGGTGATGCCGGTGTTCTTCCTCTCGACGGGCCTGAAGACGCAGTGGGCGGTCGGCGGCTATGCGGTGTTCGGCGCGGCGGCGCTGCTGCTGGTCGCCTCGGTCGGCGGCAAGCTGGCGGGGGTTCACGCAGCCGGTCGGATCCTGAAATGGCGTCCGGGCGAGGCGTCGGCGATCGGCTGGCTGCTCCAGACCAAGGCTCTGATCATGATCATCTTCGTGAACATCCTGCTGGATAAGAAGATCATCACCAACGAGACGTTCACCGCGCTGCTGCTGATGGCGCTGGCGAGCACGATGCTGACGGTGCCGATGGTCGCGCCGAAGTTGAAGAAGCTGGCGGGGCTGGTTGGGAAGAGCGGGTGACGCTGAACGGCGGCACATCTTCTTCCCCCCTCCCTGGAAGGGAGGGGTTGGGGGTGGGTCGGCCAGCTCGTGTCGCGGACGTTTCACGATGCGGAAGCCGACCCACCCCCGGCCCCTCCCTTCCAGGGAGGGGGGAAGCAGTCGCCGGGTTAGGCGCCCGCGTTGAGCAGGTCGTGGCGTTTCAGGGCGTGGCGGAGTTGGTCGTAGCTCAGGCCCAGCGCCTCGGCGGTGGCGCGCTGGTTGAAGCGGTGTTCCGATAGCGCTCGCGAGAGCAGGTCGCGTTCGAAGCGGGACACGCGGGACTTGAAGTCCGAGGGGCCTTCCTCGCACGCGACCACCGGGTCTTCGCTATCCTCAGCTTCGGCTGGCTGCGGTGCCGCGGCCGCCGGCCTCGGCGCGGTCGACGCGCCCGGCCGATGCGGCGACTGGAAAGGGTCGATCTCGATCGCATCGATCGGCCCGGCCTGTTCCCAGCGATACACCGCGCGCTCGACGACGTTGCGCAACTCACGGACGTTCCCGGGCCAGCGGTATGCGGTCAGCGCGTCCATCGCCACGGGGCCAAAGCCCTCCCAGCGCTCACGGCCCAGTTCGGACGCCATCCGCCGCCCGAAATGCTCCGCAAGCACCACCACGTCGCCGGTCCGCGCGCGTAAAGGGGGCAATGTGACGACCTCGAACGACAACCGGTCGAGCAGATCGGCGCGGAACTCGTGCCGATCCACCTTGTCGGGAAGATGCTCGTTGGTCGCGGCGACGATCCGGACATCAACACGCATGGGCCGCGACGAGCCGATCCGGGTGATCTCGCCATATTCGACCGCGCGCAGCAACCGGTCCTGCGCCGCCATCGACAACGTGCCCAGCTCGTCGAGGAACAACGTCCCACCATCGGCCTCCTCGAACCGCCCTACCCGCGCCTTGGTCGCACCGGTGAACGCGCCCGCCTCATGCCCGAACAATTCCGCCTCGATAAGCGTCTCGGGCAACGCCGCGCAGTTCATGATGACCAAAGGCTGGTCCCACCGCGGCGACAGGCGATGCAGGCGCTCGGCAACCAGCTCCTTGCCCGTGCCACGCTCGCCGATCACCAGCACAGGTCGGTCCAAGGCCGCCGCGCGCGACGCGCGCTCCAGCGCCGCCATGAACGTGCCGGATTCGCCGATGACCTGTGTGGTTCGCTCCATGGCGAAGATGTGGCGCGAATTCCCAACTCTTGGCAAGCTTGCGAGCGGCGCCCAACACGCAAAATCGCGCAAACCCCTGCAATTCCGCCATTTTCAAAACTGGCACGACAGATGCAATGCTTGAGGCAACCCGCCGAATAGCGGAACCAACAAGCCTCAAAAGGGACCCACCATGTTCAACACCAACATCGCCCGCACCGTCGCCGCCACCCTCTGCACCATCGTCGTCAGCGCGACCTGCGTGCTCGGCGCAGTCGGTCCCGCCATCGCAACCAACGCAACGCCTATCGCGGTACATACCTCGATCGTGGCATAAGACCCCGACGGCTTAGAGCCTCGGGCCGACCCCTGGAGTAGGATTTACATGGGCATCTTTTCCCGCACCCGCGACATCGTCGCCGCCAACTTCGCCGATCTCATCGAGAAGGCCGAAGATCCGTCGAAGATGAT
>QFMX01000083.1 GCA_003240625.1 Sphingomonas taxi
GCACCTGCGCCGCGGCCGACCGCACCGGCCACGCGATCCTGCACACGCTGTACCAGCAGTCGCTCAAGCACGATGCGCGCTTCTTCATCGAATACTTCGCGCTCGACCTGATCATGGACGAGGACGGCGCCTGCCGCGGCGTGCTCGCGCTCGACATGGCCGAAGGCACACTGCACCTGTTCCGCGCCCAGGGCGTGGTGCTGGCGACCGGCGGCTACGGCCGCGCGTACTTCTCCGCGACCTCGGCGCACACCTGCACCGGCGACGGTGGCGGCATGGCGCTGCGCGCCGGGCTCGGTCTGCAGGACATGGAGTTCGTGCAGTTCCATCCGACCGGCATCTACGGCGCGGGCTGCCTGATCACCGAAGGCGTGCGCGGCGAAGGCGGCATCCTGCGCAATGCCAACGGCGAGCGCTTCATGGAGCGCTACGCGCCGAATGCGAAGGACCTCGCCTCGCGCGACGTCGTCTCGCGTTCGATGACGATGGAAATCCGCGAAGGCCGCGGCGTCGGCGAGCACAAGGACCACATCCATCTGGACCTGACCCACCTCGATCCGAAGGAGATCCACGAAAAGCTGCCCGGCATCGCCGAGAGCGCGCGGATCTTCGCCGGCGTCGACGTCGAGAAGCAGCCGATCCCGGTGATCCCGACGGTCCACTACAACATGGGCGGCATTCCGACCAACTACCACGGCGAAGTCGTGCAGTTGAAGGACGGCAATCCGGATGCGGTGGTGCCGGGCCTGTACGCGATCGGCGAGGCCGCCTGCGTGTCGGTCCACGGCGCCAACCGTCTGGGCTCGAATTCGCTGCTCGATCTCGTCGTATTCGGCCGCGCGGTCGCCAACCGCTGCGCCGAGACGATCACCCCGAGCGCGCGGCAGAAGCCGCTGGCCAAGGATGCCTGCGACAAGGCGCTGTCGAATCTCGACGCGCTGCGCAACGCCAGTGGCAGCACGCCGACGTCGGTCATCCGCGACAACATGCAGCGCACGATGCAGAACGACGCCGCGGTGTTCCGCACCAGCAAGACGCTGGCCGAAGGCGTCGAGAAGATCAGGGAGATCCATGCCTCGTTCGCCGACGTCAAGGTCAGCGATCGCTCGATGGTCTGGAACTCGGATCTGGTGGAGACGCTGGAACTGCAGAACCTGCTGGGCCACCTCCACAACGTATCACGACCATGATTCGAGGTCATGAGTACGACATTACGGATCTGGGTACCGGCGAAATGTCGAAGATTGGCCTAGATCACTGCCTTATCGTTGAGACCGACAGCATTCACCGCATCCAGGAATGCCACGGTGGGTCTGTATTATGCTCTTTTATTTATTCATGGCTTGATTAACAGCCTGGATTCCAAGACCCTCGCCCGCTTGACGAGTGGATATGTTGTGGTGAATATTGGTATCACGTTCGTTATTATCATTACGCTCC
>QFMX01000017.1 GCA_003240625.1 Sphingomonas taxi
CTCGGCGGCGTCCTCGACCGTCATGTCGAGCACGTCGGCGATCGAATGGCCCTTGAACTTCACCTCGAGCGTCTCGCGATTGTAGCGCGCGCCGTGGCAGACGTCGCAGGTGACGTAGACGTCGGGGAGGAAGTGCATCTCGATCTTGAGCACGCCGTCGCCCTGGCACGCCTCGCAGCGGCCGCCCTTGACGTTGAAGCTGAAGCGGCCGGGCTTGTAGCCGCGCGCCTGCGATTCCGGCAGGCCGGCGAACCAGTCGCGGATCTGCGTGAAGCTGCCGGTGTAGGTGGCGGGGTTGCTGCGCGGGGTGCGGCCGATCGGCGACTGGTCGATGTCGATGACCTTGTCGAGATACTGGAGGCCGGTGATCTTGTCGTGCTTGCCCTGGACGATGCGCGCGCCGTTCAGCTCGCGCGCGGCGGCGGCGTAGAGCGTGTCGATCGTGAAGCTCGACTTGCCCGAGCCGGAGACACCGGTGATGCAGGTGAAGGTGCCGAGCGGCAGGCTGGCGGTGACGCCGCGCAAATTGTTGGCGACCGCGTTATGCACGGTGAGCTTCTTGCCGTTGCCCTTGCGGCGCGTGGTCGGGACGGGGACTTCGCGCGTGCCGTTGAGATAGTCGGCGGTGATGCTGCCCTTCGACTTGAGGATCTGCTTCAGCGTGCCTTGGGCGACGACCTGGCCGCCGCGGACGCCGGCGCCGGGGCCCATGTCGATGATGTAGTCGGCGGTGCGGATCGCGTCCTCGTCATGCTCGACGACGAGCACGGTGTTGCCGAGATCGCGCAGACGGCGGAGCGTCTTGAGGAGCATGTCGTTGTCGCGCTGGTGCAGGCCGATCGAGGGCTCGTCGAGGACGTAGAGCACGCCGGACAGGCCGCTGCCGATCTGGCTCGCGAGGCGGATGCGCTGGCTTTCGCCGCCGCTCAGCGTGCCGCTGGTGCGGTCGAGGTTGAGGTAGTCGAGGCCGACATTGTTGAGGAAGCCGAGCCGCTCGACGATCTCCTTGAGGATGCGTTCGGCAATCGCGTTCTGCTGGTCGCCGAGGTGCTGCGGCATGTCGGTGAAGAACTGGAGCGCGTCGACCACCGAGAGATGCGTGGCGTAGGAGATGTCCTTCATCGCGATCTTGACCGCGAGCGCCTCGGGCTTCAGGCGCGCGCCGCCGCAGACCTCGCACGGGGCGGCGGACTGGTACTTGCTGAGTTCCTCACGCATCCAGGCGGAGTCGGTCTGGAGCATGCGACGGTTGAGGTTGCCGATGACGCCTTCGAACGGCTTGCTGACGTCGTATTTCTTCTTGCCGTCGATGAAGGTGAGCGTGACGGGCTTGCCCTTCGAGCCGTGCAGGATGGTGCTCTGGACCTCCGGCGGGAGTTGGCCCCACGGCGTTTCGATGTCGAACTTGAATTCGCGCGCGAGGCTGCCGAGGACCTGCATGTAATAGGGCGACGGCGGGTTGGATTTCGCCCAGGGGACGACCGCGCCCTTCTTGATGCTGAGCATGTGGTTGGGGACGACGAGGTCTTCGTCGAACAGCAGTTTCTCGCCGAGGCCGTCGCAGGCCGGGCATGCGCCTTGCGGGGCGTTGAACGAGAACAGGCGGGGCTCGATCTCGGAGATGGTGAAGCCACTGACCGGGCAGGCGAACTTCTCGCTGAACACGATGCGGCCGTCCGGGGCGTTGTTGCCGAGGATTTCGGACTTGGGCGTGTGCGGCTCGACCGGGTCGGCGGGGTCGACATAGGCTAGGCCGTCGGCGAGCTTCAGTGCGGTTTCGAAGCTCTCGGCGAGGCGCGTGGCGATCTCGCCACCGACGACGAGGCGGTCGACGACGACTTCGATGTCGTGCTTGTACTTCTTGTCGAGCGCGGGGGCTTCGTCGATGTCGTGGATCTCGCCGTCGATGCGGACGCGCGCGAAGCCGGCCTTCTGCCACTCGGCGAGTTCCTTGCGGTACTCGCCTTTGCGTCCCCGGACGACGGGGGCGAGCAGGTACAGGCGCGTGCCTTCGGGGAGCGCCATCACGCGGTCGACCATCTGGCTGACGGTCTGCGCGGCGATGGGTTCGCCGGTGGCGGGGGAATAGGGAATGCCGACGCGCGCCCAGAGCAGGCGCATATAATCGTAGATCTCGGTGACGGTGGCGACGGTCGAGCGCGGGTTGCGGCTTGTCGTCTTCTGCTCGATCGAGATCGCGGGCGAGAGGCCCTCGATATGGTCGACGTCGGGCTTCTGCATCAGTTCGAGGAACTGGCGAGCGTAGGCGGAGAGCGATTCGACGTAGCGGCGCTGGCCCTCGGCGTAGATCGTGTCGAACGCCAGGCTCGACTTGCCCGAGCCCGAGAGGCCGGTGATCACCGTGAGCGTGTCGCGGGGGATGTCGATGTCGACGTCCTTGAGGTTGTGCTCGCGCGCGCCGCGTACGGAAATCTTGGTCAGCATGAGGCGGTCTGTTCCATATTTGTTCGGATGCGGCAAGCCTTGTGCGGCGCCGTCAGGTCGGTTGCAGAGATGGGTAACGCGGGTGCTTGGCGAAAGGGGGCATTGTGGCGCGGCCCAGCGATACTTACATGGTGTGTTGGATAGACAATACAGTGCTGGAGCGTGACATGGGCAAGAAGAAGGACGAGCGGAAACGCCGCGAGCGCGAGGTCGAAATCGACATGCGGGCAACCGGGCACGATGCGGGCGGGCGGGACGACGACGGGCACAAGCGCCACAAGCATGACGGTGGCAAGCATGCCGACCACAAGCATGGGGGCGGCAAGCATGAAGGCGGGGCACCGTTCGCCGGGATAGCCGCGACGATCGCGCGACAGATGGGAACGCCGGTCGGTCGGCAGATGATCGCGGCTGGCCTGATGGCTGCGGCGACTGCGATCTCGAAGCATGACGCGAAGCCGAGCGTGCGACCGACCCCGCCGACGCCCCCTGCCCCACCTGTTCCGCCCTCTACCCGACCCGCTCCAACGTCGGAGCCGGCCGCTGCGAAGATCGAGCCGGACGCGGGTACAGATGCGGGCAAGTCGTCGGGTACCGGGCCGTTCGCCGGCGACACTGCCGAACCGCCTCGCAGCGAGACGAATGCGTTGCCGCCCGAGTTCGCCAAGATGATCGACTCGGTTACGGTCGGGCTCGAACGGTTGTTCGTCGGGTTCGGGCGACCCAAGGATACGCCGCCTACGAAGTGACGGGACTCCAGTCAGATATCGAGCATACTCTGGCGCGCTTCACCCGGCGGATGAAGCTTTCCCGTCACCACTTCCCAAACGCGGCCTTGGTTGATTTCAAGCGAGGCCGCGATTTGCTGCTGATATCGCGGTTACCCATCGACAGGGCGTTGCGTCAGGCGGCTCTGGAATAGGCTTCGGACGTGCGGCGGCGGTCGCCCTTGGCGCGATACATCGCTTGGTCTGCCCGCGCGATCAGGTCGGCAAGGGGTTGCCGGGCGTGGTCCTCGATCAGGCCGATGCTGACGCTCGGCGCGAAATCTGACGGGCAATACTGGGTCATGGTCCGGGCGAACTGGCTGGCGATGCGGTTGGCGATCGCCCCTGCCTGGTCCGCCGGGACGTCCGGGAGCAGGCCGAGAAATTCGTCGCCACCACAGCGGACGAGATGGCCATGTTTGCCGAGCGTTTCGTGGGCGATGTCGGCGAGCGTGCGCAATGCGGCGTCACCGGCCGCATGGCCCTGGGCGTCGTTGAGCGTCTTGAAGCGATCCACGTCGAGCATCATCACCGCGATGCGGCGCGGCGCGTGGCGGCCGGTTAAGGTGCCGGCGATCCGGTCGAGCCCTGCGCGATTGAACGCGCCGGTCAGCCAGTCGCGCTCCAATTGGTCGCGCAGGGCGTTCTGGCCGCGCTCCGCCTGGAGAATCAACAGCGCGAAGGCACGAAAGATGATGAAGGCGATCTGGCCAGCGGCGAGCCAGGCCGCGAGATCGTCATGCACGCCGGTCAGGCGCGTGCCGATATGGTCACCGCAGGCCAGCCATGCGCGACCCAGAAACATCGGTACGGTGACCGCGAACAGTGCGGCGACGATCCAACCGGTCTGCAACGATTCGCGCCGCGCCAAGCGGACCGCGGCAATCACGACGACGATATCGAAGCCGGCACGAACGGTGCTGAGATAGGCAACGCGAAAGTGGAAATACGCGGGGTCGTCGCTGACGATCAACGGGGCGGCGAGGACGGCGGCGATCCCGAGCAGCGGTGCCAGGCGCGCTTCGGGACGGGCGAACCGTAGGACGGCGCCGGCGATCAGCGCATACCCGATCGCGGCAGCCGGGTTGCCCGCGTTCGGCGCCCACGCGACGCCGATACTGTCGTTCAGAACCGCCATCATCGTGCCGAACCCGACGACGAGATGACCGCCACCCCATAGCGCCGCCCAGCTGCCGAACCGGCCGGTTGCCACCGTGATGAGGTGGACGAACCCTGCGACGAGCATGCCGAGCGCGGCGATCACGTAGAGGGTAGTAAGATCGAGCGCCACGGACACCTGCTTGTTCGTTCGTTTCGTGGGCTAATAGGCTGGCTTTGCTAAGGATTCGTTTGGGTTGGGTGGAGCGACGGAAGTTTGCGTTCGGGGTTGGGGTGGGTGCGGGTTCGCGCGAGCGGTCGTTGGCTCCACAGGCCTCGCCGTGGATCGCGCGCCACTTTGCCGCGCTCACCCGTCCTTCGCATGTCGTTCCGGCGGATGCGGGGACCCATGGTCGCCGACCGGGTTATGACAGCCCTATCTCGCCGGGTTCACCGCAACCGTGGGTCCCGGCGTTCGCCGGGATGACGGATTGGGGGCGGCGGGGCGTTCCGGATGGTCTTGAGAGGGGTGCGGGCTTTAAGCGAGGTGCGGTTAGCGCCGGTACGCCCTTCGCCTAGCAAACGCAGAGAGGGCGCCGGTGGGTTAACACCGGCGCCCTCTCAAAATTCAGCTTAGGCTTGGCTTGGCCGGACAGGGGCAAAGCCCCTGTCGTCGGACGGCGCTGGAGCGCCGCCGGCCGATCTGACCGCTGGAAGCTCGGCCGTAGCTTCGCTACGGCCTTGCGCGGTCAGATGTGTATCGGCTTGCCCTGTACCGCCATAGCCGCTTCCTTGATCGCCTCGGCATGCGTCGGATGCGCGTGGCAGGTGTAGGCGATATCCTCGCTGGTAGCGCCGAATTCCATCGCGATGGCGGCTTCGGCGATCAGCGTGCCCGCGAGGCTCGAGACGATCCAGACGCCGAGGACGCGGTCGGTCTTGGCGTCGGCGATGATCTTCACGAAGCCGTCGGTGTCGCGGTTGGTCTTGGCGCGGCTGTTGGCGGCGAACGGGAACTTGCCGACCTTGATCTCGGTCTTGTCGCGCGCCGCCTCTTCGGTGAGGCCGACGCCGGCGATCTCGGGCATCGTGTAGACGACGCTCGGGATGATGTCCTCGTTGACGATGCCGGTCTGGCCGGCGATGTTTTCCGCGACCGCGACGCCCTCGTCCTCGGCCTTGTGCGCAAGCATCAGGCCGGGGATGCAGTCGCCGATCGCCCAGACGCCGTCGACCTTGGTGCGGAAGCTGTGATCGGTTTCGATCTGGCCGCGCTTGTTGAGTTCGAGGCCGATGGCTTCGAGGTTGAGGCCGTCGACGTTCGCTTTCCGCCCGATCGAGACGAGCACCGCGTCCGCGGTCAGCGTCTCGGACGCGCCACCGGCGGCAGGCTCGACGGTGACGGTCGCGACGCCGTCGGCGACGGTTACGCCGGTGACCTTGGTCGAGAGCTTCAGTTCCATGCCCTGCTTCTTGAAGAGCTTGGCGGTCTCGCGGCGGACTTCGCCGTCGAAGCCGGGGAGGATCTGGTCGACGAACTCGACGACCGTGACCTTGGCGCCGAGACGACGCCAGACGCTGCCGAGTTCGAGACCGATCACGCCGCCGCCGATGACGACCATGTGCTCGGGGACCTTCGGGAGTGCGAGCGCGCCGGTGCTGTCGACGACGGTCTTCTGGTCGACCTCGACGCCGGGGAGCGGCATGACGCTCGAGCCGGTGGCGATGACGATGTTCTTGGCGGTGACCTTCTGGCCGTTCACGTCGACGGTATGCGCGTCCTGAAACGCGGCCTTGCCCTTGAGCCAGGTGACCTTGTTCTTCTTGAACAGGAATTCGACGCCGCCGGTCAGTTCCTTGACCGCCTTGGCCTTCTCGGCGTGCATCTGGTCGAGGTTGAGGGTGACGCCCTGGAAATCGATGCCGAACTTGGTGAGGTGACCGCCCTTGGCCTCCTCGTAGATCTCGGAGGCGTGGAGCAGCGCCTTGGACGGAATGCAGCCGACGTTGAGGCAGGTACCGCCGAGCGTCTCGCGGGACTCGGCACAGGCGGTGCGCAGGCCGAGCTGCGCGGCGCGGATCGCCGCGACGTAACCGCCGGGGCCCGCACCGATCACGAGGACGTCATAGTCGTAGTCAGCCATTCTTCATCTCCGTCGTTCTCCTGCGAACGCAGGAGCCCAGGGTTACGGGAGGCGCCGTTCGTGGCCCTGGACTCCTGCGTTCGCAGGAGAACGAGTCAGAAGAGCGTCTCGTACAAATCCTTCCAGTGCGGGTTGGTCTGTTCGATCAGGTCGATCTTCCAGGCCCGCTTCCATTTCTTCATCTGCAGCTCGCGCTGTCGTGCAGATTGTATGTTGTCACTGGCTTCGAACCAGACAAGGAGCGTGCAGCCATGTTCCTTGGAGAAGCCGTCTATCAGTCGGTTGCGGTGTTGGTAGGCTCTGGCAAGCAGGTCGCTGGTGGCGCCGAGGTACAGCGTTCCGTTGCGGCTGCTCGCCATGAGGTAGACGTAGCCGGACCTCATGTTTTCCTGCGTATGCAGGAATCCAGGGTCGCGGAGGGTGGTATCCGTGACCCTGGGCTCCTGCGTTCGCAGGAGAACGAGGAGCCTTGGTAGGTCAGAGGTCGATCAGGATGCGCGTCGGGTCCTCGATCGCGTTCTTGAGCGCCACCAGGAACGTCACGGCTTCGCGGCCGTCGATCAGGCGGTGGTCGTAGCTGAGTGCCAAGTACATCATCGGGCGGATGACAATCTCGCCGTTGACGACGACCGGGCGTTCCTCGATGCGGTGGAGGCCGAGCACGGCCGACTGCGGCGGGTTGATGATCGGGGTCGACATCAGCGAGCCGAACACGCCGCCGTTCGAAATCGTGAACGTGCCGCCCTTCATCTCGTCCATCTTGAGCGCGCCTTCCTTGGCGCGCTTGCCGAAGTCGCCGATCGTCTTCTCGATCGTCGCGACCGACATCTGGTCGGCATCGCGGATCACGGGGACGACCAGGCCGCCCGGCGACGAGACCGCGACCGAGATGTCGGCGTAATCGTGATAGACGATGTCGTCGCCGTCGATCGACGCGTTGACCGACGGGATGTCGCGCAGCGCCATGGTGGCGGCCTTCACGAAGAAGCCCATGAAGCCGAGGCGGACGCCGTGCTTCTTCTCGAACAGGTCCTTGTACTTGGCGCGGGCCTCGATCACCGCGGTCATGTCGACGTCGTTGAACGTCGTCAGCATGGCGGCAGTGTTCTGCGCTTCCTTGAGGCGCTTGGCGATCGTCTGGCGGAGGCGCGTCATGCGGACGCGCTCTTCGCCGCGACCCGAGGCGGCGGGGGCTGCTGCTGGTGCGGGGGCTGCGGCGGGAGCAGGCGCGGGCTTGCTAGACGCGGCGGCGGTCACGTCTTCCTTTGTGATGCGACCGTCGCGGCCGGTGCCCTTGACGGTGCCGGGGTCGACGCCGTGCTCGAGCACCGCGCGGCGGACCGACGGCGAGAGTGCTGCGGGGGAGTCGCTGGTGCCGGCGCCGGGCTGGTCGCCATAGCCTGCGCCGGACTCGTCCTTGGCGGCGGGAGCAGCGGCTGGCGATGCCGTCGCAGCAGGTGCGGGCGCAGGGGCCGGCGCAGCGGCGCCGTCGCCTGCGTCGATCGTGGCGAGCATCGCGCCGACCTGCACGGTATCACCGACGGCGACCGCGTGCTGGCCCATGACGCCGGCGACCGGCGACGGGACCTCGACCGAGACCTTGTCGGTTTCGAGGCTGGCGATCGGCTCGTCGACCGCGACGGGCTCGCCGGGCTGCTTCAGCCATTCGCCAAGGGTGGCTTCGGTGATCGATTCACCCAGGACGGGGACGGTGACTTCGGTTGCCATGTTTGCTTCTACCTCTTCAATCCCCGCACGGGCGGAGATGCAGGAATTGGAGTTATGCGCCAGCCTTGCCGGCAGAGCGTTCGTCTTCGGTCTTGCGCGCGCGGCGGATTTCGTCGCGGACGGAGTGGCCGAGCGCGTCGGCGACGAGCGCGCCCTGCTCGGCCTGGTGACGCTTCATCAGGCCGGTCGCGGGCGACGCCGAGGCGTTGCGGCCGGCATAGCGCGCGCGCTTCACGGGTGAGTTCACCATTGCCAGCGCCTCCTCGATCAGCGGCTCGACGAAGAACCAATAGCCGTTGTTCTTCGGCTCTTCCTGCGCCCAGACGATCTCTTCCAGGTTCGGCATCCGCGCGACGCGCTCGGCGATCGGCTCGCCCGGGAAGGGATAGAGCTGCTCGACGCGGACGATCTGCGTATCTGTGTCGCCATGGGCATCGCGTGCCTCGATCAGGTCGTAGGCGACCTTGCCGGTGCACAGCACGAGCCGCTTCGTGTCGACGTCCGCCGCACCATTGGTGTCGGACAGGAGACGGCGGAAGTGGCTGTCGCCCTGGAAATCCTCGGCGTTCGAGACGGCCAGCTTGTGGCGCAGCAACGACTTCGGCGTCATCACGATCAAGGGTTTACGGAAGTTGCGGTGCATCTGGCGGCGAAGCAGGTGGAAATAGTTCGCCGGGCTGGTGCAGTTCGCGACCTGGATATTGTCGTCCGCGCACGACTGAAGGAAGCGCTCGGGACGCGCCGAGCTATGCTCAGGCCCCTGCCCTTCATAGCCGTGCGGGAGCAGCATCACGAGACCGTTGGCGCGAAGCCACTTCGACTCGCCGGACGTGATGAACTGATCGATCATGATCTGCGCGCCGTTGACGAAGTCGCCGAACTGCGCCTCCCAGAGGACGAGCGTCTTCGGATCGGCGAGCGCGTAGCCGTACTCGAAGCCGAGCACGCCATACTCGCTGAGTGGGCTGTCGAGCACTTCGAAGCGACCGTGCTCGATCTCCTGCAACGGCACGTACTTGTGCTCGTCGGTCTGGTCGACCCACACGGCATGGCGCTGCGAGAAGGTGCCGCGGCCTGAATCCTGGCCGGACAAGCGGACGCCGTAGCCTTCCGATAGCAGGCCGCCGAACGCGAGCGCTTCGCCGGTCGCCCAGTCGAAGCCCTTGCCCGACTTGAACATCTCGCGCTTGGCATCGATCACGCGCGCCAGCGTCTTGTGGATCTTCACGCTGTCGGGAACCGTGGTCAGCGTGCGGCCAAGCGAGTCGAACAGCTTGGGGCTGAGCCCCGTCTCGACGTTCCGACGTGCCGACGCGCCATCGGTCGGCGCGCTGAGGCCGGTCCAGCGACCGCCGAACCAGTCCGCCTTGTTGGGCTTGTACGACGATCCGGCTTCGAACTCGCCTTCGAGACGGAGCGTGAATTCCTTCACGTTCTCGTCGATCCAGGGCTGGTCGATCACGCCTTCCTTGATCAGGCGATCGCCGTACACCGTCGAGACGCCGGGGTGCTTGCGGATGATGTCGTACATCAGCGGCTGCGTGAAGGACGGCTCGTCGCCCTCGTTGTGGCCGAAGCGGCGATAGCACCACATGTCGATGACGATGTCGCGGTGGAACTTCTGGCGGAATTCCATCGCCATCTTGGTCGCGAAAGTGACCGCCTCGGGATCGTCGCCGTTGACGTGGAAGACCGGCGCCTGAACGCCTTTGGCGACGTCCGACGGGTAGGGCGACGAGCGTGCGAACTGCGGCGAGGTCGTGAAGCCGACCTGGTTGTTGATGATGAAGTGGACGCAGCCGCCGGTGTTGTAGCCGCGGATGCCCGAGAAGCCGAGGCACTCCCAGACGATCCCCTGCCCCGCGAACGCCGCGTCGCCGTGGATCAGCACGGGCAGCGAGGCCGTGTGATCCTTGAGATCGTTGTTGAGCGTCTGGATCGCGCGCGTCTTGCCGAGCACGACCGGGTCGGCCGCCTCGAGATGCGACGGGTTGGCGACCAGGCTCATGTGAACCTTGTGGCCGTCGAACTCGCGATCGGTGCTGGTGCCGAGGTGATACTTCACGTCCCCCGAGCCGCCGATGTCATCGGGGTTGGCCGAACCGCCGGCGAATTCGTGGAAGATCACGCGCAACGGCTTGGCCATCACGTTGGCGAGCACGTTGAGACGACCACGATGCGCCATGCCGATGACGAGCTCGCGCACGCCCATCTGGCCGCCGTACTTGATGACGCTCTCAAGCGCGGGGATCATCGACTCACCGCCGTCGAGCCCGAAGCGCTTCGTGCCGACGTACTTCTTGCCGAGGAACTTCTCCCACTGCTCGGCCTGGATCACCTTGGTGAGGATCGCCTTCTTGCCGTCGGTGGAGAATTCGATCGCCTTGTCCTGGCCCTCCATGCGCTCCTGAAGGAAGCGGCGCTCCTCGACGTCGGAGATGTGCATGTATTCGAGGCCGACATTGCCGCAATAGTTCTTGCGCAACGTGTCGACGAGCTCGCGGATCGAGACCCATTCGAAGCCCATCGTGCCGCCGAGATAGACCTTTCGGTCGATGTCGGCGTCGGAGAAGCCGTGATATTCTGTCTTCAGATCCTCGGGCATCTCGCGCTTGGAGAGGCCGAGCGGATCGAGGTTGGCGGCGAGATGGCCACGGACGCGATAGGTGCGGACGAGCAGCTGCGCGCGGATCGCGTCGGCCGCGGCCTTGGCGATCTCTTCCTTCGAGACGGGGGCGGGCGCGGCGGCTGCTGGGACGGGCTTGCCACCCTTTGCCGGCTTGGGCGCGGGCTCCATCTGGGTCGGATCGAGCGCCGCGGTCAGGTCGTCGGTGGTAGTGAGCGGCCAGCGGGCGCTCTCCCAGCTCGGGCCCTGTGCGGAGCCTTCGAGACCCTCGAAGAACGCGCGCCAACCGGCTTCGACCGAGGCCGGGTCCGCGTTGAACTTGGCGTAGAGCGTCTCCACGAACGCCGGGCTGACGCCGGCTGCGATATCGCTGAAATCCTGGCCTTCGTAGCCCATCGTTCTCGTCCTCAGTGTCCTTCTCCCCTTGTGGGAGAGGGAGGGGCCCAAGCTGCAAGCCTGGGAGGGTGAAGGGGACACCGTTGCGGCCCCCACTCCCCCTCATCCGACACCCTGACGGGTGCCACCTTCTCCCCGAGGGGAGAAGGATTTGTTAGCCCTTCAACACGCTCAGCAGCGTCTCGCCGAGCAGGCTGGGGCTTTCCGAGACCTTGATCCCGGCAGCTTCCATCGCCGCGATCTTGCTCTCTGCATCGCCCTTGCCGCCCGACACGATCGCGCCGGCATGGCCCATGCGACGGCCCGGAGGCGCCGTACGGCCGGCGATGAAACCTGCCATCGGCTTCGACCGACCGCGCTTGGCTTCGTCGCGGAGGAACTGTGCCGCCTGCTCTTCTGCGTCGCCGCCGATTTCGCCGATCATGATGATCGACTGGGTCTCGTCGTCGGCGAGGAACAGCTCGAGCACGTCGATGAAGTTCGTGCCGTTGACCGGATCGCCACCGATGCCGACCGCGGTCGTCTGACCAAGGCCTGCGTTCGACGTCTGGAACACCGCCTCATAGGTGAGCGTGCCTGAGCGGCTGACAACGCCGACCGAGCCCTTCTTGAAGATCGAGCCGGGCATGATGCCGATCTTGCACTCGCCGGGGGTCAACACGCCGGGGCAGTTCGGGCCGATCAGGCGCGACTTGGAGCCCGACAGCGCGCGCTTGACCTTGACCATGTCGAGCACGGGGATGCCCTCGGTGATCGCGACGATCAGCTCGATCTCGGCGTCGATCGCCTCGAGGATCGAATCGGCGGCGAAGGGGGGCGGCACGTAGATGACGGACGCGGTCGCGCCGGTCATCGCCTTGGCTTCGGCGACGGTGTTGTAGACGGGGAGGTCGAGGTGAGTCGTGCCGCCCTTGCCGGGCGTTACGCCGCCAACCATCTGCGTGCCGTATTCCAGCGCCATCTTGGTGTGGAAGCTGCCAGTTTCGCCGGTCATGCCCTGGGTGATGACCTTGGTGTTCTTGTCGACGAGGATGCTCATCTTGTCTCGTTCCTTACCACCCCGGCGAAGGCCGGGGCCCAATTGGGAAAGCGGTCATGGTCGTGCGATGCGATCGTAAAGGTCGTCCCAAGAGGGATTGAAACCGTTGATCTCACGCAGCTTCCAGTCTCGCTTCCACTCCTTCATGTGCAGCTCGCGCTGCCGGGCGGCTTCCCAACTACCGGCTAACTCATACCAGACGAGCAGCTTGCAGTCGTATTTCTTCGTGAACCCGGCGACGACGGCGTTGCGGTGTTCCCACACGCGCTTCGCCAGGTTCAGCGTCGAGCCGAGGTAGATCGTACCGTTAAACCCACTTGCCATGATGTAGACGAACGCTTGTTCTTCCATCAGCGGGGCCTTCCCAATTGGGCCCCGGCCTTCGCCGGGGTGGTGCGATCCTTACCTCACCTCAAATCAGTTCAATTCCTCAAAATCAGTTCAGCGAACCATCGATACCCTTGCAGGCGACGATCAGTTCCTTGACCGCGTCGACCGAGACCTGGAGGTTGCCCTTGGCTTCGTCGTCGAGCTTGATCTCGACGATCTTCTCGACGCCGCCGGCCCCGATCACCACCGGCACGCCGACGTAGAGATCGGTAAGGCCGTATTCGCCCGACACATAGGCCGCCGCCGGCAGCACGCGCTTCTGGTCGTAGAGATACGCTTCGGCCATCGCGATGCCGCTGGTCGCCGGCGCGTAATAGGCCGAGCCCGTCTTCAGCAGCGCGACGATCTCGCCGCCGCCGCCGCGCGTGCGCTTGACGATCGCGTCGATCTTTTCCTGGCTCGACATGCCCATCGCGATGAGATCCGGCACCGGGATGCCCGACACGGTCGAGTAGCTGATGACCGGGACCATCGTGTCGCCGTGGCCGCCGAGCACGAAGCTGGTGACGTCCTTGACCGAGACCTTGAACTCGTCGGCGAGGAAGTGGCTGAAGCGCGACGAGTCGAGCACGCCGGCCATGCCGACGACCATGTGGTGCGGAAGGCCCGAGAACTCGCGGAGCGCCCACACCATCGCGTCGAGCGGGTTGGTGATGCAGATCACGAACGCGTTCGGGGCGTTATTCTTGATGCCCTCGCCGACCGCCTTCATGACCTTCAGGTTGATGCCGAGCAGGTCGTCGCGGCTCATGCCGGGTTTCCGCGCGACCCCTGCTGTGACGATGATGACGTCCGCGCCGGCAATGTCGGCGTAATCGTTCGAGCCGGTGATCTGCGAGTCGAAGCCTTCGACCGGGCCGCACTGCGACAGGTCGAGCGCCTTGCCCTGGGGGATGCCCTCGGCGACGTCGAACAGGACGATATCGCCAAGGCCCTTGAGTGCTGCGAGGTGCGCGAGCGTACCGCCGATGTTACCGGCGCCGATCAGCGCGATCTTCTTGCGAGCCATTCCAATCCGTCTCCGTCTGATGTGCGGGGTGATTGGTGACGCCGGTTACGCGCATTATACCGCTACGGCAACCGCTAAAAGGACAAAAGCACCTCGTTATTGCGATTGGTTCGCATGTGCAATAAGCTTTGCCGACTTAAACCGAACCACCCCGGCGGAGGCCGGGGCCCAATTGGGGAACGTTGCCAACTGAGCGCTGGACGCTGTTACTGCGACCTTTCCAATTGGGCCCCGGCCTTCGCCGGGGTGGTATTTTAAGCGGTCAGAGGTGCCCCTCGGCAAGGTATTCCTCGGAGCGCATCTCTTCCAAACGGCTGATCGTTCGGTCGAACTCGAACCTCCCGTCGCCGCTTTCGTAGAGGTCGCCGGGCTGCGCGTCCGCCGCTGCGAGCAGCTTCACCTTGTGCTCGTACAGCGCGTCGATCAGCGCCACGAACCGCGCCGCCTCGTTGCGGTTCTCGGGCCCGAGCTTGGGGATGCCGACCAGGATGACCGTGTGGAACTTCCGCGCGATGGCGAGGTAGTCGGCCACGCCGCGGGCTTCTCCGCACAACTTCTTGAAGCTGAACACCGCGACGCCCTTGAGCGACTTCGGCACGCGCAGCGTGCGGCCCTGCACGATAAGGTCCTCGGCCGGCACGTGCTCACTGTCGTCGGTCGAGAAGTCGGTGAGGCGGAAGAACGCGGCGGAGAGTTGCGCGGTCGCCTCGGGGCCGTTGGGGACGAGCCACGTATCCTGGCTGCCGAGACGGTCGCGGCGATAGTCGACCGGGCCGTTGAGGGGGAGCACGTCGAGGCGGTGCTCGATCGTCGCGATGAAGGGCAGGAAATGCTCTCGGTTGAGGCCGTTCTTGTAGAGATCGGCGGGCGGGCGGTTCGAGGTTGTGACGATCGTCACGCCGGAATCGAGCAGCGACGTCACCAGCCGCGACAGGATCATCGCGTCGGGGCTGTTGGTGACCATCATCTCGTCGAACGCGAGCAGGCGGGTCTCGTCGGCGATCGCGGTAGCGACGGGGACGATCGGGTCGCCGACTTCCTTGCGGCGCTCGGCGGCGATGCGCGCATGGACCTCCAGCATGAACTCGCCGAAATGGACGCGGCGTTTCTTGTCGACGGGGGCATTGGCGAAGAAGAGGTCCATCAGCATCGACTTGCCGCGACCGACGCCGCCCCAGAGGTAGACGCCGCGGGGGTCTGGTTTCTTGGAGAAGCGGGCGAAGAAGCCGGTGGATTTTGGGGTGGCGAGTTCGTTGGCGAGGGTGTTGAGGCGGGCGGCGGCGGCAGCCTGTTCTGGGTCGGGGCGGAGTTCGCCGGACGCTACGAGGGCTTCGTAGGCTTTGAGTACCGTCATTTCCGTTCCCCCGCGCAGGCGGGGGCCCAGGCCCCCAGGCGTTGTATGTGTGGCTCCTGGACTCCCGCGTGCGCGGGAGAACAGGGAGGTGCCGGTGCTATCTGGCAGTCGGCTTGCGGATCGTGGCCGAGAAAGCGGCGATCTTTGTTTCGTCGTCCCCTTGCACCACGAGGCCCCGAAGGAACAAGAGCCGGCCGGTTTCCTTGAGAACTTCCACCTGCGCCTCGATCGGCTCGCCGACCCGGCCGCCGCCGATGAACTGCGTGTTGAGATCGAGCGTCACCGCGGTGCCGGAGGTGATAAGGCCGAAGCCTCTGGCGGCCGCGAACAGGGCTACGTCGATAAAGGCGAGGAGCGCGCCGCCATGGACGTTGTTCTGGAGGTTGGAGTGGCGATGCTCGGGGGTGATGCGGACGCGGACGGTGTGGCCGTCGACGCGGTAGAGCATGGGGCCGAGGAGGGTGTTGAAGCGGGTGGGGTCGGAGAGCGACCAGCTGCGCCAGCCGGGGTTGGCGGGGTCTTCGGCTTCGACGAAATGGGGTTTGTCAGTCATAAATTGCCGTTCGTGCCAAGTAGAGACCGAGCGTAGTCGAGGGCTCGTATCGAGGTACATGTCCTTCGATACGCCATCTCGACAAGCTCGATGGCTACTCGGGACGAACGGGAATGGGGGAAGGGCTCGCCCCCCCAACAGGATCAGACGATCCGTTCGGCTTCCATCTTCTTGATCTCGGCGATCGCCTTGGCGGGGTTGAGGCCCTTGGGGCACGCGTTCGCGCAGTTCATGATGGTGTGGCAGCGATACAGGCGGAACGGATCTTCCAGCTCGTCGAGGCGCTCGCCGGTCATCTCGTCGCGGCTATCGGCGAGCCAGCGATAGGCCTGCAACAGGATCGCGGGGCCGAGGAACTTGTCGGCGTTCCACCAGTAGCTCGGGCACGAGGTCGAGCAGCAGGCGCACAGGATGCACTCGTACAGGCCGTCGAGCTTCGAGCGGTCTTCCGGCGATTGGAGGCGTTCCTTGCCCGAGGGCGGCGGGGTGACGGTCTGCAGCCACGGCTTCACCGACGAATATTGCGCGTAGAAGTGCGTGAAGTCGGGAACGAGGTCCTTGATCACGTCCATGTGCGGCAGCGGGGTGATCTGGACCTCGCCCTTGCAATCCTCGATCGCGGTCGTGCAGGCGAGCCCGTTCTTGCCGTTGATGTTCATCGAGCACGACCCGCAAATGCCCTCGCGGCACGAGCGGCGGAAGGTGAGCGAAGAGTCATGCTCGCTCTTCATCTTGATCAGCGCGTCGAGCACCATCGGGCCGGTGTCGTCGAGATCGAGCGCGAACGTGTCGTAACGCGGGTTCTCACCCGAATCCGGATCGTAGCGATAGACCTTGAACGATTTCAGACGCTTGCTGTCCCCCGAACCCTGGCTGGTCGAGGCGTGCTTGACGCCCTTCTTGACGACGCTGTTTTTCGGGAGCGAGAATTCGGCCATTGCGAGCGGTCCGTCCGTGGTGTGATTATAGGTTATGGGAGCCGATACATGACACGGGCCCCGCTCGCAAATGCTTAGCTTCGCGGGTGCAACATGGGTCACCCACCCTGCCGCGTCGCCTGCTCCCCAGGGCCTAGATGATATCGAGGATGAGGCCGAGGTCGCGCGCTTCCTCGGCTTCGATGTACCAGTTGGAGGGGGCCTTCTTCTTAAGCTCCTCGAGCGATACCTTCGAGCCTTCGACGATCGCGCGGAAGCCCTCCTCCTGGATGTTGATCGAGTCCTCGATCTCGTGGAGCTTGGCCTTCAGCGTGTAGGACAGCGTGTTGAGCGGGCCGTTGAGCTCGATCGTGCTCTGCATCTGGCGCTCGTGTATCATGATGCGGCTATTGCGCGTCAGGAAACGGCTGTCGACCGGGAAGGCGGACATGAACGTCGCGCCGGCGGAATAGACCGCGACCTTGCCGAGGAAGAGCGTCTCGCGGCCAGTATATTCGCGGAGCAGGCGGATGTTGTCGCCCATCGCGCGCGCGACTTCGGGGTCGCCGCCGAGCGTGGTGATCGAGACTACGAGCGGGCCTTCGGTGGGGGCAGCGACGAGTTGCGATTTGAAAGTATCGTACATCGCGTCGTCGACGGGGCCGTGGAGGTGGATATGGGGTGCGGCGAGCAACGGGTAGTTGCGGGCGTTCGATGCGGGTGATGTGTCGGTCATGCCGCGGCTAACTTTCGCGGGGGGAGTGGGTTCCGAGGGGCGGGACAAAAGGTCAAGATGCCTAGAGCTTCGTGCCGAGGCCCGCCTGTTTCAGGACGGCGTTGGCCGTATGGCGGGACAGGATCGTGCCGTCGACGACGATCGGGCGCGATGCATGTGGACTGCGCCAGATTTCGTGGTCACCCTTCCCGCTTCTCACGAAGGTGCATCCGTTGGCCGTGAGGATATCGCGAACCTGCGCGGTATATCCCCGGACCATGATGCCTTAGGCCGCGATCTCGAAATCGCGTTCATGGTGCGCGATGATGCGGATGCGGTGCGGGCCGATGATGCGCGCGCGATCGGCGTTATCGTCCGCGTGAATGTCGAGGAGGTCGGGCAGCATGGCCGCGGCTTTTTCCACCAGTGCTTCGAGCGTGGCGGCGTCGGCGGCGAATCCGGGGATGTCGCCGTCTACCGAATACCAGACGCTGGCTTCGGGGTCGTAGTCTGCACGGATCGTCCAGTGCGCCATGTCGAGCCTCGCCTTTCCGCGGATTGCCGGGGTTGGTGTACGCGGGAATGTGGTTTGGCGCCACAGGTGCGGCGGCGGCACGTTCGATGGGGATGATTGATCGGGGGGGGAGCGTCGATCGAGCGGTTGGGACGAATCGCGGCGCTTTTTTCGCCCCTCCCTGGAAGGGAGGGGTGGGGGTGGGTCGGGTTCCGCTTGACGCTGTCGTGGTGGCTCGAGCTGGCCGACCCACCCCCGGCCCCTCCCTTTCAGGGAGGGGGGGCGTCGCGGGGGGGTGTTGCGTTCTGGTTTATTGCCGGGTTTGGGTGGCTTTACGCTTCCCGGTTTGTGCGCTTGTGCTGGAGGATCCAGCCTACCAAGCCGCCCGGGACCCCGCCTACCAGCGAGAATAACGCGTAGAAGGTTATCGCGATCTTCTGAGGTTCTTCGCCCACACCGCGTGGTTCTATGCCGTAGACGTAGATCGCAGCTAAGATTGCGACGACTGCCGGCCATAGAAAGCCGGCGATCATCGGTTGGAAGCGTGTCAGGAGCCCCACCGCGACGGGCACCAGGAACCCGATCGCGATGATGGCCCAAATCATCAGTGTACCCGCTTCATCAATATACCCGCTTCTTGGGCTTGATGTAGTCGACGTCGTCGGTGAGCGTGTAGTCGTGGACCGGGCGGAAATCGATCTTGGTCTCGCCGCCCTTGCCGCCCCAGCCATCGAAGGTGGTGATGGTGTGCTTCATCCAGTTGGCGTCGTCGCGCTCGGGGAAGTCCTCGTGCATGTGCGCGCCGCGCGACTCGGTGCGGTTGGCGGCCGAGTTCATCGTCACCACCGCCTGGCCGATCAAATTGTCGAGCTCCATCGTCTCGACCAGATCGGTGTTCCAGATCATGCTGCGATCCTTCACGGCGACGTCGGTCATCCGGTTGTAGATCCCAGCCATCTTCTCGACGCCCTGGTTCAGCAGCTCGGTGTCGCGGAACACCGCGCAATGCTTCTGCATGGTCTGCTGCATGTCGAGACGGATCTGCGCGGTGGGCGAGCCGCCCGACGCATTGCGGAACGTGTCGAGACGCGTCAGCGCCAGTTCCTCGGATCCCTTGGGCAGCGGGGCGTGGCTCGTGCCGGGCTTCAGCGTGTCCTTGATGCGCAGGCCGGTCGCGCGGCCGAACACCACGAGATCGATCAGGCTGTTCGAGCCGAGGCGGTTGGCACCGTGGACCGAGACGCAGGCCGCTTCGCCGACCGCGAACAGGCCGGGGACGACCGCGTCGGGGTTGCCGTCGACGAGGTTGACGACCTCACCGTGGAAGTTGGTCGGGATGCCGCCCATGTTGTAATGCACCGTCGGTGTGACCGGCAAAGGCTGGCGCGTGAGATCGACGCCCGCGAAGACTTTCCCAGTCTCGGTGATGCCCGGCAGGCGCTCGGCCAGCACCTTCGGATCGATGTGATCGAGGTGCAGGAAGATGTGGTCGCCGTTCTTGCCGACGCCGCGGCCTTCACGCATTTCGAGCGCCATCGAGCGGCTGACGACGTCGCGCGAGGCGAGGTCCTTCGCCGACGGGGCATAACGCTCCATGAAGCGCTCGCCCTCGGAGTTGGTCAGGTAACCGCCCTCACCGCGTGCGCCCTCGGTGATGAGCACGCCCGCGCCGTAGATACCGGTCGGGTGGAACTGAACGAACTCCATGTCCTGCAATGGCAGCCCGGCGCGGAGCACCATCGCGTTGCCGTCACCGGTGCAGGTGTGCGCCGAGGTCGCCGAGAAATAGACGCGGCCATAGCCGCCGGTGGCGAGCACGGTCTGGTGGCTGCGGAAGCGGTGGATCGAGCCGTCTTCCATGCACAGCGCGATGACGCCGCGGCAGACGCCGTTTTCCATGATCAGGTCGAGCGCGAAATACTCGACGAAGAAGTCCGTGTTGTACTTCAGGCTCTGCTGGTACAGCGCGTGGAGCATCGCGTGGCCGGTGCGGTCGGCGGCGGCGGCGGTGCGCTGGACCGGGGGCCCCTCGCCCATGTTCTGCATGTGGCCGCCGAACGGACGCTGATAGATCGTGCCGTTCTCGTTACGGCTGAACGGCATGCCGGCATGTTCCAGCTCGTAGACCGCCTGCGGGGCTTCGCGGCACAGATACTCGATCGCGTCCTGGTCGCCGAGCCAGTCGGACCCCTTGACGGTGTCGAACATATGCCAGGTCCAGTGATCCGGCGAGTTGTTGCCGAGCGAAGCGGCGATACCGCCTTGGGCTGCAACGGTATGCGAGCGGGTCGGGAAGACCTTGGTGATGCACGCGGTCTTCAGGCCGCTCTCGGCGATGCCCATCGTCGCGCGCAGGCCGGACCCGCCGGCACCGACGACGACCGCATCATAGGTATGATCGATGATCTTGTAGGCAGACATCAGGCGGGGGCTCCGGAGAAGGCGACCTTCAGGATCGCGAACAGGGCGATGCCGCCCAGCGTGAAGGTGAACAGGTTGAGGAGGATCATCGTCACGACACGGCTCTCGCCATGCTGGTAATCCTCGATCACGACCTGAAGACCGAGACGGAAGTGATAGAATACCGAGAGGATCAGCAGCGCCATCGGCACCGCGACCCAGGCGGATTGCAGCCACATGTGGACCGCGGCGTAATCATAGCCGGGCATCCGCGCGACCGAGATCATCAGCCACAGCATGAGGAACAGGTTCGAGCCTGCGGTCAGCCGCTGCCGCCACCAGTGATGCGCGCCGTGTTTCGCGCTGCCGAGGCCGCGGACGCGACCGATTGCCGTACCCGAACCCATTACTTGATCCCCATGTAGAGCCAGAACACGATCGTCAGAGCTACCGAGGCGACCATCGTCGCCAGCGCACCCATCTTGTTCCGCTTCAGTTCGTAGCCGGCGCCGATATCGAGCACCATGTGACGGATACCGGTCATCATGTGCTGGAACAGCGACAGCGTCAGGCCAACCGCGACGATATAGCCGAGGATATTAAGCCGGCCGGTGTCGGTGGTGAACACGTCGACGAAGGTCGCATAGGCCTGATCGCCCGCGGCGATCGCGGCGAGCCACCAGACGAGCAGCAGGCTGCCGACGGTCGCCATCCCGCTGCCGGTCGCGCGGTGCAGGATCGAGACCAGCATGTGCGGGCCCCATTTATAGACCTGCAGATGGGGAGAGAGCGGGCGTGCCGGGTTGCGCGATGCCAAGGGCGGAGTCCTCGAACCAGAAGATGACGAACCAAAATTATCTTGGTTCACAATATATAGATCGGGCGACCTATTAGCCACCGCGTGCTGCGATGCAACCCATTGGGCGCGGTGCGATAACCCATGACACCGCGAACCGTGCTGCCGCCGGAGCCACGATGCCGGACGGAATTACCGGACGGGACGGATGCGAAATGATTTTGCGCAGAGGCCGCGGCGCGACCGATCCCTAACCCGGCCTTAAGACATACGCTGTAGCGCCGGATGCGCATACCCGATCCGGAGTCCATCGTCTTGACCACCACCGACCTGCCGGTTCCCGGCGCGATTGCGGCCTCTGTCGACCTCGCGGCACGGCTGCGGGTTTTCGACTTCGACGGATCGCTGAACAACGCGAGCCGCGAAGTCTGGGCGGCGCTGGCGCCCGAGATCACGCATGTCTCGAAGGCGTATTGGGAGCAGTGGCTGCGCTGTTTCTCCGACGGGCGGATCTGGGCACCGCACGAGACCGAGCAGATGATCGAGGTCGGCTGCACGTTCCTGCGCAATCGCTTCCTCGATACGAGCGGGCGCGCCTGGATCGAGTCGGTCGAGCGATCCGTCGCGGCGGCCTATGTCGCCGGTGTGTCGCCGATGGCGCTGCTGTCGATGATCAGCGCGAGCGACCGTGCGGCGCTGGAGGTGCTGATGCGGCGGGTCGACCGGTCGGATGCCAAGCTGCCGGTCTATATCGACACGCTGATGCGGCTGTCCGCGCTGGAAGGTGAGATTACCGTCGCGATCGGCTTTGTTGCATAACGCTCGGAGAGCATGACCGCCCTTTTACTTGAAGATATTACGCGATGCGGACGGTGATCGGCGTTCCCGTTTGGGAGAAGCGATTGAGGATTGCAGCACGGACTTTGAGCTCGGTGATCTGACGATCGAAGGTACGGGCCACAATGCGTTGGCTCAGGAGTTTGAAGCAGTGCATTTTGGTCTCGACCAGACTGCGGCGATGATAGCCGCTCCACTTCTTCCAGATAGCGCGGCCAAGGCGCTTTGTAGCGCGTAGCGCTTCATTGCGAGCATCGACGCCGGGGCCGTCTTTCGTCCATGGTTGGCCGTTGCGACGGACCGGGATGACCGCCTCGGCACCACGTTCGGCAATGGCAGCATGGCACGCCCTGGTATCGTAAGCGCCATCTCCGCCGACGCTGAGTATCTGTTCGTCCTGCGGGATCTGCGCCAGTAGATCGGGCAACGTCGGCGCATCGCCGACGGCATTCGTCGTGACTTCGATGGCCCGGATATCCAGCGTTCCCGCGTCGATCCCCAGATGCACCTTGCGCCACTGGCGGCGGTAGGAGGCGCCATGCTTGCGCGTCTTCCACTCACCTTCACCGGTCATCTTGATGCCCGTGCTGTCGACCAGAAGCCGCAGGCCGCCTGAGCTGGGCCGCCCGCCAAGCTCGACGGCCAACGTCTTCTGCCGTCGGCACAGCGTCGTATAATCCGGCACCGGCCAGTCCAGCCCGGCAAGCTTGATCAGGCTCGCCACCAACCCTGTCACTTGCCGCAATGGCAGGTTGAACAGCGATTTCAGCGTCAGGCAGAGCTCAATCGCGCTGTCCGAAAACCGCATCGGCCGACCAGGACGACCGCACGGCTTCGACAGCCAGTGCATCTGCGGATCAAACCATATTTCCAGCGACCCGCGCCGCTTCAGCGCTGCATTATACTCCGGCCAGTTCGTCGTACGATATTTCGGTGCGGCAGGTTTGGGCATGACGCCCATCTATCCAGCTCGATTCCCTCGGGGAATCCCCAGCGTCAGTTTTGCAACAAAGCCACGCGGCTGGGCAATCTCAAGAACAGCGCGGGCGATTTCGTCGCTAAGGTCGCTGCATAACGGACCCTCAGGAGGGGCGATGATCGAGCATCAGGAGAGGATTTCCAGCCCACCCGTCCAAGACGGGGGGCGGCCCGCCGGTTCCGAACGGACACGTGACGGCGCGCGCGTACCGGCCCGGAACTGGGGCGGCGACCAGCGGCCGCTGCGCGAACGCGTTCGTGACTATGACTGGGACGGGCTGATCGAGCCGGCCTGTGCGACGCTCAGCGCGCTGCTCGAACCCGAAGATCACCGCAAGATCGCCGAAACCTTCTGGCGGCATTACCTGTCGCTGGAATCGGCGCAGCATATCCGGCGTCATTTCACACCCGGCCTGCTCGAACAGCGGATCACGGCGAGCGGCAACTATGTCCGGCTGCAATATAGCGCGCCCACCGACGATGCCTGGAAGGCGATGGCGATCAGCCATGCGGAGGTTTCGCATCGCTCGGGCATCCCCCTGCCCGCGCTGCTCTCGTCGCTGGCGTTTGCGCACAGCGTCACCCTGAACCTGATTGCCGACCGGCTGGGTGCGGACATGTCGGCGATGCGGACGCTGAGCGACGTGGTGCAGCGGCTGGCGCTGATCGAGGCGGACATCATGGCGTCGCATCTCGGCGCGAGCGATGCCGAGGCGGCGCGGGTCGAACGTCAGACGCGCGCGACCGAGTTCCGGGGCAGCATCGCGGCGTCGATCGAGCACACCGCGGCGCTGGGCGCGCGGATCCGGGTGCAGGCGGCGGGGGCATCGGCGTCGACCCGCGGCATGCTGTGCAAGGCGAGCGAGGTCGCGGCGGCGGCGGAACAGTCCGCAGTGGCGATGCGCGAGGCGGCGCAGACCACCGCCGGGCTGATCCGCGCGATCGAGGATGCGCGCACCGAAGTCGAGGCAGCCGCGGCCATCGCCGACCGGGCCTGTACGCAGACCGGCGAGGCGGTCGGCGTATCGGAGGCGCTGAGCGAGCATGCCAAATCGATCGAATCGATCCTCGGGCTAATCCGCAGCATCGCCGGGCAGACCAACCTGCTCGCGCTGAACGCGACGATCGAGGCGGCGCGGGCGGGCGATGCCGGGCGCGGCTTTGCGGTGGTGGCGCAGGAGGTCAAATCGCTCGCCAGCCAGACCGCGCGGGCGACCGACGACATCGCCGCGAAGATCGCCGCGATCCAGTCTGCGACCGCGGCGACGGTCGCGACGAATGCGGGGATCAAGGCGACGGTGACCGAGGTGCAGCACAGCGCCGACCGGATCCGTCACGCGATGGAGGCGCAGGCGCACACCGTCAGCGCGATCACCGCTGCGGTCGACGAGACGGCGCTGGCGGCGGATTCGATGTCTATGACGATCGCGACCATTCGCGCGGATACCGAGGCGGTGGCGGCGGAGATCGACCAACTGGGCCATGCGTTCGGCGACGTCGACGACCAGCTTGGTGTGTTGCGCGGGGCGGCGGACGGGTTTTCGGCTAGCGTGGCTTGAGGGGGAGGCAGAGTAAGAAGGTTGGGTTCACGCGGAGGCGCGGAGACGCGGAGGGTCCAGCGGAACCGGAGGTTCTCAAAAACCCTCGGCATTACCCGCCCCGTGCGCCAAATGCGCACCATCTCCGCGCCTCCGCGTCTCCGCGTGAACCAATCCTTCTTCGGCGTGATGACGGATACGGCCTGCGGCGCTAGAGCGCGGGGATGACTATTCTTCTCACTGGTTCCAGTCGCGGTATTGGCGCGGCTATTCATGGGGCGCTGACCGACGCGGGCGTCTCCGTCATTGGGCATGGGACCGCTAGCGGTATTCCTGCCGACTTCGCCGATCCTGCGGCGCCGACCGCGTTATGGAACGCGGCGCTGGAGCAGGCTGATGGCGCGATCGACGTGCTGATCAACAACGCCGGCGTGTTCGAGGCCAGTCCGCTCGCCGACGATGACTGGACCGCGCAGTGGGAGCGGACGATGCGGATCAACCTGACCGCGTCGGCTGAGCTGTGTCGGTTGGCGGTGTTGCACTGGCAGGCTCGGGGTGTTGGTGGTCGGATCGTCAATATCGCCAGCCGGGCTGCGTATCGCGGGGATTCGCCGGCGCATTGGCATTATGCCGCGTCGAAGGCGGGGATGGTGGCGATGACCAAGACGATCGCCCGGGGCTATGCTCGCGAGGGGATTCTGGCGTTCGCGGTGTGCCCGGGGTTCACGATGACCGGGATGGCGGAGGATTATCTGGCGAGCCGCGGGGGCGATGCGTTGCTGGCGGATATTCCGCTCGGCAAGGTTGCCGATCCGGCGGAGGTCGCGTCGGTCGCCCGCTATTGCGCGCTCGAGGCGCCCGCTTCGATGACGGGGTCGGTGATCGATGTGAATGGGGCGAGCTATGTCCGATAGTTGGAAACTCACCCTCCCCTGCACGCGGGCGGAGGCCGAGGCGATCGATGCGAGTGACGAACTCACGATCGACGCGGTGCTGATGACGACCGAGGAGATCGAGGACGACGTCGAGTCGTGGCGGCTCGATGCGTATTTCGAGGTGGAGCCCGATGAGGGCACGGTGGCCGCGGTGCGCGCGCTGGTGCCGAGTGCGGCGGGGGCGACAATCGCGGTCGAGCGGTTGGGTGATGCGGACTGGGTGACGATGAGCCAGGCTGGGCTCGAGCCTTTGTCGGTCGGGCGGTTCTTTGTGCATACCGGGGCGCATGCGGGCAATGTGCCGGCGGACAAGCGCGCGTTTCTGATCGAGGCTAGCCGGGCGTTCGGGACGGGGCATCACGAGACGACCAGCGGGTGTCTGGCGATGCTCGATGGGTTGGCGGATGCAGACTTTGCGAACGTGATCGATATCGGGACCGGGACGGGCTTGCTGGCGTTTGCGGCGGCGCATCTCTGGCCTGAGGCCAAGGTGATGGGGACGGATATCGATCCGGTCTCGATCGACGTCACGGCTGAGAATGCTGAGCTGAATGGGGTCGAGGGGATCGATCTGGTTGTCGCGGACGGGACGCTGGACGATGCGATCGTGCCGCGGGCACCGTATGATCTGGTGATCGCGAATATTCTGGCGGGGCCGCTGGTGTCGATGGCGCCGGAGATCGCTTCGATTTCGGATGCGGGGGCGACGATCGTTCTTGCCGGGTTGCTGGAGACCCAGCGGGCTGGGGTCGTGGCGGCGTATGAGGCTTGCGGGTGTTCGCTGGAGGCGGTCGACCGGCGGGGGGATTGGAGTGTGCTTCGGTTGAAGGCTGGGGCGGTGCGGTTCGTGGCGGAGGGGCCGTTCGATCCCAAAGGGCGTGATGGGTGGGCTTTGGATATTTAAGGGAGCCGTAGAGGATGTTCCCCCGCCTTCGCGGGGGAACATCCTTTGGGGAGGGTGCGCTCACCCCACCTCCGGCACCACCCCGGCGAAGGCCGGGGCCCAATTGGGATGGCGGTGCGGCTCTATTTCGGAGGTTCGCCCAATTGGGCCCCGGCCTCCGCCGGGGTGGTGCTTCTTATTTACTTAATTTACGCGCTGAGTTTCGCGTTCGCGTAGTCCTGCGTGCCGTCGGTGATAACCACATCGCCTGGCTCGATCCGCGCGACCGGAATATCCGGCAGCGCCTTCAGCTCTTCGTACAGCGGTGCGAAATCCGTCTCTACCGTCAGCCGGAGCAGCTCGTCGAAGCTCGGGATCACGAAGTAGTTCTGCTGGAAATCGTCGATCCGGTATTCGGTCCGCATAACGCGGGCGAGGTCGAGCGCGATGCGGTTGGGGCTTGGATCGTCCAGGGCGAAGCGGGTTTCCGCATAGCTGGAGACGATGCCCGAACCGTAGATGCGGAGGCCTTCGGGTTCGGCGATCAGGCCGAACTCGACCGTGTACCAGTAGAGCCGGCCGAGATATTTCAGCGCGTCGAGCCCGAGCGCGCGCTGGCCGCCGCGGCCGTAGGCGGCGAGGTAATCCGCGAACACCGGGTCGGCGAGCATCGGCACGTGGCCGAACACGTCGTGGAAGACGTCGGGTTCCTGGAGGTAATCGAGCTGGTCGGGGCGGCGGATGAAATTGCCCGCGACGAAGCGGCGGTTGGCCATGTGGTCGAAGAACACGTCGTCCGGGACGAGGCCGGGCACTGCGACGACCGACCAGCCGGTGAGCTTCATGAGGCGTTCCGACAGCTCCTCGAAATCGGGAATGCCGGGCTTCGACAGCTTCAGAACGTCGAGGCCGCGCAGCCAGGCGTTCGACGCGCGGCCGGGGAGCAGTTTCGACTGGCGGGCGAACAGCGTGTCCCAGGTCGCATGGTCCTCCGCGGTGTAGGCCGACCAGTTCTGCGGGATCGTCCAGTCGGGGGCGCCTTCGGGCGGGGTGCTCAGTACGTGCGTGTCATTGGCCATGCGGCTGGTCTAGCATGACGGAATGAAGACGGAAACGCGCTGGGTTAAGACGATTCTATGGGCGGTCGCGACGGTTCTCGGGCTGGTTGCGAGCTATGCGGTGGCGGGGCTTGTAGGTGGGTCGATCCCCAGCAATCGTGATTGGCGGGCGCCTGCCGAGGGCGTGCATATTTTCGTCGAGAGCAACGGCGTGCATACCGGGATCATTGTGCCGAAGGTCGCCGCTGGGGTCGATTGGCGCGGGGTAGCTCGGGCGGAGGACCTGCGCGATCCTCGCTATGGCGCGTTCGATCATGTGTCTTTCGGGTGGGGGGAAAAGGCGTTCTACCTGGAGACGCCGACCTGGGCCGACGTGAAGCTGCGCACCGTGGTCGGCGCGGCGTTCGGTAGCACGCGGACTTTGATGCATGTCGATCATCTGCCGAGGCCCCGCGCGCAGGATGGGGCGCGGGAGATCGTGGTGACGCCCGCGCAGTATCGGCGGTTGGCGGCGTATATCCGGGCGAGCTTTCGCGACGGGGGTGCGCGGTATCGGGGGTATGCCGGGTATGATGCGTTTTATGAGGCTAACGGGCGGTATGACGCGGTTCGGACGTGTAATGGGTGGACGGGGGATGCGCTGCGGTTCGCGGGGGTTCGGGTTGGGGCTTGGACGCCGTTTCCGGTTACGGTGATGGGATGGTTTTAGCCGCTGTCCTGCCCGCTAGATTGTTCTCCCGCGAAGGCGGGAGTCCAGACTGGGCTCCCGCCTTCGCGGGAGAACAAGGAGGCAGACGGAGCAGTTGTTCGGGCCACCACCCCGGCGAAGGCCGGGGCCCAATTGGGAAACAGCGGTAACCGCGCGCAGTCCGTCGGCGGCGACGTCACCCTATTGGGCCCCGGCCTTCGCCGGGGTGGTAGTGGAGGGGGGCGGGGTGATAGTGCGGGAGGACGGCGCGCCGGGCCGCTCAGTTCCCTGCGCGGTAGCCCTGGTATTGGCCGCATTCGGAGCGCTGGGGGTCCTTGTTGCAGCGCTTCGCGAGTTCCTTGCGCTGCTTGCCTTCTTCGGCTTCCTGCTTGCGCATCTTCTTGCCGTAGTTGCGGTCCGACTCTTCCTGGCTGGTCGTGGTCCAGTCGACCGCCTTGCCGGCGACCTGGAACGGTGCCTTCACGATCGAGGTTGCGGTGCTGATGCAGCCACTTACGAGGAACGGCAGCACCGCGAGTACGGGAAGAACCTTACGCATTTACTTTACTCCTGTACGCACGGTTCCCTGGGCTCGGTCGCGCGCTTGGGCCCCGTATAGCGGAAAATCGGTGAAGAATCCGTCGATACCTTGTGCGAGTCCCGCGTCGATCTCGGCGGCGATGTCGCCATGCGCGGCGGGGTCGGAGCCATGGCGGAAGCGGGTCGGTTCGAAGTAGTTTTCGGCGCGGTAGGTCCAGGGGTGGACTCGCAGGCCCGCCGCGTGCGCATCGGCGACCAGCGTGGTGGGGGTCGCGTCGGTCCAGAGCATGTTCTTGCTCGGGCCGATGCCGTAGGCGTAGGCGGCGACCGCCTTGAGGCCATCGGGCGTGATCATCGCCTTGTAGCTCGGTTGCGCGCCGTCGGCGGGACCGCCCTCGCCGTCCATCAACTGAATCAGACGGACTTTCGTCATCTTGTGGAGGCGCTGGAGGTTGGCGACCTCGAACGACTGGATGAAGACCGGCGCCTTCGCTGAATCCCAGCCCGCCTCGCGCAGTTCGGCGACGAGCTTCATGTCGGTCGGGTGGCCGATGCTCGCGAAATAGGTCGGGTGCTTGGTCTCGGGATAGATGCCGATCGTGCGGCCGGTATCCTTCGTGCGGCGCTTGGCGAGCGCGATGATCTCGGCGAGCGTGGGGATCTGGAACTGGCCGTCATAGGCTGTGTTGGCGGGGCGGAGCTTGGGCAGGCGTTCCTTCGCGCGCAGCGTCTTCAGTTCGGCGAGCGTGAAGTCCTCGACGAACCAGCCGGTCATCGTCTGGCCGTCGATCGTCTTCGTGGTTTTCCGGCTAGCGAACTCGGGGTGGTCGGCGACGTTGGTCGTCTCGGCGATGTTGTTCTCATGGCGCGCGACGAGCACGTCGTCCTTGGTCGGCACCAGATCGGGCTCGATGAAGTCCGCGCCCTGGTCGATCGCGAGCGAATAGGCCGCCAGCGTATGCTCGGGCCGGAGCCCGCTCGCGCCGCGATGCGCAATGACGATTAAGGGCGATAATCGGGGAGAAGCTGGCGTCATCGCGGCAGCTTGCCCGCTTGCCGCCGCCAGTGCCAGCGCAACTATGTATGAGAGCCTGTCGCAATAGGAAACGATTGAGCGCATCGGCGTTGAGTCCTCGAAATCCGAACATTCCCGGCACATTCAACCAGGGGCACCGCCATGCATTTCACGATCAATGGTCAATCATATGACGCCGAGCCCGATATTCGTACGTCGGTACTCGACCTTTGCCGCGAGCATCTCGGGCTGACGGGCTCGAAGAAGGGCTGCGATCATGGCCAGTGCGGGGCTTGCACGGTGCTGATTAACGGTCGCCGGGTCAATTCCTGCCTGACGCTCGCGGTGATGCACCAGGACGACGAGATCACGACGATCGAGGGCATCGGCCAGCCCGGCAATCTCCACGCCTTGCAGGACGCGTTCGTACGGCACGACGGGTATCAGTGCGGGTATTGCACGCCGGGGCAGATCTGTTCGGCGGTCGGCATGCTCGACGAGGTCAAGAAGGGCTGGGCCAGCCATGCGTCGGGCGACCTGACCGATCCGAAGTTCGACGATGCCGAGATTTCGGAGCGGATGAGCGGCAACCTGTGCCGCTGCGCCGCGTATCCCAACATCGTCGATGCGATCCGCGAAGTCGGTGGCGCCGAGCCCGCCGGCCGGACCGCCGACGAGAAGGACGCCGCGATGGAAGCCGACGCGCGCGGGGAGCTGGTGGCATGAAGACCTTCGCATATGAAAAGGCCGCGACGCCCGAGGCTGCGGTCGCCGCTTCGATTGGGGACATCGATACGGCGGGCGCGAAGTTCATCGCGGGGGGCACGAACCTGCTCGACCTGATGAAGTTGCAGGTCGAGACGCCGGACAAGCTCGTCGACATCTCGCGGCTCGATCTTGCGAAGGTCGAGGAGCGCGAGGATGGCGGGCTGACGATCGGCGCGCTGGTGCCAAACAGCGATCTTGCCGCCGACCGCCGCGTGGTTGCGAAGTACGAGGTGCTGAGCCGGGCGTTGCTGGCGGGTGCGAGCGGTCAGTTGCGCAACAAGGCGTCGACCGGGGGCAATCTGCTCCAGCGGACGCGGTGCTATTATTTCTACGACACAGCCGCCGCGTGCAACAAGCGCGAGCCGGGTAGCGGCTGTTCGGCGATCGGTGGGTTCAACCGCATCCTCGCCGTGCTCGGGACGAGCGAGCACTGCATCGCGACGCATCCGAGCGACATGGCGGTGGCGATGCGCGCGCTCGACGCGACGATCGTGACGCTGAAGGCGGACGGCGATCGTCGGCGAATCTCGATCCACGACTTCTATCGCCTGCCGGGCGATACGCCGCAGATCGAGACTGTGCTCGAAGCCGGTGAGTTGATCACGCACATCGAGCTGCCCGCCCCGCCGAAGGGCAAGCAGGAGTATCGCAAGGTTCGCGATCGTGCATCGTATGCGTTCGCGCTCGTCTCGGTGGCGGCTGTCGTCGACGTGGAGGACGGCGTGATCGCGTCCGCCTCGCTCGCGTTCGGAGGACTTGGGCCGATGCCGTGGCGCAACCCCGCGGTAGAGGCGGCACTGGTCGGCAAAGCGCCTACCGACGAGGCGTTCGAGGCTGCGGCCACCGCGTTGCTCGCCGATGCAAAGGGTTATGGCTCGAACGACTTCAAGATCCCCCTCGCCCGTCGCACGCTGATCGCGACGCTGCGCAACGTTACGGGAGCATGAGCATGTTTGGTCTTGGCACCACGAACAGCCTGACGATGGACAAGCCGCATCCGGACAGTCTTCTGGATACGGGCGTCCAGGGCGTCATCGGCAAGCCGCTCGACCGGATCGACGGTCCGCTGAAGGTCACCGGGACGGCGACGTACGCCGCGGAATACCAGTTCGACAACATGGCCTATGGCGTGCTGGTCGGTACGAAGATTTCGGCGGGGAAGGTCGTGTCGATCGACGTCGACGCGGTGAAGTCGATTCCCGGCGTGATCGACGTCGTCACGGATTTCGACCGGTTCATCCGCGTCTCGGCGCAGGGCGGCGCGACCGATGCACCGACGCAGGGCGTGAAGGACATCGCGTTCTTCGGGCAGATCGTCGCGATCGTGCTGGCCGAGAGCTTCGAGGTCGCGCGCGATGCGGCGGCTCGCCTGCCGATCGAATATGACGAGGCCGAGGGCCAGTACGACTTCGCCGCGCACCGCGACGAGACGCGGACGCCGCCGGACGATTCGACACCCGCGCACTTCAAGCAGGGCGATGTCGACAAGGCGATGGCCGAGGCGGCGGTGACGATCGATTCGACCTATGTCACGCCGAGCCAGAATTCGGCGGCGATGGAGCCGCATGCCTCGACCGCGGTGTGGGAAGAGGATGGCTCGTTGTCGCTGTACGGCGCCTACCAGATGCCGACGTCGGACGCGCAGCAGCTGGCCAAGTCGCTGGGGCTGTCCGAGAAGAAGGTGCGGATCATCGCGCGCTATATCGGCGGCGGGTTCGGATCGAAGCTCGGCATCGCGCCCGAGAGCGTCGCGGCGGCGATCGCGGCGAAGCAGCTCGGCCGTCCGGTCAAGGCGGTAATGTCGCGGCCACAGGTGTTCGAGGCGACGGTGCGGCGGTCGAATACCGAGCAGCGCGTGCGGCTGGCGGCGGATTCCGACGGCAAACTGTCGGCGATCGGCCACGAGACGCTGGCGTCGAACCAGTCGACCGAGGATTATTTCGAGCCGGCGGGGATCGGCACGCACATGCTGTACGGCGGCGAGAACCGGCTGATCACGCATGAGCTGGTCGATGTGAACTTCGTCGTGTCGGGCTCGATGCGCGCGCCGGGCGAGGCTGTCGGGATGCTGGCTCTCGAGGGCGCGATGGACGAGCTGGCCGAGAAGCTTGGCATGGATCCGATCGAGCTGCGCAAGCGCAACGATCCGACGATCGACCCCGAGAAGGACGTGCCCTATTCGTCGCGCAACCTGACGCGTGCGCTCGACGAGGGTGCAAAGAAGTTCGGCTGGGACAAGCGCCAGAAGGCCGGCACGCGGCGCGAGGGCGAGTGGCTGATCGGCATGGGCGTCGCCGGTGCGGTGCGCGGCAACATGCTGATGGAATCGTCCGCCAAGGTCGAGATCCATCCGGACGGCTCGGCGACGGTGTCGTCGGCGATGACCGATATCGGCACGGGCAGCTACACGATCCTGGCGCAGATCGCGTCGGAGATCCTGGGGATTCCGGTGGCGAACATCACGATGGCGCTGGGCGATACCAACGATCCTCCGGCGGCGGGTTCGGGCGGTTCGTGGGGTGCGGCGTCGTCGGGAACGGCGGTGTATCTGGCGTGCGAGATGCTGCGCGGGAAGATCGCCAAGGCGATGGGCGTCGACGAGGACGGCCTGACGCTGAAGGACGGCAACGCGATCGGCGACAACCGCTCGACGCCGATCGGCGAACTGGTCGGCAAGGGGCTCGAGGCTACCGGGCACGTCAAGCCGGGCAAGCAGGAGAAGGAGACGACGCAGGCCGGGTTCGGTGCGCATTTCGCCGAGGTCGCGGTGAACGTGGTCACCGGCGAGACGCGGGTGCGGCGGATGCTCGGGTCGTTCGCGGCGGGGCGTGTGCTCAATGCGAAGACCGCGCGGTCGCAGTGTCTTGGCGGGATGACGTTCGGGATCGGCACCGCGCTGACCGAGGACCTCATCCACGACACGCGGACCGGCAAGCTGGTGAACCACGATCTCGGCGAATATCACGTGCCGGCAAACGCCGACATTCCGCAGATGGATGTCCACTTCGTCGACGAGCGCGATATCCATGCGAACCCTATCCACGCGAAGGGGATCGGCGAGCTGGGGATCTCGGGTGCGGGTGCTGCGGTGGCGAACGCGGTGTACAATGCGACGGGGATCCGGGTGCGCGAGTTCCCGATCACGCTCGACAAGCTGCTGGATCAGTTGCCGGCTGTTTGAGTCGTGCGCTGAGCCTTCTCCTTCTAGTTCCCCCGCGAAAGCGGGGGCCCAGGAGCCACGCAGGACAACGCCCGTAACCCTGGATCCCCGCCTTCGCGGGGAAGCGGGAAAAGTTGCGGGCGTTTTCTTTCAGACGTGGAAGGGCGGTCCGTCTCGCCAAACGCCCCCGCCCTACCCATATCTTCCCCTCCACCCGAGGACCGACGAATGAACGAACACGTGATGGATGCGGCGTTTCGGCCGGGAGGTCTCGACCGCGCGAAACAGGGCGTTTTGGGACTCGGGCTCGACCGGATCGAGGGGCCGGCGAAGGTCACCGGGGTCGCGGACTATGCGTATGAGGGCACGCCCGACGGCATTGCCTATGCCGCGATCGTCGGCACCCCGGTCGGCAGCGGGCGCATTCTTGGTATCGACGCGAGCGCCGCGGAAGCTTTGCCGGGTGTGATCGCCGTCATCCACGACGACCCGCGCATGCCGGCCGGCGAGTCCAATTCGCGGGCGATGCCGAAGTTCGATACCGACGTCATCCTCCACCTCGGCCAGCCGGTCGCGATCGTCGTTGCGGAGGGTCAGGCGATCGCGCGCGATGCCGCCGCGCTCGTCGTGGTTCGCACCGAGGCGGGCGAGGATCGGTTCGACGTCGCGGCGCAGCCGGTCGATACCAAGCCCGAGATCGGCTTCCTGCCGCCGGTCGACAAGGGCGATCTCGACGCGGTGATGGCGGATGCGGCGGTGACGCTCGACCGGACCTACACGACGCCGGTGCACTTCCCCGCCGCGCTGGAGCCGCATGCGACCACCGCGTGGTGGGAGGGCGACAGGCTTACCGTGCGTACCAGCAACCAGGTTATCGGCGGCGCGCGGAAGACGATCGCCAAGGCGCTCAAGATCGATGCCGACAAGGTGCGTGCGCTTGCCCCGTATGTCGGCGGCGGGTTCGGGGGCAAGACCGGCGTCGGCGCGGAGACGATCCTTGCGGCCATCGCGGCGGAGGTCGTCGGGCGGCCGGTGAAGATCGCCCTGCCCCGCCGCCAGACCGCGTATATGGTGCATCACCGCTCGCACACGATTCAGCGTGTCCGCATCGCCGTCGACGAGCACGGCGTGATCCTCGGCATGGGGCATGAGAGCGTCGTCGCGCAGAACGACGATGGCGAATTTCTCGAACCGGTGCCGTTCGGAACGCTGCCGCTGTACCGGGGCGATGCGCGGCGGTTCAAGACGGACCTGGTGCGCGTTGACCTGCCCGCGAGCGGTGCGGTGCGTGCGCCGGGCGAGGCGGTGGGCACGTTCGGGGTCGAGTGTGCGATGGACGAACTGGCCGAGCAACTCGGGATCGATCCGATCGAACTGCGGCGGCGCAACGAGCCTGAGAGCGATCCGGTGAGCGGCAAGCCGTTCTCCACGCGGCGGATGCTCGATTGCTACACGCAGGGTGCGGAGCGGTTCGGCTGGCCTGCGAAGGTGCCGGCGCCGGGTTCGGTGCGCGAGGGCGAGTGGCTGGTCGGGATCGGCATGGCGGCGAGCTTGCGCGGCAACTTCACGGTCGAGGCGCAGGCGCGCGTGCGGCTGGAGGCGGACGGGCGCGCGACGGTCGAGTGCGATATGACCGATATCGGCACGGGAGAGGTGGTTCTAGGAATCTGAACAGCGGGGATAAGTGGATTGCCGATCTGACAGCGGCCATGCTGGCCGCGAAGAGGAAGCAAGATGAGCAAGCGAC
>QFMX01000084.1 GCA_003240625.1 Sphingomonas taxi
ACTTTTCCGTCACGTTGACCCAGGCCTTCCACTCGTCGGCCAGCGTCGAGGAAAACGGCGCCATCACGTACCTTGGCATGCCGAACGGCCTCGTCATCCACTTCGACGACGGCAACAGCGTCTACCACATGGGCGACACCGACATCTTCGGCGACATGGCGCTGATTGAGGAACTGCATCAGCCGAAGATCGGCCTCGTGCCGATCGGGGACCGCCTGACCATGGGCGGAGCCGTTGCGGCGCTCGCCTGCCGCCGCTACTTCAACTTCAAGACGATCGTGCCGCTGCACTGGGGCACCATGCCGATCCTCGACGCGGACCCGCATCGCTTCCTCGAGGCGATGGAGGATGAGGCGTCGCGCGTACTGATGCCGGAGATCGGCCAGCCCTTCGATATCTGACGCGGGACCGTGTGGACCGTCGATGGCGTTGCCTCCGGGCAACCCCGTCGATATAGCACCGTCTCGACCATCAGTTCGGGAAAACGCATGTCCGTCGATACCGCCACCGTTCGTCGCGTCGCCCGTCTCGCCCGCATCGCGGTGTCGGAGGAGGACGTCGCGACCATGCAGGGCGAGCTCAACGCCATCCTCGGCTTCGTCGAGCAGCTCGGCGAGGTCGACGTCTCGGGCGTCGAGCCGATGACCTCGGTCATGCCGATGGACATGAAGAAGCGCGAGGACGCGGTCACCGACGGCCACAAGGCCGACGACATCGTCGCCAACGCGCCGGCGACGGAGGATCATTTCTTTCTCGTGCCCAAGGTCGTGGAATGACCGACGACGGCGTGGAAATCCGCGTCGAGACGCCTCTCCAGGACGACATGCGCGCGTTGATCGCCGAACTGAACGATGCGATCGACGCGCAGGAGCCCGACACGCCGGACGAGTTCAAGTTTCGCATGACCGCCGATGAAATGGCGCGTCCCGACACGACCACGTTCCTGGTGCGGATCGGCGGCAAGGCGGTCGGCTGCGGAGCTCTGCGCCGGCATGACGCGGGATTTGGCGAAGTGAAGCGGATGTATCTGCGGCCCGCCGCGCGGGGGCGCGGTCTCGCAAGGCGGCTCATCGCCCGGATCGAAGCGGAAGCGCTGGCTCAGGGCCTCGGCGAACTCGCGCTCGAGACGGGGATCGGTTTCAGCGCGGCGCGGCGAACCTACGAGAGCGCGGGCTTCGAGCTTTGCGGCGCCTTCGCCGACTACCCGGACAGCGGCTATGCCGCGTTCTATCGAAAGACGATCGTGCGACGCGAAGCCGGCGAGGCCGCGTCCCGACCATTCGACGAAGCGAGACCATGAGCGACCTGACCGAACTGACCATCGCCGAAGCGCGCGACGCCCTGAAGGCCAAGACCTTCAAGGCAACCGAGCTGACCGACGCCTATCTCGGTGCGATCGACGCGGCGAACGGCGCGCTGAATGCCTA
>QFMX01000085.1 GCA_003240625.1 Sphingomonas taxi
CGAGCACCTTCTTCTTGCGGATGATGATCACCCACGAGGCGATCGAGGCCAGCAACAGCAGCACCATCACGATCTGCACCGGCAGCGAGGCGTGCAGGAGCAAATGCAGCAGGTCGATGTCGTTGCCCAGGGCCTGCGCGGCGGGCGCGGCCGCATCGACCGGGATCGCGTCGAGCGGGGCGGCATCCAGCGGCTGGGTGGTGACTTGCAGGGCGACTTGGCTCAACGACATCCGTTCTTCCTTCAATTCTGGGCTGGCTTGAATGCGGCCAACAACGCATCGGGAATCGCTTGCGGGCGGAACGTTTCGGCGGACACTGCGGCGACCTTGACCTCGGCGCCGACCAGCAGCTCGCCATCGCGACGTACCTCCTGCGCGAAGACCAGGCTGGCACCGCGGCATTGTGCAAGACCGACGCTGACTGCCAGCGAATCGTCCAGCCGCGCCGGCGCGCGGAAATCGATCGACATCGAACGCACCACGAAGCACAGACCGTAGGTTTCGCGCAGGAGTTCCTGCCCGAAGCCGATCCCGCGCATCCATTCGCTGCGCGCGCGCTCCATGAAAGCGAGGTATTGCGCGTGGTAGACGACGCCACCGGCGTCGGTGTCTTCCCAGTACACGCGCACCGGCCAGTGGAACGCCGCCTCGCTCAAAACAGGCTCCCGCCTTCGGTCTTCGGCCTGAAACCCATGTGCCGGTAGGCCTTGTGCGTGGCCATGCGCCCGCGCGCGCTACGCACCAGGAAACCCTGCTGGATGAGGTATGGCTCGATGACATCCTCCAGCGTCCCGCGCTCCTCGGACAATGCCGCCGCCAGGGATTCGACGCCGACCGGGCCACCGTCGAAGTTCTCGATGATGAGGTGCAAGAGGCGACGATCGAGGTCGTCGAAACCTTCCGGATCGACTTTCAGCATCTGCATCGCGGCGGCGGCGACATCGCCATCGATATGGCCTGCGGCACGCACCTGCGCGTAATCGCGCACGCGGCGCAGCAGGCGATTGGCGATGCGCGGGGTACCACGCGCACGCCGCGCGATCTCCGCGGCGCCCTCTCCCGCGCAGGCGATGCCGAGGATCTGCGCGGCGCGGGTGACGATCCGCGCCAGCTCGTCGGTGCTGTAGAACTCCAGCCGCTGCACGATGCCGAACCGGTCGCGCAGCGGTGCGGTCAACAGGCCCGCGCGGGTGGTCGCGCCGACCAGGGTGAAGGGCGGCAGGTCCAGCTTGATCGAGCGCGCGGCCGGGCCTTCGCCGATCATGATGTCGATCTGGAAATCCTCCATCGCCGGGTACAGCACCTCCTCGACCACCGGCGAGAGGCGATGGATCTCGTCGATGAACAGCACGTCGTGCGGCTGCAGGTTGGTCAGCAGCGCTGCTAGATCACCCGCACGCTCGATCACCGGCCCGCTGGTGAC
>QFMX01000086.1 GCA_003240625.1 Sphingomonas taxi
GCGAAACAGGCATTCGCCCCAAACGACCCGACCCGACATGCCGCGCAGCAGATAGCGGTCATAGTCCAGCGCGCGCCCGGCGCGCCCAGGTGTCCACCCGATCAGCTGGCGAATGACCGCTTTGCGGGTCAGCTCGACCCGGTCCCGCGTGTCTGCCGCTGCGCGCTCGACCTGCTCGGCAAACACGACCGACAGGGTGACGTCGACCTCTTGCGAGTGCGCGCCCGCGCCGCGAATGAAGCGGTTCGGCTGGGCCGTCTCGCTGGCGATCGATACGAACGCCACCGGCGGCTGGAAATATTCGTCCTCAATCGCTTCGGTCGCCGCCTGGATATCGCCGACCGACACGAAATAGGTCAGCTGCTCCAGCCGTTCGACGACGGTCGATAGGTCGATTGCAAAGTCGAGGGCATCAGCCATGGAACAAGCCTTTCAGATGGTCGCGCCATGCGTCGCCAAGGTCGCGCTTATCTTCTTCGTCAAAGCCGATAAACGGGCGGGCAGGCAGGTTTGTCATTCGGCCGTGAGCGCGGATGCTGACAGTCTTCGGGGACGGAAAGGGGATGCCGAATGCAGAATTTATCGTTCTGGTGTGGGCCAGGACGACGGATTGCCGGTGCGACCCCTCTTGATTGGCGATCGCCTTGACCGGGTTTTTCAGGCCGTCGGACCCGATTTCGACCTCATTCGGCCGAACCTCCGTCCTTATGCTACCGCGTAGATCGCCGGTGTCTCTAAGCGTCTTCCCGGCCGGCTTCCCCTTGACCAGCCCTGCCGCGCGCCGCGACTTCGGCCAGGGGATGCCGCCCGGCCCGCGCTCGGTGTCGAAGCGGCGCTCGACAGATGCCTCGAATGTGGCCGCTGCGAGGCGCATCAGCGGCGTGGCGTCCTCGCCCAGCTCGCGCACCTTGCGGATAGCTTGGCGCAATTCCGGCGCCCCCGCTATCGTCTCCAGCCTGATCGTAAAGCCGGCCATCAGGGCTTGCGCCAATTGGGCATATAGCCGGGCGAGAAGGGCGCCATATAGCCGGCCAGCGCGCCAGTGCCGGCGAACACGGGCGCGTCGCGATCCTTGGACGACTGCGCCGTGCCCTGCGATCCCGATCCCTCCAGCGGCGTTTCGCCCTCGGGGATTGGCAAGCTCATCAGGCCCTTCTGGACATCGCGAAGCTGGCCGCGGGCGATGTTCGCGGCATTGGTGACGGCATCAGGAACCTTGCCCGTCTGCGTGTAGAGCGCTTCCCGCGCGATGGCCGCAGTCCAGCCGCGCACGACAGGCGGCGGGCTGACAACGGGGACGACGTAGCGGGCGCCGATATAGGCCTCGACAATGTCGTCGGCGTCGTCGATCGCACGCTCGACCTTCTCCGACACATAGGTCGCGCCGCCCGGCGTCTCGTTGGTCAACAGC
>QFMX01000087.1 GCA_003240625.1 Sphingomonas taxi
CGACAGCTACGTGGTCGAGGTCACCAACATGCGCGCGGACGGCACCCGCTTCCCGGTGGAGGTGCATTCGGCGCTGATCGAGCACGAGGGCGAGCCGCGCATCGTCGCGGTAGCGCGCGATCTCTCCAGCCGCGCCGACATCGAACGCCGCTATGCCGACCTGATCGAGTCGGTCGACAAGGGCATCGTGGTGCAGGACAGCAGCGATCGCGTGCTGCAGATCAACAGTGCGGCGATGCGCATCCTGGGCCTTGCGCCGGGCGACTCGCCGCTGGCCGGCTTCATTTCCGATCGCTGGCTGGTGGTCGATGAACACGGCCTGCCGATGACGCGCGAGCAGCTGCCGGCGACCGTCGCGCGGACCAGCGGCAAGGTGGTGGAAAGCGCGGTGATTGGCCTGTTCAACCTGGTAAGCCAGCAGTTCTGGTGGCTTTCGGTGACCTCGATCCCGCACTTCCATCCGCAGTCGGGTTCGGCCGATCAGACCGTGTCGATGTTCAGCGACATCACCGAGCTCAAGCGCGACAGCGCGATGTTCAAGCGCATCCAGGCACTGGCCGGGATCGGTGGGTGGGAGTTCAACCGGAACGACGCCGGCATCCATCTCAGCGATGGCGCGCGCGAGATGCTGGGCGGCGCCGCGATATCGACGCTCGAGTCCTTCTGTGCGCGCTTCAACGAACAGGATGGGCGAAGGTTGGCAGCGGCCATGATCGCGGCGCACGAAGACAGCCGCCCGTTCACGCTCGACCTGCGGCCGATGGACGATGCGGAAGAGGAGCGCTGGCTGCGCGTGCAGGGCGAGGTCGACCGCAAGGATCCTTCCGGCCGGCACGTCACCGGTACGCTGGCCGACATCACACACAACAAGCTGGTCGAGAACACCCTGCGCCGCCAGGCGCGCACCGATCCGTTGACCGGGCTGCTGAACCGCGACGCGGTCCTCGACGAATTGGTCGCCCATCTCGCCGGCACCGCGCCGCGCCTGGCGGTGCTCTACATCGACCTGGACCGCTTCAAGATCATCAACGACGTGCTCGGACACAACGTCGGCGACCGCCTGCTGTGCGCGGTGGCCGAACGGCTGCGCAACGCCGCCGGCGGCGACGCGTTGTGCGCGCGACTGGGCGGCGACGAGTTCCTGGTGCTGTGTCGGATGCGCACACCTGACAGCCACATCCAGATGGCGGAGGCGATCCTGGCAGCCATCGCGCGGCCCTTCCGCATCGACCAGGAGGAATTCTCGATCAGCGCCAGCATCGGCATCACCGAATCGCCGCGCGATGGCACCGATGCCTCGGAACTGATCCAGAACGCCGACGCCGCGATGTACGACAGCAAGCGCCGCGCCTACAACGGCTGGCAGAGCTACAGCGAGGACCTGGCGCGGCGGCAGCGCGACCGCCTGCA
>QFMX01000088.1 GCA_003240625.1 Sphingomonas taxi
CTCCCACTGGCGCGCGCCGCCCTGAAGCCGACCGGCTCGCTATGGGTATTCGGGTCGCTGCGCTGCTTCATGGCGACGGCCGATCAGTTCGCCGATGCCGGGCTCAGGATTTCCCAGGAAGTGGTCTGGGAAAAGCAGAACGGCACCGGGTTTCATGCCGACCGCTTCAAGCGCGTCCATGAACTGGCGGTCCAGTTCTATCCCGCCGAGGCGGCGTGGCGCGACATCTACAATGACGTCCAGACCACGCCCGACGCGACGGCGCGCACCGTTCGGCGCAAGCAACGTCCGCCCCATACCGGGCAGATCGACGCCGGCCACTATGTCAGCCACGACGGCGGGCCGCGCCTGATGCGCTCGGTCATCTTCGTGCGCAACTGCCACGGCCGGGCGATCCATCCGACCGAGAAGCCGTCGGCGCTGCTGGAGATCCTGATCCGCACGAGCTGCCCCGAAGGCGGTCTCGTCGGCGACTGGTTCGCGGGTTCAGGCGCTGCCGGCGAAGCCTGCCGGCTGTCCGGCCGCCGCTACATCGGCTGCGAGATCGAAGCCGGGATGGCGGAGCGTGCCCGCGCCCGTATCGCCTCCGTCTTGCCGTTCAACGGCGGAGACACGGCATGACGGCGCGCGACGATAAGCGCGGCTTCACCGCTCGTCCGGTCGATTCCGATCGCTGGATCAAAGCCGGTGACGCGCGCGGGACCGGAGCCGCCGACATTGCCGTCCATTCGGCGCGGCTGACGGTCGACATCACGCCCGCGCTGCGCGGACGGATCAAGATCGCCGCATTCGGCCGCGGCGTCACCGTCGCCGACATGCTGCGCGACCTGCTCGCCCGCGAATTCCCACCCAGCGAAGGAGATATGCCATGACGGACGTCGCGGCTCCCCGCGCGCATGCCGGCGCAACGCCGTCGCCTGCGCCAACCGATGGATTGACCCATGTCGAGCTGACATGGGTCGAGAAGAAGATCGAGTGCTGGATCAGGTTCGGCCGGGAGACGCGCGAACAGATCCTCGACCGCCGCCGGCGCATCCTCTCCTTTCCGCCCGGCATCGTGTTCGCGTTCGTCCGCTGGGCGGCGAACGACTACGGCACGATCATCTCGCGCATCGACATCGTCCAGACGGTCGCGCCCGGCGATCCGCACCAGACGCTGCCGTTTGTCCGTCCGGGCGGTGAAATCCTCCTGAAGATCGAAGGCTGGCCGAAGGTCGAGCAGGTGCTGCACCTGGTCGACGCCATCGAGGCGATGGACGTCGATCCCGCTGACGCCGCCCCCGACTATTGGCGACACGTCCATAACCGGATGATCGCAGGCGAAACGCCCCGGCACTACAGCCGCGCGCAGCATCATGCGTGGCTCGCGCGGCGGAGGATCGCGCCATGACCCGGTTGAAATGGGCCTT
>QFMX01000009.1 GCA_003240625.1 Sphingomonas taxi
GCCATCCATGCCAGCCTCCTGCACCGGCACGCACCTGAATCAGAAAACCGCAGCGACGGGAATCCCCTTATGATTCAGCACGGTGAGAAACCGCTCTAGGGTACGTCGACCGCGATAGGTCAAACTAACTCCGTGGCCACGTCCAACCCCCATGGAACCATGCCGACACCAAGCTGGTCACGCTGCTGCACGAGCTAAGGCCTGAATAAAGTGCCGGGTGCGGACCTAATTTGGCGTGGGGTTACCCGGCGGAACCCCTGCCACCGACCGTCCGTTTCCGAGGCTGCATCAAAGGACATTCCCATGCCCAATTTCGACCACCGCCATCCCCACCAGCCCAGCCCGAAGCCGAAGCCCAAGACGTTCGGCCGCAACGCGCTCTCGATCGGCGCTGCGGCGATAGGGCTGGGCGGGGCGTTGCTCGCGGTCTTTTTGCGCTCCAAGAAGAACCCCGCCGAGCATGCCGCGCCCGATCTCGCGCTCGACAAACCCCGCCCCGGTGCCGACGATCGCGCACCCGAGGCCTTCCGCCCCGATCCCACCGCCGTCCCCACCAAGGCCGAGCGCGAGTCGCTCCGCCCCGCCACCGGCCCGGCGCCCTCGCTCGCCGCGGATCGCGGTTCGACGCTCGGCTGACGGGCCTTCCTGATCCTCCCCCGCAAGGGGGAGGTGGCTGGCACTTGCCAGACGGAGGGGGAGGCAAGGACAACGCAGGTTCCGTGTCCTCCCCCTCCGTCACCTTCGGTGCCACCTCCCCCTGGCGGGGGAGGATAAGACAATCCCTCGGTCGGTGCCGGTTCTCTAACGCCGCCCCGTCACCCCGGACTGGTTCCGGGGTCCAAGGTTCCTCACACCCGATAGCGGCGGTCACGCGGAACGGTGGATACCGGAACAAGCCCGGTATGACGGGGGGGGCGCCTGCGGGCGCGCCCGCGCCACGCCCTCTGCCAAGCGCCGTGGCATGCCTTCGCTCCACACCCCGCTGCTGAGCCAGCCGTCATCCCTTCCACGCCGTCATCCTGACGAAAGTCAGGATCCAGAGCCTCGAACGATACATCTGATACCCCTGGATCCTGACTTTCGTCGGGATGACGGGATGGTAACGAGCGGCCGAGACCGCTGTCCTGCACATTTCGATCTGGCATACCCGATCGGTCCTGTTGTCAGGTGAGGATCGATCATGGCGAAGGCACGCTATTCGGCCGCCCCGCAGCCACGTCGCGCGGACACCGTTGCGCCTCGCTACGAAGCTCCAATCCCCCCACACCTCCCGCGACTCCGACCGCTACGTCCTCGCAGAACAAGCGCATGTCGACGCCGCCGCATCCCGGTCGCGCCCGAGGTCGCCGCCTACCGCGACCGTAGACAGCACTCGCCAGGACCCTGCGCAGATGACCGCCCTTCCGACGGGCTCCACGCGAGGGCCGATGCTCGGCCCTGCGCGAGAGCCCAAGGGCGGGCACGCTCCCACATCACCCCGCCGACCTCGCGCAACAGCCGAGCGCGAACCCGAACCCCAACCCGCGCCCAAGCCCGATCCGCAACGGACAGGCGACGCCGATCCCGCTCAGTCGCAGCGCGCGGACGATCTGCCGCAGCGGCTCGCGGGGCCTGCACCCAATTCCCGGATCGGGCGTTCTCCCGCCGTCACTCTAATCGACGGAGACCCCCATGAGCATCTTCAGCAAGATCAAGTCCGCTATCTTTGGTGAGAAGGGCCCGCTCGGCAGCGGTCATTTCGGCACGCCCAAGGCGGCTCCGGCTCCCGCCCCCGCACCGCAGACCACCGCCGCCCAACCGACGCCGACGCCCGCCGCGCCGACTCCACAGGTCGCACCCGCCCAGGCGGTCGACGTCGAGGCCGTCCTCTCGGGTATCGCTACGAAGAAGGGTTCCGACCTCAACTGGCGTACCTCGATCGTCGATCTCATGAAGCTACTCGATCTCGATTCGAGTCTCGACAACCGCAAGGAACTCGCCACCGAGCTCGGCTATACCGGTGCGAAGGACGGCAGCGCCGAGATGAACATGTGGCTGATCAAAGCCGTGATGCGCGAGCTGGAAAAGAACGGCGGCACGGTGCCCGCCAACCTCAAGGACTAAGGCCATCTCGGCGCCGGCAACCAAATGCCGGCGCCGCTCATTACGCCTTCAGTATCAACCTACTGAAAGGACACGAAATGCGCGTTGCGATGCTGGGCCTGCTGGCCGCCTCTACCATGGTTGCCGGCTGCGTCGGCGACGGGGGCAGCCGCTACGGCGTCGACCCGCGCTATCGCTCCTACGACTATAATCGCCCGGATCCTGCCTATGGCAGCTACGACGCCGGCCGCTATTACCGCGACGACCGCCGTTATCGCGAGCGCCGCCTGTCGCGCAACGAGCGTATCTATCGCGGTAACGACGGTCGCTATTACTGCCGCCGCAACGACGGCACCACCGGACTCCTCGTCGGCGGAGTCGCGGGCGGCGTGCTCGGCAACGTCATCGCGCCGGGCGGTTCGGGCCTGCTCGGCACCGTCCTTGGTGCGGCCGGCGGTGCGCTTGCCGGGCGAGCGGTCGATCGTTCCAGCAACGACACGCGCTGCCGCTAAATTGCTCGACCGGCGCCGAAATATCGGTGCCGGTCGTTTCAAATTATGGATGTCTCGGTCGGCTCGCGCAAAAATATTATGTGCGGTAATCGACGCAGTTCTTGACCCATTTTACCGGCAAGATTTGCAATTACGGCGGTCTTGGCCCATATAGTGCTCAGCTACAGTCGCATATCGACGGTTCTTGGCGCTTTGCGGCACCTTTCTCCTTCTTTCCCTGCTCCGCGGCACGGGTCGCCCGAACGTCGGGTTACTCTCTACTAAGAAGGAGCCACCTCATGGCTATCACCGGAACCGTCAAGTTTTTCAACGCCGACAAGGGCTATGGCTTCATCGCGCCGGATGGCGGCGGCAATGATGCCTTCGTGCACATCACCGCAGTCGAGCGCGCCGGCATGCCGACGCTGAACCAGAATCAGCGCGTCACCTACGAGCTCGAGCCCGACAAGCGCGGCAAGCAGTCGGCCGTGAACCTCCAGCCAGCCGATTGATCTCGCTGGCGGATTTCGGTCCGCCGCCTGATCTCGGTTGCGGTGCGGCGGTCTTCGGATCGCCGCACCAACTCTATCTAATTCTCTCGCAGGAGCGCACCAGCATGGCCGATAATCCAGAATTTTACCGGGCCCGCGCTGATGAAGAGCGTCGCAACGGCGATGCTGCGCAACTCGACAATGTTCGTGATCGTTGCCGCCGCGCCGAAAAGGCCTGGGACGACATGGCCTCGCGCGCAGAACGCACCCAGATCCTCCGCGCCGCGCGCGAAGCCGCCCCCCCCGGTGGCGAACGCATGATGATCGGCACCCCCTCGATGGTCCCCGCCGAATAGGCGAACCGTCGACTACAGATCGCATTGAATGAAACCCGAGTGCAGCGATGCGCTCGGGTTTTTTCTTGCGCGTCGATGCATCGGGCTTCGGCCGAAGGTGAAGGGGTTCGCGCAGAGACGCAGAGAGCGCGGAGATTTCAGCCGAGCCGCCGGTGATCAATACCGACGCTTCGGCACTCTAAATCTTGCGAAGTTGCACGGCTTTAGCGCCGCGCTGCCACAAGGAGCGTGAGCAACTTTACGATTCTTGGTCATCCCCGCGGAGGCGGGGACCCATATCCTCAGATGTCCAAGACTGTTCGCCGAAGCCTGCCAACAGGGATCCCCGCCTGCGCGGGAAAGACGCTGAGATGTGCGGCGCTCTGTCGGTTGGAGCTGCTCTGCGCCTGGCTGAAGGTCCTGCACGCAGTCGAGTCATACTTGGTCGCAAGACCAAGTCCAAACTCGATCTGCTCATGCAAGTCAGGGAGGGGCCCACGAGCGCACCATCTCCGCGTTCTCTGCGTCTCCGCGCGCAAAAACTCTTCGCCCAGCCAGATTCAACCGGTGGTCGCGCCAGAGCAAGGGGTATTTTCCCCACCGGAAGCGGCAGGGCGAGAAAGGTACAGGCCCGATGCCAGAACCTATTTCAACGGCTTCCCCGAATCCTTCCACCGATCGAGGATCTGCGATTCCGGTGGCAGCATATCCGTCACGACCGGCACGGCTGGCTTGGCAGACACCGACTTAACCTCCGCAAGCACCACCGGCGCGACCGGCACCGGAACGGCGACCGCCGCTGCCCCAGCCGCAGCGATCATCTGCGGTGTCGGCGGCGCGACTGGGGGCAACGTCATATGCGGCCCCGGCACCGGCTCGCCGCCCGCATAGCGCTGATTGAACGCGGCGGACGTGCCCCAATACCCCTTCCACCGATGGAAGAAATGCGCGCCGACCACGTCGGTCATCACCAGCGCCCGGTTCCACGCCGGCGTTACCGCATAGGTGTGATAATGCGTCGCCAGCCCGACCGGCGCATAGACATAGCCCGCGAGCGCCATCCCCGCCGCTCGCGCCGCGCGCACCCACGCCGCCCGCGCCGGCATACGGGCGAGCGCACCGTCGCAGGCGAAGCTGAACTGGCAGCCGGCATGCTCCGATCCCTGATACACCACGCCGCACACCGTTCCCGGGAAGGCCGGGTGGCGCGCGCGATTGAGGATGACCTGCGCCACCGCCTGTTGGCCGGCGTCGGACTCGGATGCGGCCTCGTAATAGATCGCGGCGGTGAGGCATTGCAGCGCACGGTCACGGTCGAGCGCCGACGCGCCCGCCATCGAGAACGGCCGTGCGGGCACGACGCCCGCATCCAGCACCGCGCCCGCGGGGATCGGCAGATCCGGCAGGTCGATCGTCCCCGTCACGCCAGCCGCTGGCGCCGCGGTTTCCTGATCGACAGACGACATCGGGCTCGACACTCCGCGCGTATCCGCCGCCACCATCGCCCGATCACGCGCGGCGTTGCGCGCGGAAATGCCCCGGAGAGCGGCGTGCGCGGAGATGCCGGCGCCGATCACCAGCACCGTGGCGACCATCGCCAACCAGATGCGGCGCATCAGCCGAACCGTCTGCACCCGAACGCGCACGCTATGACCTCATAATGCCGTAATGAGCGGGATGCTCACACACTTGAACAATGCCTATCGAATAGCCGATTTCCACGGGCCGATCCCGTCCGAATTTCGGCCGTCCCACCGCGGGACGGAACAGTATTCGGCTAGGACCGATCGACCTTCAGCTTAAACGCCAAATCAATCCTTTTCTCCGTCATGCCGGACTGGTTCCGGCATCCACGGTGCCGCAAGATCGACGGAATTGGGCTTGGGGAACCGTGGACCCCGGAACGAGTCCGGGGTGACGGAGCGGTTGTTGCATTCCCTCGTACCAAAACATCGAACGTCTATTGCCCTGGCTCGCGGTATGCGTGGCTCTACAGGGGAAGGACGAGAATTTCACATATCTTTCCTCGCCGTTACCACCGGCACGTCCTATCCTTCCGGATCACGATCGCCCGGCTGGTTCGCAGAACGGCTTAGCAGCAATGGCTTACCGTAAGGTTGCGGTATCCAGCTTCAGCGCAGCCTCGGGGATCATTTCCACGTTCGGATACGCCTTGCGCAGCGGTTCGATGAACTGCTTGGCATCACCGACCACGACGATGCTCGCTGCCTTCGGATCGAGCAACGCGACCGCCGCCGCCTGAACGGCCGTCGGATCGACCGCACCGACGGCACCCGTGTAGCGTTGCAACTCACCGAGCGGCACGCCGTTCTGGACATACGCGCCGAGGATCCCGGCAACCCCCGACGTCGTCTCGATCCCGCGCCCGAAATTACCGACCAGCACGGCCTTGCGCGTGTCAAGCTCGGCGGCGGGCACGGGCGCCGACCCCAGCCGCGCCATCTCCGCGGCGATCAGCGTCACGACCTCCGCCGCGGTCGGGTTCTTGGTCTGCGTCCGCGCGGCGACCGTCCCCTGTGTCTTGCCCGCATCCAGTCCGCTGCTCGCCCCATACGCAAGCCCGCGCTTGATCCGGATTTCCTGGTTCAGCCGCGACGAGAATCCGCCGCCGAGCACGGTATTGCCGACGGCCAGCGGGTAATAGCGCGCATCGTTCCGCGCGATCGCGGGCCGCGCAACGACCACGCCCGCCTGACCCGCCTCGGGCATGTCGACGACGATTACGCGAGGCTTGGGATACACGACCTCGGGCGCCTTCGCCGGCGCCGCGCCAGCCGATTGCCAGCGTCCGAACTGCGCCTCCGCCAACGCCTTCGCCCGCGCCACGGTGACGTCGCCGACCATGATCAGCGTAGCCTGGCCCGGCTGGAAACTCCGTGCATAGGCCGCAGCGATATCGGGCCGGGTGATGGCCTTCAACGACAAGGGCGTCCCCCCGATCGGTGCACCATAAGGCGATCCGCCGAGCACCGCACGGTCCGCGACGAGCCCGGCGACCTGCGCGGGGTTCTTGAGCGCCAGCGTGACGGCATCGACCTGCTGCGTGCGCGCGCGCTCGATCTCCTCGGGGGCAAAGGCCGGGTTCACCGCCACGTCCGCCAGGATCGCCATCGCCGGCGCGAGCTGGTCCGACTTCACCGTCACGTCGACCGACGCGCCATCGCTGCCTGCCGCGCTGCCGATCGCGCCGCCAAGCCCCTCGATCGCCCGCGCGATCTGCGTTGCCGAGCGCGTCCTGGTCCCCTTGGTCAGCAGTTCCGCGGCCAAGCTGCTCACGCCGGCGCGGTTCGCCGGATCGGTCGCCGCACCGCCGGCGGTCACCAGATAGGCGGTGACGATCGGCAGGTCGTGCCGCTCCACCGTGACCAGCCGCATGCCGTTGGCGAGGCGCACCTCGACCGGCTGCGGGATTGTCGGCGATACCGGCGCGCTCGGCGCGGGCGGCTGCACGCGCTGGCCGTCGGGCGCAGGCGTCACGATCTCGATATCCGCAGGCGCCTTCAGCTCCGCGACCTGGACGGTCGGCGCCACCGCGATCGTATCGGCAACGCCGGTCGCGGGCTTGTCGGCAATCGGCAGGTACCGGATCGTCGCCGACTGGTTCTCGCCCAGATATTTCCGCGCTACCCGCTGGATATCCGCCGCAGTCACCCGCGCGATCGCCGCGAGCTGCTTGTCCGCCGCCTGCGGATCGCCGTCGATCAGCACCGCGGCGGCCAGCGTGCTCGCCTTGCCCTCGGCGGTCTCGCGCGACTGGATCGACTGGGTGAGGATCTCGTTCTTGGCCTCGGCCAGTTCGGCGGCCGTCACCGGCGCATCGCGGAACCGGGTGATCTCGCGCTTCAACGCTGCCTCGCCCACCTCGGCCGTCTTGCCGCCCGCCATGATCGCATAGACCACCAGATTGCCGGTCGACTGCTTGGTATCGAGGAACGCCTCGGCCGATTGCGCGAGCTGATCGCGGTACACGACGTTCTCGTACAGTCGCGAACTTTCGCCCGTCGCCAGCACCGCGTTCAACACGGTCAACGCCGCGCTATCCGCATCGCGGTCGGCAGGTACGTGATAGCTGACCAGCACGGCCGGCAACGGCGTGTTCGGCTCGTACACGGTGCGCGTCACCGCCTTGGTCCGCGCCGGCTCGGCCACCGTCACGCGCGGAATCGCCGCCGCGGGCTTCTTGATCCTGGCGAAATACTGATCGACCCAGCCGTTCAACTGCGCGGGATCGAAATTCCCCGACACCACCAGGATGGCATTGTCCGGACGGTAATAGGTCGCGTGGAAGGCGCGAACGTCGTCGATCCCGGCCGCTTCCAGATTTTCCAGGCTGCCGATCGTCCCGCGCGCATAAGGATGTGCGGAATAGGCGAGCGCCGGATAATATAGCGAGAACAGCTTGCCGTACGGCCTTGCGAGCGTGCTTTGGCGGAGTTCCTCCTTCACCACGTCGCGCTCGGACCCGAAGCTCTTGGGCTCGACGACCAAGCTCGCCATCCGGTCGGCTTCCGCGAACAGCAGCCGCTGAAGGTGGTTGGCGGGGACCACCTCGTAATAATTGGTGTAGTCGTCGTTGGTCGACGCGTTGTTATAGCCGCCGACGTCCTCGGTCAGCCGGTCCATCTGCTCCGACACGAGGTTGCGCGTCGATTTGAACATGAGATGTTCGAACATGTGCGCGAACCCGGACTTGCCCTTCGGGTCGTCCTTCGAGCCGACATCGTACCAGACCTGCACCGACACGTTCGGCGTGCCGGTATCGCGGATCGCATAGACGCGCAGGCCATTGGGCAGCGTGCGCTCGGTATAGGCGATCGGCTTGACCGACACTTGCGTCGGGGCCGATGCGGTCTGCGCCACCACCGCTACGGGAAGACATGCTGCGGTCAGCAGCAGAGCGGAGCGGAGGAGGCGCATGTGGGTCCTTACTTGTTGCGGTTCGCGAACAGCACCGCGCCCGCGATTGCCGCCGAGCCGATGCCGACGCCAAGACCGATCTTCGCGAGCGGCCAGCTCTTGGCCTTCTCGGCGGCGTTGTGCGCGGCGGCTTCGGCCTGCAGCTTGGCCTCCTTCGCGGCGGCGAGGATCTCGTTCGGGGTATCGCTGTCGATCTTGATGGTCACTTGGGCTCTCCTTCACTCTTCCGGGCATACACCGCGCGGAAATCATTCGCGAACTGCGTCAGCGTCCCCGCGGCGATCGCCGCCCTCAGGTCCGCCATCAGCGTTTCGTAGAACCAGATGTTATGCTCCGTCATCAGCATCGCGCCAAGCATTTCGCCCGACCGGACTAGATGATGCAGATACGCCCGGCCCCAGGTCGCGCAGACCGGGCAGGGGCAGGCGGGATCGAGCGGCCCCATATCCTCGGCGAACTTGGCGTTGCGGATGTTGATCGGCCCGGTCCGCGTGAACGCCTGGCCGGTGCGCCCCGACCTAGTCGGCATCACGCAGTCGAACATGTCGATCCCGCGCTCGACCGCGCCGACGATGTCGTCGGGCTTGCCGACCCCCATCAGATAGCGCGGTTTGTCGACCGGCAACTGGTCCGGCGCGAAGTCGAGACACCCGAACATCGCCTCCTGGCCCTCGCCGACCGCAAGCCCGCCGACCGCATAGCCGTCGAAGCCGATATCGATCAGCGCATCCGCCGAAGACTTCCGGAAATCCTCGTTCAGCGCACCCTGCTGGATCCCGAAGATCGCGTTGTTCTCGGCGTGCTCTTCGCCACCGTCGAACGCCGCGCGCGACCGCTTGGCCCAGCGCATCGATCGCTCCATCGCCGCGGCCTGCACCTCGCGCGTCGAGGTCGTCGGCACCAGTTCGTCGAACGCCATGACGATGTTCGAGCCGAGCAGCCGCTGGATTTCGATCGACCGCTCCGGGCTGAGCAGATGCCGCGTACCGTCGAGATGCGACTTGAACGACACGCCCTCTTCGGAGCGCTTGGTGAGATCGGCGAGGCTCATCACCTGATAGCCGCCGGAATCGGTCAGGATCGGCTTGGACCAGCCCGAAAACGCGTGCAGCCCGCCGAGCCGCGCGACCCGCTCCGCGCCCGGTCGCAGCATCAGATGATAGGTATTGCCGAGGATGATGTCCGCGCCCGCACCGACGACGTCGGCCGGCTTCATGCCCTTGACGGTCGCCGCGGTACCGACCGGCATGAAGGCGGGCGTGCGGATATCGCCGCGCTGCATCGCGATGACGCCCGTGCGCGCCTTGCCGTCGGTGGCGGATATGGTGAAGTCGAAGCGGGGACGGGTGGTCATATTACTTTTTCTTGCGGATGCCGTAGCGATCGCCGACCGGCGCGCCGCGGATGGTGATGAGTTCGGCGCGGGTCAGCATGCCGTCCTTGTCGCGGTCGAACCGCGCGAAGAACTGCGCGAACCGTGTCTGGAGTTCGGTCAGCGTGATCCGGTTGTCGCCGTCGCGATCGACCTCGAACGGGCTCGGCAACGCGTTGCGATCGCCGAGCCACGCCTGCGCCCAATCGGCATAGGCGATGTACCCGATCGATCCGGTCGCGGCGCCCTCGACGGTCGCATAGCTCCGCGCGACACACGCGGTCAGCTCGGCCTGCGTCACGCGGCCATCGCCATTCGCATCGCAAGCGGCGATGAACATGGCCGCGGGCTCGGCAAAGATCGTTGCGGGCGGCTGTGGCGTCCCCGCGGGCGGCGGCGCGGCAGTAATGGCCTGGAGCAGAGCGAGAGCGAGCAGCATGCCGCCCGTCATGGCAGCAGAAGCGAGGCGTCGCCATAGCTGTAGAAGCGATACTTTTCAGCGATCGCATGCGCATACGCCGCCTGCATCCGCTCGCGCCCCATCAACGCGGACACCAGCATGAACAGCGTCGAGCGCGGCAGGTGAAAATTGGTCATCAGCCCGTCGATCCCACGGAACCGATACCCTGGTGTGATGAAGATCGCGGTGTCGCCGTCGAACGGGCGAATGACGTCATCCTCGCCGGTCGCGCTCTCGATCAGCCGCAGCGACGTCGTCCCGACCGCGATCACACGACCACCGTTCGCGCGAACCGCATTGAGCCGATCGGCGGTGGCGGCATCGATCCGACCCCATTCGGCATGCATCTTGTGCTCGGTCGTATCGGTCGCCTTGACCGGCAGGAACGTCCCCGCGCCGACATGCAGCGTCAGCGTGGCATGCCCGATGCCCGCCGCATCGAGCGCCGCTATCAGCTTCGGCGTAAAGTGCAGCGCCGCCGTCGGAGCCGCCACCGCACCCGGCTCGGACGCGAACATCGTCTGGTAATCGTCCGCATCGCGTTCGTCGGTCGGGCGCTTGCCGGCGATATACGGGGGAAGGGGCATGTGACCCGCGCGTTCGAGCAGCAATTCGACCGGTTCGTCGCCCGCGAACACCAGCGCGTAGCTGCCGTCGTCCTCGCGATCGACCGCCGCCGCGCTGACGCCGTTGCCGAACTCGATCACGTCGCCATCGCGCAGCCGCCTTGCATTGCGGATGAACGCGCGCCAGCGCCGCGGTCCCTCGCGCTTGTGCAACGTCGCGCCGATCTTCGCATCACCGCGACGCCCGTCCAGTTGTGCCGGGATCACCCGCGTATCGTTGAACACGAGCATGTCGCCGCGTCGCAACAGCGACGGCAGATCCGAAACGCCCGCATCCACGGTGCGATCACCTTCGAGCACCAGCATCCGCGCAGCATCGCGCGGCGCCGCAGGGCGGAGCGCGATGTTGTCGGTCGGCAGGTCGAAGTCGAAAAGGTCGACGTTCAACGCGAGATCACTTCTTTGCAGGAGCCTTCGTGACCGGCGCCTTGCGGGCAGCCGGTGCGAGCTTGGGCTTGGCCGCATCCGGACCGGTCGCCGTACCCGGCAACGTAACCGGTGCGCCGAGCGCTGGAGCAGGCGGACCGGCCATATAGGCTGGGGGATTATCTGCCGCGATATACGCATGGACGATCCGCGACGGGTTCGCCGGCGGCTCACCGCGCTCGATCGCGTCGACATACTGCATCCCGTCGATCACGCGACCGAACACGGTATATTTCTTGTCGAGGCTCAGGCGCGGCTGGAAGACGATGAAGAACTGGCTGTTCGCGCTGTCCTCCTTGTCCGACCGTGCTGCCGACACCGCGCCGCGGACGTGCGGCAGGTAATTGAACTCCGCCTTCACATCGGGCAGCGTCGAGCCGCCCGTGCCGTCGCCCTTGGGATCGCCGCCCTGCGCCATGAAGCCGTCGATCACGCGGTGGAACGCGAGGCCGTCATAGAAATGCTGGCGGGTGAGCGTTTTGATCCGCTCGACCATCAGCGGCGCGACGTCGGGCCGCAGCCAGATCGTCACGCGGCCACCGGTCGACAGGTCGAGCAGCAGCAGATTCTGTGTATCGGTCGTGAGCGGCGGCGTCAGGCGCGCAGGGGCTGCCACGACATCCTTCTTCTGCGCCGCGACCGGCACCGTGACCAGGCACCCGAGCAACGCGAACATTCCGACGAAAAAGCGCATCAAATTCCCACTCGCAAGAGGCCCGGCGCAACCAGGCTGCCGCCACTTAGAGCAAATCCCCGCTTGCGCCAATCTGAACGTGCGGAGCTGGGTACTACTGCTCCCCTCCCTGAAAGGGAGGGGCTGGGGGTGGGTAGGCCTGCTCATGTCGCAACAGTTCGAATATGCGGAACCCGACCCACCCCCAACCCCTCCCTTCCAGGGAGGGGCGAAGGAGATCAACTCCCCTTGCGGCCGATCTTCTCGACCCGCGCAACCACCTCTTCGCGCACCGATTCCGGCACGAACTTGGCGATATTCCCGCCGTACAGCGCGATCTCCTTCACCAGCCGGCTCGCGATCGGCTGCAACGCGACATCGGCCATCAGGAACACCGTCTCGACGCGCGGATTGATCTGCTGGTTCATCCCCGCCATCTGATATTCGTACTCGAAGTCCGCGACCGCGCGCAGGCCCCGGACGATCACCTTCGCCCCCTGCCGCTCGGCGAAGTCCATCAGCAGCGAATCGAATTCGACGACCTGGATGTCGCCGCCGATCCCGGCGACCTCGCGGCGGACGGTCGCCATCCGCTCCTCGATCGTGAACATCGGCGACTTGGATGGGTTGGTCGTCACGCCGATCACCAGCCGGTCGACCAGCTTCGCGCCGCGCCGGATGATATCCATATGGCCCAACGTGACCGGATCGAACGTGCCGGGATAGACACCAATGCGTGCGGTCATGTCGGACTCTCCGGTTGTCGGTTCAGCGGTCGCGTTCGAGCACGTAGCGCGCGATATCCCGCAGCAGATCGGCTTCCTTGCCATAGCTGTGCAGGTGCGCGACCGCCTGGTCGACCAGCATCCGCGCCTGTTCGCGCGCGCGCTCGGGACCGAGCAGCGACAGGAACGTCTCCTTGCCGGCGCCTTCGTCCTTGCGCAGCTTCTTGCCCGCGACCGCCTCGTCACCCTCGGCGTCGAGCAGGTCGTCGGCGATCTGGAACGCGAGCCCCAGGTCATGCGCATAGCCGCGCAGCCCGACGCGCCCCTCAGGCGGCAGGCGTCCGAGGATGGCCCCTGCCTCGACCGACGCCGAGATCAACGCACCCGTCTTCATCTGCTGGAGCCGCGTGACGGTGTTGAGGTCGAAGCGCGTGCTTTCCGCCTCGATGTCCATCTTCTGGCCGCCCGCCATGCCGTTCGGCCCGGCAGCGCGCGCGAGGTCGAGGACGAGTTCGATCCGCACGAACGGATCGGGATGGGTCGCCGGATCGGCCAGGATCTCGAACGCCAGCGCGTGCAGGCAGTCGCCTGCCAGGATCGCGGTCGCCTCGTCGAAGATCTTGTGCACGGTCGGCTTGCCGCGCCGCATGTCGTCGTTGTCCATCGACGGCAGGTCGTCGTGGATCAGCGAATAGACGTGGATCGCCTCCAGCGCCGTCGCCGCCCGTGCCGAGCATTCGCGCGCGACGTCGAACAGGTTGGCGGTCGCGAACACCAGCAACGGGCGCAGTCGCTTGCCCCCGCCGATCGCGGCATGCCGCATCGCCCGGTACAGGTCGCCGCGCGGATCGTCGGGGATCGTCAGCAGTTGGTCGAACTGCCGGTCGATCTCGGCGGAGACCTCGGCGAGTGCCGCATCCAGCGTGACGGGCATCTGGCTCACCGCCTCAGCCTGCCGCGAACGGGCGGACGCCGGCGGGCTTGCCGTCGCCGTCGAGCCGGATCGCCTCGATCCGTGCCTGCGCCGCATCGAGCCGGTCGGCACAACGCTGGCGCAGCTTGTTGCCGCGCTCGTACAGCTCGATCGCCTGCTGGAGCGGCGTATCGCCACTTTCCAGCTTCCCGACGATAAGTTCGAGTTCCTTCAGTGCATCCTCGAACGCGAGGTCTTCGATCGGCGTGTCCATGTCGGTCGCTATGGCGCAGGCACGCGATGGGGGTCAAGGACGTGGCAGCTCAAGGAGATGGCGCGCGCAAGGACATGAGCGGAAGGACGTGAGGGCTCAGGGACGTGAGGGCTCAGGTGCGGGGCGCCCGTGTTCAGCGCAGCCGGTTCACGGTCCAGGTATACAGCACGGAGACACCGACCAGGCCGAAGTCGACCGCGGCCTGCATCCGGTGCGGCGACGGATCGCGCGAATCATGCGTGACCAGCTGCAGGTCGACGGTCGGATGCCGCACGGCCACCACGGCCAGCGCGATCAATCCCGCGACCACCAGCGTTCCCTTACGATTCCGCATCCTGTGTCCCCCCGGCAATGTTTGCGATCATGTCGCAATTCGTCTTTGTGGACAAGTCGCCCGGCGGTCAGGCGGCGGTCAGGCGGCGATGCAGAGCGGCGGCGCCTCGCGCGCGCGGTCGCGCCCCGCCGCCTTTGCCGCGAACAACGCGCGGTCGGCGCAGTTATAGAGCAGCTTCCAGTCCTTCTCGTACAGCAATGGCCCGGTGCACGCGCCGATGCTCGCGGTCACCACGATGTCGAACGGCATCCGCTGGCTGCGCAGGCGTTCCAGCACCGCGTCGGGCGCGATGGCACTGGTCGCATCGAGCAGGATCGCGAACTCCTCGCCGCCGATCCGCGCCACCAGTGCGTCGGGCGGCACCGCGTTGCGCAGCGCCCGAGCCACCACCCGCAGTACCTCGTCGCCGCCGTCATGGCCGATCCTCTCGTTGACGCGCTTGAAGTGATCGACATCCGCGATCAGCAGCATCTGGTCGCCCGGCCGCCCGATCGCCTGCGCCAAAAACGCGCGACGATTGAGCAGCCCGGTCAGCGGCTCGGTATCCGCCAGCAGCCGTGCGGCGATCTCCTGTTCGCGCGCGGTATCGCGCTCGACGCTGAGCAGCCGGATTCGGTACGCGATCGCCAGGCTCGACAGCATCGATTCGAGCGCCATCGACAGGATCGTCGAATTGTCGAGCCAGATGCTCCACGCGAGCAGTTCGAAGGCATTGGCGACGCGCAGCGCGGCCACCACGATCGGTACGCTCCACGCCAGCGCGAACAGCCACAGGAAATTGCTCCGCGCGCGCCAGGCCCGGAAGAGGACGACGGGTATCAGCACCAGCAGCGCAAGGTACGCACTCGCCAGCAGCGTATCGAGCATATGGAAATGCCACGGCGCGAAGGCCGCCCATACCAGCCCGGTGAACAGCAACGCCGCCATCACTATCGTACTCGCCGGGCGCAGCCACCCGGCGAACACCCCGCGCTCGAAGAAGGTGCGCGCGAACAGCAGCGCGGCGGCCGCGGACCCGGCGAGGAACAGCGCGTTCAGCCGCTGGCGATCATTGTTGTCCAGCCCAGGCAGCATCTGCCCGAGCGCCCCCGACGAGGTCAGCGCATACGCGAGCAGACACAGCACCAGCAGGCAATAGGCCGGCTGGAACGCCTGTCTCAGCGCGCCCCACAGCGCGAGATTGTAGACGATCAGCGCGATCGCCATGCCGCCGAAGCCGCCATACAGCGCCGCCAGCAATATCTCGGTGGTGTCGCGCTGGTCGTGGCTCGCGATCGCCGGGCCGAGGATCAGCCCGCGCAGGTTCGCGGCGCCCTCGACATGCCAGAGCAGCCGGACCGGCTCCGAGTCATGCTTCGGCAATGGCTGGACGATCACCGCACCAAGCCCGAGCAAGCGCACCGCGGTGCGCGAGGTGAAGCCGGTCCGGCGGATCGACCCGTCGGCATACAGCACGAACAGCGAAACCCGGTTCACCCAGGTACTGCCGATCCGCACGGTAGCGTCGTCGTCGTCGATCGTGGGCAGGCGCTGCGACAGGATCCAGAAGTCGCCGCCGCCGAACCGCGTCTGCGGGGTGGCGCAGTCGAAACCGGCCGGCTCGGCGAACAGCGCGGCCGCCGTCTGTCCGGGCAGCGCGGGGCGGACGCATACCGCAAGCGGCGTTCCGGTGACCGCGACGGCCGGCGCGGCGACGGCAAGCCCGAACGCCAGCGCGAGCGCACCGATCATCCATCGCAGCCATGCCAAGCGTTCCATGCCCCGACGCTAGCAACGCTTCCCCAATTATCGGTAAACGTTAGTGCCGGCCCTACTGAATCCTACCCCGCCAGGGGGAGGTGGCTGGCTCTTGCCAGACGGAGGGGGAGGTAAGGGATAACCCGCGTTCCGTGTCCTCCCCCTCCGTCGCCTCCGGCGCCACCTCCCCCTGGCGGGGGAGGATCGCAAGCGGGGGCGGGGCAAGTTCGATTGGGGAGGGCTGGTGGCGGTCGGGGGGCTGGTGTTTAGGGTAGAAGTGCCCAAGCATTCAGGCGCAGCACCTACTTGTTCTCCCGCGAAGGCGGGAGCCCAGTCTGGGCCCCCGCCTTCGCGGGGGAACACGCTACCTTGTGGCAAGGGGGCCCGAACCGAACCCTGACTGTCGACCCGACCCGCAACCACCGCCCGACCCAGCCACAAAAAAAAGAGCCCGCCGCCGGATCGCTCCGACGGCAGGCTCTTCAAACTCAACCGTAACCCGAAATTACTTCGCGTCGACAGTCTCCACCTTGCCCTTCTTCTTCGGCTTCTTCGGCGCGGCCGGCTCGATCGCGAACGACAGCGCGCCGTCCTTCATCTTCACCGTCACCTCGCCGCCGTGCACCAGCTTGCCGAACAGCAATTCCTCGGCGAGCGGCTGCTTGATCTTCTCCTGGATCAGGCGACCCATCGGTCGTGCGCCGTACAGCTTGTCATAGCCCTTGGTCGTCAGCCACGCCTTCGACTCGTCGTCGAGAACGATGTGCACACCGCGATCCGCCAGCTGGAGTTCGAGCTGGAGGATGAACTTGTCCACCACCCGCGCCACCACTTCGGTCGGCAGATACCCGAACGGCACCACCGCATCGAGACGGTTGCGGAATTCCGGCGTGAACATCTTCTGCACCGCCTGCTCGTCCTCGCCTTCACGCGTGAGGTTGCCGAAGCCGACCGTCTCGCGCGCCATGTCGCTGGCGCCCGCATTGGTCGTCATGATCAGGATGACGTTGCGGAAATCGACCGACTTGCCGTGCTGGTCGGTCAGCCGCCCGTTATCCATCACCTGCAACAGGATGTTGAATAGGTCCGGATGCGCCTTCTCGATCTCGTCGAGCAAAAGGACGCAATGCGGGTTCTGGTCGACCGCATCGGTCAGCAGACCGCCCTGGTCGAACCCGACATAGCCCGGCGGCGCACCGATCAGCCGGCTGACCGAATGCCGCTCCATATATTCGGACATGTCGAACCGCTGGAGCGGAATGCCCAGGATCGTCGACAGCTGCTTGGCCACTTCGGTCTTGCCGACACCCGTAGGCCCGGTGAACAGATAATTGCCGATCGGCTTCTCCGGCTCGCGCAGGCCCGCCCGCGCCAGCTTGATCGCCGACGACAGCTTCTCGATCGCCGCATTCTGCCCGAACACCACGCGCTTCAGGTCCGTCTCGAGCGTGGCCAAAGCCAGCTTGTCGTCGGTCGAGACAGACTTCGGCGGGATCCGTGCCATCGTCGCGATGACCTGCTCGATCTCCTTCGGCGTGATCGTCTTCTTGCGCTTGTTCGGCGGCACCAGCATCTGCATCGCGCCGACCTCGTCGATCACGTCGATCGCCTTGTCCGGCAGCTTGCGGTCGTTAATGTACCGCGCCGACAGCTCGACCGCCGACTTGATCGCATCGGGCGTGTACTTGACGTTGTGGTGATCCTCGAACGCCGAGCGCAGGCCGGCGAGGATCTTGATGGTGTCCTCGATCGTCGGCTCGTTCACGTCGATCTTCTGGAAGCGCCGCAGCAATGCGCGGTCCTTCTCGAAGTGATTGCGGAACTCCTTGTACGTCGTCGAGCCGATGCAGCGAATGGTGCCACCCGACAAAGCCGGCTTGAGCAGGTTCGACGCATCCATAGCGCCGCCACTCGTCGCACCCGCACCGATGACAGTGTGGATCTCGTCGATGAACAGCACGGCATCGGGAAGCTTCTCGAGTTCGTTGACGACCGCCTTCAGCCGCTCCTCGAAGTCACCGCGATACCGCGTCCCCGCCAGCAACGCACCCATGTCGAGCGAGTAGATGATCGCCGGCAACAGCACGTCGGGCACGTCGCCCTCGACGATCTTTCGCGCCAGGCCTTCCGCGATCGCGGTCTTCCCCACGCCCGGATCGCCCACATAGAGCGGGTTGTTCTTCGACCGGCGGCACAGGATCTGGATCGTGCGATCCACCTCCGGCCCGCGCCCGATCAGGGGATCGACCTTGCCGTTCTTGGCCTTCTCGTTGAGGTCGACCGTGAATTGCTTGAGCGCGCTTTCCGTCTTGCCCTTCTCCTGTCCCTTGGCCGGCTTCTCGTCGTCCGCACCCTTTGGCGTGGATGCTTCGGTCGCCTGCTGCCCGCCCTTGCCGACACCGTGGCTGATGAAGCTGACCGCATCGAGGCGGCTCATGTCCTGCTGCTGCAGGAAATACACGGCATAGCTCTCGCGCTCGCTGAACAAGGCGACGAGCACGTTCGCGCCCGTCACTTCGTCGCGACCCGAGGACTGGACGTGCAGGATCGCGCGCTGGACGACGCGCTGGAACCCGCTGGTGGGGGAGGGGTCGGTCGCCGCATCGACCTTCAGCGCATCGAGTTCGCTGTCGAGGTAGTGCGCGACGGTGTTCTTCAGTTCGCCGATCTCGACGTTGCACGCGGTCATGACCTTCGACGCATGTTCGTCGTCGATCAGCGCGAGCAGCAGATGCTCCAGCGTAGCATATTCGTGGCGCCGGGACGATGCCGCCTCGAGCGCCTTGTGCAGCGTGGTCTCGAGGGCGGGTGCAAATGATGGCATTTACAATACTCCTGTCGGGCCGCGAGCACGCGAGCCCTTTGCCACTATGTCGGAACTGATATCGGTCGCATCAAGCACTTGAACCGTGGCCCGACCGTTCCTGCGTCGGTTAAAGATCACGCGGCGCTCCTCCCTTGCCCCGTCATCCTGGGCTCGACCCAGGATCCAGGGCCAAGACCGCGGACGCTTATGGCTCTGGATCCCAGCGTTCGCTGGGATGACGGCGGGATGGGGCCATGCGGCAATGGTCGATGGAACAGTGCCGGTCGATGCCGTGGCAGCGAACAGAGGCACCGCCGCGCCGGTCACCGCCTGAACAGGTCGTCGGCGATGGCGCGGTGACTGACGGCACGGTCCTTCTTGACCTGGCAGCGCGCGATCTCGCCCTGCAGCACGGTGATCCGCGCATCGAGTTCGGCCACCGACAACGGATCGAGGTCCTGCCGCACCAGTGCGTCAAGCAGATCGTCGGGACGGGAGGGGGCGTCTTCCAGGTCCATTGCGGCTCTAACGTTGACCCGCACCCGAGTGATGTCAATAAGGCGCGGAATTCAAAAGGGACGTGACGAGCAGATGACCGCGATACCCGAAAACCAATCCAGTAACTTAAGTGTACCTGACGTCATGAAGGCGATCGACCCGGAACAGCCCGGCGGTCCCGACGTGCTGGTGCTCGTCGATCGTCCGGTGCCGCAGCCCGGGCCGGGCGAAGTGCTCGTCAAGGTCGCTGCGGCCGGGGTCAATCGTCCCGAGGTGATGCAGCGCCAGGGCAAATATCCGCCCCCGCCGGGTGCACCGTCGATCCTCGGCATGGAAATCTCCGGCACGATCGTCGCGGTCGGCCAAGACGTCGGCGACGAACAGATCGGCCAGTCGGTCTGCGCGCTGATCTCCGGCGGTGCCTATGCCGAATACGCGGTCGCGCCGTTCGGCCAGTGCCTGCCCGTGCCCGCAGCGCTGACGATGGTTGAGGCGGCGGCAATGCCCGAGACGCTCTTCACCGTCTGGACCAATTTGTTCGAGCGCGCCTACGCGATGGAGGGCGACACCGTCCTGGTTCACGGCGGCACCAGCGGCATCGGCACGATGGCGATCGGCCTGTGCAACGTCTTCGGCATCGACATCATCGTCACCGCCGGTTCGAAGGCCAAGTGCGAAGCCGCGCTCAGCCTCGGCGCGACCCACGCGATCGACTACAAGACCGAGGATTTCGTCGAGCGCGTGAAGCAGATCACCGGCGGCAAGGGCGTCGGGGCGGTGCTCGACATGGTCGGCGGCGATTACGTCCCGCGCAACCTCCAATGCCTCGCGGAGGACGGCCGCCACGTCTCGATCGCGGTCCAGGGCGGCATGACGGCGACGGTCCCCCTGTTCGAAATCATGCGCCGCCGCCTGACGCTGACCGGCTCGACGCTCCGCCCGCGTGACACCGCGTTCAAGTCGCTGGTCGCCGACGAACTCGCCCGCACCGTCTGGCCGCACGTCGAGGCCGGCAAGCTGAAGCCAGTGATCGACCGCGTGTTCGCCTTCGCTGACGCCCCCGCCGCGCATACGAGGATGGAAGCCGGCGACCACGTCGGAAAGATCGTGCTGACGATGGAGTGAGGGGGAGGGCAAACGCCTACCACTCAAACTGCACCACCCCGGCCTGCGCCGGGGTGGTCTCCTTGAGGCGCTAATCAAAACCAAAGCTTGTTCTCCCGCGAAGGCGGGCGCCCAGACTGGATCCCCGCCTTCGCGGGGAAACACGCTATCGGCGCTGACTTCTAACAGTCACCGGACTGCGACCACCTTGTCACAATACTCGGCTAATACTCGCGGCGAGGGATACCTTGCCGGGGGACGAGCTCATGAACGCCGTAACGACGTTTTCGCCATTTAGCATCATGGGCGCCGACATCACCGATATCGCCGACTTCATCCACTCGCGCCCCGCCATCCCGGAGCCGATCGTCGAGCGCCGCCAGTACCGCACGATCTGGATATCCGACGTCCATCTCGGCACGCGCGGCTGCAACGCGGGGATGCTCAACGACTTCCTCGATCACGTCGACAGCGAGACGATGTACCTCGTCGGCGACATGATCGACGGCTGGCGGCTCAAGAAGAAATTCTACTGGCCCGCCGCGCACAACGACGTCCTCTGGCGCCTGCTCAAGCGCGCCAAGCGCGGCACCCGCGTCGTCTACATTCCCGGCAACCACGACGAGGTGTTCCGCCAATATTCGGGACTGGACTTCGGCGGCATTTCGATCCGGCGGAAAGCGATCCACGAGACCGCCGACGGCCGCCGCCTGCTGGTGCTCCACGGCGACGAGTTCGACGCTATCACGCTCGCGCACCGCTGGGTCGCGCATATCGGCGATGCCGCCTACACGATGCTGATGGGCCTCAACCGCTGGGTCAACGGCGCACGGCGGCGGATGGGCATGCCCTATTGGTCGCTGTCGAAGCACGCCAAGGCCAAGGTCAAGAACGCGGTCGCCTTCATCTCGCACTTCGAGGAGGTCGTCGCGCACGCGGCTGGCGTCCGCGGCGTCGAGGGCGTCGTCTGCGGCCACATCCACACTGCCGAAATGCGCGAGATCGCCGGCATCGCCTATTACAACGACGGCGACTGGGTCGAGGGCTGCACAGCCCTGGTCGAGCATTTCGACGGCCGCATGGAACTCCTCCATTGGGCCGACGAAATCGCCGCCCGCGAGCGCGACAAAGTTGTCACCCTAGCCGCCTGACCCAAAACCCTCTCCCCAGCGGGGAGAGGGAAAGACGCGAAGCGGCGAGGGTGAGGGCAAGTCCACCGCATCAACGAAGAAGCGTGCCCTCACCCTCCCACCGCAAGCGCGGCGGGCCCCTCCCTCTCCCCTCGGGGAGAGGGTAAAACGGAGAAGACAGATGCGTATCGCAATCGTCACGGACGCCTGGAGCCCGCAAGTCAACGGCGTCGTCCGCACCCTCCAGTCGGTCCAGCGCGAACTCGAATCGATCGGCCACCAGGTCCTCGTAGTCTCCCCCGAGCGCTTCGCCTCGATGCCATGCCCGACTTACCCCGAGATCCGCCTCGCCTTCGCCCGCTCCGGCGCGGTCGGTCGCATGCTCGCCGCGTTCGGGCCGGACGCGATCCACCTCGCAACCGAAGGCCCGGTTTGCCTCGCCGCCCGCTCGTGGTGCCTCGCCCGCGCGCTCCCGTTCACCAGCGCCTATCACACGCAGTTCCCCGATTACGTCGCCGCCCGCACCGGTGCGAACCCCGACTGGATCTGGCGCTACATCCGCTGGTTCCACCGCCCCGCGCAGTCGATCCTCGTCTCCACGCCGTCCGTCGCGAAGACGCTCGCGGAGCACGGCCTCCACCAGGTCCGCGAATGGGGCAGGGGCGTCGACTTCGCGCAGTTCGGCCTCGACGGCGCCCGCGACCCGGACATGGCGGCGCTCCCCGGCCCGATCCAGCTCTATGTCGGCAGGGTCGCGGTCGAGAAGAATATCGAGGCGTTCCTGTCCTCCACGCATCCCGGCACCAAGGTCGTGGTCGGCGAAGGCCCCGCCCGCGCCGCGCTCGCCCGCCGCTTCCCGGACGCTGTTTTCCTGGGCCAACGCTCGGGCCTCGATCTAGCCGCCGCCTATCGCACCGCCGACGTCCTCGTCTTCCCCAGCCGCACCGACACCTTCGGCCTCGTCATGATCGAAGCCCTCGCGTGCGGAACCCCCGTCGCGGCCTACCCGGTCACCGGCCCGATCGACGTCCTCGACACGCGCGTCGGCGCGATGCACGAAGAGCTCGACACGGCGATCGCTACCGCGCTCACTCGCGACCGCGTCACCTGCGCCGCCTATGCCGCGCGCTACAGCTGGCCAGCCAGCGCCCGCCAGTTCCTCCACGCGCTCGTCCCGCTGGAAAGGAAGCTGTTGGCCGCCTGAGCTTGTTCGCTTGCCTGTTGCCCCCGCGCGCACTAAGTCTCTCTCATGTCAGGCCGCTCCGAAAGGGGCGGCCCTTTCTATTTTTACGGAGTTTCCGCCGTGGCCCAGCCGCTCATGCCCCACGCGACCGCCGCCTGGATGGTCGACAATACCGCGCTCAGTTTCGAGCAGATCGCGGACTTCTGCGGCCTGCACATCCTCGAGATCCAGGCGATCGCCGACGATACCACCTCGACCAAATTGACCGGTCGCGATCCTGTCCGCGCGCACGAGGTGACGCAGGAAGAGATCGACAAGGGTGCCGCCGATCCCGATTACCAGCTCAAGATGATCAAGGGCCCCGAGCAGGTCCGCCGCACCAAGGGCCCGCGCTACACGCCGGTCTCGAAGCGCCAGGACAAGCCCGACGGCATCGCCTGGATCATCCGCAACCACCCGGAGATCACCGACGGCGCGATCTCGCTGCTGATCGGCACGACCCGCACAACGATCGCTGCGATCCGCGACCGCAGCCACTGGAACATCGCCAATATCACCCCGAAGGATCCGGTCACGCTGGGTCTCACCTCGCAGCGCGAACTCGACGCCGCAGTGGCAAAGGCAGCGAAGGCGGCGGGCATGGAAGCCCCGACCGACACCCGCCTCGAAGGCGACCGCGAAGTGCTCCTCCAGCAGCTCCGCGCCGAGCGCACCCAGGCAGCCGCGGACGCACAGTTCGTGGCGGACGGCGGCGTCCTCCCCGTCAAGCCGCTCTTCGACGACCCCTTCAAGCGCTGATCGTCTTCCCCTCCCGCAAGCGGGAGGGGGCAGGGGGTGGGCCCGCGCTCTCCTCTTGCGATACGGCTGGCGAGGGTGCCCAACTCGGCAGGCGCGGCCGTATCCGGCGATAGGCCGAGCGTCATTGTTCTCCCGCGAAGGCGAGAGCCCAGTCTGGGTCCCCGCCTTCGCGGGGAAACAAGCTTCCCTCGTTTCGAGCGGAGGGGCGCCAAACCGGTCCGGCACCCATCTAATCCTCCCCCGCCAGGGGGAGGTGGCTGGCACTTGCCAGACGGAGGGGGAGGTAAGGAATAACCGCGGTTCCGTGTCCTCCCCCTCCGACACCTTCGGTGCCACCCCCCCCCTTGCGGGGGAGGATTGCGAAGGTCGGGATTGGGCGGAACAGTCGTGACGACATAGGCCCAGCACTATCTCCCGCCACATCCAGTTGCTAACCGCAACGGATGGCAACTGCACCCGACACCGATTTCGCGCCGACCAGCCACAAGGGCCTGACCTACCCCTTCGGCGGCGCAGAGCCCCAAGCTGGTGACGTCTACGAGGTCGCCCCCGGCATAGACTGGGTCCGCCTCAAAATCCCCGGCCCGCTGAAACACGTAAACTGCTGGCTACTCGCCGACACCGACGGCGACGCGCTGATCGACACCGGCATGAACACCGTGGAGGCTCGAGACGCCTGGAAAGCCATCTTCAACGGCCCCAAGTCCGACACACGCATCACCAAGATGATCGGCACGCACTTCCACCCCGACCATATCGGCCTCGCCGGCTGGATGTGCGACCACCACGCCGCGCCGCTGATCATGACCCGAGCCGAGTGGCTGACCGCGCGCATGCTCGCCGCCGACGCGCGCGACTCGGTCCCGCACGAGATGCTCGCCTTCTGGCGCGGCGCAGGCTGGGGCCCGGAACAGATCGACCACGCTACCGCCAAGGGCTGGGCCGGCTTCCGAAAGATCATTACGCCCCTCCCGCTCAGCTACACCCGCATCGAGGACGGCGACACGCTCACCATCGGCACCCGCGACTGGCGGATCGTCACCGGCTCCGGCCACTGCCCCGAACACGCGTGCCTGTACGACGAAGCCGGCGGCATCCTGATCGCCGGCGACCAAGTCCTTCCGCGCATCAGCCCCAACGTCTCGCTCGGCGTCACCGAACCGGGCGCCGACCCGCTGGGCGAATGGTTCGCTTCGATCGCAAAACTCAAGACGCTGCCGGCAGACCTGCTCGTCCTCCCCGGCCACGGCGACCCGTTCACCGGCCTCCACACCCGCCTCGACGCGATGGACCGCGAACACCGCGAGCGACTCGACGAACTCGCCATCTTCCTCGCCGAACCCCGCCGCGCGGTCGACTGTTTCGGCCGCCTCTTCCGCCGCGCGATCGGCCAAGACGTGCTCGGCATGGCGACCGGCGAGGCGCTCGCGCATCTCCGCCGCCTCGAAGTCGAAGGGCGAGCGATCCGCGACACGCACGATGGCGTATGGTGGTGGCGCGCGGCCTGAGTTAGCATGCGGCCAAATTCAAGAGGATAGCCCCATGTGCGACGAGCATACCGCAGACGATAACGAAGCGTATCTGGCCGGCCTCTCGCGCCGCCAATTCGGTGTAATGACCGGCGCGATGGGCTTGACGATGCTGCTGCCCGCCCCCGCCAACGCCGCCGTCATCAAGGGCCGCGACGTCGCGATCACCACGCCCGACGGCAAGGCCGACGCCTATTTCGTCGCACCCGCCACCGGCAAGCACCCCGGCGTGCTGATCTGGCCCGACATCATGGGCCTGCGCCCCGCCTTCCGCCAGATGGCCGACCGGCTCGCGCAATCGGGCTATGCCGTCCTCGTCGTCAACCAGTTCTACCGCTCGACCAAGGCGCCGTTCCTGAAGCCCGGCGAATCCTACGACCAGCCCGAGGTCAAAAGCCGCATCGCGCCGTTCCGCGAGGCACTCACCGCCGAAGGCACGGTCCGCGACGCAAAGGCCTTCGCCACGTTCATCGATGCGCAGCCGCAGACCGATCGCAAGCGCGGCATGGCCAGCACCGGCTATTGCATGGGCGGCCCGATGGTCCTGCGCACCGCCGCAGCGGTCCCGAGCCGCATCCGCGCCGGCGCGACCTTCCACGGCGGCGGCTTCGTCACCGACAAGCCCGACAGCCCGCACCTTCTGATCCCGCAGATGAAGGGCCGATACCTCATTGCGATCGCCGCCAACGACGACGCGCGGTCGCCCACCGAAAAGGACACGCTCCGAACCGCCTTCGCAGCAGCGAAATTGCCGGCCGAGATCGAGGTGTACGAAGGCACCATGCACGGCTGGTGCCCGCCCGACAGCAAGGTCTACAACGCAGCCCAGGCAGACAAGGCCTGGGCGCGGATGCTCGCGCTGTTCGACAAGGCGCTGGTGTAGGCAACCGGCCGCTAACGCCGTCATCCTGACGAAAGTCAGGACCCAGAGCCAAGACGGGTGAGCGTCGCGGCTCTGGATCCTGGGTCGAGCCCAGGATGACGGGCGTAGGGCGCGGCGCTCCTACGTCCGCAAGGTAGCCCTTGACCGCACCTACTCCCCATGAGACCATCGTTCACGATCCGTTCTCAAGGAGAGTCGCATGACGCTGACCCTGTACACCAACCCGATGTCGCGAGGCCGGATCGCGCGGTGGATCCTCGAAGAGGTCAGCGCTGAGTACGAAGCCGTCGTCCTCGACTACGCCTCGACGATGAAGGCCGAGCCGTTCCTGTCGATCAACCCGATGGGCAAGGTCCCTACGATCGTCCACAACGGCCAGACCGTCACCGAATGCGCCGCGATCTGCGCGTATCTGGCCGAGGCGTTCCCCGATGCCGATCTCGCACCGCACCCCGACGAACGCGCCGCCTATTACCGCTGGCTGTTCTACGCCGCCGGCCCGCTCGAGGCCGCAATCACCAACCGCTCGCTCGGCGTCGTGCCCACCGACAGCCAGCAGCGCATGATCGGCTATGGCAGCTACGACACCGCCGTCGACGTGCTGGAGCGCGCGGTAGCCGCGCATGATCACATCGCTGGAAACCGCTTCACCGCCGCCGACGTCTATGTTGGATCGCAGGTCATCTGGGGCCTGCAATTCGGCTCGCTTCCCGACCGCCCGGCGTTCGCAGACTATGCCGATCGGTTGAAGGCACGTCCGGCCTATGTACGCGCCGGCGTACTGGACGATGCGTTGATCCCGGCCGCTGCGTAAGAGCGAGCGACCCGCCAACCAGACCCGTCATCCTGACGAAAGTCAGGACCCAGGATCCCAGGAGCTAACGCCCGTGGCCCTGGGTCCTGACTTTCGTCAGGATGACGGCGCGGATTGGAGCGAACGGAGCGGCATAAACCGGCTCCCTAGAGAGCCGATTGCGTCGCGAACAATGCCGCACGACGGATTCCGGACCTAACGAGCAAGAGGCGCGTGCTGGACTGCCTTGCAACGACGAAGCCAGTGTCGAAGGAGCATCAACCGCTAGCGAAAGCTCGCACAGTAAAGCTGCCTCGGACCCATTCCCTCTCCCATCGGGGAGAGGGAGAGACGCCGAAGGCGGCGATAGGTGAGGGCAAGCCAAACAGGGCGACGTAGTGGAGCAGGCGAACCCCCATCACTCGCCTCAGGTCAGCAACAAAAAAGCGCTAACCGTTTCTCAAAATCCCGGATCAAGCCGCCCACTTCGCCAGCCAGTTCGCCAGAGCCTGAGGCCCCATCGACCGCGCATCCGCCAGCTCGGTCTCATGCCCAGCGTTCAGCAACCGATTGCTCCGCGGATCGACGACCAGCACCGCAGGCACGCCCTTCAGCCGCCCCTTGATGCCGTAACCCGCCGCGATCTGGCCGTTCTTGTCGAAGCGGCCGATGTCGACCGTCACCACCACAAACTTGCTGTCGACGAAGCGCTTCATCTCCGGCAGGTCGATCGTCCCCGCGAGCAGACGGCAGTCGAGGCACCAGTTGCCGCCGAGATCGATCAGCAACCGCTTGTGCGTCTTCACCGCACGTGCCCGCGCGGCGGCAACCTGCGCGTTTGCGTTCGCCGACTCGTTATACGGCAGCGGCAAGGGCTGCGGCAGCTTGTCGAAGCTCGTCGTATTCACATGCGGCGCCACCACCTTCGCACGGGGAGCGGCCGGGGCCGCGACCGCGGTGGCGAGCAAGGCAAGCGCGGCGATACGGCGCATCGACATCATTCATATCCTCCGATCACGGCATTCAGGAAGCTCGGGAATGGTCCGTTCCAGCCATCCGCCGTCGTATCGGCGACCGGTTGGCGACGACCCCCGGTTGGATCCGCAGGAATGCGCTCCGTCCGTGGCGGTTCGACCTTCGCCGCTTCCGAACGAACAGGTTGCGAACGCACCGGTTCCGACCGCGCAGGCTCCGACCGCGCAGGCGCGGCACGAACCGGTTCGACATACGCCGGTTCGACCTGCACCGGCTCGACCCGTGCCGGTTCCGCAACGCGCGGCTTCACCGCGGGCACGGGCTCGTCGATCGGCGTACGCTCCCAGCGCGGACGCTTGGCCGCCGCAACCGGCTCGGCCGCAGCCAGCACTTCGGCGACGATCGCCGGGGCGACCGTATCCGCCCGCGGCACCCGCCGCGTACGTGGCCGATCCGACTCCTCGGCAACCGCCGCCGCAACCGGCACCGGCGCAAACGTCTCGGACCGCGCCCCGCGACGCGGCCGTGCGCGCCGCGCCGTGCCCTCGTCTTCGGTCACGGCAGGTGCCGCAGCAGCCTTGGGCTCGGCACCCTTCAGTCGCTCGATCGTCTGCCCGGTCAGCTTCTCGATATTGACGATATTCTCGGCATCGTCCGGCGCGACGAACGTGTACGCAGTTCCCGTCGCTCCGGCGCGACCCGTCCGCCCGATCCGGTGGACGTAATCGTCCGGATGCCATGGTGCGTCATAGTTGAACACCGTCGACACGCCCTTGATGTCGAGCCCGCGCGCCGCGACGTCCGACGCGACCAAGATCGTCACCGTGCCCGTCTTGAACAGTTCGAGCTCGGCCAGCCGTTGCGGCTGTTCCATGTCGCCGTGGATCTCGCCCGACTTGTAGCCCGCCTGCTTCAGTACCTTGTTCAGGTCACGCACCGTCGTCTTGCGGTTGCAGAAGATGATCGCGTTGGTCACCTCCTCCTGCGCGAGAATGCGGCGCAGCGTGTCGCGCTTGGCGGTCTGGCTCGGCACCGGAACCAGATACTGTTTGATGTTGAGGTTGGTCGACGCCGGGCGCGACACCTCGATCGTCTTGGGATTGGTCAGGAACTTGTCCGCCAGCTTCTTGATCGGCGGCGGCATCGTCGCCGAGAACAGCAAGGTCTGGCGCTGCTTCGGCAGCTTGGTGCAGATTTCCTCGATGTCGGGGATGAAGCCCATGTCGAGCATCCGGTCCGCCTCGTCGATCACCAGCAGCGAACAGCCGTTCAGCATGATCTTGCCGCGCCCGAACAGGTCCATCAGCCGGCCCGGCGTCGCGATCAGGACGTCGACGCCCTTTTCCAGCGCCGCGAGCTGGTCGCCCATCGACACGCCACCGATCAGCAGCGCCATCGAGAGGTTCGAATTGACGCCGTATTTCTCGAAATTCTCCGCCACCTGCGCGGCGAGTTCGCGCGTCGGCTCGAGGATCAGCGAGCGCGGCATCCGCGCGCGGCTACGGCCATGCGCGAGAATGTCGATCATCGGCAGCACGAACGACGCGGTCTTGCCGGTGCCCGTCTGGGCGATACCGATGATGTCGCGCATCATCAGCACCGACGGGATCGCGCCGGCCTGGATCGGGGTCGGCTCGGTATAGCCGGAGTCGGTGACTGCCTTGAGCAGTTCGTCGGAGAGGCCGAGGTCGGCAAAACTCATGCAAATGTCCGGTAAATGGAGGGTGAAATGCACTGCCCTCAAGCGTTCCGGCGCTCGCCGATTTAGCGACAAATGTCAAGGAAACGCGGTGAATGGAGGGTGGAGAGGCACCGGTGGCCGGCGCACTTCCGCAAAAATCCCGTCATCCTGACGAAAGTCAGGATCCAGGGCCAAGCAGCGTACCGTCAGTTACTCTGGATGCTGACTTTCGTCAGGATGACGGAACGGGTGACCTTGCATCCGCCAAGCACGTTAGCGGCCCGACCTCGCTACTTCTTCAGCCGCAAACTCTTGAACCCGTCGATCTCGCAGCGCGCGCCCGAGCGCATTCGGATGGCGTCGCGATCCTTGCAGATCAGGCCGTCGGGCCCCGGCCTCAGATAGAAGCCCGAATAATAATCGAGCGGCTTGCAGTCGCCGTCAAGTCGCGCGCGCAATCGCGTCGTGTCGTCCATCACCAGGTCGACCGCGCCCTCCTTGTTGAGCATCGCGCCCGCGATCGCCGCCACCGCGATGCATTTGGGGCCCTTATGCTCCTTCCACTCCCGCGGCGGCGAGAAGGCGCGCGCAGGCGCCCGGCTCATCCGGGGCACGCGGATGATGACGCGTTGGTGGATCGAGATCTGCGCGACCTGCATGCCGTCCAGCTCGAATCCAGGCTGGGGAACATCGCGCCCGCCCGCAGAAAAGGGGGCCGCGGCGAAGGGGCCCGCGAGCGCGAGCAGGGTGGCGGGAATCGCGGGATGGATCATGTTGACGTAACCGTTAGGGCCAATCGTTGAACGCGCGATGAATTTTGTCTAGCGCTGCTCGCGTGGTTCAAATTCAGACAGCAACCCTGACGCCTTCGCAAGCCGCGATGCTGGCCGCGCTCGCGCCGCATCTCGACGCCAAGGCGATCGTCACCGACCCCGCCGATATCGATCCCTGGCTGCACGACTGGCGCGGCCGCTTCCACGGCGCCGCGCCCGCGATGCTGTCGCCGACCTCGACCGCGGAGGTGGCGCTGATCGTCAAGGCGGCGGCCGAACACCGCGTGCCGCTGGTCGCGCAGGGCGGCAACACCTCGATGGTCGGCGGCGCGACCGCGCCGTCGGACGGCAGTGCGCTGATCCTGTCGCTCCGCCGCCTGAACCGCATCCGCAACGTCGATGCTGAAGCAGGACTAGCCATCGCCGAAGCCGGCGTGATCCTCGCCGACCTCGACGGCGCCGCGCAAGGGCAGGGGTGGCGCTTCCCGCTGACGCTCGGCGCGCGCGGCACCGCCACGATCGGCGGGCTCGTATCGACCAACGCGGGCGGCACGCAGGTCCTGAAGTTCGGCACGATGCGCGGCCTAGTCGCGGGCGTCGAGGCGGTGCTTGCGGACGGCAGCATCCACGACGGCCTGTCCGCCCTGAAGAAGGACAATCGCGGCTACGACCTCGACCAGCTCTTCATCGGTGCGGAGGGCACGCTGGCGATCGTCACCGCCGCCACGCTCCGCCTTGCCCCGGCGATCGCAGCGCGCGGTACGGCGTGGGTCGGCATCGCGTCTCCCCAGGCTGCGCTGCAACTCCTGCGTACGATGCAGGCGAAGACCGACGCGATCGAAAGCTTCGAAATCCTCCCGGCCGAGTCGCTCGACGCGGCGGTGGCGCATCTCCCGAACGCCCGCGCTCCGCTCGCCGGCCGCCACCCCTGGCACCTCCTGATCGAGGCGACCGCGGCCTCCACCGAAGGCGAATCCCCCAGCGCGCTCCTCGAACGCCTGCTCGCCCAAGCGCTGGAAAACGGCGCGATCGAGGACGCCACGATCGCCACCAGCGAAGCCCAGTCGGACGCATTCTGGCTGCTCCGCGACTCGCTGTCCGCCGCCGAACGCGCGCTCGGCCCGGCGACGCAGCACGACATCTCGATTCCCGTGGAGACGATGCCGCGCTTCATGATCGAGGCGGCGGCGGCGTGCGACGCGCGCTTTCCCGGCACGCACGCCAGCGGTTTCGGCCATCTCGGCGACGGCAACGTCCATTTCCACGTCCGCGCGGCCCCCGGCACCGATCCCGCCCGCTGGTATGCCGAGGACGCACCGGTCGTCACCCGCTTCGTCGGTGATCTCGTCACGGCGGCAGGCGGCTCGATCTCGGCCGAGCACGGCATCGGCCAGATGAAGCGCGACGAACTCGAACGCCTGTCGTCGCCCGCGCGGATGACCGCGCTCCGGGCGATCAAGGCCGCACTCGACCCGCTGGGCATCCTCAACCCCGGCAAGCTCGTCTAAGGATAACGGACAGTCCTCCCCCGCCAGGGGGAGGTGTCGCCGAAGGTGACGGAGGGGGAGGACACGGAACAGAGGTTTCCCTTACCTCCCCCTCCGTCTGGCGAGTGCCAGCCACCTCCCCCTGGCGGGGGAGGATCGAAGGAGCACTCGGCGGGCAGGGATCGCGGAAGCCGAACCACGCCTCCCACCCCCGAAAAGCGCGTCACACTTGCACCAGCCCGCGCCGCACCATACAGCCTCGCCCCAATCGGTGGCACCAGCCGCCGGCTCAAATCTGACCGATCCGGAGAGTAACATGGCCAGCGCCGCCCAGCTTCCGCTTTTCTACAACGGCCTCGAGCCGCTCTCGAGCGACACGCACGCCAACTACAAGGTCCGCCCGCAGGACAGCGCGCCGTTCCTGGTCGGCCAGCACGCCATCCCGATCACCGTCGACGAGTTTCCGCTGGTCCAGCGCCACATGCCGATCGTCTTCTCGACCGGCGACGACGCGATCCCGCTCGCGCTGATGGGCCTGAACGAGGGCGTCAACGTGTTCGTCGGCGACGACGGCAAGCTGACCGAAAGCACCTTCTACGTTCCCGCCTATGTCCGTCGCTACCCGTACATGCTCGCGCGCCTGCACCCGGACGCACAGGAGCTGTCGCTCTGCTTCGATCCGACGTCGTCGACGCTCGGCGAGTTCGAGGACGGCGATGCGCTGTTCGAGAACGGCCAGCCGACCGAGCTGACCAAGAACATCCTCGGCTTCAACGAGTCGTTCGAACAGGCCGGCGCACGCACGCAGAACTTCATGAAGGAACTGCGCGAGCTCGACCTGCTGATGGACGGCGAAGTCACGATCCAGCCCGACGGTGCCGAGCAGCCCTTCGTCTATCGCGGTTTCCAGATGATCAACGAGGAGAAGCTGATCGACCTGCGCGGCGACGCGCTGCGCAAGATGAGCAAGTCGGGCATGCTTCCGCTGCTCTACGCACACCTCTTCTCGTTGTCGTTGATGCGTGACATCTTCGCGCGCCAGGCGCAGCTCGGCCAGACGCCGCAGCCGCAGATGGCCGCGCCGACCCCGTTCAACGTCTGATCGCGACGGCATAGCCCTCTATCGAAGGAAGACACATGGCAGCGCAGGATCGTCCGAACGGACCCGTGCCGGACCGCTATTCGAGGGTGGCGATCTGGTTCCACTGGACGATCGCGCTGCTGGTCATCTTCAACATCGCGGTCGGCCTGCTGCATGATCCGGTGCCGGCGCTGCGCAGCCTGATGGGGGCGCACAAGGCGCTGGGCATCACCGTGCTGGTGCTGACGGCCGGACGGATCGCATGGCGGCTGGCGCATCGCCCGCCGCCACTGCCGGTCCATACCCCGACTTGGGAAAAGGCGCTCGCGCATGCCGCGCATGCGCTGCTCTACGTATTCATGATCGCCCTGCCGCTGACCGGGTGGCTGATGGTGTCGGGCTCTGCAAAGCGTTCGCCGCTGAACTGGTTCGGTCTGTTCGACATTCCTTACCTGCCGGTGTCGGTCGCGACGGGTCGGTTGGGGCATGATGCGCACGGCGTGCTGGGCTGGATGATGCTCGCGCTCGTCGTCCTGCATATCGGTGCCGCGCTGCGTCATCACCTGCTGCTGCGCGATCCGGTCCTGGCGCGGATGGCCCCGGTTTTCCGGCGTCGCTGAACAGCCGACGGAACACAGCGCGAAAAATTATTTGCGGTGCGTCGCAACAAGGGTTGAACCAAAACGGGGCTCACCCATTTAGATCCTGTACGGCATCGTGTCCCCCCCTTTCGCGGCGCCGTACGGTACGCTTCTAGCGTACCTCCTCCCTGAACCTAGGCCACTCCGTGCGTCACGCACGGGGTGGTTTTTTTTGGCCTTCCGACCCGCTCCGATCGAGCGCCGGGCCCATCCGCCGCCGCCGCCCGTTGCGCCCGCGTGCAATTGTTCGAAAGCCTCGATGCGATCCTGCTCGCCGCGCTGGTCCTGCTGGTCCTCGCGCGCAAGCTGAACGTCCCTTATCCCACCTTGCTCGCCGCAGCGGGGCTCGGCTTTGCGCTGCTGCCGTTCGCACCCAAGATCGCGGTCGAGCCGCATCTGGCGCTGGCGCTGTTCATCGCGCCGGCGCTGCTCCATGCGGCCTATCACACCAGCCCGCGGGCGTTGCGGCGCTACTGGTTCCCGCTCCTGTCGCTGGCGGTGTTCGCGGTGCTCGTGACCGCGGCGATGGTCGCGCTGGTCGGCATGACCCTCGGCGGCCTGCCGCTCGCTGCCGCCTTCGCGCTGGGAGCGATCGTCGCGCCGCCCGATGCCGCCGCCTCCGAGGCCGTGCTGGGCGAGGTCGGTATTCCCCGGCGCGGACTGCTACTGCTCCAGGGCGAAAGCCTGCTCAACGACGCCACCGCATTGTTGCTGTTCGGGCTCGCGGTGGCGTTTGCGACGCACTCCGACACGCCGGTGACGCCGCTCGCGCTCGCTGCCGCTGTGCCCGGCGGGATCGTCTTCGGCGCGCTGTCGGCATGGATCTATCTCCGCGTCGCACCGCTGTTCGCGGGCACGCTGGGCGCCAGCCTCGCCGATTTCGCCGTGACATTCGGGATCTGGCTTTTGGCCGAGCGGCTGCACATTTCGCCCGTGCTCGGGGTCGTCACCTTCGGCATGATCGTGTCGCAGCGTCGCCCGATCGGCCAGCCGGCCCGCGACCGGCTTCAGAGTGCGGCGGTATGGTCGGCGGCGGTCCTCGTCCTCAACATCATCGCCTTCGCCCTCATGGGGCTGCAATCACGCGACGTGCTGGAGCGTCTGCCCGCGGCCGAGCGCTGGCCGGCGATCGGGTTCGCCGCCGCGGTGCTGGCGACCGTGCTGGTGACGCGAGTCGCGTGGGTGTTCTTCGTGCGCTTCGTGGAGGGCGTGATCGCCAGCCGCTATGCGCCGTCCTGGCTCCCCAAGCCGCCGCCATGGAATGCGTCGTTGATCCTGTCCTGGTCCGGCATGCGGGGGCTGCTGACGCTGGCCACTGCGTTCGCGCTCCCGAGTTCGGTGCCGGGCCGTGACCTGATCGTGCTCGCCGCGTTCGGCGTGGTGATCGGTACGCTGATGCTGCAGGGGCTTACGCTCGGCCCGCTGATCCGACGGTTGAACCTCGGTGCGGATTCCGGGCTCGCGGACGAGATCGCGCCCGCGCGCAAACGCCTGATCGAAGCTGGCCTCGCCGTGCTGCCCGCGCGCGCCGGCGAAGCGGCGGACGCATTGCGCTTCCGCTACGGCGCCGCGGGCAAGGTCACCGCCGAAGCCGACGATCCGCAGGCCACCTCCGAATTCGACGAACTCCACCTCGAGATGATCGCCTGCCAGCGCGTCGTCCTGCACCGGATGCGCGACAGCGGCGAGATCGCCGAGGACGTCTATCGTCGCTTGCAGGAGGAACTCGACTGGTCAGAGGTCGACGCACGCTCGTTCGGCGACAATATCCTCACGGCGACCTGATCGCCCGGGTGAGCGCGACGGAACCACGTGCCGGGAACATCGGCGCACGCTACGCTGTTTGAGAGAACCACCCACACCCCAGAACTGCCGTAGAAAGGATCGATGCATGTCCGAGGCGAAATCATGAGCAAGTCCGTGAAGCCAGCACCGCCCACGACGCTCGTGATCTTCGGGGCATTCGGCGATCTCACCCGCCGGCTGCTGATGCCCGCGCTGATCAACATGACCCGGCTGGGTCTGGTCGGCGATGACTTCCACGTGCTCGGCGTCGGCATCGACGAAGGGAACGACCAGACGCTCCGCGATGCGCTCGGCAGCTTCAATGCGAAAGGCGGCGAGGGCTCCGGGGAGAAGGGCGAGGCCTGGGCCCGGCTCAAGGATCGCGTCGGCTACCTCCAGGGCGATTTCACCAAGGACGACGTCTACGAACAGCTCAAGACCCGCGTGACCGGCAACGTCGCGTTCTACTTCGCGGTCCCGGCCAAGTTCTTCGGCGATATCGTCGACAAGCTCGCGGAGCACGGCCTGATGGCCGAAACCCCGCACGCCTTCCGTCGGATCGCGATCGAGAAGCCGTTCGGCCACGATCTCGCCTCCGCGCGCGATCTCAATGCGCGCATTCTCGACAAGGTCTCGGAGGCACAGGTCTACCGGATCGATCATTTCCTAGGCAAGGAAACGGTGCAGAACATCATGACCGCGCGATTCGCGAACATGATGATCGAGCGGGTCTGGAATTCGGACTGCATCGCGCACGTCCAGATCACCGCCGCAGAAATCGTCGATGTCGGCACCCGCGGCAAATTCTACGATGCGACCGGCGCATTGCGCGACATGGTGCCGAACCATCTGTTCCAGCTGCTCGCGATGGTCGCGATGGAGCCGCCCGCGAACTTCGATGCGGAGGCGATCCGCAACGAGAAGGGCAAGGTGCTGAAGGCGGTCCGCGCCTATTCGCCCGCGCAGGCAAAGCGCAACGGCGTCCGCGGCGCCTATACGGCGGGCAAGGTGCAGGACCATGACGTCCCCGACTACACCGCCACCGCGGACGTCGCGCCGGACAGCCATACCGAGACCTATGTCGCGCTGAAGCTGATGGTCGACACCTGGCGCTGGGCGGGAGTGCCGTTCTACCTGCGCACCGGCAAGGCGATGACCTGCCGCGACACCGAGATCGTGATCACCTTCAAGCCCGTGCCGTTCGCGTCGTTCCCGGGTGCCGCGGCGGACATGCTCCCGCCCAACCGCCTGATCATCCAGATCCAGCCGGACGAGGGGCTGAGCATGGACATCAACATCAAGCGCCCCGGCCTCGAAGTCGCGACCGCCCCGATCGCGCTCGATTTCCGCTATGCCGATGCGTTCGATATCGGCCACCTGACCGGTTACGAGTCGCTGATCTACGACCTGTTCGCCGGCGACCAGACGCTGTTCCAGCGCGCCGATGCGATCGAGGCCGGCTGGGCCGCGGTGCAGCCGTTCCTCGATCTATGGGCGACCGACCAGAGCATTCCGGAGCCGTACGAAGCCGGCACGCTCGGCCCGGCTGCAGCGGATGCGCTGCTCGCCCATGACGGCCACGAATGGCACGAACTCGCGCCGGCGGGGCAGACCGTGCCGTAAACAATTTCCCTGCGTATCATCGTCATCCCCGCGGAGGCGGGGACCCATAAACTCAGACGACCGTGATCATCACGACGCTGAGCCAATATGGGTTCCCGCCTCCGCGGGAATGACTCTGCGGGGATGAAAAAATGTGGCGCGGCCTTGCCCTCAAACCCGCTCGGTCAGCTCGATCTCGCCCTCGACCTCCATCTCGTCTTCGTCGCCCATCTCGTCCATGTCGGGCATCGTGAAGTCGGCCTTCCAGTCATAGACTTTCTCGACCCCACCCTGCACCCAGACGCGGACCGCGCCCGAGGTGATCTCGCCGCCCATCGCGCCGACGAAATCCGCCACGAGCGAATCCGCCGCATCCTCGTGATCCGTCGCGCCCGGGATCGTCGCCGCCGTCATCTCTTCGTCGAGTTCGATGATCTGCGCCCAATATTGCTTCGCCATGTGTCGCTCCTGCGTAGATGAAAGCCGTCAGCCGGCGTATGTGACATGCCGTCAGCCGGCGGTGATTATCGGATGATCCTCACGCAGCCGGTCCGCCAGCCGCTCGACCGCGTCGACCTCGCTCGCGCTGCCCGACGGCGTCACCGCCCAGTTGCAATGCGCGTGCGTCGCGAGGCTATAGACCTTCACGTCGCCGACGATCAGCCGCCACCGACGCCGATCGCCGCTATTGTACCGGACGAGGTTGGTGACGAACAGGCTCTGGAGATCCGATGCGGTCATCCGCGCCCCATAGCCACAACCACGCACCCGCCGCCACCGCAAACGGGACGCCGTGGACCCCTTCCAAATTTCGGCGCGTTTGGGACGTAACGGGATCATCACCAGATACGGGAATTGCACATGGCCGGAACGGCATTGGTAGTGGGTACGAGCGGGATCGTCGGCAGCGCGACCGCAGCGGCGTTGGTGAAGGCGGGCTGGGCGGTATACGGCCTCGCGCGGCGGCCGACCGAACAGGACGGCGTACAGCCGGTCGCCGCCGACTTGCAGGATCCGACAAGCCTGGAGGCGGCCCTGACCGGCATCAGGCCCGACGCGGTTTTCATCGCAACCTGGTCGCGCCAAGACAGCGAGGCAGAGAACATCCGCGTCAACGGCGGCATGGTCCGCAACCTGCTCGGCGCGCTCAGCCCCGGCGGCAGCGTGCGCCACGTCGCGCTCGTCACCGGGCTCAAACATTATCTCGGACCGTTCGAGGCGTACGGGAAGGGCGTTCTGCCGCAGACCCCGTTCCGCGAGGAACAAGGCCGTCTCGACGTCGAGAATTTCTATTACGCGCAGGAGGACGCGGTGTTCGAGGCGGCGGAGCGCGACGGCTTTGGCTGGAGCGTTCACCGCCCGCACACGATCATCGGCAAGGCGGTCGGCAACGCGATGAACATGGGCACCACGCTCGCGGTCTATGCGACGTTGTGCCGCGAGACCGGCCGCCCGTTCCGCTTCCCTGGCTCGGCCGCGCAGTGGAACGGCCTCACCGACATGACCAGCGCCAGCCTGCTCGCCGATCACCTGTTGTGGGCCGCGACCACGCCGACCGCCCGCAACGAGGCGTTCAACGTCGTCAACGGCGACGTCTTCCGCTGGAGCTGGATGTGGGGCCGCATCGCAGACTGGTTCGGGATCGAGGCCGCCCCGTTCGACGGCACGATCCTGACGCTCGAAGAGCAGATGAAGGACGACGCCGGCATCTGGCGCGAGATCGCCGCCCGCGAAGGCCTTGCCGAGGCCGACCTGTCCCGCCTCGCGTCTCCCTGGCACACCGACGCCGATCTCGGCCGCCCGATCGAGGTGGTGACGGACATGGGCAAGAGCCGCCGGCTCGGGTTCAAGGAGTACCAGCCCACCGACGACGCGTTCTTCGACCTGTTCGAACAACTCCGCGCCGACCGGTTGATCCCGTAAGCCTGTGGGGTCGAAATCCTCCCCCCGCTAGGGGGAGGTGGCTGGCTCTTGCCAGACGGAGGGGGAGGCAAGCGCAACCGGATGTTCCGTGTCCTCCCCCTCCGTCGCCTTCGGCGCCACCTCCCCCTGGCGGGGGAGGATCGCGAGGTCGGACGCTAGCTCTTCACAGCCACCGTCGCCGTAACCCCCGGATCATCCCGCAACCGCAGGTACAGCATCCCCCCAACCGGTTTCGGCACCGCAAACGCCCCCCCGGTAAACCCCTCCGGCACCAGAGCCGCCTCCGCAAACCCCGCATTTGCCGCCACCGACTCGATCAAGAACAGATCCGTCCCCGCCAGCATGCACGTCTCCGCACAGGTCACCCCGGTAACACCCGGCACCCTCACCAGGGTCGTCAACGGCACCCAGTCGCCCGCGACTCCGTTCTGCACCAGCCGCCACTTGAGCGGCCCATGCGCCGAAACGCCAAGCGCCTTGCCCGGCTCGACCGTCGCCACTGCGATCCGATCGTCCTGCACGGTCAACCCGCGCCCCGACGAAACACTCGTGGTCATCTTGCCATCCGCCGTCGCGATCTCGACGCTATCGCCAGCGGAAAACCGCGTACCCTCGGCGCGCAGCGAAAACGTCAGCCGGGCATCCCGGGAAATCGCCGTATCGCCCGTCAACACGACCGGAAGCCCGGGCGAGGGCGGCGCCACTACGCTCTTGGCGATCAGCGTCGCCTTTGGCCGCGCGACCGCGACGACGAACTTCACCGACCGCTTCCGTCCATCCGTCAACGTGACGAGCGCCGTCTTCGCCTGACCCGCCGCAAACGCCGGCGCCGTATCCGCGACCAACCCCAGCCGATCCACCTTGTCGGCCCGAACGACCTCGCCCGGCTTGAACGCCACGCCGTCGACGGTCATCGACGCCACCAGATCCAGCCGCGTCCCCGCCAGCGTCCCCGCAGCATCGCCGGCATACAGCGTAAGCCCATCGATCCGCCCCGCCTCGGCGAGCGCGGTCAGCGCGATCTTGTCCGGCGCCTCGACGCCATATTGCTTCACCAGCAGCGACAGTTTCCCCGGCGCGGTCTTTGCCAGCGGCAGGGTCAGCCCGATCCGATCCCCCGTCGTCGTCCACGCGAGTGGCACCTGACCCGCATCGCTCACCAGCGTCACCGCCTCGACGCAACTCGGCGTCGGCCCGGCCAACGCCACCGCATTGTCGCGACCCACGACCAGACTCTCGGGATCGGTATCGACCATCCTCCACCCACCGGCGCGCGGCACCTGCAACCGAAACCGCGGCCCGTCGAACGGCGTGAAACCCCAGCGGCCATGCAACGTCGCATCGGTCACGCTGCCAAGCCCGGCGGTCCGCATGCCGACCTGATCGAGCACATACCCGCCACGCTCGGCATCCGCCTGCACGGGCAGCTCGACCACGCCACCCTGCGGCGTCGTCACGCGCAAGCTCATGTCGTGCGCGAACTTCGTCGCATAGATCAGCGGCGCGCCCTCGACCGGCAGCACCAGGTCGGGCCGGGCCGCACAGACCAGTCGGTCCGCCTCCGCCCGCCGCATCGTCGGAGTCTGCGGCGCGCCCGTCTCGATCACCGGCATCGCGACCACCATCACCGATTTCGGGCTCGCAAACGACGGTGCCGCATTCAGCAACAGCGCCAGCCGATCGTCATGCGCCCGCGCCAGTGCCGGAATGTACCGGAACTGCGTCGACTGGAAGGCGCCGAAGATCTTCGCCAGATCGCGCACCACGCCGATATATGGGCTGTAATAGCCAAGCCCGCCCTCCGGCGTCGCGCTCAACTGCAACGCCAGATCGGTCGGCGCACCGACCAGCGTATCCGCCAGCGTCGAGCTCTGCCCATCCGCCAGCACCAGCGAATCGCGGCTTTGCGTCAGGCAGGAGGCTTGCAGATCCGCCGCCAGATCGAGGCATTCCGCCTTCAGCTTGATCGCCAGACTGCGCGACAGCAACGGCGACACCGCCTCGATCCGCTCGGGCCGCGTCCGCTCCAGCGCATGGATCCCGTCGAGAAACGCATCCAGCCGGGCGCGATCGAGCGACGCCTGGTCGAGATCCTGCACCGCGCGCACGAACGCGCCCGGCTGCTTGCGCACCGCGGACACGACGGCGTCGAACCCGCCGCTCTCCGGCACCAGGAACACGACCAGCTGCCGCGCGCCCTCCGGCACCTTCAACGCGAGCGCGTTCTTCTTCTCTTTCCACGTCTCGGCCTTGAAGAACCACGATTTCGGCGGCGGCTCGGTCGCACCCCGCAGGAATGCCGCAACCAGCAGATAGCGCGCGCCATCGTCCTTCTTGCCGGTTGGCAGATCCGCCGCGATCGACACGCGGTCGCCGGTCGCGAGCTTGGGCACCCGCGCGATCGGCAGCGTCGTCGTCCCATGCGTCACGGCGACGCGCAGGGTCGGCCCGGTCAGGTCGAACGGCGCGGGATCGGCCTGCGCAGCCACGGGCATGAGGGCGGCTGCCAGCGCGCAGAACGGAAGAAATCGAAGCATCATCACGGGCGATCTCGTCGTCGGAAGCATCCCCGATGGCCTGTACCGGTGTCGAGAATAGGGCAACCCCGCGGCACCTTTCGATCCTCCCCCCGCCAGAGGGGGGAGCTGGTCGATCCTCCCCCGCCAGGGGGAGGTGGCTGGCCCTTGCCAGACGAAGGGGGAGGCAAGCGAAACCTCGGTTCCAAGTCCGCTCCTCCGGTCGCTCACAGCGCGCCAAAAGCAACCGCATCGACTAACGCCACACCGCCCCCGATCCGCCACCCCCACCACAACCCCAGCCACGTCTCACCGCTACCCAGGCGCGCCTCGTCGCATCGCGGGTTGCCGTAGGGCCGTGTTCAGCCTCCCCCGCCCACAACGACGCGACGACCGCGCGCAGGGGATTTTCGACGATGACGACCGACCGCGGGGCCTTGGCCGCCCTGCTCGCCACCATGACGATGCTCGCATCGGCGAGCCCGGCGCTGGCGCAGACCGAGCAGACCGCGCCCGTTCGCGGACTGGAAGGGCTGGCGAATCCCGCGCCGCAGACCAACGCGACCGTCCCGATCCCCGACGCGCCGAAGATCGTCCTGCCCACGGAGGCGCCGACGCCCCAGCGCACGCCGAACCCGCGTCCTACGGATAAGTCTGCCACCGACAAGACCAATGCGGCAAAGACCGGCGCGACAAAGACCACCGCCGACCGTCCCGCCGCGCGCAACGAACCGGAAACGCGGTCCCGCAGCGGCACGGACGCTGCGCGGTCGTCGACCTCGGCCGGGTCTGCCCGGGTAGCCGAGCCTGCCCCGGTAGCGACACATGCATCCGAGCCAACGGTGGCCGCGCCGCCGACCGAGGCACCGGTTACCGATGCAGCCCCGCAGCCCGCGCCGCAAACCGTACCGGATGCGACGCCTGCGCCGGCCTCGCAACCGACGATAGCCGCGCCGGAGACGGGCAGGGCGATGCCGCTCTGGCTCTCGCTCGCCGTCATCGTCGTGGTGCTCGCCGCACTGTGGGTGCTCCGCCGCAAACCTCGTGGCCGTCGTCAGGATCAGATGGAGCCGGAAACCCTCGCCGAGCCAACACCGGAGCCCGCGGCACCCGAACCCGTTGCGCGTCCCGCCGCTGCCGCCGCCGCTGCCGCCGCCACCCCAGTGGAGCCAAAAGCCACGCCGGCAGCACCTGCCGTCGCAGCAATCCCCACGACCGCGATCGCCGCCCCGAAATTCCTCGAACCCCGTGCAAAAACACCCCCGCCGCCGCCAGCGGCCCCCCGAGCCCGCGTCACCTGCGATCTCCGCCCCTTGCGCGCCGGCCTCAACCTCCTCAGCGCCACCGTCGAGTGCGAACTCGTCGTCACCAACGCCGGCACTGCGCCAGCCGAGGCGGTCCGCACCGGCGTCGCCCTCCTGACCGCGCACGCAGGCCAGGACACCGATCTCGCCCGGTTCAATGCCGGCCCGATCGGGCGCCCGGCCACGCCGCCCTTCGCGCTGGCACCCGGCGAATCGCGCACCATCCGCACCGTCGTGGCGATCGCCCGCGACGCGATCCAGACGATGACCGCCGCCAACCGCCCGATGTTCGTCCCCGTCGTCGCCACCAACATCCTCTACGCCACCGCCGGCGACGACGCGCAGACGGCGCGCGCCTGGGTCGTCGGCATCGAACGCGTCGACTCCGCCAAGCTCGCCCCGTTCTGGCTCGACGCGCCCGCGCGCATGTTCACGACCGTCGCCGCTCGCCCCCACGGTGCCGAGTTCGAACGCTAAGGGCACCGGACAGCAGAAACCGCACGCTTGACGTTTATCGATAAACGATACATATCGTTTTTCGATAAGCGGAGGGTGGCATGCAGGATCGATTTCTAGGCATCGCGAGCGGACTTGTACGGTTTGCGCACTGGTTGAACTGGGTGGTCGCTATCGGTTTCGTGATCGCGATCATCTTGTCGTTCGTGTTCGGGGGCGCACTCACAGCCCAGATTTCCACCAAATATCACGGCCAGCACGTCGCCGAGACGATCGCGTACCTGCGCATCGTTGCGGTGATAAGCATCGCTGTCTGCGCTGCCGTCTACCAGCTTTTCAGTCGCCTGCTGGCGATCGTCGAGACCGTGCGCGCTGGGGATCCGTTCGTCGTCGCCAATGCCGACCGGCTTCAGCGGATCGGTTGGGCGTTGTGCGCTATCCAAGTGCTGGACCTCGTCTTCGGCGCAATCGTGCTGATGCTCGACCGCATTGGCGTCGAACATGCGACGTGGGTTCCCGGTTTCACCGGATGGATCGGCGTGGTGATGATCTTCGTGCTCGCCCGCGTGTTCCGGCTCGGCGCGGCGATGCGCGACGATCTGGCGATGACCGTCTGATGCCCGTCATCGTCACGCTCGACGCCGTGCTCGCCGCGCGCGGCATGACGCTGACCGAGCTGTCGCAGACCGTCGACATCACGATGGCGAACCTGTCGATCCTGAAGACCGGCAAGGCGAAAGCGATCCGTTTCTCGACGCTCGAGGCGCTCTGCCGCGTGCTCGACTGCCAGCCGGGCGAGATCCTGAGTTTTACGCAAGAGGGGGAAGAGGCATGACATTCTGGCAAGCATTCAAGGCCACATACAGCGGGAGCGTGGCGGTTCTCATCGCGTGCCCGTTGCTCGCGCTCGTCCCGGTCGTATTCGAACTGCTCCAGCACGCGGTCGAGGTGCATATCGGCATGTACGACAGCATCGCCACGGCCAAGGCGACCGAGCATCATCCGCTGCGTATGGCCTTCGGTATGCTCAAGGTCGCGGCGCTGACCATACCCTTCTACTGGGTCACCCGTTTTCAGCCCGATCGTGACGCCACATTCGCCGCGAGGCCCGATCCGAAGGCGATCCGGCTCTTCGCTGTCTATTGCATGTTTCAGCTCGGACTGGCCGCCCTGCAACTCTTTGGCCTCCCCCAAACGGGCGCGGTCCTGGCAGTGAGCTTCGTCGTCGGCATGATCGTCGGCAATCTGCTGCTCGCCTGGGGCGTGGCCGCCGCGCTCGGCAACGCCACCGTCGGCCCGCGGCGGTCGATCGCGATCATGGCGCGCCATGTGCCGTGGACCTTCGCCTTTTCGATTGCGGTGATCCTGCCGTTAGTGATCCCGCATTATGCCGCGGCTGCACTCGCGATCGCTGGCCCCAAAGTTCTGCTGTGGCCGGTTCTGATCGCTGATTCGCTGCTCGTCGGCTGGCTGACCGCAGCCATGGCGGCCGGTGGATATTACGCGGCAGTGCGTGCCGCGTCGAAGGCTGGGGTGGATCTGATGCCGGGTAACGTCCGCCGGGCTGATCTGTCTGATGGGATGATCGCAGCCGCACACTGACGGGGGCGGGGAGGGCGGCCTTACCCGCCCGATTTACCGCATACGAAAAAGGGCGACCCCATCGCTGGGGCCGCCCTTTTTCTTAGCTGCGGCTAGCAGGGGCAAAGCCCCTGCTTCGTCGGTCGGTGCAGGCACCGCCGGCCGGCCTTGCGGGAGTGTGGGCCAGTATGGCCCGTCTCTCCCGCTGCGGTTTACTTGACCTCAACCGTAGCGCCGGCTGCTTCGAGCTGCGCCTTGATCTTGGCGGCCTCGTCCTTCGACACGCCTTCCTTGACGGCCTTGGGAGCCGACTCGACCAGCGTCTTGGCTTCGGTCAGGCCGAGCGCGGTGATCGCACGGACTTCCTTGATGACGTTGATCTTCTTGCCACCGTCGCCGGTCAGGATGACGTCGAATTCGGTCTGCTCTTCTGCTGCAGGAGCAGCGGCGCCGCCGCCTGCTGCCGGTGCTGCGACCGCTGCTGCGGCCGAAACGCCCCACTTCTCTTCGAGCAGCTTCGAAAGCTCAGCTGCTTCGAGAACGGTCAGTTCGCTCAGGCTCTCAACGAGCGCGTTCAGGTCTGCCATGATAAATCTCCATCTCGGGGCTCATGCCCCATCAGTTCAAAAAGGTAACGAAAGGCCTGCAAGATCAGGCGGCTTCCTTCTCCGCGTAGGCGGAAAGCACGCGCGCGAGCTGCGCTGCCGGAGCCTGCGTGATCGTTGCCAGCTTCGTGGCGGGTGCCACGATGAGGCCAACGATCTTGGCACGCAGTTCGTCCAGCGAGGGCAGCGTTGCGAGCGCCTTCACACCGTCGACGTCGAGGGTCGTCGCGCCCATCGCCCCACCCACGATTTCGAACTTGTCGTTCGTCTTCGCGAATTCCACGACCACCTTGGCGGCCGCGACGGGATCGATGGAGCTGGCCAGACCGACCGGACCCGTGAGCATGTCGCCCAGCGAGCTGTAGTCGGTGCCGTCCATTGCGATCTTGGCAAGCTTGTTCTTCGAGACCTTGTAGGTCGCGCCGGCGTCGCGCATCTTGTTCCGCAGCACAGTGGACTGTGCGACGGTCAGGCCGAGGTTGCGCGTGACAACGACGACGCCGACCTCGGAAAAGGTGCGGTTCAGCTCGGCTACGGCCGCGGTCTTTTGATCACGATCCATGCCATTCTCCACGTTTTACGAGTTCACCGCTTGCGCAGTGGACCCGGTTACTAACCGGAGGCGCAGACAAACCCGCGCTTCCGGGGTGTCTCGTCGATGGGGCATGGGAGAGGGCGGCACGCAGATGGGCCGACAAAATCTCATTCCCCGTCTAGGTGGGAGATTAAGCACCGGCAAACCCTGTGCACCCACTGTCTCGGACGGAGTCCGACGAGCAAGCCCGCCGAACGAAGGTGCGCCTTAGCGGAATATGCGGGGGAGTCAAGTTTGTGTGGTCGGGGTGGCGCGCGTGATCGTTGGCGTATGTGATTGTTGGCGCGTGTGATCTCGAACGCGCGCGCTTCCTTGTTCTCCCGCGAAGGCGGGAGCCCAGTCTGGGTCCCCGCCTTCGCGGGGAAACAAGCCTTGGAGCCGTTCGGGCGGATCACGCACTACTCGTCATCCTGACGAAAGTCAGGACCCAGAGCCACATGGGGCACCGTCCGTAACTCTGGATCCTGACCTTCGTCAGGATGACGGGAGTGGGGGAGGGGGGGCGTCGAACGACCGGTTTGCTCCACACGCAAAAAGGGCCAGGATCGCTCCCGGCCCTTCTCTGTCTTCGCGGCAGGACGGGAGTAAATCCCGTCCCCGTCGGTCGCGGTTGCCCGCGCCGGCCGGGCGCTCGCCGCCTCGTGGCTAGCTTTCGCTAGCCACGTGCGGCTCAGGCCCCAGCAACCTCGGCCGTATCGACCTTGATGCCCGCACCCATGGTCGACGAGATCGCGACCTTCTGGACGTACTTGCCCTTGGCGCCGGTCGGCTTGGCCTTGACCACCGCGTCGACCAGTGCGTCGAAGTTCGCGCGCAGGTCTTCCGCCGGGAACGACGCCTTGCCGATGCCCGAATGGATGATGCCGGCCTTCTCGACGCGGTATTCGATCTGGCCGCCCTTGGCTGCCTGAACGGCGGCGGCGACGTTCATCGTCACCGTACCAAGCTTCGGGTTCGGCATCAGGCCCTTGGGACCCAGCACCTTACCGAGGCGACCGACGATGCCCATCATGTCCGGGGTCGCGATGCAGCGATCGAAATCGATCGTGCCACCCTGGATGATTTCCATCAGGTCTTCGGCGCCGACGACGTCTGCGCCTGCTGCGAGGGCTTCTTCAGCCTTAGCGCCGCGGGCGAACACGCCGACGCGAACGGTCTTGCCGGTGCCCTTGGGCAGCGTGACGACGCCGCGGACCATCTGGTCTGCGTGACGCGGATCGACGCCCAGGTTCAGCGCGACTTCGATCGTCTCGTCGAACTTCGACGTGGCGCCCGACCGCGCGAGACCGATGGCCTCGTCGATGCCGTGCAGCTTGACGAGGTCGACCGTGACGGCCTTCTGCTTCTTGCTCAGCTTAGCCATGATCTCAGCCCTCCACCACTTCGAGGCCCATTGCGCGGGCGCTGCCTTCGATGATCTTCGTCGCAGCGTCGATATCGTTGGCGTTGAGGTCCTTCATCTTCGTCGTGGCGATCTCGCTCAGCTGGCTGCGCTTGATCTTGCCAGCGACGACCTTGCCCGGCTCCTTCGAACCCGACTTGAGACCAGCGGCCTCCTTGATCAGGTACGAGGCTGGCGGGGTCTTGGTCTCGAACGAGAACGAGCGATCCGCATAGACCGTGATGACGGTCGGGATCGGCATGCCCTTCTTCAGTTCGCTCGTGCCGGCGTTGAACGCCTTGCAGAACTCCATGATGTTCACGCCGCGCTGACCCAGCGCAGGTCCGATCGGCGGCGCGGGCTTTGCCTCGCCTGCAGGAACCTGCAGCTTGATGTATCCGGTAATCTTTTTAGCCATGTCACTCTCTTATATTGGGCTTTGAGCGCAACAGCGCCTCGCCCGGTGAGTCTAGCGGTGATGGCGGCTACCTCTCGGCAGCCTCCCGCAATTCCAACAATAAAGGTGGAAGCCGGCGCGCATACCCCAAAACCCGCAAAGCGGCAACACCCGCTCCCCCCTCTTCTCCGCACCCTTCTCCTCCGCGTCTCCGTGCCTCCGCGCGAACCCCGAATCTTCCACTCCTCAGACTGCTCTTCGCGCCCTCGCGCCTTCGCGTGAACAATTCCTCCCTAACGACTCCCATCGCCCGCCGCTTTGTTCTCCCGCGAAGGCGGGAGCCCAGTCTGGATCCCCGCCTTCGCGGGGAAACAAACTTTGGACGCCGCCGCCGGCTACCGCGCACCCAAGCACAAACCCCTTGCAATGTAGGATATCGAGGCAGACCCGATAGCGATGGCGCGCCCGTTCACCCCCGACCGGTTCACCCGCCGCCAGACCGCCCAGAACGCCGTGTTCCTCGCCGCCCTCCGCCGCACCGGCAACGCCCGCGAGGCCGCCAGCACGCTAGGCTATAACCGCTCCACCTTCACCAAGCGCCGCGCCGCCCATCCCGCCTTCGCCGCCAAATGGGACGCCGCGCTGGCCTTCGCCTCCGCCGCTCTCAAAGATCCTCCCCGGCACGGGGAGGGGGACCGCCGACCAGAGGTCGGGGGTGGAGGGGGCTCACCCCAACCGCGACGCGCCGACACCGCGCCCACCACGACAAGAACCGCCAACGGCCGCCTCCAGCTCCGCCGCCCGCCCGCCAACCGCCTGGGTCACGCCGCCGAGCAAGCCTTCCTCACCGCGCTCTCCGCCACCGCCAACATCCGCCTCTCGGCCGCCGCCGCCGGTTTCAGCCACTCCGCCTTCTACGCCCGCCGCAAAGCCAGCCCCGCCTTCGCCCGCGAGATGCGCCTCGCGCTGGAGGCCGGCTACGAACAGGTCGAGTCCGCGCTACTCGCCGGCTCCTTGCCCGGCGCCCACGACCATGACGAGTGGCGCCACAACGAACCCCCGCCGATCCCGCCGATGACCGCGAACCAGGCGCTGCAACTCCTCCACCTCCACGCCAAGACGGTCCACTTCCAGGAGGAGCCGCCCCACATCAAGCGCCGCCGCGGTGAATCGAGCGAAGCCCACAGCTATCGCCTGACGGCAATGTACGAAGCCCGCCAAGCCCGCGACCGCGAAGCCTTCGATCTCGCCGAAGCCGCGCGTCGCGAACGCGGCGAACCGACGCTGACCAATCCGTATCCGGTGCCGAGGGCTGTACATCTGCCGGCGCTCGATCAGGTCACGGGGTGGAGCAAGGCGGACCCGAACAAGGTCCCCCACAACCCGGGTCTGGCGCTGTTCGGCGGCTGGCGGTTGAAGGATCGGGAGGGGTAACGGACTGTCGTATGTTGGAGGTCGAGCGCCGGTCGAAACGGTCGAACTCCGCGATAAAGTACCGATTCGGCCCGATGCGGTGCCGGTGATTGCCCTGTAGAAGGCAGGTTATCGTGCTGCCTGACAGCCGGAATCGTTTTTACCGCAGCGAATGAAAGAAGTGCTTCCGACATGACCGGCATTCTTAAAAAAATCGAGGCTTACAAGCGTCAGGAGATCGCGGCAGCAAAGGCAGAAGTTTCGCTTGCAGACCTCAAGGCAATGCAAGCCGATCAATCGGAGCCGCGGGGCTTTTGCCGAGCGTTGATGGAAAAGCAGACGGCGGGCCGGTTTGGTCTGATCGCCGAGATCAAGAAAGCCAGTCCGTCCAAGGGGCTGATCCGTCCGGACTTCGATCCACCCGCCCTCGCGAGAGCGTATGAAACCGGTGGCGCCGCCTGTCTTTCGGTGCTGACCGATGCACCGAGCTTCCAAGGCGCTCCGGGGTTCCTCAATGCCGCGCGCGATGTCTGCACGTTGCCAGTCTTGCGCAAGGACTTCATGTTCGAGACCTACCAGGTCCAGGAGGCTCGTGCCTGGGGCGCAGACTGCATCCTGCTCATCATGGCATCGTTGTCGGATGACGACGCGCAGCGTCTCGAGGACGAAGCCTTCGCGCTCGGTATGGATGTATTGGTAGAAGTCCACGACGCATCGGAGATGGAACGAGCCCTGGAACTGTCGTCGCCGCTCATCGGCATTAACAATCGCGATCTGCGGACCTTCGATGTCAGTTTGGCCAATAGCGAGAATTTGGCACCGATGGTGCCAAGCGATCGTTTGATCGTCGGGGAAAGCGGCATATTTACCCATGCCGACTGCCAGCGACTAAAGCTGTGTGGCATCAACGCGTTTCTGGTCGGCGAAAGCCTCATGCGCAAGGACGATGTAGAAGCCGCGACCCGCAGTCTTCTGACGGGCGATCAGTCGGCAAGCACCGCAGGTTGAGGGAAAACAGGCCGAACCGGACGACACATATTCGCGCCAGCAAGAAATATATCCGCGAGTAGTAACGGATCGGTCGGCCAGTCGGATTTGCTGATCATTCCCACGACATCGTAAAAGATATCGATCTTCGCTAACCTTAGCCAGTTCGCAACGATGGCGATGTCATTATGAATATTAAAGACCGTGTTGACCGTATTCCGGGTGGTATGATGCTACTGCCGCTTTTAATCGATGCATCATGCCGAAACTTCGCCCCAACCGCGCCGAATTATTTCCGCGGATTTACGCAGGGGCTCGTGACCGGGATAATCCCGGTACTTGCTGTATGGTTCTTCTGTATAGGTGCATCCCTCCAGCTGAGCACGACCACGACAGTGCTCCGAAAGTCAGGTTCTCTATTGCTGACCAAGATCTTGGCTGCGTGGGTGATCGTCTCCATCGCTTCCCGATATATTCCGCCTGAAGGTGTTGAGACCGGGTTTTCTTACCGGACTTTGGCATAGGCAATTGGGCGAACGACGGACATCTGCGGTGCGGCACGCGCACCTTGAGGCCTAAATTCGACCTCAGATATTCGAACTCGAAGACGCCTCCGGACGACAGGCCGATCAAGTTTGCTGGCAACAAGGGGTTGCGCTTCAACTATACCGCCTCGAAGCAGAACGGAAAGTTGCGGCGGCGCGGCGGGGCATGCGGCGCGATGGTCGGGGGAGGCTGTAGCTGGTGACGTACGAGGCGCCGAGCTTGTATTACTACGACCGCAGCGCGGCGGCTGCTCGGGTGGTGGCCGATAGCGTTCGGTCTTGAGGATCCGTTTGTAAGCGAGGACGACAAGGGTTCGAGCACGTTTCTCGGATCGTATAATGCCTTTTTCCCCGTCATCCTGACGAAAGTCAGGATCGAGAGCCAAGCCAGTCAACGTTCCGTAATTCTGAATCCTGACTTTCGTCAGGATGACGGACCGGGGAATGGCTCTGGTGCTAGACGCGCCCGCCAAAAACGCGACGCGGGAGTAAATCCCGCGTCGTCGGCCGGGCCTTTGGCCCGCCGGCCGGTCGAGACCGTCTCGTGATTAGCTGTCAGCTAATCACGTGCGGCCGCAAGCGCGCCGCCCCGCGTCTTACTTGCTTCTTTCGACCTGCTCGAACTCGAGCTCGACCGGCGTCGCACGCCCGAAGATCGACACCGAAACCTTGACGCGGCTGCGGTCGAAGTCGAGTTCTTCCACAAGCCCGTTGAAGGTCGCGAACGGGCCGTCGAGGACCTTGACCTGGTCGCCGATCTCGTAGTCGACCTTGACCTTCTGCTTGGGCGCAGCGGCTGCTTCTTCCTTGCTGTTCAGCATCCGCGTGGCTTCCGCCTCGCTGATCGCCTGCGGCTTGCCCATGCTGCCGAGGAAGCCGGTGACCTTCGGCGTGTTCTTCACCAGGTGATATACGTCGTCGTTCATGTTCAGCTTGGCGAGCACATAGCCCGGCATGAACTTGCGCTCGACCGCGATCTTCTTGCCGCGACGGGCTTCGGTCGTGGTTTCGGTCGGGACTTCGATCTGCTCGACGAGTTGCTCGAGACCCATCCGGGTCGCCTCGGCCATGATCGAGTCGCGGACCTTGCCCTCGAAGCCCGAATAGGCGTGAATGATGTACCAGCGCGCCATGACGGAACCTTGCTTACTGAGCGAGTTTGAGGAGGGCGGAGACGATCGCTTGCAGGATCGAGTCGACGCCCAGGAAGAACAGCGCGAGGATCGTCGTCATGATCACCACCATCACGCCGGTCATGACCGTCTCGCGACGCGTCGGCCACGTGACCTTCGCGGTCTCGTTGCGGACCTGCTGGATGAATTCGAGGGGGGACGTCTTCGCCACGATGTTCTTCGAACCCGCTGATTGAGAAACTGAGATGCGAGGCATAGACCCACTAGCCGCTCCCTGTGAAGGGCCGCGGCGGCAGGTCCGTCCTCGCTGTCGGAAGCGCGGCAGATAGCTGCCGTCACAGGTGAAAGCAAGTGCGCGGCAGGAGAGGGGCGGGGCGCGTGCCGGAAGAGTGGAGGGCGGTGACCGGAGAAGTGGCGTATGGACCAAAGAAGTGGCGGGGGAGAGCGCTTGGGTCACTCGATCCCCCGCACGATCGTCTTGCCGGTGCCGGTTTGACCGGCGGCTCCGCTCCCACGGTTTCTATTTATCGTTCGGCTTGACGACGGCATGGCCGGTGTACGCCGAACGCGGACGAAAAAAAAGGCCGGTACGAGACCGGCCATGAAAGTTTTTAGGAGAGGATGCCTGAAAGGCCTGATCGTTGTGCATCGCAGCACCGGATAGAGCAATTGCGAAAAATGCATTACGAAATGCACTTTCTGCAATCGCGACAGGCGTGCGAATGCACCGTCAGAAACGGTGCGCTTCAAAATTTGAATTTAAAGGGGGTGGCAGGAGTGCTCGGATTCGAACCGAGGGCCTTCGGTTTTGGAGACCGACGCTCTAACCAACTGAGCTACACTCCTACACGGACGCGCCCCTTACCCAGCGTTTTCGCGAAGGGCAAGCGCCTCGCGTGCAATTCGTCATCATGAGGATGATGCGTTGCGCGCGGTTGTGTTTGCCCGTTAACCGTACGCCGTATCGTGGGATGTAGGAAAGCGTAATCGTATGCAGGCGGGATTGATGATGCTGGCGATGCCGGTCGCGGCGCTTCTCATGGGGGCGGCGCCGGTTCCGCAGGTACCCGATCTCGGGCCGCAGCTCGAACGCTTCACCTACCCGTGGCCGGTCCAGACGATGGAGGTCGATATCGTCGGCAGCCCTGCGCAGATGGCGTTCATGGACATCGCGCCACAGCGTCCCAATGGCCGCACCGTCGTCCTGCTCCACGGCAAGAACTTCTGCGGCGCGACCTGGGGCAGCACCGCGCGGGCGCTGATCGACACCGGCTACCGCGTCATCGTCCCCGACCAGATCGGCTTCTGCAAATCATCCAAGCCGCGCGCGGCGCAGTATAGCTTCGAGATGCTGGCGACGTTCACCAAGCGACTGCTCGAGTCGCGCGGCATCACGCGGGCGACGATCGTCGGCCATTCGATGGGCGGCATGCTCGCGATGCGCTACGCCATTCTCTACCCGGCGTCGGTCGAGAAGCTCGTCCTCGTCAATCCGCTCGGCCTAAAGGATCGTGGTGAGGAGGGCGTGCCCTATACCGACGTCGACTCGCTCTGGGCGAACGAGAAGAAGGCCAGCTACGCGTCGATCAAGGCGTATCAGCTCGAGAATTATTACCACGGGGTGTGGAGGCCCGCCTACGATCGTTGGGTTTGGATGCAGGCCGGTATGTATCAGGGGGCAGGGCGCGATACGGTCGCGCTGGCGCAGGCCAAGACCAGCGAGATGATCAAGACTCAGCCGGTCGCGCACGAACTCTACCGGATCACTCCGTCGACCACGCTGATGATCGGCGCGCTCGACAAGACCGCCTTCGGCCGCGCCCAGGCGCCGGCGAACCTACGCAAGTCCCTTGAAGCGATCCCGGCAGTAGCGCCCCGCGCAGTGAAGCAGATGCCGAATGCGAACCTCGTCATGCTCGAAGGTCTGGGCCACTCGCCGCAAGTCGAAGATCCCGCGCGTTTCGAGAAAGCGCTGCTAACGGCTATCGCGACGCCGTCGGTCAGGCGCTAGCGCTGAAGACCTCGCCGCCGGTCGTGGCGGGGCGGGCGATGGCCTCGCGGGGAATGGGCGAGGATGTTTCCGCGGTTTGGTTGTCTATTGATCGGGTTGCAAGCTTCGCCGTCCGGTAGGTCGCGACGATCATGGCGACGGCGCCAAGCATCGACAGCGCCTGCGTGTCGAACACATAGCCGAGGATCGCCAGGCTCGAGCCAATCTGTACGAGAGCAGCGATCGACCACCCCGCCCGATTTCGCATCGTGACCGCGAGTGCAAAGGCGAGAATATCGGCGAGGAAGAAATAACGCTCGTGCATGCGCGGCAATGTGCTGACCAGGAGCAATGGCGCCAACAGCGCCGCGGGCAGGATGAGTTCCGGCCCGATTCGGCGTGCGGCTAGCCACGCGATGTACGCGACGCTTCCGCCGATCGCGATCGCCATGGCGTATCCCTGTAAGGGGAGGTCCTGAAGGACGGGCAGGGCCTGCACGATAATCCAAGGATTTGGCGCGTTCAGCGAAAGCAGATCGAAATGGCCTGTTTGGCGAACGTAGATCGTCAGCAGGTCGGCGATCGGCCAGCCCGCCGCCCAAGCCGGTAGTAAAGTTGCGAACGCGGTGGCGGGGGCGATGAGCCATAGATGCATGCCGACACGCCGGTTCAAGAGCAGTGCGACGGCGAACGGCCCGAAGAATGCGGCCTGCAATTTGAACGCGATCGCCAGGCCAAGCCAGGTGAGCATCGACGCATGGCGGCGCTCGACGGCCATCGCCAACGCCATCACGCAAGCGGCAGCCCACATCGCGTCGCACTGTGCGAGTAAAGGGGCGTTGAGCAGGGTCGACGGCAGGATCAGGGTCAGCGCTGCGGCGCGCTGGGGCGATGGTGCATCGAGCGCGCTGAAGAGGCGCCACAAGGCGCCCGCGAGCGAGACGGTGCCCAGCATCGATAGGAGCTTCAGTACCGTGAGACCTGGCAGCACGACACCAAGCGGGGTGACCAGTGCCAGCAGGTATAGATATGGCGGCGTATAGTTGCTGAAGGGCGTCGCGAACGCGTCGATGACGCCCGTCGAACGAATGTGATCGAACCACGGGATCAGGAAGGTATCCACGTCCTCGGCCCGAAACGACCAAAGCGCGGCGTGCGCCAGCGCCGCAATCGCTAGTGTGAGCGCAACCGGAGGCAGTTGCCACGATGTTCGGGACAGGTGCATAGGCAGCGCATATGGCGGCGACGGTTTCGGCCCGGTTAACTCCAGGGCTTGCGCGAGCAAACCGATTCCGCCCCGTTGACCTCGGCCCCGTCCTGACCTATAGGCGCGCCCTGTTCTTCGGGAGTCTTTCCCGCCGGGCATGCTTGAACATTGCTGGATGCATTCCAGGGCCTGAGGGGCGTTTCGCGCTCCCGATGGTCCTTTTTGTATTCTCAGGCGCCTCATGGCTCCAGCAAAGTAACCACTTGAAAGGTGAAGGCTTCAATGCCGACGATCAACCAGCTGGTCCGCAAGGGCCGCGATCCGCAGAAGGCCAAGTCGAAGGTCCCTGCGATGGAAGCAAATCCGCAGAAGCGTGGCGTTTGCACGCGCGTCTACACGACGACCCCGAAGAAGCCGAACTCGGCTCTGCGCAAGGTGGCCAAGGTTCGCCTGACCAACCAGCGCGAAGTCATCAGCTACATCCCGGGCGAGGGCCACAATCTTCAGGAGCATTCGGTTGTCCTGATCCGTGGCGGTCGTGTCCGCGATCTTCCCGGTGTCCGCTATCACGTCCTGCGCGGCGTGCTCGATACACAGGGTGTGAAGGACCGGCGTCAGTCGCGTTCCAAGTACGGCGCCAAGCGTCCGAAGTAAGCCGATCAGGTATCTGATCACCAAGGCTGAAGTTTAGAAGGAATATAAAATGGCACGTCGTCGTCGTCCCGAAAAGCGGGTCATCCTGCCTGATCCCAAGTTCGGGGATGAGGTTCTGTCGAAGTTCATGAACAGCGTCATGCTGGACGGCAAGAAGTCCGTCGCAGAGCTGATCGTGTACGGTGCATTCGAAACCGTCGAGCAGCGCGCCAAGCGCGACCCGATCGGCGTTTTCCACGATGCGCTGAACAACGTGAAGCCGGGCATCGAAGTCCGTTCGCGTCGCGTCGGTGGTGCAACCTACCAGGTTCCCGTCGAAGTGCGTCCCGAGCGTGCACAGGCGCTGGCGATCCGCTGGCTGATCGGTGCGGCGCGTTCGCGCAGCGAGAACACGATGGCCGCACGGCTGTCGGGCGAGCTGATGGACGCCGCCAACAACCGCGGCAACGCGGTGAAGAAGCGTGAAGATACGCACCGGATGGCGGAAGCCAACCGTGCATTCTCGCACTACCGCTGGTAACAGCGCGCTTCGCAGACTAGCATTGGTAACCGTGTCACGGGCGGTCTTCCGCCTGTAACGCAAACACCTATATATTGGGGAGCCGGCACGTTCGGCTCCCCATATCCTTAAGGAAGCACGATCATGGCCCGCAGCCATCCGCTCGACCGTTACCGTAACATCGGCATCATGGCGCACATCGACGCCGGCAAGACGACGACGACCGAGCGCATCCTCTATTACACCGGCAAGTCCTACAAGATCGGCGAAGTGCACGAAGGCACCGCGACGATGGATTGGATGGAGCAGGAGCAGGAGCGCGGGATCACGATCACGTCGGCTGCGACCACCTGCAAGTGGCGCGCCGAAGAAGGTAAGGGCGAAGAGCACCTTATCAACATCATCGATACGCCTGGGCACGTTGACTTCACGATTGAGGTTGAGCGTTCGCTTCGCGTGCTCGACGGCGCGGTTGCCTGCTTCGACGGCGTTGCCGGCGTCGAGCCGCAGTCCGAGACCGTGTGGCGTCAGGCCGACAAGTACGGCGTGCCGCGCATGTGCTTCATCAACAAGCTCGATCGCACCGGCGCCGACTTCTACTTCTGCGTCAACTCGATCATCGAGCGCCTCGGCGCGCGTCCAGCCGTGCTGTATCTCCCGATCGGCATGGAAGGCGGCTTCAAGGGCCTCGTCGATCTCGTCGAGAACCGCGCGATCATCTGGCTCGAAGAGTCGCTCGGCGCGAAGTTCGAATATGCCGAGATCCCCGCGGATCTGGCCGACAAGGCCGCGAAGTATCGCAGCGAGCTGATCGAGATGGCCGTCGAGCAGGACGATGCCCTCATGGAGGCCTATCTCGAAGGCAACGAGCCGAGCGTCGCTGACCTCAAGGCGCTGATCCGCAAGGGTACGCTGAGCATGGCGTTCGTGCCGGTCGTTTGCGGCTCGGCGTTCAAGAACAAGGGCGTTCAGCCCCTGCTCGACGCCGTGGTCGACTATCTGCCTTCGCCGCTCGACGTTCCCGCGATCCAGGGTCTGAAGCTCGACGGCGTTACGCCGGACGAGCGTCCTTCGTCGGACGAGGTTCCGTTTTCGGCGCTGGCGTTCAAGATCATGAACGATCCGTTCGTCGGTACGCTGACCTTCGCCCGCATCTACTCGGGCAAGCTGGAGACCGCATCGCAGGTCACCAACTCGGTCAAGGACAAGAAGGAAAAGGTCGGTCGCATGCTGCTTATGCATGCGAACAGCCGTGAGGACATCCAGGAGGCTTTCGCTGGCGACATCGTCGCTCTCGCGGGTCTCAAGGACACCACGACCGGTGACACGCTCTGCGCGATGAACGCACCGATCATCCTCGAGCGGATGGAATTCCCCGAGCCCGTGATCGAGCTGTCGGTGGAGCCAAAGACCAAGGCCGACCAGGAGAAGATGGGCGTCGCGCTCAATCGTCTCGCACGCGAGGATCCTTCGTTCCGCGTGTCGTCGGACCCCGAGTCGGGCCAGACGATCATCAAGGGCATGGGCGAGCTCCATCTCGAGATCCTGGTCGATCGTATGAAGCGTGAGTTCAAGGTCGAGGCGAACGTCGGCGCTCCTCAGGTCGCATATCGCGAGTATCTGAAGAAGCCGGTCGACGTCGACTACACGCACAAGAAGCAGTCGGGTGGTACCGGCCAGTTCGGTCGCGTGAAGGTCAAGGTCACGCCGGGCGAGCGCGGTTCGGGCATCACGTTCAAGGACGAGATCAAGGGCGGCAACATTCCGAAGGAATATCTGCCGGCGATCGAGAAGGGCTTCCGCGAAACCGCTGCGTCGGGTTCGCTGGTCGGCTTCCCGATCATCGATTTCGAGATCGTGCTGTATGACGGCGCGTATCACGACGTCGACTCGTCGGCACTGGCGTTCGAAATCTGTGCCCGTGGCGCAATGCGCGAAGTGGCACAGAAGTCGGGCATCACGCTGCTCGAGCCGGTCATGAAGGTCGAAGTCGTTACCCCGGAGGATTATCTGGGCGACGTCATCGGCGACATGAACAGCCGTCGTGGACAGATCCAGGGCACCGACAGCCGCGGCAATGCACAGACGGTCGAGGCGATGGTGCCGCTGGCCAACATGTTCGGCTACGTGAACTCGCTTCGCTCGTTCACGCAGGGTCGCGCTCAGTACTCGATGCAGTTCTCGCACTATGACGAAGTGCCGCAGAATGTTGCTGACGAGGTGAAGGCTAAGCTGGCGTAAGCCCGAGGCGCACCGAGCCAGGTTTTCCTGGCTCGGAGACGCCGAAAGGCCGGCCGGCTTCGGTTAGCGACCGAAGTTCGACGACGCGGAATTTACTTCCGCGTCGGCCTCTCCCTAAGCAGGGGCTGGCGCAACGCTTTAACAGCCGCTATTGGGCCGCGTTCGCGCGGTTCCCGGGGTGGCACCGGAATACGAATCAGAAGGTAGGAAACAATGGCCAAGGCAAAATTTGAGCGGAACAAGCCGCATCTCAACATCGGCACCATCGGTCACGTCGATCATGGCAAGACGTCGCTCACCGCTGCGATCACGAAGGTTCTGGCAGAGACGACCGGCGGTACCGCCGTCGACTTCGCCAACATCGACAAGGCTCCCGAGGAGCGCGAGCGCGGCATCACGATCTCAACCGCACACGTCGAGTACGAGACGGCCAACCGTCACTATGCGCACGTCGATTGCCCGGGTCACGCCGATTATGTGAAGAACATGATCACCGGCGCAGCCCAGATGGACGGCGCGATCCTCGTCGTTTCGGCGACCGATGGCCCGATGCCACAGACCCGTGAGCACATCCTGCTCGCACGCCAGGTCGGCGTGCCCGCAATGGTCGTGTTCATGAACAAGGTCGATCTGGTCGACGACGAGGAAATCCTCGAACTGGTCGAGATGGAAATCCGCGAGCTGCTCAGCTCGTACGACTTCCCGGGCGACGACATCCCCGTTATCAAGGGTTCGGCTACCTGCGCACTGTCGGGTTCGAACCAGAAGCTCGGCGCCGACGCCGTCACCGAGCTGATGCAGGCCGTCGACGACTACATCCCGCAGCCCGAGCGTCCGCTCGACAAGCCGTTCATGATGCCGATCGAGGACGTGTTCTCGATCTCGGGTCGTGGCACGGTCGTCACCGGCCGCGTCGAGACCGGCATCGTCAAGGTTGGCGAGGAAGTCGAGATCGTCGGCATTCACCCGACCGTCCGCAAGACCACGGTCACGGGCGTCGAGATGTTCCGCAAGCTGCTCGACCAGGGCCAGGCTGGCGATAACGTCGGCGCACTGATCCGCGGTGTTGCACGTGACGAAGTTGAGCGTGGCCAGGTGCTCTGCAAGCCAGGCACGATCAAGCCGCACACCGACTTCAACTCGGAAGTGTACGTGCTGTCGAAGGAAGAGGGTGGCCGTCACACGCCGTTCTTCGCCAACTACCGCCCGCAGTTCTACTTCCGTACGACGGACGTGACCGGCACCGTCGAGCTGCCTGAGGGCACCGAGATGGTCATGCCAGGCGACAACGTGTCGCTCGGCATCAAGCTGATCGCACCGATCGCCATGGACGTGGGCCAGCGTTTCACGATCCGCGAAGGCGGCCGTACCGTCGGTGCAGGCGTCGTCAGCCAGATCGACAAGTAAGCATCCTCTCCTTCGGGAGGTGATCGAAAAGAGCCCGGCTTCTCGCGAGAGAGGCCGGGCTTTTTCGTTTTTTTTTGCGCGCGCGAAAAGCTTGGCGGCAAGATCGATCAACGTAGTCCGTTATCGCCCAGTTCCGGACGTTTTGGTTAGCAGTCTGGGGCGCCACAAATAGTCATCCGTTCAGCAAATTCCCGTTTTGCCATTTCCTACCGGCAACAGGTAAGTGAGCGCGGCTATCCCGGATGGCTACCGACTTGATCGGTGGGATGATTGACCTGGAATGAGTTCTTTTCGGTAAAGCGAGGCATTTCGTGTTGATCTGCCCGCGATCAGAATCGACGACTTGAATCTAACCACCGCTTGATATTAATGTCCAGAGTCCCCGGCGCCCTCTGCTCTATCAATTGCAGGATTGTGCGAAGATCCTCGTCGTAGATTTCTCCGCCAACCAACGCGAAGACCTCACCATCATATTCGTCGCTTTGCCGATAGACGTGGGCGAACTCGAAAGGCGTGAAGCGATTGCCGTAGCTGATCGACCGCGCACTTCTTTCGCCGGCGACGGCGGCGATATCATCGAACGCGATCCGGAGTACCCGCCGCCGTTCCAGTTTCCAGTTCAGACCGTGCGGCCGCATATAGACCGCCTGATCGTCGTAGCCGACCCGGTAGCCGCGATCGAGATACTCGATCAGCACCGTGCCGCCGAACAACAGCAGCGCCATCCAAACAAATCCCCATTCGCCGCCTGTAAATACGGGAGCGAAGGAAAGTATCACAAACAAAACGCCGAACCACCGATACAGACCGGTCGATGCGCTTCGCCGCCATTGGAACCATAGCTGGTTTGAACCTAGCATCGTGTCTTCTTCCTAGAGCACACACGAGGGGCGTCCACTCGCATTCTCATTGCCCGAATTAACGGATGTAAGAACCAAGGGCTTTCTCGCTCACCCGCCATTTTGAGGAAAGGCGGCAGCGCCTCGCAATGTCGGCTATCGCCATCAGGCTTCCCGTAAGCGGACGGTCCGCTAACCACTCCCCGATCCTCCCCCGCTAGGGGGAGGTGGCGCCGGAGGCGTCGGAGGGGGAGGGGGCGATTAGCTCTCGATGATGGTTCGGCGGCGGAGTGCGATGGACGTGATCTGGCGGACTACGTCGTCGAGGTTGGCTAGCATTTCTCGGGCTGGGTAGCGGAGGACTTGGATGTTTTGGGTGACTAGCCAGGCGTCGCGGGTTGCGTCTCGTTCGGGGCGGTTGCCGTGGTTGTGGGACTCGCCGTCGACTTCGATCGCGAGTCGGGCTGGGGCGCAGTAGAAGTCCAAGACGTAGGGGCCTGCTGCCTGTTGCTTTCGGAAGCGTAGGCCTTCTTCGTTAGCTCGCAGCGCTAACCAGAGGGCGATCTCGGGCGGGGTCATCTCCTTACGCAGCCGCTTGGCGTTGCGGCGACCGTTCAGCGATCCCTCTAAGCGCATCGCGTGCCTCCCCCTCCGTCACGCTTCGCGTGCCACCTCCCCCTGGCGGGGGAGGATTGATGGGTAGCATGGTTCTCGGCTGTCGAGCGAGTTGCGCCGGAAAACCCGCAATCCCCGGTTGCATTTCACCCGACTCTCCCGTAATGGCCCGCCTTCGGTTTAAACATCAACCAGCAAGAGCCCGGAAACGGGCCCGCTCTTTCGCATCGGTAGGGACTATGGACAGCAACATCCGCATTCGTCTGAAGGCGTTCGATCACCGTGTGCTCGATCAGGCCACTGGCGACATCGCCGACACCGCACGCCGCACCGGCGCGCTCATCCGCGGTCCGATTCCCCTTCCGACGCGCATCGAAAAATTCACCGTGAACCGCGGCCCGCACATCGACAAGAAGTCGCGCGAGCAGTTCGAGGTGCGCACGTACAAGCGTATGCTGGATATCGTCCAGCCGACGCCGCAGACGGTCGATGCGCTGATGAAGCTGGACCTCGCCGCTGGCGTTGACGTCGAGATCAAGCTCGCCTAAGGGCTGGCGCGGCGCGGTCGACCGGTAACGGTCCCGCGCCGTTCGACATTGGGATACCGCCGTCGGTGAAAACCGACGGGGCAGCGTCCCCCGTCACGCTTCCGCATCTGCAGGAGCACCAGCCCGGGACGGGGGCACGTTTCGTATTTACCGGGTTGAACCGACTCCATTCAGGGCTTTTGCCGGGAATGGGGTCAGGTGGACGCATCATGGAGCTCGCTCCGGACATGGTCCGCAAGCCCCCGAGGAATAGTCCGACGGGGCCTCTGTCTAGGAAGGGACAAGATCATGCGTACTGGCGTGATCGCGAAGAAGATGGGGATGACCCGCCTGTTCCAGGAAGATGGTCGGCACGTGCCGGTCACCGTTCTGGCACTCGAAGGCAATCAGGTCGTTTCCGTTCGCGAAATGGATCGTGACGGCTACACTGCCGTCCAGCTTGGTGCAGGTGTCGCCAAGTCTAAGAATGTCGCAAAGCCGCAGCGCGGCCATTTCGGCAAGGCCGAAGTGGAGCCCAAGGCTGTCGTCCATGAGTTCCGCGTGAACGCAGACGGCCTGCTCGACGTCGGCGCCGAGATTTCGGCCGACCACTACGTCGCAGGCCAGATCGTCGATATCCAGGGCAAGACCCAGGGTAAGGGCTTCCAGGGCGGCATGAAGCGTTGGGGCTTCGGCGGTCTGCGGGCAACCCACGGCGTGTCGGTCTCGCACCGTTCGCTGGGTTCGACCGGTCAGCGCCAGGATCCGGGCAAGGTCTTCAAGAACAAGAAGATGGCCGGCCACATGGGCGACAAGTATCGCACCCAGCAGAACCTCGAGATCGTATCGACGGATGTCGAGCGTGGTCTCCTGTTCGTCAAGGGTTCGGTTCCTGGCTCCAAGGGCGGCTGGCTCTTCGTCAAGGACTCGGTGAAGGTCGCGCGCCACGCCGACGCACCGTTCCCCGCCGGTCTCAAGACCGCAAACAGCAACACCGCAGCAGACACGCCGGCCGAAACGACCGACGCACCTGCAGCCGACGGCCAGGAGGGCTGAGCGTGAAGATCAAGGTTTCATCTTTCGCCGGCACTGACGCAGCGGACATCGAGCTCAACGACGAGGTCTTCGGCCTCGATCCGCGCGCCGACATCCTGCACCGTGTCGTCACCTGGCAGCTCGAGAAGCGTCGCGAGACGGCTCGTGGCACCCGTGAGCGCGCAGACGTCGCACGCACCGGCAAGAAGTTCGGTCGCCAGAAGGGCGGCGGTACGGCTCGTCACGGCGATCGTCGCGCACCTGTGTTCATCGGTGGTGGTAAGGCACACGGCGCGCGCGTCCGTGACTTCAACCCGTCGCTGAACAAGAAGGTTCGCGCTCTTGGCCTGCGGATGGCTCTCAGCAGCCACGCCAAGGCGGGTTCGCTGGTCATCATGGACAGCCTGGCTGTCGAGGGTGGCAAGACCAAGACGCTGCAGGGCGATCTCGCAAAGCTCGGCTTCGGCAAGCGTGCGCTCGTCATCGACGGCGACATGGTCGACACCAGCTTCGCATTCGCTGCGGGCAACCTGTACGAAGTGAACGTGATGCCGGCTGCCGGCGCGAACGTTTACGACATCCTGAAGCATGACACGCTGGTGCTGACGCGCGCCGCTGTCGAAAAGCTGGAGGCGCGCTTCCATGGCTAAGAAGCAGAAGGCGGGCATCGATAATCGTCATTACGACGTTATCCTGGCACCGCACATCACCGAGAAGACGACGACCCTGTCGGAGCACAACGCGGTGGTGTTCAAGGTGTCCAACGACGCCACGAAGCCCGAGATCAAGGCGGCCGTCGAGGCGCTGTTCGACGTGAACGTCGTCGGCGTGAATACGCTCGTCCAGAAGGGCAAGACCAAGAAGTGGAAGGGCACGAACTACTCGCGCTCGGACATGAAAAAGGCAATCGTGACGTTGAAGGACGGTCAGTCCATCGACGTGACGACGGGGATCTGAGGCCATGGCACTCAAGCATTATAATCCGACATCGCCGGCACGCCGCGGTCTCATCCTGGTCGACAAGTCGTCGCTCTGGAAGGGTCGCCCCGTAAAGGCGCTGACCGAAGGTAAGCACAAGACCGGCGGTCGTAACAACAAGGGCCATGTGACCTCGCGCGGCATCGCCGGCGGTCACAAGCAGAAGTACCGCTACATCGACTTCAAGCGTCGCAAGTGGGACGTCGAAGGCACCGTCGAGCGGATCGAGTATGATCCCAACCGCACCGCGTTCATCGCCCTGGTCAAGTACCCGGACGAGGAACTCGCCTACATCCTGGCGCCACAGCGTCTGGCCGTCGGCGACAAGGTCCTCGCGGCCAAGAAGACCGACGTGAAGCCAGGCAATGCCATGGAACTCGGTCAGATGCCGGTCGGCACCATCGTCCACAACGTGGAGATGAAACCGATGAAGGGTGGCCAGATCGCCCGTTCGGCCGGCACGTATGTGCAGGTCGTCGGTCGCGACAAGGGCATGGTGATGGTCCGCCTCAACTCGGGCGAGCAGCGCTACATCCGTAGCGATTGCATGGCGACGGTTGGCGCGGTCTCGAACCCCGACAACCAGAACCAGAACCTGGGCAAGGCAGGCCGTTCGCGCTGGATGGGCATCCGTCCTCTGACGCGCGGCGTCGCCAAGAACCCGGTCGACCATCCGCACGGCGGTGGTGAAGGCCGTACCTCGGGTGGCCGTCATCCGGTTACGCCTTGGGGCAAGCCGACAAAGGGTGCGCGCACGCGTCATAACAAGTCGACCGACAAGATGATCATCCGGTCGCGTCATTCGACGAAGAGGAAGGGCTAACATGGCTCGTTCAGTCTGGAAGGGGCCCTTCGTGGACCTTCATCTGCTCAAGAAGGCAGAAACCGCCCAGGACACCAACGCGCGTTCGCCGATCAAGACCTGGTCGCGCCGCTCTACGATCCTGCCGTCGTTCGTGGGTCTCACGTTCAACGTCTATAACGGCCGCAAGTTCGTGCCCGTCTCGGTCAACGAAGACATGGTCGGCATGAAGCTCGGTGAGTTCGCGCCTACGCGCTACTTCCCCGGCCACTCCGCCGACAAGAAGGGCAAGCGCTGATGTCTAAGCAAGTCAGCCCGCGCAAGGTCGCGGACAACGAGGCGCTTTCGGTCGGTACGCAGATCCGTGGTTCCGCGCAGAAGCTCGGCCTCGTGGCTGCGCTGATCCGTGGCAAGAAGGTCGGCGATGCGATGAACATCCTCGCCTTCTCGACCAAGGGCATGGCGATCGAAGCGCGCAAGGTGCTGGCCTCGGCCATCGCCAACGCCGAGAACAACCATAACCTCGACGTCGACGCACTCGTCGTCGCCGAGGCTTCGGTCGGCAAGTCGATCACGATGAAGCGCTTCGCTACCCGCGGCCGCGGCAAGTCGACCCGCATCCTCAAGCCATTCAGCCGTCTGCGCATCGTCGTGCGCGAGCAGGAAGAAGCATAATGGGTCAGAAGAGCAACCCCATCGGTCTGCGTCTGCAGATCAACCGTACCTGGGATAGCCGCTGGTACGCCGAAGGTGCCGACTATGGTCGGCTCCTGCTCGAGGATCTCAAGATCCGCGCATTCATCATGAAGACGCTGCCGCAGGCTGCGATCTCCAAGGTGGTCATCGAGCGTCCGGCCAAGCTGGCCCGCATCTCCATCTTCGCTGCACGCCCCGGCGTGATCATCGGCAAGAAGGGTGCGGACATCGAGAAGCTGCGTTCGACGATCGGCAAGATGACGTCGTCGACCGTGTCGCTGAACATCGTCGAGATCCGCAAGCCGGAAGTCGATGCGCGTCTCGTCGCGCAGGGCATCGCCGATCAGCTCGAGCGTCGTATCGCCTTCCGTCGCGCTATGAAGCGTGCGGTCCAGTCGGCGATGCGTCTCGGTGCCGAGGGCATCCGGGTGAATTGCGGTGGCCGTCTTGGCGGCGCCGAGATCGCACGGTCGGAAAGCTATCGTGAGGGTCGGGTTCCGTTGCACACGCTGCGCGCGAACATCGATTATGCCGAGGCTACGGCGCACACGTCTTATGGCGTTTGCGGCGTGAAGGTCTGGGTCTTCAAGGGCGAGATTCTCGGCAACGATCCGACGTCGTACGACCGCATCATGATGGAGGCTCAGACCTCCGGCGTGCGGCCGCAGCGCGACGATCGTCGCTAAGGGGCAGGAACAGACATGCTGCAACCAAAAAAGACCAAGTTCCGGAAGGCCTTCAAGGGCAAGATTTCGGGCGACGCCAAGAGTGGCTTCTCGCTCAATTTCGGCTCCTACGGCCTAAAGGCGATGGAACCCGACCGGATCACCGCACGCCAGATCGAGGCGGCTCGCCGCGCGATCACGCGTCACATGAAGCGCCAGGGGCGTTTGTGGATCCGCATTTTCCCAGACCTTCCGGTCTCGGGAAAGCCAGCCGAAGTCCGCATGGGTAAGGGCAAGGGCGCGCCGGAATATTGGGCCGCTCGCGTCAAGCCGGGTCGGATCCTGTTCGAGCTCGACGGCGTCGACGGCAAGATCGCCGCCGAGGCGTTCGAGCGGGCGGCCATGAAGCTGCCGATCAAGGTAAAGGTCGTTGCCCGCCTGGGTGACACCTCGCATCTGGGAGGCGAGTAAGATCATGGCTCGTATCGACGACATGAAGACCAAGAGCGACGACCAGCTGTCGGAGTCGCTCGGCGAACTGAAGCGCGAGCAGTTCAACCTGCGCTTCCAGGCCGCCACGAACCAGCTCGAAAAGCCGAGCCGCGTTCGTGAGGTCCGCCGCGACATCGCTCGCATCAAGACCCTGCAGGCTCAGCGCACCAGCGCTGAAGCCGCGAAGTAAGGAACACATCATGCCGAAGCGCGTGCTGACCGGTCTGGTCGTGTCCGACAAGGGCGACAAGACGGTGGTCGTGAACGTCGAGCGTAAGGTGAAGCACCCGCTCTACGGGAAGATCATCCGTCGCTCGAAGAAGTATCATGCTCATGACGAGAGCAACGAGTTCAAGCAGGGCGAGACCGTGCGGATCGAAGAGACCGCACCAATCTCCAAGCTGAAGACCTGGAAGGTGATCGAGCGGGTCAACACCCACGCGACGCCGGAGCGGGCTTCGGCCGAGGGCTGAACTGGTACGCTCCAAACCCTGTCATCCCAGCGAACGCTGGGATCTCGTGGTGAGGGGCGATCGGCTCGAACAGGGATACCCCAGCTTTCGCTGGGGTGACGGGTTTGAGTTAGGAGGGCAGGGGGGAAACCTCCTGCGCTCTTGTTTTCGTAAACGGGAACGGCTAAGCGGCCGCTCCTCCCCGTTGCGGTTCGTCCGTGGCGGGGTGATTTTTTAGGCGGGGTTCGGTCGGTATCGACCCCAGAGACAGAGAAGGGATACGGATCCATGATCCAGATGCAGTCCAATCTCGACGTCGCTGACAACAGCGGCGCGAAGCGGGTGCAGTGCATCAAGGTGCTTGGGGGTTCCAAGCGTCGTGTTGCAGGCGTTGGCGACATCATCGTCGTCAGCATTAAGGAAGCGCAGCCACGTGGCCGTGTGAAGAAGGGCGACGTTCACCGCGCGGTGATCGTGCGTACCGCCAAGGATATCCGCCGTGCAGACGGTACGGTCATCCGCTTCGACGGCAATGCCGCGGTGCTGGTCAACAAGAACGAGGAGCCGATCGGCACCCGTATCTTCGGCCCAGTCGTTCGCGAGCTGCGCGGCAAGAAGCACATGAAGATCATCAGCCTCGCGCCGGAGGTGCTGTAATGGCGTCGCAGCGTATCAAGAAGGGTGACAAGGTCATCGTCCTGTCCGGCAAGGACAAGGGCAAGACCGGTGAAGTCACCGTCTCCATGCCGAAGACCGACAAGGTCGTCGTATCGGGCGTCAACATCGCCGTGCGCCACACCAAGCCGACTCAGGGCGACCCGCAGGGTGGCCTGATCCGCAAGGAAGCACCGATGCACGTTTCGAAGGTCGCGCACGTGACCGCCGACGGCAAGCCGACCCGCGTCCGCTTCGAGGAGCAGGACGGCAAGAAGGTCCGCGTCGCCGTCAAGACCGGGGAGAAGATCAATGGTTGATCAGAACACTGGCGCCGACAAGGCCGGCACCGAGGTCGCCTACACGCCGCGCATGCGGAAGATGTACGACGAGACGATCATCAAGGCGATGACCGAGAAGTTCGGCTACAAGAACGTCATGGAGATCCCCCGGATCGACAAGATCGTGCTGAACATGGGCGTCGGCGAGGCCACGCAGGACAAGAAGAAGGTCGACCAGGCTGCTTCCGAAATGGAGCTGATTGCCGGCCAGAAGCCTGTCGTGACGAAGGCCAAGAAGTCGATCGCGCAGTTCAAGCTGCGTGAGGGCATGCCGATCGGCGTGAAGGTCACCCTTCGCCGCGAGCGCATGTACGAGTTTCTCGACCGTTTCATCACGATCGCTCTTCCCCGCGTCCGCGATTTTCGCGGCCTCAACCCGAAGAGCTTCGATGGCCGTGGCAACTATGCCTGCGGTATCAAGGAGCAGATCGTGTTCCCAGAAATCAGCTATGACCGGGTCGACAAGGTCCGCGGCATGGATGTGATCGTGACGACGACGGCCAAGACCGACGACGAGGCTCGCGAGCTTCTGCGTCTGTTCGGTTTCCCGTTCCCGATCGAAGACGACGCTGCCGACGAGAAGAAGGCAGCGTAAGAGACTCCCTCTCCCCTCGGGGAGAGGGTTGGGGTGAGGGGGAGTGAGTCTCCCTTACCCCGCCCGAAAACTGGAGGCGTGGTCCTGCTGGGCTGCCCCTCACCCCGACCCTCTCCCCCGAGGGGCAAGGGGGCAGAAGAAAGAAAGAACTTAAGTCGATGGCGAAACTGAGTTCAGTCAACAAGAACGAGCGCCGCAAGCGCATGGTCAAGCAGTATGCCCCGAAGTACGCGGCACTGAAGGCGATCGCAGCGGACAAGACGCTCGACGATGGTGAGCGTCTGATCGCTCGCCTCAAGATGGCGGCACTGCCGCGCAACGCGAACCCGACCCGCATCCGTAACCGGTGCGAGCTGACCGGTCGCCCGCGCGCCTATTACCGCAAGTTCCGGCTCTGCCGTATTCAGCTGCGCGATCTGGCCAACAAGGGCCTGATCCCCGGCGTCACGAAGTCGAGCTGGTAAGGACTAAATCATGGCAGTGACCGATCCCCTGGGTGATTTGCTCACCCGTATCCGTAATGGCCAGCGCGCGAAGAAGGACTCCGTCCTCACGCCGGCGTCGAAGCTGCGCGTCCGCGTGCTCGACGTTCTGCAGCGCGAAGGCTATATCCGTGGCTATAGCGAAGAGCAGATGGGCCCCGCGGCCGGCCTTCGCATCGAGCTGAAGTATTTCGAGGGCCAGCCTGCGATCAAGCATGTCGCGCGCGTCTCGAAGCCCGGCCGTCGCGTCTATTCCGGCTCGCAGGAACTTCCGCGCGTCCGTAACGGCCTCGGCATCACCATCGTCTCGACGCCCCGCGGCGTGCTTTCGGATTCCGAAGCACGCGAGCAGAACGTCGGCGGCGAAGTCCTTGCGGAGGTGTTCTGATGAGCCGTATTGGTAAGAAGCCGGTCACCGTACCGGCAGGCATCACGCCGACCATCGAGAACAAGCAGCTGACGATGAAGGGCCCCAAGGGGACCCTCAAGATGCCGCTTCGCGACGAGATCAGCTACACGATCGAAGACGGCGGCATTTCGGTGCAGCCGGCCAACGACACCAAGCGCGCGCGCGCGTTCTGGGGCATGCAGCGGACCATGGTGCAGAACCTGGTCACTGGCGTGTCGGAAGGCTTCACCAAGAAGCTGCTGATCAACGGCGTCGGCTATCGTGCCGCAGCCCAGGGTCGCAACCTCAAGCTGCAGCTCGGCTACAGCCACGACGTCAACATCGACGTGCCGGAGGGGATCGACGTCAAGACCCCCGACAACACGACGATCGAGATCTCGGGTACGGACAAGCAGATGGTCGGCCAGCTGGCCGCGGAGATTCGTCAGTGGCGCAAGCCCGAGCCTTACAAGGGCAAGGGTATCAAGTACGACGGCGAGTTCATCTTCCGCAAGGAAGGGAAGAAGAAGTAATGACCAAGGGACTTTCTCTTTTCGCCAAGCGGCGTCGCCGCAACCGTACCGCGCTCCGCGCACGTGCAGGCACCCGTCCGCGGTTGTCGGTGCATCGCTCGGGCAAGCACATCTACGCCCAGGTGATCGACGATGCCGCCGGCACGACGGTCGCATCGGCCTCGACGCTGGAGAAGGACGTGCGCGGCACGTCCGGCGCCAACATCGACGCGGCGACTTCGGTCGGCAAGCGCGTCGCCGAGGCTGCCAAGGCAGCGGGCGTGACTCAGGTCGTGTTCGATCGCGGCGGCTTCCTCTACCACGGTCGCGTTAAGGCTCTTGCCGATGCCGCGCGCGAAGCCGGATTGGAGTTCTAAGACATGGCTGACGAAAACAACACGCCAGCGGTAATCGCACCCGAGACGACCGCACAGGACGTCACGGCTCAGGCTGTGCCGCAGAGCACAGGCTACCAGGGCAACACCGGCGGTGGCCGTGGTCGTCCCGGTGGCGGCGGCGGTGGCGGTCGTGGTGGCCCCGGTGGCGGTCGCAGCGGTGGCCCCGGTGGCAACCGCGGTGGTCGTGACGGCGGTCGCGGTGGTCGCGACAATCGTGGCGGTCGTCCGGGTTCGGACGATGGCGGCGAAGAGCTGATCGAGAAGCTGGTGCACATCAACCGCGTCTCGAAGACGGTCAAGGGCGGTAAGCGCTTCGGTTTCGCGGCACTCGTCGTCGTAGGCGACGGCAAGGGTCGTGCAGGCTTCGGACATGGCAAGGCACGCGAAGTGCCGGAAGCCATCTCTAAGGCGACGGCTGCTGCCAAGAAGAAGATGGTTCGCGTTCCGTTGAAGGACGGTCGCACGCTGCATCATGACGGCAACGGTCACTTCGGTGCCGGCAAGGTCACGCTGCGGTCGGCACCTCAGGGTACGGGCATCATCGCCGGTGGCCCGATGCGAGCCGTCTTCGAATCGCTGGGCGTTGCGGACGTTGTGACCAAGTCGGTCGGCACGTCGAACCCCTACAACATGATCCGCGCCACGTTCGAGGCCCTTGGCGAGCAGACCTCACCCAAGGCCGTCGCACAGCGTCGCGGCAAGAAGATCGCCGACCTGCTCGGCCATGGTGGTTCGAAGACCGCCGAGGCCGATGCAGCTGCGATCACGGAGTAAGCGATCATGGCAACCATCAAGATCACGCAGACCGGTTCGCCGATCCGCCGCGAGAAGGACCAGCGCGCAACGCTGATCGGTCTCGGCCTGAACAAGATGCACAAGACCCGCGAGCTGGAAGACAGCCCAGAGGTCCGCGGCATGATCCGCAAGGTGCAGCACATGGTGTCGGTCGAAGGCTGACCCTTCATGCTACCTAGTGACAAATACCGGGAAGGGGGCTAACGGCCCCCTTTCTTATTACAGATTCTAATTCAACCAGCGCGTAACAAGCGAAAGCGAGTGCATTACCATGAAGCTCAACGAACTCCGCGATAACCAGGGTGCCCGTAAGTCCAAGATGCGCGTCGGACGCGGCATCGGCTCGGGCAAGGGCAAGACCGCAGGCCGCGGACAGAAGGGCCAGAAGAGCCGCGAGGGCGTGTCCATCGCCGGCTTCGAAGGCGGCCAGATGCCACTGCACATGCGTCTGCCTAAGCGCGGCTTCAACAACATCTTCCGCAAGGACTTCGCAGAGGTCAACCTCGGCGCGATCCAGCTCGCGGTCGATGCTGGCAAGATCGAGGCGAACGCCACGCTCGACCACGACGCGCTGAAGGCCGCTGGCCTGGCACGCGGCGGCAAGGACGGCGTCCGTCTCCTCGCCAAGGGCGAGCTGACCACGGTCCTCTCGTTCACCGTCGACGGCGCGTCGAAGGGCGCGATCGAAGCGGTCGAGAAGATCGGCGGCAAGGTCGAGGTGATCCACTTCGTCCCCGCAGCCGAGAAGGCTGCCGCCAAGAAGGGCGTGAAGTACAAGGAGCGTGCGGCGCACAAGGCGTCGTTCAAGGCCTGACCTTGATGGGGGAGGGGGCGTCACTGACGCCCTCTCCCCTTTTTCGTTGATGGTGCTTAGGGTTCGTGCAGCCGCGACCCGCTCGACCTCCCCTCTCATCCCGTTCGTGCCGAGTAGAGGTCGAGCGTAGTCGAGAACTCGTATCGAGGTACAAGACCCAGGCGGGCCAGTCCTTCGATACGCCGTCTCGACAAGCTCGACGTCTACTCGGGACGAACGGAATGGGGTGAGGGCAACAAGGCGGCGGAATTGAGTGGACTGGGTAGCTCTCCACTAATCCATATCCACCTAGGCATTAGACAAGCGCGCTCCTGCGCCTATATGAGCGGCGGGGGCGGTCACAACGCATCCCGCCTTCTTTGTTTCCAGGACGATCACACGCATGGCATCCGCAGCCGACCAGATGGCGCAAAGCATCAGCCTTTCGAAATTCGCGAAGGCGACCGACCTCAAGAAGCGGTTGTGGTTCACGATCGGTGCGCTGATCATTTTCCGCCTGCTCAGCTATGTCCCGCTGCCGGGTGTCGACCCGACCGCGCTCGGCCTGCTCTCGCAGCAGACGCAGGGCGGCGTGCTCGATTTCTTCAACACCTTCTCGGGTGGTTCGCTCAGCCGGATGTCGCTGATCGCGCTCGGCGTGATGCCGTACATCACCGCCTCAATCGTGGTGCAGCTCGCGACCTCGCTGTCGCCGACGCTCGCCGCCATCAAGAAGGACGGCGAATCGGGCCGCAAGCGCCTCAACCAGTACACGCGCTACGGCACCGTCGGCCTGACCGCGGTGCAGGGCTATTTCATCGCCGTCGGCCTTGAGACGCTCGGCGCGGCGCAGGGCATCCAGGCGGTCATCGAGCCCGGCATGATGTTCCGCGTCGCCGCGGTCATCTCGCTGATCGGCGGTACGATGTTCCTGATGTGGCTCGGCGAGCAGATCACCAGCCGCGGCATCGGTAACGGCGTCTCGCTGATCATCATGGCCGGTATCGTCGCGCATCTGCCCGTCACGCTGGTCAACCTGCTCGAAGGCGGCCGTTCGGGCTCGCTCGATCCGATCAAGCTGATCGGCATCGTCGTCGCGGTCGTCGTGCTGATCCTCTTCATCTGCTTCATGGAGCGCGCGCAGCGCCGCATCCTGATCCAATATCCCAAGCGCCAGACGCAGCGCGGCATGCAGGCCGATCGCAGCCATCTGCCGCTGAAGATCAACACGGCCGGCGTCATCCCGCCGATCTTCGCCTCGTCGCTGCTGCTGATGCCGCTGACGATCTCGCAGTTCGCCGGACAGCGCGTTGCAGGCGAATCGAAGTGGGGTGATTTCATCATCACCCTGAACCAGTACCTGCAGCACGGTTCGCCCGTGTACATGCTGCTCTACGGCGCCGGCATCATCTTCTTCTCGTTCTTCTACACCGCGGTCGTCTTCAACCCCGAGGAAACCGCTGACAATCTGAAGCGCAATGGCGGGTTCATCCCTGGCATCCGCCCGGGCAAGAACACCGAGAATTACTTCGACTACGTGCTGACGCGCATCACCGTGATCGGCGCGGCGTATCTGACGATCATCTGCCTGTTGCCGGAATATCTGGTGACCGCGTTGCAGATCCCGTTCTACCTCGGTGGCACCAGCCTGCTGATCGTCGTCAACGTGACGATGGACACGGTGACGCAGATCCAGTCGCATCTGCTGGCACACCAGTATGGCGACCTGATCAAGAAGGCGAAGCTCAAGGGCAATCGACTTCGTTAAGCTGCGGGCCTAACCAACGGCTTGGGCGTGTAATAATCCTGCACGAACGAGGGGAGTGCGTTTCGTGAATATCATCCTTCTTGGACCGCCTGGCGCGGGCAAGGGCACCCAGGCCGCCACGCTCGTCAGCGAGCGCGGTATGGTGCAGCTTTCGACTGGCGACATGCTGCGTGCAGCGGTCGCCGCCGGAACGCCGGTCGGCCTTCAGGCGAAGTCGGTGATGGCGTCGGGCGGTCTCGTTTCGGACGAGATCGTGTCGGGTATCATCGGCGAGCGTCTCGACCAGCCGGACACCGCGAACGGCGTCATCTTCGACGGTTATCCGCGGACGGCCGCGCAGGCCGAAGCGCTCGATGGTCTGCTGGCAGATCGCGGTCGCACGCTCGACTACGTCATCGAGTTGGGCGTCGACGAAGCCGCACTGATCGACCGCGTCGTCGGCCGCTACACCTGCGCCAAGTGCGGCACGGGGTACCACGACCGCTACAAGAAGCCGGTCGTAGCGGGCGTCTGCGACGTCTGCGGCTCGACCGAGTTCAAGCGCCGGCCCGATGACAACGCCGAGACGGTCCATAATCGCATGGCCGAATACCGCGCGAAGACCGCCCCGATCCTGCCGATCTACGACGCTCGGGGGCTGGTGCACCGCGTCGACGGCATGGCGGATATCGCGCATGTCGGATCGGCGATCGCCGCGATCCTCGACGGTAAGTAAGCGTAAATAATCTTCCGTATGTGTCTTCTCCCGCGAAGGCGGTAGAACATGAGGGGGACGGCGACCTTGCGCCTCTCCTTCCCCCTACTCCGTCATCCCGGCGAACGCCGGGACCCACGGATACGGCGGACCATCCGTTAGCGTGCAACCACCACCCATTCCGCAACCATGGGTCCCGGCGTTCGCCGGGATGACGGAAAGGGTGTATTCGGGACGCATGCTTGATCTTTGCACCCCGGTTCACAGAGCGTGCGGCGTTGCGAGCCACACCAACTATCAACATGACGAAATTGTCACCTCTCGGTCATCGCCCTGACCCCCACCCGATCCTAGAAGCAACCCGTGGTCCGCAGGCGGCTGCATGAGTTTCCAGAGATCGGTGCCCGTCACTCCCGGGGGTACCGTGGGGGCCGGCGGGAAGATTTCTTTCCGCCGGCCTTTCCGTTTATGAGGGCAGGAGATAGTGACCCAATTCGGTGGCAGGGAAGGTGATAGCGCGTTGAGCCGCAAGATTCTGATCGTCGAGGACGACGCCTCGACATCCGCCTATCTTGCCAAGGGCTTGGCCGAGGCCGGCCATGCCATCGAGGTCTGCGCCGATGGCCGCGACGGCCTGTTCCTCGCCAGCGAAGGCATCTTCGATCTCATCATCGCCGACCGCATGCTGCCCGGCCTGGACGGCCTGTCGATGGTCAGCGCGATTCGCGCCGCCGGCATCGCGACGCCCGTCCTGATTCTGTCTGCGCTCGCCGCCGTCGACGACCGGGTCGATGGTCTCAAGGCCGGCGCCGACGATTATCTATGCAAGCCTTTTTCGTTCGCCGAGCTCTCCGCACGGATCGAGGCCATGCTCCGCCGCTCCGACCGTGCCGCCACCGAACCGCAAAAGACCAAGCTCTCCGTCGGCGATCTCGAAATCGACCTGCTCGCCCGCGCCGTCTCGCGTGCCGGCCGCTCGATCCCGCTCGGCGCACGCGAGTTCAACCTGCTCGAATTCCTTGCCCGCCACGCCGGCCAAGTCGTCACCCGCACGATGATGCTCGAGAAGATCTGGAACTATCATTTCGATCCGGGCTCGAACGTGGTCGACGTCCATATCGGTCGCCTCCGCCGCAAGCTTGAGGACGGCTTCCCGACACCGATCCTGCATACGGTGCGGGGCGCAGGATACCGGCTCGCCGTCGAAGGCTGATCCGAGGTGGTGATCCGCCTTTCGGTCACGGCGCGGATCGCGTTGCTTTCGATCGCGCTGGCGCTGGTATCCAACCTCGCGCTGGTCGGCTTCGTCTGGAAGACCACCAGCGCCGACGCGATCGACGCGATCCGGCGCGAAACGACCGAACAATCCGAAGCCTTGCGCGCGGTATGGCGCAGCGGTGGATTGATCGCGGTTCGGCAGGCGATCGACAGCGCGGTGGTTCCCGGCGACGTCTCGCTGGTGCTGGCCGTGATCGACCCAAAGGGCCGCGCGGTCGTCGGCATCTCGCCTGCGCGTCTGGCGGTCCCCCTCCGCGTGACGCAGTTCCGGATCGCGCGGCTCGGCTCCGACGAACTCTGGTCCGCACGGGAGACCGGCTATGCGCTCCACCCGCTCGGCGATTACTGGCTGCTCACCGGCCGCAATCTCGACCTGATCGCCGCCGAGGAACGCGCGATCGAGCGGGCGCTGGCTGTGGCCGTCTTTCTGTCGCTGGCGCTCGGCGTGATCGGCGGGCTGGTCCTCACGCGCTACGTCAGTCGCCGGCTCGACGGCATCGCCAAGGCGATCGAAGCAGCAGGCGAGGGCGATCTCTCGCGGCGCGTCGACATGATCGCGGGTGGCGGAGACGCGTTCGATCGCCTCGCCGCACGGCTCAACGTCATGCTTGGGAAACTGGAAGGCGTGATGGCCGAACTGCGGATCGTCACCGACAGCCTCGCGCACGATCTCCGCTCGCCGCTCGCCCGCCTGCGTACCAAGACCGAGCAGGCGGTGCTGATCGCCGATCCCGATGCGCGCGAGGCTGCCTTGGGCGGGCTGCTGGTCGAGACCGACCTCGTCATGCGGATGCTGACGATGGTGATCGAGATCAGCCGCTCGGGTTCGGTCTCGCGCGATCGTTTCATCGAGGTATCGCCCGCCAATCTGCTCGAAGAGATCGGCGAACTGTACGCGCCCGTCGCGGAAGACGCCGGCCTCGTCTTCACGATTGCGATCGACGATCGCCCGCCGCCGATGAAGCTGCACCGCGAACTCATCAGCCAGGCGATCACCAATTTGATCGACAACGCGCTCCGTCACGGCGCGGGGGGCGGCGAGGTCACGCTGCGGATCGTCCACCGCACCGACGGCGTCGCGATCCAGGTCGAGGATCGCGGCCCGGGCATCGCCGCCGCCGACCGCGCGCAGGCGTTGAAACGCTTCGGGCGGTTGGACAGCGCGCGATCCACGCCCGGTGCGGGGCTGGGCATGGCGCTGATCGAAGCGGTCGCGCGGTTGCACGACGGCCATTTCGAACTCACCGACAACTCCCCGGGGCTGGTCGCGCGGATCGTCCTCCCCCTCTGATCCTCCCCCGCAAGGGGGAGGTGGCTGGCGCTTGCCAGACGGAGGGGGAGGAAAGGGCAACCTCGGTTTCGTGTCCTCCCCCTCCGTCGCTGCGCGCCACCTCCCCTGGCGGGGGAGGATCGTCGAGCCTCGCAATTAGTTGACCGGAACCGCCTCCGCGGCGATGCCGTGAGCATGACGACCTTAGCCTCAAACCGCCGCATCCTCGCCGCCAGCCTGGTCGGCACCGCGGTCGAGTTCTACGATTTCTACATCTACGCGACCGCCGCCGCGCTTGTGTTCGGCCCGCTATTCTTCTCGGGCCAATCCGATTCGGCGCAGTTGCTGCTCAGCTATGCGACGTTCGGGCTCGCCTTCGTCGCGCGGCCGGTCGGCGCGATCGTGTTCGGGCATTTCGGTGACCGCGTCGGGCGTAAATCCACACTCGTCGCCTCGCTGTTGCTGATGGGCGGATCGACCGTCGGGATCGCGTTCCTGCCGACCTATGCGCAGGTCGGCTGGATCGCACCCGCGCTGTTGTGCCTGATGCGGCTGGGGCAGGGGCTGGGGCTGGGCGGCGAATGGGGTGGGGCGGCGTTGCTCGCGGTCGAGAACGCGCCGCCGCACCGCAAGAACGCCTGGGGCATGTTCCCGCCGCTCGGCGCGCCGGTCGGGTTCCTCGCGGCGAACGGGCTGTTCCTGCTGATCGGCTTGGTGCTCGACGAAGCGCAGTTCCTGGCCTGGGGATGGCGGATTCCGTTCCTGCTGAGCGCGATCCTCGTCGGGCTCGGCCTGTGGGTGCGCCTGAAGCTGACCGAGACGCCCGCTTTCCTAGAAGCCGAGGCGACCGAGGCGCTCCCCAAGGTGCCGATCGCAACGCTGTTGACCCAGCACCTCCGCGCGACGCTCGCGGGCACGTTCGGGGTCATCGCGTGCTTCGCGCTGTTCTACCTCGCGACGGCATTCGCGCTTGGCTACGGCACCAAGACCCTCGGCTATTCGCGCGAGGCGTTCCTCGGTGTCGAACTGGTCGCGATCTGGTTTCTCGCAGGCGGCGTGATCGTCGCGAGCGTGCTGGCGGACCGGCATTCAGCCGCGCGTATGCTGGCGATCGGGTTTGCCGGCTGCATCGGCGTCGGCGCGCTGATGGGGCCGATGCTGGGCTCCGGATCGCTGTTCACGGTATGGCTGTGGCTGTCGGGTGCGCTGTTCGTGATGGGGTTCGCCTACGGACCGCTCGGCGGGTGGCTGCCGAGCCTGTTCCCGGCGGGGGTGCGCTACACCGGCGTGTCGATGACGTTCAACCTGGGCGGCGTGCTCGGCGGTGCGCTCGCGCCGATCGTGGCGGAGGCGCTCGCGCCGCGCGGGTTGTGGCTGGTCGGCGGGTATCTGATGGCCGCGGGCGTGCTGAGCCTTGGTGGGTTGCTGATCCTAGGCCGCACCCCGCCGAACTAATGTGTTCTCCCGCCTTCGCGGGAGAACACACCTTTACGCTGACGCTGGCCGCAACAATGTCAGCCGCGCCTTGCCGTGCACACGCGTGGCGTCGACCTCGAAGCCCGCCAGCTCGACGACCTCCGCCTTCGCCGTCTCCAAGCTGATCCACGTCGCCGGCCCGACCCAACCCAGCCGCGACAGCTTGTCGAGCGCGACCAGTCCTGCACCGGTGGCGTAGGGCGGGTCCATCAGGATCACGTCGAGCGGCGCCGGTGCCGGCCCGAGCGCCATCACCGAGGTGGCGCGGACATCGCCGCGGATTTCCAGCTTGGCGAGGTTGGCCTTGAGCGCGTCGACCGCCAGCTTGTCCGATTCGACGAACATGCACGTCGCCGCCCCACGCGACAGCGCCTCGATCCCGAGTGCGCCCGAGCCTGCAAACAGGTCGGCGACCGCCAGACCCTCGAAGCTGCCGACCCGGCTCGTCAGCATCGAGAACAACGTCTCGCGCATCCGGTCGGCGGTCGGGCGGGTGGTGTCACCCTTGGGTGCGGCGATCTGACGGCCGCGATACTGCCCTGCGATGATCCGCATCAGCGCTTCCCTCCACGTGGTGCACGGGGCGGATGACCGCGCCCCCCCGACGGACCCTTGCCGGGTGCGGTCGGACGACTGCCCCGTTCCGGCCGTGCCGGCGCATCGCGCACCGGCCGCGGCTCGGCACCCGGACGTCCCGAAGCACTGCGTGCGGCACGCTTGTCGAGCGAACCGCGGCTGCGCGAATCATCCGCCTGCGGACGGAAGCCACGCTGCGGCTCCTGACGCTGCGGCGTATCGGCGCGGCGTGGGGTCACCGTACCCCCGGCACCGACACGCGACGGGGCGGCACGATCGCGCGGCGGCTTGGCAGCGCGGAAATGCTTGATCTTCGGGGTGGTGCTCAGCTCCTCGCCGCGATCCGCCCGCTCCTGCCGCACATAGGGCTTGGACGTTTCGCCACTCGTCGGCCGGGCGTGATGCGTCCCCGTCGGCCGAGCGGCATTGCGCGCATCCGGCCGCGCCCAGGGATCGTTGACGTCGCCGCGCTGCATCGCCGCAGTCGGACGGATCCGCTCCGGCCGTGCAGGCCGCGACGGACGATCGGTCGGCACGATGCCGCTCGAGAACCCCGAACTTGCGGGCGCCGTGTACGGGCTGCGGACGGGCGTGCGTGCACCGCCGGCGGCAGGTCGCGCACCTGGCGCCGGGCGCGTCGTCGCGACAGGCCGCGGTGCATTGCTGCCCCGCTGGCTCGACCGCGCACCGATCCCGGCGCCCGCACCGGCACTCGCGCTGATCCCGATATTCGCGCGCGCACCCGGACCCTCCGGCCGACCCTTGGCGAGCTCTTTCTGGAATGCGACGACGTCGTGCTGGAGGACCTCGCCGATCTGCCCCGGCGGCAGGTCGCCGAGCACGAACGGCCCGTACCGCGTCCGGATCAGCCGCGAGACCTGCAGTCCGAGATGCTCCAGCACTCGGCGAACTTCGCGGTTCTTGCCCTCGGTCAGGATCATCTCGATCCACACGTTCGCGCCGGTCCGACGCTCGATATTCGCGTTGATCGAGCCATAGCGGACGCCCTCGATCTCGATGCCCTCGATCAGTTCCTCGAGCTGCGGCTGCGTGATGTTGCCGTAAGCGCGCGCGCGATAGGCACGCTCGACGCCGGTCGCGGGCAGCTCGAGTTGGCGCTTGAGGCCGCCATCGGTGGTCATCAGCAACAGCCCCTCGGTGTTGAGATCGAGGCGGCCGACGGGCACCAGCCGCGGCAAGTCCTGCGGCAGGCGATCGTAGATCGTCGTGCGCCCGGCAGGATCGCGCTCGGTGACGAGCAGCCCGGTCGGCTTATGATACAGGAACAGGCGCGCCGCGCTGGGCGCCTCGACGGGGTCACCATCGACCGTCACGCCGTTCAGATTGCGCAGGATCGTCGCGGGCGTGTCGAGCGTCGAGCCGTTGAGCGCGACGCGCCCCTCGGCGATCATCCGCTCGATATCTCTGCGGGAGGCGATCCCGGCACGGGCGAGCAGCTTGGCGATGCGGTCGCCCTTTACCGGTGTTGCAGGAGTTGCAGGCGCGTCGGGCGACGGGCTGGCAGTCGGGTTATCGTCTTTTGAAGTCGTCATGGCGCGGCTGATACTATGGATCGGCCGCCAGCGCGAAAATATTTGCGACCGTTCGTGCGGCGACGCGTTAGGACACGCAAGCGTAACGACCATTTCGCATGCGACCGGGGGCCTTTCGGCAATGTTGTTCGGGAAGAAGAAGCGGCAGATTGTCCGGCTCCTCGTGGTCGAGGACGAGCCGCTGGTGGCGTTCGATACCGAATATTTCCTGGCCGAGGCGGATTTCACGATCGTCGCGACGATCGATCGGGTCGCCGAGGCGCTGCTGATCCTGGAAAGCGACACCGTGGTCGATCTGGTCTTGGTCGACGTGAACCTCGCCGACGGATCGGGCATCGACGTCGCCCGCGCGGCGCAGGCTGGCGGCGTGCCGGTGATGTTCGTGACCGGAAGCTGCCCGGTCGAGGCGACCACGCTCGCCGCCGGCTGCATGGCCAAGCCCTACGCACCGCGCGATCTGATTGCCGCGATCGAGGCGATCGAGGCGATGATCGGCGGCAAAAAGCCGAAGCGCGTGCCCTCGGGGTTCACGCTGTTCGAAACAAAAGCCTGACGCTTGCCGCCTTCCATCGCCTGACGGGTAGCGCATCGGCGATTTCCCGTTAGGGTCCGCGCAAGCGAGTGGGAGCGTAAGTGCGATGGACGGAACCGAAGGCAAACGCTGGAGCGATGGGTTTCGGCCGTACGTCGAAAAGGCGCCGCTGGCCGCGCTCGCGCTCGGCATCTCGTCGGGCTTTCCCTACGCGATGATCGGGGCGACGCTGACCACGCGGCTGGCGGCGAGCGGCATCGACAAGAAGACGGTCACCGCGTTCAGCCTCGCGTTCCTCGTCTATAATCTGAAATTCCTGTGGGCGTGGGTGGTCGATGGCGTCCGGCTTCCGATCATCGGCAGGCTGGGCCAGCGCGTCTCGTGGCTGATCGTCACCGCCGCTTTGGTCGTGGCCGCGGTGGTCAATCTGGCGCTGATCGACCCGGCGGCCAGCATCGCCTCGACCGCGACTGCGGCGATCCTGGTCGGTGCGGCAGGCGCGACCTTCGACGTGGTGATCGACGCATTCCGGATCGAGACGCTCGAGCCGCGTCAATTGGGCGTCGGATCGGGCATGAGCCAATATGGCTGGCGGATCGGCTCGGCGGGGTCGGGCGCATTGGCGCTGGTCGTGGCCGAGCGCGCCGGCTGGAACGCAGCTTATATGGCATGCGTGGTGTTCGCATTGCCCGCGGTATTGGCGGGTTTGGCGCTGGGCGAGCCCGAGCGCCGCCGTCCGCCGATCGAACGCCGCGGGCTTGCCGAGGGGCTGCGGGCGATCTGGGGCCCGTTCGTCCAGTTCTTCTCGCGCGAAGGGGCGTTCGTCGTCCTGGCGTTCATCCTGATCTTCAAGGTCGGCGACACGCTTGCCAATCTGACGCTGCGGTTGCTGTTCGACGACCTCGGCTTCACCGGCGACGAGATCGCGTTCTACGATGTCGGGATCGGCTTCATCGCGTATCTGGTCGGCATCTTCATCGGCGGCATCCTGTATGCGCGGATGGGGATGAAGCGATCGGTGCTGTTGTCGCTCGTCCTGATGGGCGTCTCGAACCTGTCGTTCGCGGCGCTGGCGGCGGCAGGGCATTCGAACCTCGGCATGGCGGCGGCGATCGGCTTCGAGAATGCCGCGAGCGGATTTGGCGGCGTCGTCGTGATCGCGTATTTTTCTGCGCTCTGCGATCTGCGCTTCACCGCGGCACAATTCGCGCTGATCTCCGCAGCGGCGAGCATCGTCGGGCGGATCGTCACCGGGACCACCGCCGGTGCCTTGATCGAGGCGCTCGGCTATGTCGACTTCTACCTGCTGACGACCGTCCTCGCGCTGCCCGGCGTCCTCCTGTTCTGGTGGATGAGCCGGTCGGGCATGATCGATCGCTCGATCGGCAGCGCGGGCGTCGAGGGCGAGGGCGACGCGCGGGCAGGGGACCCCGTCTGAGCGGCAGCTACATGACGACCGGTCGCCCCTCGTCGGCAAACGCGGCCGCCACCGCCGCGGCGCTGGCGAGGACGCCGTCGACGCGGCGGACGCCGAGCAGGTCGGCCATCAGGTAGCGCGCGCTCTCCGGTGCAATCTCGACGCGCGCCAGGATCGACAACATTGCCGACTCCGCCGGGGTCATCCGCGCGCAGCAGCATGGCGCGATCGCGATCGTCCCGGCCGATGTGCCGGCTAGGTCCGCCATCAGTGCGCGAAGCAGCACCAGCGGGCGACGGAAACTCTGCCCGAATGCGGTGAACATCGTGTGCGCCGCACGCGCGTCGGCAAGCCCGTGGGCCCCCATCCGCCGCATCGCGAACAAGGCGATTCGTGCGTTTTCACAAGGCGGTAGCGGATGCGGCAGCAACGTCGTCGCGCTGGCGAGCAGATTAGCCGAGGCGGGCGTCGAACTGGGCGTCGAACTGGGGCGGGTATCGGTCATTCACGCGACTCCGTGGTGGTGACCACAAAGTCGCGCGTCCGTTATTGATAGTCAATAGCAATAAGAACTCAGTCAGGCGGCTGGTCGTTCGCCGCGAGCACTTCACCGGCGAGGTAGAGCGAACCGGCGATCAGGACGAGGTTGGGCTGGGCGCTCCGCATACCGATCAGGTCGAGCGCATCGGCGGGGCTCGGCGACGTTTCGGCCGTCTTCCCGAAGCTTTGCGCGAGCGCCGCGAGTGCCTCGGGCGCGTGATGCGCGTGCCCCGGCACCGGGATCGCGACGACATGCCCCACCGACGGCGACAGGATACGGATCACCGCCTCGGCATCCTTGTTCGCGAGCATCCCGAGAATCAGCGTGACCGGACGACCCTTCGCCAGCGTCCGCAACGCCCGCGCGACCGGTTGCGCGGCGTTGGGATTGTGTGCGCCGTCGAGCCATAGTTCGCTCCCCTGTGGCAGGCGCGCGAGCAGGGGACCGTCGGACAGGCGCTGCATGCGCGCAGGCCAATGCGCCCAGTCAGCGGCGGCGCGCATCGCCGCTTCGGGGATGTGCAGCGTGCCCTGGTGACGCAGCATCGCGATCGCCAGCGCGAGATTGCGCGACTGGTGCGCGCCGACCAGTCGAGGGCGGTTGGTGACGACCGAAAAGCCCGCATCCTCGTAGCGCATCGTCGTCCGCGCGGTCTCGCTGGTCCACGCCGTGCCGCGCGCGACGACCGACGCCCCGGCCGCATCGGCGACCGCGGCGATCTTCGCGCGCAACGCCTTGGGGTAGTCCATCGTGACGAGGGGGACGCCGGGCTTGGCGATGCCCGCCTTCTCGCCGGCGATCTCCAGCAGCGTGTCGCCCAGGAAAGACTGGTGGTCGATGCCGAGTGCGGCGATGCCGGTAACGACAGGGTTCGGGATGACGTTTGTCGCATCGAGCCGGCCACCGAGCCCGACCTCAACGATCGTCGCTGCCGCTGGCGTGAGGGCGAAGGCGAGGAAGGCGGCGGCGGTGGTGACTTCGAAGAAGCTCGCCTGGAGATCGGCGGCTTGGTCGAGCACTTCCTCCAGCAAGGCGGCGAGAAGATTGTCCTCGATTAGCGATCCGGCGAGGCGGATGCGTTCGTTGAAGCGGACGAGGTGCGGGGAGGAATAGACGTGGACACTGTGGCCGGCGGCTTCGATCGCGGCGCGGAGGAACGCGCAGGTCGAGCCTTTGCCGTTGGTGCCGGCGACGTGGAACACGGGGGGGAGGCTTAGATGCGGGTCGCCGAGGCGGGATAGGAGCGCGGTGATGCGCTCGAGGCCGAGGATGTCGGCGCCGGGGGACAGCGCGGTCAGCCGGTCGAGCTGGGCCTGCACGGCGGGGGAGGAGGAAACGGCGTGGTCGGGCATTCTTCTAACTCCCTCTCCCCTCTGGGGAGAGGGCTGGGGTGAGGGGCTGTTCCGGGCGCTGCACTGCTGGGCTGCCCCTCACCCCGACCCTCTCCCCGGAGGGGAGAGGGGGTATGTTACGCCGCTTCGCGCGCCCTGAGATAGCCGATCACCGTGCCGAGCTGCTCGCGCAGGTCCTTCCGGTGCACGACCATGTCGATCATCCCGTGCTCGAGATAATATTCGCTCGTCTGGAAATCCTCGGGCAGCTTTTCGCGAATGGTGCTTTCGATCACGCGGCGGCCGGTGAAGGCGAGCGTCGCCTTGGGTTCGGCGATCTGGACGTCGCCGAGCATCGCATACGCCGCCATCACGCCACCCGACGTCGGATCAGTCAGCACGACGATGTACGGCAGGCCGGCATCATGCAGCATCTGGATCGCGACGGTGCTGCGCGGCATCTGCATCAGGCTGAGGATGCCTTCCTGCATACGCGCGCCACCGCTCGCGGTGAAGATCACGTACGGAACCCGGTCCTCGATCGCAGCCTCGACGCCGCGCACGAACGCCTCACCGACGGCCAGGCCCATCGAGCCGCCCATAAAGCCGAAGTCCTGCACGCCGACCACCACCCGGTGGCCGTCGATCGCCCCGCGTGCGTTGATCAGTGCATCCTGCTCGCTATTGTCGGTCCGTGCGGCCTTGAGGCGGTCAGTGTATCGCTTCTGGTCGCGGAACTTGAGCGGATCCTCGGGGACTTTCGGGGCCGGGAGTTCGCTGCAGCTGCCCTCGTCGAACAGTTGCGCGAAGCGGATTTTCGGCCCGATGCGGTCGTGATGATCGCATTTCGGGCAGACGTACAGATTGTCCTCGAGCTCCTTGGTGAAGACCATCTGCCCGCAACCCTTGCACTTGTGCCAGAGATTTTCGGGCGTCTCGCGCTTCGCGACGAAGGGCAGGACGTTGCGGACGCTGTTGAGCCAGCTCATGCGGGAACCTTTCGGGCCGAAGCGACGGCGTCGGTGAGGGAATTGATATAGGCGCGGACCGGCTCGGCCGCAGCGGCGCCGTGCTGCGCGACCAGTTCGACGATCGCCGAGCCGACGACGACGCCATCGGCGACGCGCGCGACGTTGGCCGCCTGCTCGGGGGTGCGGATGCCGAAGCCGACCGCGATCGGGATATCGGTCTGGGATTTTAGGCGCGCGACGGCATCCTCGATCGAGGATTGCTGCGCCTGCTGAAGCCCGGTGATGCCGGCGACTGAGACATAATACAGGAACCCGCTCGCGCCATCGAGCACGGTCGGCAGGCGGGCGGCGTCGGTAGTGGGCGTCGCGAGACGGATCAGGTCGATTCCCGCGGCGCGCAGTTGTGGCCCGAGCGCATCGTCTTCCTCGGGCGGCACGTCGACGCAGATCACGCCGTCCACACCCGCCTTAGCGGCGGCCTCGGCGAACCAGTCCGCGCCGCGGCGGAGCATGGGGTTTCCATAGCCCATCAGCACCAGCGGTACGTCGGGGTGGCGCGCGCGGAACGCGGTGGCGGTGGCGAGGATGTCCGCGGTGCGGGTGCCTTGCGCGAGGCTGCGGATGTTGGCCGCCTGGATCGCGGGGCCGTCGGCCATCGGATCGGTGAACGGCATGCCGAGCTCGATCGCATCCGCGCCGCCTGCGACGAGTGCGTCGAGAATTGGGCCGGTGGCCTCGGTGGTCGGATCACCCGCGGTCACGAACGCAACGAGGGCCGCGCGGCCGGCGGCGGCGGTGCGTGCGAAGGTGGCGGCGAGGCGGCTCAAAGCTCCCCTCCCGCTCGCGGGAGGGGTCGGGGGAGGGGCTGACAGAGCCGCAAATTCGAGGTCCGAGGAGCGAACAGGCCCTCCCCCGACCCCTCCCGCAAGCGGGAGGGGAGTAGAAGTGCGATCATATCGCCACCCCGAGCGCTTCGGCCACGGTGAAGATATCCTTGTCGCCGCGCCCGCACAGGTTCGCCAGGATGATCTGGTCCTGCCGCATCTCGCGCGCCTTCTTCGTCACCGTCGCGATCGCGTGGCTTGGTTCCAGCGCGGGGATGATGCCCTCGGTCCGGCACAGCAGCTGGAACGCGTCGAGCGCCTCCTGATCGGTCGCGCTGTCATACTGCACGCGGCCGATATCGCGCAGCCACGCATGCTCGGGGCCGATGCCGGGATAGTCGAGCCCGGCCGAGATCGAATGCGCTTCGGTGATCTGGCCGTCCTCGTCCTGCAACAGATAGGTCTTGTTGCCGTGGAGCACGCCGGGGAAGCCGCCGGCGAGGCTGGCCGCATGTTCCTTGTCCAACCCGTGGCCTGCTGCCTCGACGCCGAGCATCTGCACCTCAGCATCGTCGAGGAACGGATGGAACAGCCCGATCGCGTTCGAGCCGCCGCCGATCGCCGCAACCAGCATGTCGGGCAGGCGACCGACGCGCGACAGCATCTGCGCGCGTGCCTCGGTGCCGATCACGCTCTGGAAATCGCGGACCATCTCCGGATACGGGTGCGGGCCGGCGGCGGTGCCGATGATGTAGAAGGTGTCGTGGACGTTCGCGACCCAGTCGCGCATGCCCTCGTTCATCGCGTCCTTGAGCGTATGCGCGCCGCTGGTCACGGGGCGGACTTCGGCGCCGAGCAGCTTCATGCGGAACACGTTGGGCGCCTGCCGCTCGACGTCCTTGGCGCCCATGTAGATGACGCAGGGCAGACCGAAGCGCGCGCAGACCGTGGCGGTAGCGACGCCGTGCTGGCCAGCGCCGGTCTCGGCGATGATCCGGGTCTTGCCCATCCGCATGGCGAGCAGGATCTGGCCGATGCAGTTGTTGATCTTGTGCGCGCCGGTGTGATTCAGCTCGTCGCGCTTGAACCAGACCTGCGCACCCATGCCCTCGGGCGCGGACTCACGCAGCGCTTCGGTCAGCCGTTCGGCGTAGTATAGCGGGCTCGGGCGGCCGACATAATGTTCGAGCAGGTCGTCGAACTGCGCCTTGAACGCAGGGTCGGCCTTGGCGGCACGATACGCTTCGTCGAGTTCGAGGACGAGCGGCATCAGCGTCTCGGCGACATAGCGTCCGCCGAAGTCGCCAAAATGGCCGCGCTCGTCGGGCTGGGCGCGGTAGGAGTTTGGGGCGAGAGTGGGAGCGTTCATGAGTGGGCGTTTAGCACTTCGTAAATCGCTGTCACCCCTTCCGTTTTATCAGGCACCACCCCGGCGGAGGCCGGGGCCCAGCTGGGAAGGTCATAATGACGGCGGGAAGGCCTGTCACAGGCGTCCCCCAATTGGGCCCCGGCCTTCGCCGGGGTGGTGCTAGCGCGTGGCGACAGCTTTCAGGAACGACGCGATCCTGGTTTCGTCCTTGATACCGGGCTCGTTTTCGACTCCCGAGGATACGTCGACCAGTTCCGCCCCGGTCCGCCGGATAGCCTCCGCCACGTTGGCCGGATCGAGCCCTCCCGATAGCGCCCAGGGCAGGGGATGCTTGAACCCATCGAGCAGGTCCCAGTCGAACCGCAAGCCCATTCCGCCCGGCAATGCGGCCGAGTCCGGGGTCTTCGCGTCGTACAAGATCCGGTCGGCGACTCCGGTGAACCCGTGCGCAGCCTCCAGATCGCCGCGTGTGCGAATTGCGACCGCGACCCAGGTCTCGATCCCGAACTTCGCGCGGATCGCGGCGGTCCGCGCGGGCGTCACCTTGTGGAGTTGCAGCACATCGAGCGCGGCCGACGCGACCGCCTGTTCGAGCATCTCGTCCTCGGGATCGACGAACACGCCGACCTTCGCGACATGGCCCGGCACGCGTGCGGCGAGTTCGGCGGCTTTCGCGAACGTCACGTGCCGCGGCGACGCGGGGAAGAACACGAACCCGACATGGCTCGCGCCGTGCCGGATCGCCGCGTCGAGCGTCGCGGGAGTGGACAGGCCGCAGATCTTGGCGGTGGTCATGGCTTTCCTTCAGTGCCTCTTGGCCAAGGGGGCGTAAACCGACTTCGCAAAACGTCCGTAATCCTGACGAAAGTCAGGACCCAGAGCCATGGCGGTGAACGTTCGTTACTCTGGATCCTGACTTTCGTCAGGACGACGGAGCCGACTACAGCGTCGCGCCGATCGCGCGGGCGGCGGTGTCGGGGTCTTCGGCCTGCGTGATCGGGCGGCCGACTACCAGGATCGAGGCACCCGCGTCGACCGCCTGGCGCGGTGTCACCACGCGCTTCTGGTCGCCGATCGCGCCGTCGGGCAGGCGCACGCCCGGGACCACGAAGAACCCCTTCGGCCAGATCGCCTTCGCCGCCGCGACCTCGGCGCCCGAGCAGACGATGCCGTCGACCCCCGCTTCGCGCGCCAGTTCGGTCAGCCGCGTAACCTGGTCGTGCGCGTTCCCGGTAACGCCGGTCGCCGCGAGATCGGCCGCGTCCAGGCTGGTGAGCATCGTCACCGCGATCACCTTGGTCCCGATCGGCGCCGCGGCCTTCGCATCCTCCAGCATCGCCCGTCCGCCGCTGGCATGCACCGTGAGGATCGCCGGTTCGAGCGCGCCGAGCGCCTGCACCGCCTTGGCCACCGTGTTCGGAATGTCGTGCAGCTTCAGGTCGAGAAAGATCGGCAGGCCGAATTCCGCCATCGCATGCACGCCGGGCTGGCCGTGTGCCGAGAAGAATTCGAGCCCCAGCTTGATCCCGCCGACATGATGGCGGACGCGCGCGGCGATCGCCTTCGCGCGTGCCAGATCGGGCGTGTCGAGCGCGACGTAGATCCGGTTGCTCATCGCACGTCACCCGGCGGCACGGCGGCGGACGCAACGGGCGCGGTCACCGGTGCTGTCGTCATCGGCGTCGCAACCGGCGTTTCCACCGGCACGAATGCCACCGGCTCAGGCCTTGGCGTCCGCAGTTCCAGCAATTCGCGCTCGCACGTCGACAGCCGTTGCCGCAGCCGCCACCGGATCGCGTGGTTATACAGCATCGTCGGCACGAACCCGATCAGGAACGTCACGAACAGCAACAGCGGCAGGTTCACGTCGGCGATCAGCCCACCCCACAGCTGGATCTGGACGGCGTTCCAGTTGCTTATGGTGAACACTGCGGCGACGAACGCCAGCAGGCACCAGAACAGGATTTTCAGGAACTGCATGCGGCGACCCTCTATTGTGCCCCAGTCGCGCCGAAACGCGGTTGGAAACGCAGAGCTACCGCCACATCGGCGTTTTGGCCAGTCTTCTGCCGAGCAAGAGGGGCTTTAGCCGATCTCGGTCCGCAACTGCGCGATCAGCGGCAGGATCGCGGTCAGCCGCGGTTCCTCCTCGTCGAGGATCGCGAGGAACGCCGCCCGCTTGATCGCCGCGACCCGCCCCGGCTTCATCCGCACGGTCTGCGGCAATGTCGAGACGGTGATGTCGATCATCCGCTCCGATCCGTGCAGCCGCCCCCAGAGATAGTCGTTCTCGCGGTAGGCGCGGCTAAAGAACGCACCGAACGTGCCGAACTGGATCCCCTTCAACGTCGCCTCCGCGCCGCCGGATCGGATCGCGGTTGCATCGTCGGGTGCGATCCGGTTGACCTTGATCGGGTCGAACTCGTCGAGCCCCTCGCCCTGCAACAGCGGCAGCGTCGCGGTGTCGAAATACGGAAAGCCCAGATAGGCGAGTAGCAACGTCCGCCGTGCAGGCTTGGCGAGTGCGGCGAACGCTTCCGCCAGCCGCTGGTCGGTTTCTGCATCGAGCCGCTCCAGATCGAACGTCCGCCCCAGCGTCTCGAGCACCGCGGTCGCATCGCCCTTCATCGCGCGCACCGCATCGTGCATCCCGGCATGCATCTCGCCGCGCAGCCGATCCAGATACGGCGACAGCGATTCATAGATCGCGTCGCGCATCGGCGCGAGCTCGGGCTCGTCGGCGGCGGTTTCCACTTCCGACAGCCGCCGCGCCATCAGCCGCAGCCGACGGATGCGAAAGCCGATGTCGAAGGTCCGCAGAAACGCGATCGACGCCGGGCTGGCACCGTTTGCGAAGCCCGCCCCGAGCTGGTCCGCGCCCGTCGCCGCGACCCGCGCGACGATCGCGGCGCGGATCTGCACCAGCCGCCGCGGGCTGTGATGCCGTCCCGCATCGTACAACAGGCTCGCGATCGTCTCGATCACCGCGCTCCGCTTCAGATGCCCGTACGCGACGAACCCATAGCCCGAACTCGCCGCCGCGGCCTTCTGCGCCCGCCGCCGCCATGCGATCAGTCGCGGCGCGGTCGGGCGATCGAGGAACAGCGTGTGGCCGAACAGCGATTCGACGTCGGCCTCCACCTCCGGCCGGATCGCGGTGACGATCCCGCGCATCCGGTCGATCCGCGCCGAGCGCGCGGCGATCGCCTCCAGATTGTCGCGGATCGGTTGCTGGCGCGGAATGTCGCTGATCGCGCCGATTATCGTCTGGAAGAACCCGGGCGTGCCTTCGCCGCGATTGAGCCGCAGCTTGATGCCGGGCGAGGGGTCGATGTAGATGAACCGCCGGTCGATCTGACGGCGTGCCGGGCGTTCCTTCAGCGCGTCGAGCGCCGGCCGGAACGGCGCATTGGCAAGCACCGAGCCGTCGATCAGCACCGCGCTCTCCGCCGCGTTGGCCGCAGTATGACGGGGCAGCACGCGCGCGAGGAAGCCGCTGCGGCCCGGCCACGCGATCTTCCGCTGCTCCAGTACGCCGTCCAGTTCGGCGACCGTGAACGGCGGAAACGCGCCGGGAAAGCTCGACGTCGCGCGCGCCGCGAACGCCAGTTCCGCGCGCGGTGCGAGTGTCTCGGTCGCGCCGCCATGGTCGGTGAAGTCGACCACCAGCCGGTGCTCGGTCTCGACCACCTCGGCGGGAGAATTGAGCTGCAGCCGCTCGGGATGCCCGGAGAAATCGGTCACCGTCACGAACAGGTCTAATGGCTGGCCTGGCGGCAACAGCCGCGGCCCGCGATCGCTCGCGCCCATCGCATCGAACGCATCGAGCAGCAGGTTGGTGAAGGTCTTCCCCCCGAACGGCGGCTCGAACCAGCGCGACCGGATGAAATGCGACAGCTTGGTCCGGACCTCCTCGCGCGTCGGCTCGTCGAGCGCATCGACCTTGTCCGTGCTCCGCCCCGCCGCCATCCATGCGAGCGGCATGGCCCATGCCTTCGAAAAGCGCGATTTCGGTGCCGCCTCGGTATCGATCAGCGCCTCGACATCGGCCGACGTCATCCACAGGTCGGTCAGCGGGTCGAGGCTCTGTCCGGTCGCGATCGCCTGCGCGAGGAAGATGCCGTTGATCCCGCCCGCACTCGCGCCGGCGATGATGTCGGCCAGCACGCGCACCCGGATCGCGGCGTGGTCTTCGATCTCCTGGAGCAGGGCATGATACACGCCCTGGCTGCCGCCCTTCGGCGCCTCGCCGTCGTGGAACGCGCGGCTAGCGCAGACGAGGCGCCAGATTTCCTTGGTGATCCCGTGCATGTAGACCGCCAGGCTGATCCCGCCATAGCAGACGAGCGCCAGCCGCAGTTCCTTCTCGCGCATTCCACATCCTCGTCCGGGTATCGATTATGTATCGATTATAGAGCCAAGGCCTTCGGTTCCAGTATAGCCCATATCGGCAGGTGATCCGATGCCTTCCGCGCGGCGGGGCTCGCATGCACGCCGCATTCGACGACGTCGAGTTCACGCGAGACCATGATCCGGTCGAGCCGCGCGACCGCCCGCCGCGAATGGAAACTCGCCCCCGTATCGGCAAACGCATAGTCACGTCCGAAATCGCGTAGGCATCCGGCGCCTGCGCTCCATTCGTTGAGGTCGCCCATCATCACGGTCGGATGCCGGTGCGCGCAGGTATCGACGTGGTTCATGATCGCTGCCGCCTGCTTGCGCCGCCAAAGCCCCGACAGATCGAGATGCATGCCGAGCACGCGGATCGTACCGCCGGCGAGTTGCACGTCCGCCATCACCGCCCCGCGCGGTTCCAGCGCCGGCAGGTGCAGCGGTTCGCTGGCGATCACGCGCGCCGATTTGCGGACCAGGATGACGTTGCCGTGCCACCCCATGCTGAGCGCGCGGAGGCCGAAATCGACCGGCTTCCAGTCGCTGTGTTCTTCCAGCAGATGATGCGGCAAGACGCACGCCTTGGCGCCGAACCGTCGGTCCGCCTCCTGCAACGCGATTACATCCGCGTCGATCTCGCGCAGAACCTCGACCACGCGCTCGGGGTTGCGCCGACGGTCGAGCCCGATGCCCTTGTGGATATTGTAGCTGGCGACCTTGATCATGCGTGGGCCCTATAACGCCGTCCGCGCGACCGCGGTTGCACGTTACGGTGACGATCCAACCGTTTCCCGTCCCGTCCCGGCGCATCTTTCATAGTCCGATCGCCAGCCTCAGCGTGATCGCGCGCGGGCGGATCGGCACGGTCTGCGTGGTAGTCGCCAGCGTGAACGGATTGCCGAACCCGAAGCTGTTGCCGCGACCATCGAGCAGATTGTCGACATCGATCGACCAGTGCCGCGGACCGTCGTCCAGCGTCACGCCGGCGCCGACCGTCGCATAGTCTCCCGCGGGCCGATCGAGCAGGGGGTCGAAGCTCAGCCGCGTCTGGCCGATATAGCGGGCCGTGAGATAGCCGCTCGCCGGCATCCCGATCAGCGAGAACCGCCGCGTGACACCCAACCGCGCCGAGTAATCGGGAACGACCGGCAAGCGGCGATCGTCCTGCGCCGCGCGGTCGCTTGCCGGCGATGTCAGCCGCGCGCGCTGGATCGTGGTGCCGAAGTCGATCGTGTAGGGCCGTGCGTCGAACCGCCCGCCGAACTCCACACCGTAATTGGTGGCGTTCCCCGCATCGACCGTCCCGAACAATCCGTCCGATCCGACCACGTCGCTGCGCAGATGTTCCCAGATCGATCCGAAGATCGCACCGCTCAAGCTCAGCCGATCGTTCAGCCCGCGGATGCGCCAGCCCAGTTCGAGGCTTTGCAACTCGTCGCCGGGGATGCGCTGTTGGTTGCTGATCGACGCCCGGGTTACGCCTGCCGGCCGAATCGCGCTGGCGTAGCGCAGCCAGATCATCCCGACGTCGTCCCGATGCCAGCTGAGCGTGCCGCTGGGGGTAACGCCCAGCTTGGTGGTGCTCTGCTCGTCGGGGCCCTGCTGCTCGATGTCGTTCACGGTCACGAATCCGCGCAGGCCGATCTTCAGATCGAGCGCGGACGACAGACGCTGCGTGCCCTCCGCGAACATCGCGGCTTCGAACACCGCCTCCTTGTCGTCGCGCCCGAGCACGTTGCCGGCGTCCGACTCGAAGCGCCCCTTAAGGCGAGTGGTCGCATGCAGGATCGACGCGCCGACGATCCACGGATGGCGCGCGGTCGGATCGCTCAGCCGGACTTCCTGTGTCAGCAGGCGGATCGCGCGATCCTCGACATAGGCGACCGGCGCGATCGTCCCGAGCGCGCCGGCCATGATGCTCGCGTCGTATGTGCTGCCGAATTCATGCGATACGATCGAGGTGGTGGACTGCGCGTCGAGGCTGCCGATCGGGCCGTGCACATCGAGCGATGCCGAAAGGAAGTCGTTGTCCTGCGGCTCGGCGATCGCGGTGCTGCGCGACAGCCCTCCGGTCGCATATTGGCTGTCGCGGGCTTCGATCGACTGCGCGATGCCGCTAGCGGTCGCGGTCCAGCCATCGCCGATCGCCCAGCGTAGCGCGATGCGCCCGCCGCTGCGCCCGGTGCGGTTGACGTCGCGCTTGCCCCGGCCGGTATCGTTGATCCAGCCGGGCATCGTCTCGGTCCAGCCCGACGCGCGTAACGCCAGCGTGCCGGTCACGATCGGCAGGTTCAGAACGCCCTCGAACGCGCCGCCGAACGCGCCGTTGTTGATCCCCGTCACCTCGCCCGCAACGCTGCCAGAGGCCTGGTCTAGGTCGGGTGCGGTGGTGACGATCCGGATGACGCCGCCCAGCGCCCCGGTGCCGTACAGCGTGCCCTGGGGCCCTCGGAGGATCTCGACGCGGTCGATGTCGACCATCCGGAGATCGGGATCGGGCGAGGAGTAACCGATGCGGGCGTCGTCCAGATACAGGCTGACGAGCGACTGGCTGGTGCCGTTGAACGCGCTGTCGGCGACGCCGCGCAGGAAGATGCGGTCGCGACCGGGGCCGAGATTGGTCGAGAACGCGCCATCGGTGGTCGCGAGCAGATCGACCAGGCCGCGCTTACCGGCAAGGCGGTCGAGCGCACGGCCGCCGAGGATGCTGATCGATGCGGGTAGATCGGAGAGGCGTTCGTCGCGCTTGCTGGCGGTGACGATGATATCGCCGCCGTCGACGATCGGCGGTGCAGCCGGCCGTGCACGGGCCGTACGAGGGGGCAGGGGCTCGATCCGCCAGGTCGTCGCATCAATGCGGACCGCGTGCAGTCGCGTCCCCGCCAGCAGCCGCTTCAGCGCGTCCGCGACATCGCGCGCGCGCGTGATCCTCGGCGTCGGCGTATCGGGCAGGACGCCAGCCATGCCGATCGAGATGCCGGTCTGGCGGGCCAGCGAATCGAGCGCAGCGTGGAGCGATCCGGCGGGGATGACGATCGCCCGTAGCGGGTCGGTGCGCGCCGCCTCAGCGTGAGCCGGTACGCTCGATATGGACGACGCCATCAGCGCGGCGCAGGCGTAGCGGCAACACCGCGCGAAGCTGATCGAGAAGCCGCGATCCGTCGCCAATCGTCAAAACCCCGGAGAAACTCAGTCCGGCGGCGGACGGATCGACCACCAGCGGGGTGCGTGCATACCGCGATATGTCCGCGACAACCAGCGTCAACGGCGCACCGTCATAGTCGAGGCGGCCATCGGTCCAGTCCGCCACCGATGTCGGGGCGACCTCGCGGCGTTCGGCGATCCCGGTCGCGGGGTCGATGTCGAGCCGCTGACCGGCCACGAGCGTCGTCGGCGCGCTGCCGTCCGCGGTATGCGGCGCGACACTGACGCTGCCCTGTGCCACCGCGACCGAAATCCGCCCCTGTGCGCTGACCACGGCAAAGCGCGTGCCGATATCGCGGACGTCATAGCCGCCCGCCCGCACGATCAGCGTTCGCGAGGGATGGTGGCGGACCGAGAAGCTCGCCGCACCGTCCGCGACTTCGATCAGCGGAGTCGTGCCACCCGACACCGAGACCCGCGATCCGCGATCAAGCCGCATCGCGCTGCCATCGGCGAGCGTGACCGCGCGGGTCTCGCCGACGCCGGTCGCATAGGTCTGCACGCTGTCGTCCGGCCCGGTGAGCGTCGGCGCAACGAGCAACACTGCGAGGCCTGCGGCGAGCGCGCCGCCCGTGCCTGCGGCCAGCCAGCGCCAGCGGGTCGGGCGCGCGACCGGCGCGACATCGGCTGCGCTGTCGTCGTTCGCCGGCAGCAATGCGGCGATCGCGGGGGCGGCGGCGCCGATCTCCGCATCGAGCAGTGCGATCGAATCATAGGCGGCGCGGTGCGACGGATCGGCCTCGAGCCAGTCGCCGAAGCCAGCCCAATCCATGTCGGGCGCGTCGATCCGCGCGTGCCAGGCGGCGGCGACGTCGATCGGATCCTGGGTCGTTGCATCCATCACGGCACCCTCGTTCCGAGCGGATGCCCCCCGCTCGTGTCATACCCGCTCGTGTCATAGACGCCGCCCCGCGCCCGCGACCGCAGTCCGGCGCGAAAATCAATCATTTAACGCCTTTCTGAGATGACGAAGTGCGACGGCGATATGCTTTTCGACCGCGCTTCGGCTGATCCCGAACTCGGCGGCGATATCGGCGTGGGACAGGCCATCGATCTTGTGGCGGCGAAACACGCGCATCGCGCCTTCGGGCGGGCCGGCGAGTGCGGCGGCGAGTTGCGCGATCCGCTGTCGTCCGGCGACCGCATCGAATGCCGACGGCGCATCGTCGATCGCCTCGCCCCCCGCGGCCATCCCGGCCGTCGCCGTCGCCGTTATCGTCGTCGTCGCCTCGACATAGCCGCTGTCGCGACGGGCACGGCGCCCGTTTGCACGGACCCGGTCGAGCACGATGTTCATGCCGATGCGGTGCAGATAGGCGACCGGATTGGCGATCGGGCCGGCCACCGGCTCGGCGATATGCAGCCAGATTTCCTGGACGACGTCCTCGGCCTCCGCGACGCTGCCCGTCCGCCCGGTGAAGAACCGGACGAGTTGCGGGCGATGTGCCGCGAGCACCGCCGACAGGCCGGCAGGCTGAAGGGCGTCGGCGTCGGCTACGGCTTGGCTCCGAAAGTCATGCGCCGCGTATTGCCCGCTGCCCGCTGGGAAGTCGCGTCCGAAATGTCGCGAGGCTTGGGGGAATAGCCCGCGCAGACAGGCGCGAGACGGAGGTTATGGGAGCGGCAGGGATCCGTCGCGCCGGTACCGGAGCGCAGGCCGGCGGCGATCAGCCTCGGCGCGATCGCAGCATGATGCGCCACATCAGGATGAACCCGACCGCGATGAGCAACAGCGCTGCTGCCACGAACGACAGATAGAAGAGCGGCGCACGCCACGGCGATGCCGTCGCTTCGGGTATCGGGCCGGTTGGCCGATCCAGGTCACCGCTCGCCGCCCGAGCTTGGGGTGTGCCGAAACGAGGTTGATCCTCGGTCATGCCGAAGGGATGTGGTGCGATCGCGGTCATCGTGCCGTTCCTCGTCCATGGTGGAGCGCTTGGTGGTGCAGAGGCGCCACGCCCGCCCCATAGAGCGCGAGCAGCGCGTCGAAATGATCGTCCATCGTCCGGACCGGGCGCTCGCGGCGCGCCGCCGCACCGGCCTCGATCGTGCCGGCGACGGCGAGGATCGCTTCGGCGGCGTCCTGCGCATCGCCCGAGCGATATAATGCGCCGTCGTTCGCGCAGGCGAGATCCGCCGCGCCGCCGCGATCGGGCGCGATCAACGTCAATCCCGATGCTATCGCCTCCGCCGCGACGAAACAGAACGTCTCCGCCTCGCAGCCATGGATCAGCGCGTCGGCACTCGCCATCAACCGCGCCAGCGCACCGCGGTCGCGCACCGGTTCGAGCAGGCGCACGTGCGGGTTGTCGCCGATCGCGTCGATCACCCGGCGTTGTCGCGCGCCGCCACCGATGATCAACAGGCCGACCGGCGCGTGCGTGCCCGCGATCGCGGCGGCCTGCGCGACCATGTCCCAGCGTTTCTCGGGCGCGTGCCGGCCGACCCCGATGAGCAGCAGCGCATCCTCGCTCAGCCCGCATAGCGCCAGCATCTCGCGGCGCAGGGCGACGTCGCGCAGCCGCGGCGAGAACTGGCCCGGCTCGACACCCATCGGATCGGTCATCACCTTGCGCAGACCGCCCTCGCGCAGCCGCTGCGACAGGCTGTCGCTCGCGCTGACGACATGGTCGAACTGCGCATCCAGGCGGCGCAGATGGCGCCAATACCAGTCGAACGCGCGGTCGATCGCCTGCGTCGATGCGACGTTGCCGAACCAGCGATAGGCATAGGCGGACAGCGGGTCCGCATGCGCGATCAGCGACAGCCGCGCGCGCGACCCCGAGCGCGTGCGCCAGTCCGCAACCATCGATGCGCTGCGCCACGGCGACGAGACTTCGACGATATCGGCGTCCTCTTCGTCGAGTATTGCGTGCAGCGCCGCGCGGTCGGCGAAATAACGATAGGATCGGTCGAGCGGGAAGCGGGGCGAGCGCAGCCAGCGGACATGCGCATTCGGTCCGCGTTGCTCGTCACGATCCTCTTCGCCAGGCGCGATGACGACGACCTCGTGTCCGCGCGCGGCCAGCGCGACCAGCTTGCGGTCGATATAGGTCCGGACGCCGCCGCCGGTCGGGGTGTAGAACGCGCAGACGTCGACGATCTTCACGATGCCACCTGCTCGGTGACCAGATCGGCATAGCGCGACACGGTGCGCCGCTCGGCGAGCGTGCGGAGCGTCCGATCGATGCTGGTCAACAGCGAGTCCTTGGTGACGTCGCCGGGATGCACCGCGACGCGCATCGTCGGCATCCAGTCGGGCAGCACGCGCGCCGCGGCGGCGACCGCGAGCGAACTGGCGGTACGCGCGGGCGACCGGCTGGCCCAGGTCACCACCGGACCGCGCGCGACGATCGCGCCGGTAGCGGGCTGCCAGACGCGAAAATGATCCTCGGCAAGCGCGAAGTCGCAGGCCTTCAGCGCTGCATGCGCCCCGGGACCATAGAGCCACGCGGGTGCGATGAACCCGGCGACCGACCGGCCGATCGCCTGTTCGACCATGTCGCGACCGGCACGCATCCGGTGTTCGGCCTCGACCGCATCGAGCCCCAGAAACTCGCCCTCGCCCGCGGTCATGTATCGGGCTTTCAGCACGCTGGCGGCATTCCGATGGTCGCTGGCATCGCGGTGAAACCAGCCGTGGAGAAACATCTCGATCCCGGCGTCCGCCCACGCGCGCAACTGGCGCGCAAACGCCGGCGACCGGTCGAGCCGGGCGGCGCCCCAATGATCCGGTACCACCAGCATCGCGAACCGCGGACCGCCGAGGATAGCCTCGACGCGCTCGGCAAGCATCGCGATCGGCTCCGCAAAGGTCGGCGACACGTCGTGAATCGATACCAGCAACCTCTTGTCCGTCGACCGTTTGTCGGCCGGGGGAGGCGCGAACCCGCGCTCTGGTGGCTGGGCAGGATCGGCAAAGTCGGTTTGCGCCATCTTCTCGCTCTCGTTGGTCATCGGATCGCTGTTGACGGGACGGCACCGCCAGCCTGCCCCCGCAGTCCTGGCCGGATCGTGCCCGAAAATTATTTCAGGGCGGCGTCATCCCAAGCTGCGGCTCGCATTCGGCGGCGGCGTCGTTCGGCCATGATCGTACCCAGCGCGCCCTATCCGGACCCTGTCGGAACGCCTCGGGCAACCGCCCTGCGGTCGCGACGCGGGCAACCGCGCAATCATTACAGGAGAGCCGCATGAGCGAGCTGCCGCTGACGCTGACCCGCGTGCAATTCCCGCCACTGACGCCGACGATCGTCCGCAAGAACTTCCTCGGTCGCTGGCTGGCACCGCTGCTGTCGGCGGCGATCCTGATCGCCGCGCTATGGCAGCTTCGAGGACTCGACGTTGCCGGTATGCTCCGCCTAGTGCCGCGCTCGCCGCTGTTCTGGACGATCTTCGCGCTCGGCTATCTGGTCACGCCGTTCAGCGAATGGGTGATCTACCGGCGGCTGTGGCAATTGCCGCCGAGCGGTATCTTCGCGCTGTTGCGCAAGCGGATCAGCAACGAGATCGTGCTCGGTTACTCGGGCGAGCTGTATTTCTACGGTTGGGCGCGCAAGCATGCGAGCATGGTCGGCACGCCGTTCGGTGCGATCAAGGACGTCTCGATTCTGTCCGCCGTCGTCGCCAACGTCTGCACGCTGGTGCTGGCGGTTGTCAGCTGGCAGGCGCTCGGCGCGCTGCATCTCGGTACCGATGCGAAGGTGATGACGGTGTCCGCGGCGAGCATGGCGGTTCCCTCGCTCGTCACGCTCGTCCTGCGCAAGAAACTGCTGACGCTGCCGCGTCCCGAACTGAACCGGATCGCGGTCATCCATCTTCTGCGGATCGTCGCGACCACCTTGTTCGCCGCGTTGCTGTGGGCTGCGGTGATGCCCGCCGCGCCGATCGCCTGGTGGCTGGCGCTGGCGACTTTGCGCCTGCTCGTGTCGCGCCTGCCGCTGCTGCCCAACAAGGACATCGTGTTCGCCGGACTGGTCGCGTTCACCGTCGGGCGGACGTCCGAGGTGACCGCGGTGCTGACCATGATCGCGGGCCTCTGGCTCGTCACCCACCTGCTGCTCGGCGCTGCGCTGACGGCCGTCGAACTCGTCACCATGGAGCGTACGAAGTGATCCTGCCTGTCGTCCTGGCACTTGCCGCCGCATCGCCCACGGTCATGCCGCCTTCGACCCCGGCGCTCGGCACGGCGGAGGCACGTTGCCGCCCGCACGAGCCGGGCCCGGCGCTGATCGTCGACGTCGACGGCCTGAAGGACCGCGTCGGCGTCGTGCGCGCCGAACTCTACCCCGCGCGCGACGGCGATTTTCTGGCCGACGACAATGTCCTGATCGGGCAGGGCAAGACCTTCCGTCGTGCCGTCCTTGCCGTCCCCGCCACGGGGCCGGTGTCGCTGTGCCTGCGCGTCCCCGGACCCGGGACCTATGCGCTGAGCGTGGTCCATGCGCGCGACGGCGGCCATGGTTTCAGCCTGCTCCACGACGGCATCGGCTTCGCGAGCAATCCGAAGCTCGGCCATGCCAAGCCGCATGCGGATCAGGCGAGCGTCGCAGTGCATGCGGGACTCACCACCACGCATGTCGTGATGAACTACCGCAGCGGGCTGTTTTCGTTCGCGCCGCTCAAACGCTGACGCTGCGCACGACACATTCGCACTGAGGACGATGACCGGCTGCGGCGTCACCGCACCGAACGACGACGGGATGAAGACATGGCGATGGTACGATATGGAGTGCTGGCCGCAGCGACCGCGATGCTGGCGGGCACCACGGCTACGGCGACGGCGACGCCCGTGCAGGCGCGCGACGTCACGCTCATGACCTACAACGTGCACGGCCTGCCATGGCCGATCACCGACGATCGCTCGGTCGATCTCCGCGCGATCGGCACGCGGTTGCGGGCGATGCGCAATGCTGGCGATCAGCCCGGCATCGTCGTCCTGCAGGAGGCCTTCGTGGATAACGCCAAGGCGATCGGTCGGACCGCCGGCTATCGGTACGCCGCATTCGGCCCGGCCGAGAACGCGACGGCGACCATCCCCCGCAACGACGACGGTTTCGTCTCGGAGGGCAGCCGGCTGGTCGGCGAACGGCTCGGCAAGCATGTCGACAGCGGTCTGGCGATCTTTTCCGATTACCCGATCCTGGCCGTCCGGCGCATGGCCTACCCGGTCTGCGCGGGCTATGACTGCCTTGCCAACAAGGGCGCGGTGGCGGCGTTGATCGCGGTGCCGGGCATTGCGACGCCGTTCGTCGTGGTCGACACGCACCTCAATTCGAACACCGCGTCGGGCGCGCCGTCGCCGCGCGCGATCTATGCGTATAGGCGGCAGCTCGACCTGCTCGCGGACTTCATCGGTTCGCTTGGCGCCAGCGATCGGCCGATCCTTGTGGCAGGCGATTTCAACGTCGGCCGCGATCTCGCGCGGCGGACGCATTTCGACCTGCGCATGCTGGGCGGCGAGGCGTCGCTACAGACCGCCGTGGCGTCCTGCCGCATCGCCCCGCGCTGTCCGGTGGCAGAGCCGTCGGGGATGGCGCTGTCGATCGGTCGCGGCAAGGACTGGATGATGTACCGCCCGTCGCCGACGGTACGGATCCGTCCGGTCGCGCTCGCAGCGCCGTTCGGGCAGGCGGCAAACGGAACGATGCTGTCGGATCATGTCGGCGTGTCGGTCCGCTATCGGATCGACACGCTCCCCGCACCCGCCGCATCGATCACCACGATCGCGAGCCGGTAACGCGGAGAGGGCGGGATCGGTCTCGGCACAGCGATTGCGACCCTCGGTGGAACGTCGAGGGCGCTGCTGCGCTGTGCTTCACGCGGGCAGCTTCCCGCCGCGAGGACGATCGATATGGCCGACACGAGGACTGCGATACTATACCGGATGATCCTCCCCGATCATGTCTGCCCGTTCGGGGTTCGTGCGAAGGCGATGCTGGAAGATCGAGGCTTCGAGGTTCAGGACCGGATCCTGCGGTCGCGCGATGAGGTAGACGCCTTCAAGGCGGAGCACGGTGTCGCGACCACGCCCCAGATTTTCATCGACGACGAACGGATCGGCGGCAGCGACGATCTCGAACGGTATTTCGCATCATGAGCGAGGGGAGGACCATCAGCCCCCGCGCGGGACTGTCGCGCCCGGCGGCCTTGGCGATCGTGGCGACGGTGCTCGGTGCCAGCGCGGTGCTCGGGCGTCGCAATGCGCCCGACCGGTCGCATCCCGGCATTCGCCGTTGGTACAAGCGGCTCGACAAGCCGTCCTATACGCCACCGGACGCGGCGTTCGGCGCGGTGTGGCCGGTGCTCGAAACGGGGCTCGCGGTCGGCGGGTACAGGTTGCTCCGCCAGCCGCCCGGCGCGCCGCGCAACACGGCGGTCGGCCTGTGGTTGGTCAACAGCGCGATGATCGGCGGCTGGACCGAAATCTTCTTCCGCAAGAAGGCGCTCGGGTCGAGCATGGCGGCGTCGGGGGCGATGATCGTCACCGGTGCTGTGTACGTCGTGGCGGCGGACCGGGTGGACCGGACTGCTGCGGCGACGGCGATACCCTTCGTCGCCTGGCTGGGTTTCGCCACGCTGCTCGCCGAGCGCATATGGCAGCGCAACCGGCACGCTGAAGACGACGTCACATGACACGTCTCACCGTCTGGCACGATGGTGGCTGCCCGCTATGCCGACGGGAAATCGCGGCGATGCGCCGGTTGGACCGTCGCGGCGCGATCGAGTTCGTCGACGTCAGCGACGGCGCCAGCGCTTGCCCGATCGACCGCGATGCGTTGCTCGCGCGTTTCCATGCGCGCGAAGACGGCAAGATTCTATCGGGCGCAGCCGCGTTCGCGGCGATGTGGCGCGCCATCCCCCTGCTTCGACCGCTGGGCCTTGCCGCACGCAACCCTCTCGTACTGGCCGGACTCGAACGCGCCTACCGCCGGTTCCTGCGCGTTCGTCCCCGTCTCCAGTTCCTCGCCCGCAAGCTGGAACGCGCGCCCTAGCTACCGTTATGGACGGTCGCGATCTGCGCGCGCGGGATCTGTCCGTGTGGCCAGATACGCTTCCACTGCAGCCTGGAGCGGAGCGCCGCCGTGAAGGCCGAGCTTGGTCCGCCGCCACAATATGTCTTCTGCGGTCTGCGCCCATTCCTCGTCGATCAGATAATCGATTTCGCGCGTAGAGAGCCCCTGGCCGATGTCGTCGAGACGGGTCGCGTCGCCAAGGACGCGCTCGATCCTCGTACCATATGCGTGCGCCATGCGGGTGGCGTTGACGGCGTCGAGGAACGGCCAGCGCGATCGGACGCTCTTCAAAAACGCTGCGAAGTCGCCGTTCGGAAGGTCGCCGCCCGGCAGGGGCACGCCCGCGGTCCAGGGTTTCGCCATGGCGGGTAGGAACGGCGCAAGGTCTTCGAGCGCGTGTTCCGACAGCCGACGATAGGTCGTGATCTTGCCCCCGAACGCGGACAGGATCTGCGGCGCTTCGTCGGTGCCGAGCCGCAGGACATAATCGCGCGTGACTTCGGAGGCGTTCTCGTTGCCGTCGTCGAACAGCGGGCGGACGCCCGAATAGCTGCCGACGACGTCGCTCGCACCGACCTGTCGCGAGAAGTAGCGGTTGACGCTGTCACACAGATACTCGGTCTCGTCGGGGTCGATCGTCGGGTGCGACGGGTCGCCTTCATAGGGCTTGTCGGTGGTGCCGATCAGCGTGAAGTCGTCCTCATAGGGGATCGCGAAGATGATCCGCTTGTCGGGGTTCTGGAGGATATACGCGTGCTCGCCCTCGAACAGCTTTTTCACGATGATGTGGCTGCCCTTGACCAGGCGGGGCGGGCGCTCGGCATGCGCCTGGGGCATTTCGGCGAGCACCTTGCTCACCCAAGGCCCCGAGGTGTTGGCGATCGCACGAGCGGTGACGGTGCTGCCGTCGCCGAGCGTCGCGACCCAGTGGTCGGACTCCCGACGCGCGCCTTCGAAGCTGGTATGCGTGCGGATCTGCGCGCCGCGTTCGGCGGCGTCGAGCGCGTTCAGGACCACCAGTCGTGCGTCGTCGACCCAACCGTCCGAATAGACGAAACCGTGGCGGATAGGCTTCAGACCTGCGCCCCAGTCGGTCTTGTCGAGCCGGACGCCCTTCGATTTCGGCAAGCGGGTCCGGCCGCCGATATGATCGTAGAGGAACAGCCCGAGGCGAATCAGCCAGGCCGGGCGCATGCCGGCAGCGAGCGGCATGACGAACCGCATCGGGCTGATCAGATGCGGCGCGACGTCGATGAGTTTCTCGCGCTCGGCCAGCGCTTCGCGGACCAGCCGGAACTCGTAATATTCGAGATAGCGCAGGCCGCCATGAATCAGCTTGGTGCTCGACGACGAGGTATGCGAGGCGAGGTCGTCGCGCTCGACCAGCATCACGCTCAACCCACGCCCGGCGGCGTCGCGCGCAATGCCGGTGCCGTTCACGCCGCCGCCGATCACCAGCAGGTCGACGTCGATGTCGCGTTGCGAATCACTCATGCCTTGGCCCTCGAGCTGGTTCGGTCGATGGCGTCCTGCCAGCCGGCCATCAGTTTCGTGCGCTCGTCGCTCTTCATCTTCGGATTGAAAATCCGGTCTTCCTTCCAGGTGGCGACGATGTCGTCGGGGCCGTTCCAGATCCCCACCGCCATGCCGGCGAGGAAGGCGGCGCCCGCCGCGGTCGTCTCGATGTTCGCGGGCCGGACGACGTCGGTGTCGAGCATGTCGGCGAGGAACTGGCAGAACCAGTCGTTCGCCGCCATGCCGCCGTCGACGCGAATCTGGCGGGCATCGCGCGCACCGTCGGCGACCATCGCGTTCATCAGGTCCGCGGTCTGGTAGGCGACCGATTCGAGCGCGGCGCGGGCGATGTGCGATCCGGTCGCGGCGAAGGTGAGCCCGGTGATGCTCGCGCGCGCGTCGGGGTCCCAGTGCGGCGCGCCCAGGCCGACGAACGCCGGCACCATGTAGACGCCGTCATTCCCGTCGAGCTTGGTCGCCATGTCGTTCGTGTCGGAAGCCTGATTGATCAGGCCCAGCCCATCGCGCAGCCACTTCACCGCCGCGCCTGCGACGAAGATCGAGCCTTCCAGCGCATAGGTGATCTCACCGTCGAGCTGATAGGCGATCGTCGTCAGCATGCCGTTCTTGCTGGTCACGGCCTCCTTGCCGGTATTGAGCAGCACGAAACAGCCGGTGCCGTAGGTCGATTTGGCATCGCCACGCTGGAAACAGGCCTGGCCGACGACCGCCGCCTGCTGGTCGCCCGCCATGCCGCCGATCGGCACCGCCGTGCCGAGCAGGTCCGGCGTGGTTTCGCCGAAGATCGTGCTGTTGTTCTTGACGTCGGGCAACAGGCTCTCGGGAATGTCGAGCATCCGCAGCATGTCCGGGTCCCACGCGCCCTTGTGGATGTCGAACAACAGCGTGCGCGAGGCGTTCGACGCGTCGGTTGCGTGAACCTTGCCCCCGGTCAGCCGCCAGAGAAGGAAGCTGTCGATCGTCCCGAAGGCGAGTTCGCCCTTGTCGGCGCGGGCGCGGACGCCATCGACATTGTCGAGGATCCATTTGAGCTTGGTACCCGAGAAATACGGGTCGAGGATCAGCCCGGTCCGCTCTCGCACCAGCGGTTCGTTGCCGTCCGCCTTGAGCTGCGCACAGAGCTTTGCGGTGCGGCGATCCTGCCAGACGATCGCGTTGTGGACGGGCTTGCCGGTCTTGCGGTCCCAGACCACGACCGTCTCGCGCTGGTTGGTGATGCCGATCGCGGCAACCTTGCCGCCGTCCGCTTCCGCGGCCTCTTTCAAGGTCGCGACGGTGTCGCGCCAGATGTCCTCGGGGTCATGCTCGACCCAGCCCGATTGCGGATAATGCTGGGCGAATTCGCGGCGGACCGTCTGCCGGGGGACGCCATCGGTGCCGAACGTCATGCTGCGGGTCGAAGTCGTGCCCTGGTCGATCGCCAGGATGATGGTGTCGGTCACGCCTTACACTCCTCGAATCATTGCGGGCCCGCGACGGGCTTGTCGCGTGGCAGGAAGGGGCGGACCAACAGATGCTGCGCACCGCCACCGATCACCGCGCCGATCAATGGTCCGGCGATCGGCGCCCACCAGTAATTGCCGACGCCGGGAAAGGCCGATGCGTCCCAACCCATCAGCCATGCGAAGGTACGGGGGCCGAGATCGCGTGCGGGATTGATCGCCCAACCTTCCAGATATCCCATCGACGCACCGATCACGGCAACCAGCAGGCCGATCACGATCGCCCCGAAATTGGCTTGCGGGGCCATGGTATTGAACTCGTCGGTGATCGCGAAGATCCCGAACATCAGAATTGCGGTCAGGATGATCTCGTCGACGAAACCCTTCATCGTCGTCACCGCAAGGCCGGGCGCGGTGAAGAACACGCCTGCGCCACCGCCGCCGGCGCGCGTCAGATGCTGGGTCGCGTTGAAGTGGTCGATGACGTTGTAATACAGCGCATAGACGATCGCGGCGCCGACGAACGCGCCGACCAGCTGCGCGCACCAATAGGGCAGCACCTTCTTCCACGGAAACCCGCGGTACAGTGCGAGCGCCAGCGTGACCCCGGGATTTGCATGCGTCCCCGATACCGCGCCGGTGACGTAGATCGAGATCGATACCGCCATGCCCCAGGTGATGCACACGCCCCAATAGGCGGTCTTGTACGGGCTGGGATCGTACAGCGTGTACATCGCGGCGACCGACAGGCCGAAGGTCATCACGATACAGATCGCGATCGCCTCGGAAATCAGCTCCCCGAGAAAGGCTTTGGCGTGCGGGCTCATTTGCCCTTTCTAACATTCGGTACGGTTTGGTCGAGTGCCGGAAGCGCAAAGCGCACCGGCCGCCGCCTCGGACTGGCGCAAAGACTTGCACGCGCCGTCGCATGACGCAAAATGGTGACGGTTGCAGGACGTTGCTGGGCATACCCAGCCTCAGTATCGGTCCGTAACAATCGGGCGTCTGCCACGGTTGGTACACCCGAATATGAAAGTCGGGGACGGAGCAGCACGGCCCATCGCCCAATGAACGCGACCAATCGGGACGAATCGTAATCGGAACGAATTGCCGTCTTTCGATCCACCAAAGTTCCGCGCGGAATTACTCAGTCGATGCGAGGGGGTGAGGGTTACGGTCAGAAGGCGAAGCCGACACCCTCGATCGCCACTGAGCGGCGGTAGTTTCCCAGATACCCGCCGGCATGCGTCCGCTGACGAAATCCCTCGGTCCGACCTGGATCAGGCGCATGCCCTCGCGTTCCGAAAGGCGGCGGGATGGCATGTTCGCCATCGCCTTGGGTACGCGCATGACCGGGAAGCCGAGCACGTCGAACCAATAGTCCGTGGCCAGCTTGCACGCTTCCGTCATCAGGCCCTGCCCATGCCAGTCCAGCCCAAGCCAGAAGCCCCGATTGTCGTTAGGTCTGTCCGCCACGCTGATGACGCCGATCAAGGGGCGTTGCTTCCCATTGAGCCGGATAGACCACGCCCATTCGATCCCTTGCGCTACCGAGGGAAAGGTCACCTCCTGCAACAGCCTGCGCGCGCCATCGGCGGGATAGGGCCATTGCATGCCATGCGAGAGGTATCGGACGATCTCCCAATGCGGGAACAGTCGCTGTATCGCGTGGCTATCGGCTAGCACCAGGGGTTCGAGCGCGATCCTGTCACCCTGCAATCTCGGCACATCGTTTCGCATGAATAACGGTAGCAGGACTATTCGCGCGGTAATTGTACGGAAGCGCCAAGTCCCGCCCCGCGAGCGATAATCGATGGATCTTCGCTGGATGGCTTCGGATGAAATCAGGATCCTATGGGACCCTCGGGGCGTCGCACGATCTGAAATGTCTGGGAGATCCGCATCATCGTGCAAACCGGGAAGGGGGTGGTGCCGGTTGCAGGAATCGAACCCGCGACATCCAGTTTACAAAACTGGCGCTCTACCAACTGAGCTAAACCGGCCCATGCGTCGGGCGCTGCCCGGTGCGTCGCGACCCAATGCTTCAAGACACGCCGAAGGTCCAGCCCTCGGTTCGCGCAATATGCGGTGTCATCGTCGTCGGTGTCCAGAGGTCGGGGCGGTGCGCGTTGGCACGCAGCCAGGCGGCGGTGAGGATCGCGTCGGTGGCGTGATCGTCGTAGCGCGCCAGCGGTGCGTGCGGACGGGTCCCCAGATTGGCCAGCGCCGCGTCGAGCGCGGCCGCGTCGCGCATCTTGCTGAGCCCCTTGCGGATACCGGCGGCACGGGCGGCGATCGTGGTGTAGATCTCGACGATCACCGGGCCTTCGGACGGTAGCGGATCGAACGGCCAGACCGGCACGCGACCGGCGAGGCGGTGGAGCACGCGCATACCGGTCAGGCTCGACTTGCCGACCTGCGCCGCGCCGACGAGGTTGAAGCAACTCGTCGGCGACAGGCCCATCGCGCGCTGGCCGTGCTCGCAGACGCGCATCCGGCCCGCGCCGCCGGGGAACAGGTCGCCGCAGTCGCGGTGCTGGCGGAAGTGGCGGCGGATTTCCAGCTCGGTGAGCAGGGTCGACACTGCGAGATGCGCGTCGGCGGCGGAGGCTTGGTCGACCATCGCCCAGAGCGCGCGGGCGTCGGGCGGACTGCCGGGCGTGCCGGGGAAATACCCGTTCCGATCGACGAACGGGAATGCGGGGGAGAGGTCCAGGCCGACCAGCGTCGGCTCGGTCTGGTCAAGCAACCACGCCAGCACATCGTCGCGCGACCATGCTGTCGCTGCCGGTGGCGCGACCAGCGTTGGCGCGGCATCGCCTGTTTCGCAGATCGCGACGGCGATGCCCTTGTGTCGATGCCCCTGCGCGCCGGACCAGTCGATCGCTGCAAACCGCGTGAAGCGCGTCTCAGCCATTCTTCTCGGCGCGCAGGCCGTCCCAATAGGCGAGACGTTCCGACAGGCGCTTTTCGAACCCGCGTTCGGTCGGGGTATAGAAAGTCTGCGGGCTCATTTCGTCGGGCCAATAGTCCGAGCCTGAGAACGCCTCTTCCGTATCGTGATCGTAGGCGTAACCCTTGCCGTAGCCGATATCGCGCATGAGCTTGGTCGGCGCGTTGCGGATCGACGCGGGCGGCATCAGCGACCCCGTCTCGCGCGCCGACTTCCACGCCGCCTTCTGCGCCTTGTAGACCGCGTTCGATTTGGGCGCGGTCGCGAGATAGACGCAGGCCTGCGCGATCGCGAGTTCGCCTTCGGGGCTGCCGAGGAAATCATAGGTGTCCTTGGCGGCGATGCACTGGACCAGCGCCTGCGGGTCGGCGAGGCCGATATCCTCGACCGCGGCACGCGTCAGGCGGCGGAGCAGGAACAGCGGTTCCTCGCCCGCCGTCAGCATCCGCGCGAGATAATAGAGCGCCGCCTGCGGATCCGACCCGCGGATCGATTTGTGGAGCGCGGAGATGAGGTTGTAGTGCCCCTCGCGATCCTTGTCGTACACCGCGACGCGACGTTGGAGGAAGTTCGACAGCCCGGCGGGGTCGAGCGGTTCGGGCAGGTTGACCGAGAACAGCGTCTCCGCCTGGTTGAGCAGGAAGCGGCCGTCGCCATCCGCACTGGCGATCAGCGCGTCCTTGGCGGGCGGGGTCAGGGGGAGGGGGCGCTCCATCTCCGTCTCGGCACGGTCGAGCAACTGTTCGAGCGCACCGCGACCGAGGCGTTCGAGGATCAGCACCTGCGCGCGGCTGAGCAGTGCGGCGTTGAGTTCGAACGAGGGATTCTCGGTGGTCGCGCCGACCAGCGTGACGGTGCCGTCCTCGACATAGGGGAGGAAACCGTCCTGTTGCGCGCGGTTGAAGCGGTGGATCTCGTCCACGAACAACAAGGTGCGCTTGCCGATCTTGGCGTGCTCGCGCGCTTCGGCGAACGACTTCTTGAGGTCCGCGACGCCCGAGAACACCGCCGAGATCGCGACGAACCGCAGGTCGACCGCGTCGGCGAGCAGCCGCGCGATCGTCGTCTTGCCGGTGCCGGGCGGGCCCCAAAGGATGATCGACGACAGCCGTCCGGCCGAAACCATCCGGCCGATCGCGCCCTCGGGGCCGGTGATGTGGTCCTGCCCGACCACCTCGCTGAGCGTACGCGGGCGCAGGCGATCGGCGAGCGGCGCGTTTTCGGGGTGCGTTTCGGTGGGGGCGGCGGGTTCGAAGCCCGCGAAGAGATCGGCCATGCGCGGAAGATAGGGGCGGGGGGGAGGTTTGCCCATCCGTTGCCACCCCCACTCCGTCATGCCGGGCTCGTTCCGGCATCCACCCTTCCGCACGATCATCGATGGCGAGTTTGCGGAACGGTGGACCCCGGAACAGGTCCGGGGTGACGAATCTTTGACGGGCATCTTGAACCGGAAACAGTCTGCGATATATCTCTGCTTTGAGCGAAGATATATCGGAGAACACTCAAATGCGTTTTGGTATGGGATATGGAGCCTGGACCGGCGGCCCTCGTGGTGACGGTCACCGGCATGGCGGCCGCGATCACGGGCCCGAGCATGCGGCATGGAAACAGGGTGGCGGACCGCGTGGGCGTGGTCGGAGGCTGTTCGATGGCGGCGAATTGAAGCTCGTCATGCTGAAGCTGATCGCGGATGCGCCGCGCCACGGCTACGACCTGATCCGCGAGATCGAGGGGCTGACCGGCGGTGGCTATGCGCCGAGCCCGGGCGTCGTCTACCCGACGCTCAGCATGCTCGACGAGATGGGGCTGATCGAGGAGCAGCAGTCGGAGGGCGCGAAGAAGCGTTTTGCGGCGAGCGACGAGGGCCGCGCGCATCTGGCCGAGAATGCGGTCGTGGTCGACGGCTTGTTCGCGCGGCTGGCCGCGGTCGGGGCGGAGTCCGAGCGGACCGATGGTGCGCCGATCCGGCGGGCGATGGGCAATCTTCGGCAGGTGCTCCAGCACCGGCTGATGCGCGAGGACGTCAACGAGGACACGCTGCACGACGTCGCCGCGTTGCTCGACGAAGCCGCGCAGAAGATCGAGCGTCTCAAGTGAGCGTCTCGGTCGCACGCGTGCCGACGCATTCCGCCAGCAAGTATCTCCAGCAGCTCGCCAAGCATTGGAGCCACAAGATGGAGGTCACCTCCTCGGAGGAAGAGGGCCGCATCGCCTTCCCGAACGGCGCCGTGCTTAAGATGCGTGCCGACAGCGAAACGCTCGACGTCGCGCTGTCGGTGCCGGAGGACGAGGACGTCGAGCGGATGCGCGGCGTGGTGTCGAGCCACCTCGACCGGTTTGCGTTTCGCGAGGCGCCGCTGACGTTCGATTGGGCGACCGTCTGAGGGCGCGAGGCAGGAAATGCCCCGAACTGCTCCCCTCCCTGGAAGGGAGGGGCTGGGGGTGGGGAGGCTGGTTTGAGCCACCGACGCCTGAACATGCGGAACCCGACCCACTCCCCAACCCCTCCCTTCCAGGCAGGGAGCAGTCGCGAGCTAAGCCCCCCGCCGCGCCATCACCTCTAGATACGTGTCCAGCACCGTCTGGTTGATCGTATCCCACAGATACCCGGCCGCCTTGTCATGCCCGGCCCAGCCCATAGTCTCGCGCAGCCCCGGCTCGGAAACGATCCGCCCGATCGCATGCGCATATCCGGCGATATCCGTCGGCAGCACCAGGAACCCGGTCACCCCGTCGTCCACCAGCCCGACCGCGCCCGACGCGCGCGCCGCGACGACGGGAACGCCGGCCGCCATCGCCTCCAGCGTCACGTTGCCGAACGTCTCGGTCACGCTCGGGTTGAAGAACACGTCCATCGACGCGACCGCGCGGCCGAGATCGTCACCCGACTGGAACCCGGCGAACACCGCGCCGGGCACGCGGGCGGCGAACCAGTCGCGCGCGGGACCTTCGCCGATCACCAGCACCTTGTGCGGCACGCCTCGTTGCTCCAGCGTCCGGATCACGTCCGCGAAGACGTCGAGCCCCTTCTCCTTCACCAGCCGCCCGAGAAACCCGACCGCGACCTCGCCGTCCGCAATCCCCCGCGTGCGCCGCCAGTCGAGATCGCGACGCGTCGGCGTGAAGCGATCGTGGTTCACCCCGCGCGACCAGATCGCGGTCGGCGTCGTCACGCCCCAACTACGGACGATCTCCGCCATGCCGCGCCCCGGCACCAGCACTGCGTCGACTCGGTTGTAGAACCGCGTCAGAATTTTCACCATGATCGGCTCGAAGAACGCCATCCGGTAATAGCGGAAATACGTCTCGAACCGCGTGTGCAGCGACGCGACCGTGGCGATGCCGTTGCGTCGGCCATAGCTGATCGCGCGATGGCCGAGGAAATCGGGTGCCGAGACGTGAATCATGTTCGGTGCGAACGCATCCAGATCGCGCCGGATCGCGGCGGGCAGCCCGCGCGCCATCTTGTATTCGCCGCGTCCCGCGGGAAGCGGCAGCGACGGCACCGCAACCAGATCGCCGGTCGGCGGGAAGGCCGGCTTGGCGTTGGTCGGCGAATAGACACGCACCGTCGCGCCCTTCGACAACAGATGGCCGACGAGCAAATTCAACGCCTGGTTTGCGCCATCGCGAACGTAATTATAGTTGCCGCTGAACAGGGCGATGCGCAGGTCGGTGGCGTGCATCGTCGCGCGGATAACGCCGCGCGCACCGAAGCGCCACTAAATCCGCAACATAGGACAACTGCTCGCCATTGATGTTCCCGTATCGTTCTCGTACACCGGTGACATGGCGAAACCCCAGAAGCGTTATGTGTGTCAGTCCTGCGGATCGGTGTCGCACCGCTGGGCGGGGCAATGCGCCGATTGCAGCGAGTGGAACACGCTGGTCGAGGAGGCGAACACCGCCGCTACGCCGTTTCATTCGAAGCATAATCTCCAGACCGGCGGCCGCGCGATCCAGCTGGTCGGGCTCGATGCGGAGATCAAGCTGCCCGACCGGATGGCGACCGGCATCGCCGAACTCGACCGCGCGCTGGGCGGCGGCTTCGTCGAGGGCTCGGCGACGCTGATCGGCGGCGACCCCGGGATCGGCAAGTCGACGCTGCTGTTGCAGGCGGCGGCGAAGATGGCGCTGGCGGGGCAGTCGGTCGCGTATGTTTCGGGTGAGGAAGCGGCGGACCAGGTGCGGCTGCGCGCGCGGCGGCTCGGGCTCGGCAACGCGCCCGTGCAACTGGCGGCGGCGACCTCGACGCGCGACATCCTGACGACGTTGCAGACGCGACCTCCCGCCATGCTGGTGATCGATTCGATCCAGACGATGCACTCCGACCTGATCGAGGGCGCCCCCGGCACGGTCAGCCAGGTGCGGGCGTCGGCGCAGGAGCTGATCCGCTTCGCCAAGGAGCGCGGGACGGCGGTGGTGCTGGTCGGCCACGTGACGAAGGACGGCTCGATCGCGGGACCGCGCGTACTGGAGCACATGGTCGACACGGTGCTGTCGTTCGAAGGCGAGCGCAGCCACCAGTACCGCATCCTCCGCGCGATCAAGAACCGCTTCGGCGGGACCGACGAGATCGGGGTGTTCTCGATGCAGACCGAGGGGCTGGCGGAGGTCGGCAACCCGTCGTCGCTGTTCCTGACGCACCGCGACGATGCGATGACGGGGGCGACGGTGTTCCCGGCGCTCGAGGGCACGCGGCCGGTGCTGGTCGAGATCCAGGCGCTCACCGTCCGGCTCGCGTCAGGGGCGACCCCGCGGCGCGCTGTGGTCGGCTGGGATTCGGGTAGGCTCGCGATGATCCTCGCGGTGCTGGAAGCGCGGTGCGGGCTGAGCTTTTCCAATGCCGAAGTCTATCTCAACATCGCAGGCGGCTACCGTGTCCAGGACCCTGCCGCGGATCTTGCGGTTGCGGCGGCGCTGATCTCGGCGATGTCGGAACGTCCCGTGCCGGTCGACGCGGTGGCGTTCGGAGAGGTGGCGCTGTCGGGCGAGATCCGGCCGGTGGCACATGGCCCGCTACGGTTGAAGGAGGCGAGCAAGCTCGGCTTCGAACGCGCGCTGGTGCCGGCGTCGATGACGGGGGAGAAGAGCGGGATGAAACTCTCGGGCTTCAAGACGCTCGCGTCGTTCGTCGATCACATGATGGGGCGTGGGTAGGCGCGGGCGTCGGCGGCGGCGTGGCGTAGGTATTCTTGGAGTGGACACCCTGTCCAATGCGCAAAGTTTGTTTCCCCGCGAAGGCGGGGATCCAGACTGGGCTCCCGCCTTCGCGGGAGAACAGGGGGGCGGTCCCGACTGGGTCGAGCCGCGGGCACATTTCTATTCGGAATAAGTGCTGCTCAAGCAACGTATGCCGTCATCCCCGGCAGTTCCGCGCCCCTATTACCCAGAAGACAGGCCCCACCCCGGCGAAGGCCGGGGCCCAGTTGGGGGACGCTGCTGGCGAGAGCCGCGCTTAATCACAGCGACCTTTCCAACTGGGCCCCGGCCTCCGCCGGGGTGGGGCGGTAAGGGCTGTTGTCGGTCATCGGTCGATCGAGCTGCACACAACAGCATCGTAGCGGGCAGGTTCGGCTAAACCCCGAACGCATGGCCTCTCGCGACAGCTATGCTATGGCCACCCTTATGGCGAACACGCGAAGCAACACCGGTACCGTCGAGGTCGACGGCACCCGATACGACTGGCACCTCCAGCGCGAGCCGCAACACACGGATGCCGATGGCTGGAAGGGCATGACGATCTCGCTGTTGCAGGACGATGCCAAACGCGAAGCCCTGCTCGAGTTCCCCGCGCCGAAACGCCTGTTGAAGGGCTTGCCGCGCGGGCGGCTCCAGATCGACGACGCGACGATCGCTCGCGGCGTGCGGGCCGCGTTGGCCGCGGGGTGGGAGCCGATGTCGCGCGGCAAGCCGATGGTCTTCACGGTGGATTCCGAAGGGAATTGAGCCGTGGATCGGCGTGACACCTCGCCCCCGCAGGACGAGCGCACCAAGATGCAGCCCCAAGCCGATCTGGAAACCACGCTGCTGGGGCCGATCCTGCCCGATCGGGAGTGCGGGGATTGCACCGCGTGCTGCACCGAACTGACGGTAGATACGCCAGAGTTCGCCAAACCCGCAGGAACGCCGTGTGTCCATCTCTGCGAACAGGGCTGCGGTATCCATGTTGTCCGCCCGCGTATCTGCCGAACCTGGTTCTGCGCCTGGCGACGGGTTGCGAGCCTGCCCGACGAAGCCCGGCCCGACCGATCCGGGCTGCTCGTCTCGCTCAATTTCGTCAATAAACCGAAGAACTGCCTGGAAGGCGTCTCGATCAACGTCCGCGTGCTCGCCGGCAGCGATGCGATCGCGAATGGCATGGCGGCGACCGTGCTCGACAGCGTGTGCGACCAGCTGGTCCCGGTCTGGTTCAGCGACGGGTCGAAGAAAATGCTGATGCATCCCGACACCGACGTCGCCCGCTTCGTCCTCTCCGGAGAGGCTGCACCCCCGCATCTGCAGGACGAAGTCGCCGCATGGCGCGAACGCTACGGTGTGTTCGGCTTGAACCGCTAGGACGCGTCGGTCGCAGCATGCACTAGCGGTTCGCCGCCCGCGTCCCTATTCCAGAGCGCATGAACCTCACTGCCCTAGACATCGTTGTCCTGATCGCCGTCGCCGGGTCCGCGGTGCTGGGGCTGGTCCGCGGGTTCGTGACCGAAGTGCTGTCGATGTTCGCCTGGGTGGCGATGGTCGCGATGTTGAAGCTGTTCCACATCCCGCTCGCCGCCGCGCTGTCGCCGGTGGTTGGCACCGTCGGCGGTGCTGCGGTGCTCGCGTTCGCGATCATCACCGGTGTCACGTATATCGGCGGGCGGCTGGTCGCCAACGCGATCGGCGCGCGGACGCGGACTTCGATCCTTGGTCCGGTTGACCGTGCGCTTGGCTTCGGGTTCGGCGCGCTGAAGGGCCTGATCCTCGCCAGTCTCGTCTTCCTGCTCGCGACGCTCGTCATCGACACGATGAGCGGCGGAGCCTCGCGCCGGCCCGGCTGGATGACGACGTCGCGCACCTACCCGCTGCTCAACGCGACCAGCGCGAGCATCGCCGATTTCGTCGACCGCCGCCGTCGTGGCAAACCCGTCTTCGGCGCAACCACCCCGCCTTCCAGATCCGACCCTTCCCGATCCGAAAACGCAAGCGAACCGAAGTCATGAGCGCTCCCCTCTACAATGCCGAGATCCTGCGCCTCGCCGCCACGATCCCGCATCACGAACGCCTTCCCGAGCCGATGGCGACCGCCGAGAAACGCTCGCCGATCTGCGGGAGCCGGGTGACGATCGACGTCGCGGTGGACGATGCTGGGCGGGTCAGCGAGGTCGGCCTGCTGGTCCGCGCCTGCGCGCTCGGCCAGGCATCGTCGTCGTTGCTCGCGGCGAATATCCTCGGCCGTACCCCCGCCGAACTCGCCGCAACCCGCGATGCGTTGACCGCATGGCTTGCGCGCGAGGGCGATGCGCCCGATTGGCCGGGAATGGATATCTTCACCCCCGCGCTCGACTACACCGCGCGCCACCCCTCGATCCGGCTGGCGTTCGAAGCCGCGGCCGAGGCTGCCGATACCGCTGCAAAGGCGAAAGTCTGATGGCGGAGGCGTCGCCGTCGCTGTTGCGGGACGGTGTCGTACTGCTCGGTTTCGGCCTCATGTTCGTGCTGCTGTTCCGGCGGCTGGGGCTGGGCGCGACGCTGGGGTATCTCGTCGCGGGCGCGGTCGTCGGGCCGCATGTGCTCGGGCTGGTCGGCGATGCGGAGTCGAAGCTAGGGTTCGCCGAACTCGGCATCACGTTGCTGTTGTTCATCGTCGGGCTCGAACTCAACCCGTCGCGGCTGTGGCGGATGAAGCACGAGATCTTCGGGCTCGGGCTGTTGCAGGTCGCGATCTGCGGGCTGGCGATCACTGCGATCGTCTGGATCGGCGCGAAGTTCTCGCTCCCCGCCGCGCTCGCGCTCGGCCTCCCGCTGGCCCTGTCGTCGACCGCGCAGGTGTTGCCGATGCTGCGCTCGTCGGGTCGGATGCGGACACCCTTCGGTGAGCGCGCCTTCTCGATCCTGCTGTTCCAGGACCTCTCGATCGTCCCACTGATCACGATCGTCGCGGCGATGAGCCGTAATCCTGCCGACGCCAATGCGCCGCCGGGGTGGCTGCTGGCGATCTACACGGTGCTCGCGGTCGGCGGGTTGATCATCGCAGGACGATTCCTGTTGCGGCCGTTCTTCCGCCTGATCGGCAATCTCGGCGAGCGCGAGATGTTCGTATTTGCGGGTCTCTTCACGGTGATCGCCAGCGCCGCGATCATGGAATGGCTCGGGCTGTCGACCGCGCTCGGCGCGTTCATCGCCGGCGTGATGCTGGCGGACAGTCCGTATCGCCACGAACTGGAGGCCGATGTCGAGCCGTTCCGCTCGATCCTTCTGGGACTGTTCTTCCTTGCGGTCGGCATGGTCCTCGACCTGAACGCGATCGCCGAGCGGCCGGTGTTCGTCGTCGCGATGGCGGCGGCGCTGATCCTCACTAAGACCAGCGTGATCATGCTGATCGGCATGGCGTTCAAGATGACGTGGCGCCAGGCATTCGCGCTCGGCCTGCTGCTGAGCCAGGGCGGCGAGTTCGGCTTCGTGCTGTTCGCGCAGGCGCAGGCGGGGCTGCTGATCGAACCGCAGGCGGCGAGCCTGTTCGGCGCGATAATCACGCTGTCGATGGCGACGACGCCGTTCCTGATGGGGATCACGAAGCGCTTCCGGACCGAGCCGATCGCCAAGAACCAGGAGCGCGACGGGCCGAAGGTCGACGGCGCCAATGCGATCATCGTCGGCTATGGGCGATTCGGCCAGACGGTCGGCCAGATGCTGCTCGCGCAGGACATCCCGGTGACTCTGATCGACACCGATATCGAGATGATCGACATCGCCGGCGAGTTCGGCGCGAAGGTCTATTATGGCGACGGCACGCGGCTCGATCTGCTGCGACAGGCGGGCGCGGCCGAGGCGGAGATCATCTGTTTCTGCATGGACGGCGACCAACTCGATCCGGACACGATCGAAGGCGTGCACGAGGCGTTCCCCAAGGCCGCGATCTACGTCCGGGCGTTCGATCGCCGCGCGTTGGTGAAGTTGAAGAACACGTCGGCGACCGCGGTCGTGCGTGAGGTGCTAGAATCGGCGGTGAAGATGGCGCGGCTGGCTTTGCGCGGGCTTGACGTTGCGCCTGCCGATATCGATCGCGCGGAGGAAATGTATCGCGCGCGCGACAAGGAGCGGTTGCAGTTGCAGATCGATTCCGGAGACATGCGCGCGGCGCGTGCCGAGACGGCCAAGCGCTTTCCCTGGGGGAATGATTCGCAATGATGATCGTTGTTCTTGCAGCCTTGTCGGGTGCGATCGCGGTCGCGGCGGGGGCGTTCGGCGCGCACGGCGCGAGTGGCTCGGCCGCGGAATGGCTGAAGACCGGGGCTCAGTACCAACTCGTCCACGTCGTCGCGGCGCTGGTCGCGGTTCGGATGGAGGCGCGGGGGCCGGCGTGGCTGTTCGTGGTTGGCGCTGCGATCTTTGCGCTGACATTGTATGCGATGGCGCTGGGGGCGCCGCGGTGGTTCGGCGCGATCACGCCGATCGGTGGCGCGTTGCTGATCGGGGGGTGGCTGTGGCTGGCCTGGAGCGCGAGCCGCACATAATCCTCCCCTTACAGGGGAGGAATACAGCTCAGCGCTTCTTCCGGCAGGCGTCGGAGCAGTAGATCACGCTGTCCCAATCCCGCGCCCATTTCTTCCGCCACGTGAACGGCCGCTCGCATGCCGGGCAGATCTTGGTCGGCAGGTTCTGCTTGGCGATACCGTTGGGCATCAGCGGGGCTGCGCGTCGAGGAAGGTTTCGACTTCGCTGAGGTCGACGGTCTTGTCGAGATAGGTCTGGCCGATTCCGCGCGCGAGCAGGAAGGGTAGGGTGCCGGCCGCCATCTTCTTGTCGTGCCTCATGTGATCGACGAGCCGCGCGCCGCTGGCCTGGATCTTCGCAGTCGCCAGACCGTCTGGCAGCCCGACGTCTCGCCAATGTGCCGCCACGCGCGCCGCGTCCTGGCCCGAGCAGATGCCCTGTGAGGCCGAGAAGCCGAACGCCAGCGAACAGCCTGCCGCGACGCCTTCGCCGTGGATCAGCGCCTGCGAGAACCCGGTCTCCGCCTCGAGCGCATGCCCGAACGTGTGGCCGAGGTTGAGCAGGGCGCGCGTGCCGTTGGTTTCATGCTCGTCCGCCGCGACGATCCGCGCCTTTGCCGACACGCTGTGGGCGATCGCATATTCGCGCAGGCCGATGTCACCGCCCAGCAACGCAGCGCCATTCGCCTCGCACCATTCGAAGAACGCGAAGTCGTCGATCAGGCCGTACTTTACGACCTCGGCATAGCCCGCACGCAACTCGCGGATCGGCAGCGTGCCGAGCACCTGCGGATCGATCAGCACCATAGCCGGCTGGTGGAACGCGCCGATCAGGTTCTTGCCGGCCTTCGTGTTGATCGCGGTCTTCCCGCCGACCGAACTGTCGACCTGTGCAAGCAGCGACGTTGGGATCTGCACGAAATTGCAGCCGCGCTTCAGGATGGAGCACGCGAAGCCGACGAGATCGCCGATCACGCCGCCACCGAGCGCAACGACATGGTCGCCGCGCTCGACACCGAGTTCGAGCAGCCGGTCGCAGAGCATCTCCAGCGTTGCCCAGCTCTTGCTGCCTTCCCCGGGCGAAAGAACGATCGCCTCGCTGGCGATTCCCGCAGCGGTCAGCGAAGCCTGCAACGTCGCCAGATGCACCGCCAGATTCTGGTCGGTGACGATCGCGACCCGCCGGCCCTTCGCGAGCGGCGCGAGAACTTCGCCAGCCTGCGCGAGAATCCCCGCCTCGATGTGCATCGGGTAGGTCCGCGCACCCAACTCAACGGTAACGGTCTTCATCGGCCAAGCGCCCTCAGGATTGCGGCAACGGTCGCTTCGTGCGGCGTCTTGTTGCTGACGATATGGATGTGTGCCTGCGCGTAGATCGGGTTGCGGACGCGCGCCAGTTCGGCGAGCACTTTCCCCGGATCGCGATTGCGCAGCAGCGGCCGCGTGTCGCGCCGGCCGACCCGCTCCACCAGGATGTCGGGATGCGCGCTAAGCCACACGGACACCGTATCGCGCAGGATCAGCGCGCGCGTTTCGTCGTTGATGAAGGCGCCGCCGCCGGTCGCGATGACCTTCGGCGTGCCGTCGATCAGCCGCGCGATCACCCGGCGTTCGCCATCGCGGAAATACTCCTCGCCGTATTTGGCGAAGATCTCGGCGACGGTCATGCCCGACGCGGCCTCGATCTCGTGATCGGCATCGACGAACGGCAGGTTCATGCGCAGCGCGAGGCGCCGGCCGACCGTGGTCTTGCCGACGCCCATCAGCCCGACGAGCACGATCGGCCGGTCGATCGGGGCAGTGGCGGAACCGCCTGAGGGCCCGCCTGAGGGGTTGTGGCTTTGCAACATCGTGAGGGGCGCTATACAGCGGCACCGCGCGAGGGCAAAAGCTCTTGGCGCCTGTTTTGTCCACTACAAGGTTACGCCGTCATGTCCCGTTTCATCGTCTCGGTCGTCGTCGTTCTTGTCGTGGTGGTCGGCGGCCTGTTCCTGCTGGCCGGTCGCGCGACCGAGCGTCCGCAGAGCCGCGTCGAGAAGGCCGTGACGCTTGCGAACCTCTCTTAAGGCAACCCTGACGGCGGCGGTTGCCGTCGGAGCCTTGGTCGCGCTGGCACCGGCGATCGGGCAGGACCGTCCCGAATCGATCCTGCCGCCGGGGTTCGGCGAGCCGACGCCCGCGCCTGCGCCGCGTCCGGCCCCTCCGGCCGGCACCCAGCCCGCACGTCCGGCGACACCAGGTCCGTCGCAACCGCCGCAATCGCCAACGCCTGGGCAGCCGCTGCCGCCGAGCGCGATGATCCAGCCGCTGCCGGCGACCACGCCCGAAACCGCGTTGCCCGTGCCCGCCGTGACGCCGGCCCCGGTCGATCCGGCGATGCTCGCGCGCTACGAGATGCCCGAATTCGCGCGTCGTTCGCTGGCGACGGTCGGCCCGGTGACCCCGAGCCAGGGCGGGCTGGAGGCGGATGCGTTCGGCGATGCCGACGGTCAATATGTCGAGACGCTGATGCGCCGTCTGACCGCGCCGCTGCCGTCGCGCTGGATGTCGATCCTGCTCCGGCGCGCGCTGGTGTCGCGCGTCGATACGCCGAGCCGCACCAACGGCGCGGACTTCGCGGCCGAGCGTGCGTGGCTGTTGCTGCGGATGGGCGAATCGGTCGCGGCACGGGCGGTCACGCAGGGCGTCGACACCGACAATTATACGCCGAAACTGTACCAGGTCGCGATGAACGCCTCGCTGGCGACGGGTGATCCGGCCGGGTTCTGCCCGCTGGTTCCCGGCGCGATGCGCTATGCCCCGGCGCGGGGCTGGACGATGGCGCAGGCGATCTGCGCGGGCTTGTCCGGCAACCCCGCGCAGGCGACCCCGCTGATCGCGACCGCCAAGCGCCGCAACGTCGCCAGCGGCATCGACATGCTGCTCGCGCAGAAGGTCGTCGGCGCCGGCGCGCAGGGTCGCCAGGCGGTGACGATCGAATGGGACGGTGTCGACCAGCTGACCGCGTGGCGGTTCGGCCTGGCGATGGCGACTGGCGTCGCGGTGCCGGACGAGCTGTATGCGAGTGCCGGGCCCCAGGTTCGCTATTGGCAGGCGCTGTCGCCGTCGGTTCCGCTCGGGGCCCGGCTGGCGCCAGCGGAATCCGCGGCAGGGCAGGGGGTGCTCTCCAGCGCCGCGCTGGTCGATCTCTACGCCGCCGCCTCGACCGACGACGATGCGCAAAGCTCGGCGACCGCGACCGCCAACGATCTCCAGACCGCCTATGCCGATCGCAGTCCCGATGCGCGGCTGAATGCGTTGCGTCAATTGTGGGGCGGGGCGGCCACGCGGCCGTCCTACGCCAGGCTCGTGCTGACCGCGCGGGCGGCGGCGCGGATGAACCCGGCGCTGGCGAAGGCCGAGGCGGACCATCTGGTCGCGTCGATGCTGTCCGCCGGGCTCGATCGCACCGCCGCGCGGTGGCTCGGGACGGTGCCGGCAGGTGGCGACGCCTGGGCGATGATCATGCTTAGCGATCCCGACGCGTATCGTCGCCTCAGCTATTCCGATCTTGCCTCCTATTCGGGCGGCGAAGGCGATTCGGCGTTGAAGCAGCGCATGTTGTTTGCGGGGCTGGCCGGGCTCGGGCGGCTCAATTCGGGCGACATCGAACGCGCCGCGCAGTCGCTTGGCGTCCGGATCGGCGCGGACAATGCCTGGACGCGTGCGCTTGATCGGGCAGCGCGCGCCGGTCAGCCGGGGACGGTCGTCGTTCTCGCCGCCATCGGCATGCAGGCGTCCGGCTGGAAGGATATTCCGCCCGAGGCGCTGTACCGGATCGTCGGCGCGCTGCGTGCCGTGGGGCTCGACGGCGAAGCGCGGATGATCGCCGCCGAGGCGATTGCCAGGGCGTGACCCACGCCGGGTGCCAGACCATGATCACGCCGGCTGCCAGAACGTGACCCACGCCGCCGACCGCGCGCTGATCGATCGGTTCCTGGAGATGATGACCGCAGAGGCGGGGGCGGCGGCCAACACCGTCGCCGCCTATCGCAGCGACCTGACGCTTGCCTCGCAGGCGCTCGACGGCGGCTTGGTCGATGCCGATGTTGATACGCTGGCGAAACTGGCGGGCGGCTGGTCGGCGCTGTCCCGCTCGACCGTCGGGCGAAAGTCGGCGTCGCTGCGCCGCTTCTTCGCGTTCCTCGCCGACGAAGGCCACCGCGCCGACGATCTCGGCAAGGCGCTGCCCCGTCCCGGTACCGCACGCACCTTGCCCAAGGTGTTGAGCCACGCCGATATAGACCGGTTGTTCGCGGCGATCGCCGAACGCGCGGCGCGCGATCCGCTCGATCCCAACGACCTGCGGCTCTCGGCGTTGTTCGAGCTTCTCTACGGCTCCGGCCTGCGCGCGACCGAACTCGTCAGCCTGCCGCGCAATGCGGTCCATCCCGATCGCCCGTTCCTGATCCTGCGCGGCAAGGGCGGGCGCGAGCGGCTCGTCCCGATCTCCGACCGCGCGCGAGCGGCGGTGGCGCTTTGGCGCACCCATGTCGCGGCGGATCGCCTGTGGCTGTTCCCCTCGGGCAAGGGCCACCTGTCGCGCATCCGCCTGTACCAACTGGTCAAGGCGCTCGCGGCCCAGGCCGGCATTCCGCCCGATCGCGTCAGCCCGCACGTCCTGCGCCACGCCTTCGCCACGCATTTGCTCGCCGGCGGCGCCGATCTGCGCGCGCTGCAATCGATGCTCGGCCACGCCGATATCGCCACCACCGAGATCTACACGCACGTCGATTCGAGCCGCCTCGTCGAACTCGTCAACACGCGTCACCCGCTGGCGGATATGCCCCCGCGGTGACGCGAACCGGGCGGCGCGTTGACGCGGACGGCATCGCACCGTAACCGCCGCTGATGCCAAGCTTCCTCGACTTCGAGAAACCGATCGCCGAACTCCAGGGCCGGATCGACGAACTCCGCGACACCGCCGCCGAAGGCAGCGTCGACCTTGCCGCCGACATCGCCCGTCTGCAGGCGAAGTCCGACAAGCTGCTGAAGGATACCTTCGCGCGCCTGACCCCGTGGCAGAAGACGCAGGTCGCGCGCCATCCCGAGCGTCCGCACTTCAAGGATTACGTCGCCGCGCTGTTCGACGAGTTCGTCCCGCTCGCGGGCGACCGCGCGTTCGGCGACGACCAAGCGATACTCGGTGGCTTCGCGACGTTCCGCGGCCGCAAGATCATGGTGCTCGGCCACGAGAAGGGCGACGACACCGCGAGCCGCCTCCGCCACAATTTCGGCATGGGCAAGCCCGAGGGCTATCGGAAGGCGATCCGGCTGGTCGAACTCGCCAACCGATTCGGCCTGCCCATCGTAACCCTAGTGGACACCTCAGGCGCGTTCCCCGGCATCCAGGCCGAAGAGCGCGGCCAGGCCGAGGCGATCGCCCGATCGACCGAGGCCTGCCTCAACGCCGGCGTGCCGGTCGTCGCGGCGATCGTCGGCGAGGGCGGCTCGGGCGGCGCAGTCGCGCTGGCTGCGGGCAATCGCGTGCTGATGTTCGAACATGCGGTCTATTCGGTGATCAGCCCCGAAGGCTGTGCCTCGATCCTGTGGCGCACCGCCGACAAGGCACCCGAGGCTGCCGAAGCGATGCGGATCACCGCGCAGGACCTGAAGGCGTTCGGTGTCATCGACGATATCGTCGCCGAGCCACTGGGTGGCGCGCACCGCGACCGGGCCGCGGCGATCGATGCACTGGGCGACGCCTTGGCATCGGCGCTCGACGATCTGGTGACGCTTGCGCCTGCGGACCTGCGCAAGGATCGCCAAGCAAAGTTCTTGAAGATGGGCCGTCTCTGAGGCTCGCGATCTACGCAACGAAAAAGGGCGGCGAAACCGAAGTTCCGCCGCCCCAATTCCTAAGCCTGATTGCGGTCTGCTTACGTGGCCGACGCGTTCAGCTTGGTCGAGACGTTGTTGAACGTCTTGTTCAGGCTGTTGCCCAGGCCCTGCATCGCAGCAATGGCGGCAACGGCGATCAGCGCGGCGATCAGGCCGTACTCGATTGCGGTCGCGCCCTTGCTGTTCTTGAAAAACTTGCGAATCGTCTTCATTCCGGTCTCCATCGTTGGATTGCTTCAGTGTCACCCGGCTGGACCGGACGGGCCGGATCAGCAGTTCGAGAACTACGAGCGGTGAGTTGAGAAAGGTTTAAGGTGACCCGGTTTCTTTCCGGGTCAGCGGGCGACACGGACCTTGGTGTCGACGGTGTTCCACATACCCGTGGTCGAGTTGGCCAATGCGGTCAGGCCGACGATCATCGCGATCACCATAAGGGCGAGGATCAGGCCATATTCGATCGCCGTCGCGCCGCGCTGCTGGCGCAACGCACGCGCGATCGTTCGGATGATCAGGGACGTTGCGAAATCTTTCGGCCTCATCGGGCTGGTCTAGTCGTGAGGAGCTTAAGGAATGACCAACATTCAATCCGGTACGGCGGGATCGTTGCTGCTGCCCGTCGTCGCAGCCGCACTGGTCGACCTGGACGGGCGCGTCCTGCTGCAGCAGCGTCCGGAAGGGAAATCGCTTGCCGGCCTGTGGGAGTTTCCGGGCGGCAAGGTCGAAGCGGGCGAGACGCCGGAAGCCGCGCTGATCCGCGAACTTGAGGAGGAACTGGGCATCGCCGTGCCGCATGCCTGCCTCGCGCCGGCTGCGTTTGCGAGTGCGGGGTTGGGGGAGCGTCACCTGTTATTATTACTGTATATCACACGCAAATGGAGTGGCGTGCCGCGCGCGCTCGAGGCGTCCGCGCTGCGCTGGGTCCGGCCGGCGGACATGCACGGCCTCGCCATGCCACCCGCGGATCGTCCGTTGATCGGCCTGCTCGACGCGCTGATCTGACCGCAAAATCGCCGATGATATGCACCCAATTCAAGGGTTTATCGATTTAAGCGGGGGTATGTCGGTCCGTCGCTCCACCAATGGCTCGTCACCATGGCGGATCGGCATACTCCGTGTTCAAATATCCGCTTGATCCTGGCGACGGGCCGGAGCATGATCGCGTCGTCGGCAAGCGTCCCCAAGACCGCAGCCGGCCATCCGGACTGCGGCTCGCACGCGTTATTCCCTTTTCTCGCGCGAGCCGTTTCCCGCAAGATCGGCCCGACACGCATCGGTGCCAAGTGATCCGGCGCCAGACCGTTCCGCCGTTTCCAGCGCGTTGGCGAGGATCGCAGCGACCAGCGTGTCGTCCTGCGCATCGGCAAGATGCAATGCCCACGCGATCGCCGAGCGAAGCGACAGTGCGTCGTCTGAGGAAACGTCCATAGTGTCATTCTCCACGTCCACGATCCACGTCGGTCCGGACGGATTTGCAGCAGGCGGTCCCGCATATCGAAAGGCGGCGCCCCAACATCGCTGTTGGAGCGCCGCCCTAGACACGCTGACCGTTGAGAGTGGCGCGATGCCGGTTCTACCCGGCATCGCGCCGATCGGTATCAGATGCCGATATCAGCAGTTAGACGCGGCGACGTGCTGCGGCGGTTGCGCCAAAGCCTGCGGCGGCGGCACCGATCAGCAAGGCAATCACGACCATGAAGGACGTCCCGGCAGCGGCACCGGCGGCTGCGTCGGTGGCCGACTTGGCGGTCTCGATCGTGTCGTTCTTGGTCTTCACGAACTGTGCCTTGGCGCGAGTCACCTGGGCCTGGGCCTCGGGGCGGCTGATCTTGCGCTGGGCGGCGACGATGTCGACGATCCGGCTTTCGGCCTGCGCACCGTCCTGGCCACCGCGGGCAAGCGCCGGCAGCTGCTTGGCGATTTCCTTCTGCGCCTGCTCAGGCGTCATCTGCACGGGATCCGACGGCGCGTCCGACAGATACTCGGCAGCTTCCTCGCGGACGTCGGTCACGTCGACATTCGCGACGTCGGCGACCTTGGGTGCTGCGGCGCCGATGCCCGTGCCCGCCGCCGAAGCGACCGAGCCGACGGTGCGGAATGCACCACCGATGATGCCGCCGACTGCCGAGGTGAGCAGGTACAGGGTGAGGATCAGCGTGACGCCCCACACGACCAGGCCGTGGACCAGGCCGTCGAAACGATCCTGGACGCCGGCGACGCGTGCTGCGGCATAACCGCCTGCGCCGAGTGCGATGACCGTCGTGATCACCCAATAGATGCCTGCGCCGATGCCGAACCCGGCCGCCCCCGGCGTGGTGCCCTCGACCGGATCGACGAGGCTGAGACCGATGCCGGTCCCGAGGATGCCGAGCACGAGCTGGACCGCGATCGCGATCACGACGCCCGCGAAGATCGCACCCCAGGATATGCGCGTGGGGGTCTTCGCATAGCGAATGTCATCGACCGGCAGACCGCCGGGCGTCAGATGGGTAGCCATAAATACTCCTGTTATAAAAAAAACTGTCGAACGACGGCGTCAGTCTGCGCCGTTCTCGTCGATGTGGTTTCCGCGCTTCACCGGCGGCGAGACGGGCTTCCGCGCATCGTCCTTGCCGTCGCGCTCGTCGTCGTCGGCGGCGTCGGCGGCGTCGGCGGCATCGTCGTCCGGCCGTTCGCCGAGCGGCTCGCCGATGATCTTGCCGATCGCATCCTGCACCGATTCCCGGGCTTGGCGAACGCGTGCACGCTCCTCTGCGGGAGTGACGTCCCGGTCCTGGGACGACGCGTCTTGTGGGACCGCGTCCTTGACCGAATCGTCATGCTTGAGATCTTTTGCGCGGGTCATGCCGTCGCCTCCAAGGATTGTGCATCGGCGCGCGGCGTAGGTGCCGGCATGGAGTCCCCGTCGAAGCCGCGTGCGCGCGCCCACGCGGCGGCGGCGTTGCGACGGTTGACGCCGATTTTCGAATAGATCCGTGCGACGTGGTTGCGCACGGTGTTGCCGGATACGTTGAGCGTGCGCGCGATCGACTTGTCGTCGAGCCCGCGACAGATCAGCGCCAGTACCTCGCGCTCGCGCTGAGTCAGTTCGTCCAGCCCGACGCCCATCGGCTCGACCTGCGGCGTACGGATCCGCGCGAGCTTTTCCATGATCGAGCGGCTGAGCCAGCTCGTGTCCTTCATCACCGCCTCGATCGCGTGGACCAGTTCGCGCTCGGACGCCTTGCGCGTACTGATGTCGCGCATCGCCCACAGCACGCAGGCTTCTTCGCCGAGCATGATCGGTTCGGTCGACACGATGCAGTCGATGACCTCGCCGTCCTTGAGACGGAGACGGACCTCGCGGTCGCGGATCGGCGTGCCGGCCTCAATCTCGCCTTCCATCGCCTCGCGCAGTGCCGGGGTCTCCCACAGGTCGACCTCATCGAGCGGTCGCCCGACGATCTCGTCCGCGGTGTAGCCCGTCAGGCCGGTGAAGGCCTCGTTCACGTCGCACAGCCGGTGGCCGTCGAGCGCGCCGATCGCCAGCGCCACGGGTGCGAGCGAGAACGTCCGCGTGAACCGCTCCTCGCTCTGGCGAAGCGCCTGCTCCGCCTTCCGCCGCGGTTCGAGATCGGCGAAGGTGAATAGCATGCACGGCTGTCCGCTCATGTCGATCGGCTGGCCGGCGACGATGACCAGCTTGGTCGCGCCACCGGGAAGGTCCAACTCGGCCTCCATCTGCGGGATGGTGCGGCCCTCCTTCAGTCGTTCCTTGGCGAGGTCGCGCTTGTCGGCGCGCGCCAGCACGTCGATGTCGTAGACGCTGCGCGACAGGATGGCGTCGCGGTCGTGCCCGGTCATGTCGATGAAGCCCTGGTTGACCTTCACGAAACGAAGGTCGCACAGGCGGGCGATGATCGCCGGCGCCGGATTGGCGTTGAACGACTGTTCGAACCGGTCCTCCGCCTCGAACCGCGCCGACACGTCCTGGATGATCAGGACGAGGCATTCCGGCTCTTCCGCCTCGTTGGTGAGGACAAGGCTTCGGACCTGGTGGACCCAGCGCGGCTCCCGCTCACCCGCGACCGCGACCTCGACGACCACCTGCGAGAACGCCTCGCCCGACACCACCCGCTCGATCGGATAGTCCGCGTCGTTCAGCTTGTGGTTGTTGCGATACCGCAGCTGGAACCGCTGGCGGTAATCGTCGACCGTGCTGCCGAGATCCTCGACCGATTCGACCCCGTGCATCCCGAGCGCCGCATGGTTGGCCCACAGGATCGCCTGGTCGGGATCGATGAGAATCACGCCCTCGTTCAGCCCCGCGATGATCTGGCGCAGGTGGCGCAGATCGGCGGAGTCGCGGAGCGACTTGAGGGCGGGCGCCAAGGGGGCGGGATCCGTAGCCACGGGATCAGTCGCGCCGGCCGTGCACGAGCCAGGCGATGCCGTAGCCGACCGCGGCCGCACCGAGCGCCCACAAGATAGGGGCGTCCTGCGCCGAAGCCTGCGCCGATGCGGCACCGCGACGGGCGACCTCGGCTGCGCGCTCACCGGCGTCGCGGGCTTCGCTGCCGATCTTCTCGGCCAGCTCGGGGGCGCCATCGACCGCGTCGTTGATCGCCGACTTGGCGCGACCGTACAGATTCTGCGCGCCACCGGCGACCTGATCGACGACGCCGTCGACCTGCCAGTCGCGGCTGTTCACGGTGTCGCCGATAGCCTTTTCGACCTTGCCGCCGACATAGCGGGCGCCGCCCTGAAACTCGTCCTTGTTCATGATCGTATTCCTTTCAGAAATCACGTCTCGCATCGCGTGACCGCGATCGGCCGCAGCGAAGGCGTGCTCGTTACGCCACCGTTGCAACCGGACTGGACGCATAAACTGCCGTCTAAGCGCTTGGTTCCTGGTAGTTTTGTGCCACCGTCTAGTCGGTATGTACCACGTCGGGACAGTGGGCCGGGCCAGTGGCGGGCGTCATCCACGACCCGCTTTCACGCAGCCGTCTTCGCCCGGTCCTTCGTCTCCGGCATCGCGATCAGGTACAGTGCAAGCCCAACGCCAGCGACGGTGGCGAGCGTCAGGAAACTCGCCGTATAGCCCGACCAGACGATGATCGCCCCGGCGAGCGTCGCGGACAGCGCGGCGCCGAGACCCTGCACGCTGGCCACCGCGCCCTGGCTCACGTTGAACCGGCCGGTGCCCTTGGTCAGATCGGCGATCACCACCGGGAACAGCGCACCGAAGATGCCTGCGCCGACGCCGTCGAGCGCCTGCACGCCGACCAGCCACCACGGATTGTCCGACACGGTGTAGAGCGCGCCGCGCGCCGCGAGGAACCCGAACGCGACCAGGAACAGCGGCTTGGTGCCCCATTTCTCGGTATTGCGGCCGACCACGATCGCGACTGGCACCATCACCAGCTGCGCGGCGACGATGCAGGCGGCGGTGAGCGAGGTCGCCTGATCCTTGCCGACGGTGCGTGAGAGCAGCTGGCTGACCGATGTCAGCATCGCCGCATTGGCGAGGTGGAACAGGAAGGCGGTGACCGCGAAGATCATCAGCGACTTGTTCTCGATCAGCATCTTCCAGCCGCTCGGTTCCTCGCAATCGTCGTCGGGCTCGCAATCGAGGCCGCGCGCGACCGCGTGGTCGATGTCGTCATTGTCGATCCGCGACGCCGTCACGATGCTGGCGACGGTCAGCGCGCCCATCAGCCAGAAGACGACGACCGGCCCGAACTTCCATGCGAGCACGCCCGCCAGCGCCGCCGACACCGCGTTGCCGGCATGATTGAACGCCTCGTTGCGGCCGACCCGCTTGGCGAACAGCTTGGGGCCGACCAGGCCGAGCGTGATCGCCGAGATCGCCGGGGCGAACACCGCGCCGGCGATCGCCGCGATCGACTGGGTGACGGCGACCGCGGTGAAGCCCGTGACGATCGGCAGCGAGATGCTGCTGAGCGTGACCAGCAATGCCGCGATCATGACGATCCGCGGCTTGTTCCTGCCGCGATCGATCAGGCCGCCGGCGGGGGTCTGCGAGATCAGCCCGACGATCCCGGCGATGGTCAGGATCATGCCGACCGTCGCCTCGTTCCAGCCGTGCGCCGGGCCGCGCACCGCGAGGAGATAGATCGCAAGATACGGTCCGAGGCCGTCGCGCACGTCGGCGAGGAAGAAGTTCAGCGCGTCGAGCGTCCTGTTCGGCGCGGACTTGCCGCCTCCCTCGGAACCACCCTTTTTGCCGGCGTCTTCGGCGAAACCGTCACCCGTCGTGCTGGCCATGGCAATTCCCTGAAAGTCGGTGTCGCGGAACCCGGCGCGGTCGGGAAACCCGTCGGCCATCGGATCGCTAAAGCTATCGCCCGGAGGAAAGTTTCCGCGGACTATAAATATAGTTGGATCAGATATTCCCCAGTGAAGTCAAAAGCTAAACCGAAACTGAACGGCACGGTTCAGCGTCGGATCATGAATAAAATGTCACGGAACGATGATCATCCAGCCACGCTATGGGGCGGCGCTCGACCGGGAAGCGTGCGAGGACTTTGGGGCTGGTTTAATGGCAGGAGACGGCGCGCAACGCGGCCCCGACAATAACGGACTCGATAGGTGAACACGGCGATGACGAAGACGACCCGGCGGCTCGGCGCGCGGAGGCCGGCCGCGTGACATTGCCGGTCTATGCGATCTGGGCGATCTGTTTCGTCGCAACGTTCGGCGTGATCACGCACCCGTTCAAGCTGCCCGAGGCGGTCTGGGCGGTCGCCGGCGCTGCGCTGCTGCTGGTGTTCGGGCTGATGTCGCCCGGTGCCGCGTGGAGTGCGGTACTGAAGGGTGGCGACGTCTATCTTTTCCTGATCGGGATGATGCTGTTGTCCGAAGTCGCCCGCGACGAGGGGCTGTTCGACTGGGTCGCCGAGCACGCGGTCCGGCTGGCCAGGGGATCGACCAGCCGGCTGTTCGCGCTGGTCTTCGGCGTCGGGATCGTCGTGACCACCTTCCTGTCGAACGACGCGACCGCGGTAGTGCTGACCCCCGCCGTCTATGCCGCGGCGAAAAGGGCGAAGGCGGATCCGCTGCCGATGCTGTTCGCGTGCGCACTGATCGCCAACGCCGCGAGCTTCGTGCTGCCGATCTCGAACCCTGCGAACCTCGTGCTGTACGGCGGCGCGATGCCGTCGCTGGGCGCGTGGATGGCGTCGTTCGCGCTGCCGTCGCTGCTGTCGATCGGCGTGACGTTCCTGGTGCTGCGCTGGGTCGAGCGTGAACGCCTGACCGGCCAGTGCGAGACCGTCGTCGAGACCGGTACGCTGCCCCGGGGCGGGAAGATCGCGCTCGGCGGGATCGTCGCGACCGCGGTGCTGCTGATCGCGGCGTCGGCGCAGGGGCATGATCTCGGCCTGCCGACCTGTCTCGCCGGGATCGCGACGATGGCGGCGATCTGCATCGGTGGCCGCAAGTCGCCGTTTTCGACGCTCCGTTCGGTATCCTGGGCGGTGCTGCCGCTGGTCGCAGGGCTGTTCGTGCTGGTCGAGGCGCTGGCGAGCACCGGCGTGATCGCGATGCTGGCGCGCTGGCTTGCGGCGAGCGCGGCACGATCGCCATCGGTCACCGCCGGCGTGGCGGGCACGATCCTGGCGTTCGGATCGAACCTGATGAACAATTTGCCGGCCGGGCTGATCGCCAGCACCACGCTGCAGCAGGCGCACGTCCCGCAGATCGTCACCGACGGCTTGCTGATCGGCGTGGACCTGGGGCCCAACCTGTCGATCACCGGTTCGCTCGCGACCATCCTGTGGCTGACCGCGATCCGCCGCGAAGGCGAGGACGTCGGTTTCTGGCGCTTCCTGAAGGTCGGGGCGCTGGTGATGCCGCCCGCGCTGTTCGCGGCACTCGGCGCGCGGTTGCTGCTCGGATAGGGGATCGTTCGAACGCGTGGATCGCAGCCACGCGTGACTGGAAATTGGAGGCCCGACCGGGCCCTAAACAAACGAGCGAAATCAAGCCGATAGCTTGGCTAACCGGAGCATCACGGCGACGGGGTTCCGCCGTGTCTCGAGAATGATGGCTAACCAGAGCCCTTCAGAAAGCGTGACTTGAGCGCCGCCCAAAAAACATCATAGAGCGTTGATTGCGCTCGGCACTTCAGACCGACGATTCATGACACGGGGGCTGTGTGCAGGGTTTCGGTACGCTTCTAGCATCAAACTGGATGATCGTAGCGCTGGCAAACATTGGCGGCGTGATCAGTCTATGCGTGTTAACATTGGTTGCGTTTAAAAGGGCGCGATCGCTATTAGTTGACATATGGACGACCAGTGTACGCAAGGCACTTGAAGCGCGGCGGTTGCAATATCGTCGCAAAGTTGCGGAAAGCGCCGAAGATGTTCATATTTTTCTAACGCATGTTGTTACAAACTCGGTTTGCGCAATACTGCTGACGTTTCCCTTGCTAATATTTGGCCTCGTACCGGGTTTGTTGCAGTCCGTTGAACCCGGGAAGGTCATTCCCAAGATATTCCCTGCCATTTTTACGGTAATTAGCTGTGTTACGAACTTGGCGGCTGTAACCCTTTTGGCTGACCTGCTCAATTTAGCGCGAGAGGTGCGGGCGATCAGAAGCCGGCGCGCAAGCAGGCAGCTACAACCGCGCGCCGTCGAAGCCGAAATCTAACGGGTAAGCGGTGCAGCGCGATTGCTCCCAACGCTGCCGTTAAGGGAGCCATACGAGGGGAAGCAGAAGTTAGACCCGTGGTGCCTGGACGTTGGGAAGCCGAATTGCGATACCAGCGCGATACCAGTCTGCGGTCTGGCGCAGTTATACCCGTTCGCTCTTGCGGTTCGCCCCAACTTCCGCTCTGTCTCCGTTCGATGCTTAATGTGAATGATTTTGGCCGTCGCTCCAAAGACAGGTTCGGCGCGGGGTGTACTCCGTTCCGGTACCCTGGTGGAAAGGCGTTCCTGACGGATTTTCTCGAGGAACAGATTGTAGCTGCTGAGGGTGTCACCGCATACGCGGAGCCCTACGCCGGCGGAGCTGGCGCGGCAATCGAACTCCTTGCTCGTGGGACCGTTGACCGCATCGTGCTGAACGATTTCGACAATCGAGTTCACGCGGCTTGGTGGGCCATGCTTCATCAGACGAATGAGTTTATCGATCTAGTTCTATCGACACCCGTAAATATGGATAGCTGGCGCCGATGCCAGCAGTTGGTGGTGGACAATGACCGAAGCGGGGATAAGCTCGCTTTGGGGTTTGCTACTTACTTTCTCAACAGAACCAATCATTCAGGCGTAATACTGGGCGCAGGGCCAATCGGTGGACATAGTCAAACCGGCAAATGGTTAATCGATGCGAGATACTACGCGGAAACAATGGTTAGGCGTATTCGGTGGCTTGGTGATCGGAAAGAAGACATTGCGCTGTCTAACGAAGACGGACTCGCATTTTTGAAAAAGTTTCCCGCTGCATACAGGGATTCAACGTTCTTTTTCATTGATCCTCCATACGTCCAAGCAGGAGCTAAGCTTTACCTGAACGCAATGAGCGATTTGAAGCATCAAGACCTTGCCGCATATCTTACCGCAACGGGAAACCTTAAAAACTGGCTTGTAACGTATGATGATTGCCAGCTTATTCACGACGCGTACTCGACGGCGCAGGTCGACAAGCTAGCGGTCCGCTACAGCCTTCGGACTAAAAGGACCGAGCACGAGGTATGTGTTATGCCGTCTCAAGCCGCTTTGCTTACTTGACTGCGATAACGTCCGAGCCAAACAGCAATAGCGGCAGTAGCGGGAACCTCGTCTACCGTGACTCCCGCCGCAGCCAGATCATACCCTTTAATTGCCGCCCGTGGTGTACGTAGGCGATCGAGTATGTGACCATGTCTGTGCCCATGAACGTCGTGATCGGCGGTAGTCAGGCGATGGGGAACGACGGTGACGCCGGTCGTCTGACAATTTGGCCGGTCAAAATAGTAGCTGCGATAAAAGTCTTCGACTTCGTCAGGTGCATTCTTCGTGCGCCATCCATGCCCACTAGCAGCCTGCCCAAAGCAAAACTCGGCCGGCGGGGGAAAACCGTCGATAGCTGGACGCCAGGCGATTACGTCCATGCCGCCGTCCTTCGCATATTTGGAGGCGACAGGGCCGGGCACGGCACGGGGTGTTCCAACCCCTGATAAAGCGCACGCTCGCGCTACCGCCTGCAGAATTGTTGTCCCACTTGCGCGGGGCCAGCCGAAAGATAGCGATGGTCCGTCGATGTAGCCTGCTACTGCGAGAGTAGCGAGTATCTGAAACTCGCGGCGCCGACCTCTGGCTAGCAACCGACTGGCGGGCGGTTGTAATAAGATTGGAGATCGAGAAGCATGAGAAAAGACTAAGCAAAACAAATAAAAGCTAGAGAGCCTTCGCTGCCCTTTAATTTTGATGGTCAGTTCTTCTCCATCTTCGCTAAGCGTGAACGGATAAGCATCGGCTAGACGATCGCCCCGAAGTGCTATCTCTGTTTCAATTCGCGCTCTGCGTGTTTCGCGTAGTGCGTCGGCGTCACCCGTGTCACTTGCATTCTCTTCGTCCTGAATCTTGAAGACGTTGTCAATTACGTCAAAGCGGGCGCGGGATTGGGCATCATGAAAAGCGGTAAGTTCTAACCAGTCTGCCAAGATGGCATCGTCCGCGTCCAGCGGAGGTGCAGCAACAGCGACCATTTAGGTTATTCCTCGTTCGATGCAGGTTCGTTCGTAGAGCGCGACGAACGTCGCTCCAGAGCGATTTGCAACCAACCAAGTATGAGATTTAATCGCCGGTCCGCCTCTTCTGCGACATCTAGTAGGGCTCGATCGGCTTTCGCGTTTGCGAGTTCGCCAGAAGCCACCTTGATGGCCGCACTTGCGTCGAACAGTGCCTTATCGAAGCGGTCTGACCCCTGGATTGTCATTTCCAGTGCCTCGCCCAGATCGTTACGTTCCATCATCGCCCGTCGAGCGATCGGATGACCTAGCACTCGTTTGAGGTTTGAAAGGTCTGGATTTTGGGACCGGATCGCGGGCTTTGTACCGGCTGACTTTGATCCGAATATCCAAAGCAGCAATTGCGCTAGAGCGGGGAAGTACTCTGGTTTTACGGGGTCATGTTGCGGATTAGCACTGCGGTCTGCCCGCGATAGCCCAATAAAGTCGCGGTACTCTGCATAGGTAAGGGCGGTGTAAAGATGCGAAAAACTAAAATTTTTTGTAGCTCGGTCTTCTACGTTGAATAGTCCTTCTCGCTCCGCCTGCTGGAGGACGTACACAGCGCTGACTATGCGGTAGAGGGTGTCGTGTTTATCACCCATCCTGGCGGCGATTTCGGTAAGGCTCAATGCGTCGTCGCCATACTCGCGTTGCTCGTCAAGCCAATGCGCGGCGTACAGCGCTTTGGCATAAGCGTCCCAGGTTTGCGGTCCGTTGATATGTTTAAAGCCGATAAGCTCACGAGCGCTCCGTTCAGAGGCGACGCGAAACACCGATACCCGCTGTAAGGTTGGTGCGAGCTCGGGTCGGAGCTCAGGGACGCTCACCCCGGCAGCGCGAGCCAGAGATGGTATCAGGAGGACCTTGAGAGCAGCCAGTCGCCGGTTGCCTTCTAGAACCACAAGATTGTCGCCGCGGACGGTGACGATAAGCGGCTCAATATCTATGTAACCGCTGGAAGCTATCGACTGCACGAGTTCCCCGAGATCAGCCGTTCGATCAAGGTACTCGACGATTGCGACATCGGTAGCGTCCCTGGGGTGCTTGTCAGGGGTATAGCGTGGATTGGTGGCGTCAAACGTAAGTCGAAGCGGATCGACCAATCCACGATTATCCGTTCCGATAAGTGCGTCCCACCAAGCCATGCTGTCCCCACGTCGTCAGCATCAATGACCCAATCGGACGACCCCGACCGAGCTTTCGTAGCGACAGCCTCTACGAGGGAATGATTGAACCTTCCACAACGAACTGACGAATGCGCCCGTCATCGAAACGCGGGGTTGTGAGTAGCAGAAAGTTCCGCGTAATGTCGGAATTGCCACGCGACAAACAGGATGAGAAGCCAGCGACAATCAAGGTGAGAATCGGCTGTTGGGGTGCTGGCGAAGAGCGAAGGGCGTAGCCCGCAGCTCG
>QFMX01000089.1 GCA_003240625.1 Sphingomonas taxi
GTCGTGCCTTCGCCGATGCCGACGACGCCATCGCTGCAGTGCACGCGCACCAGCATCAGTGTCTGGCCGTCCATGGTCGCGACCGACAGCTTGTGCGGACGGATCGTCGGCAGATCGACGATGACGGTCTCGATCCGGATGACGGTGGCAACGGCGTGGGGGCGGGGGGCGGCGACAGCGTTCATGGGCCAAGTTATGCGACGACCGCCTGCGCCCGGTCCAACACCGATTTGGTGTGATTGAATACCCTCAGGGTATGATTCAGCGCTAATCGTTGATCAGCAACGATTGTTGCGATGCACAATACCTGTCGAGTATCGATCTCGTCGCCTATTCAATTCGACCAAAGTATGGACCTCCGCCAGCTCCGCTACTTCTGCGCCGTCGCCCGCGAGCGCAATTTCACCCGCGCCGCCGAAGTGCTGCACATCGCCCAGCCGCCGCTGAGCCGGCAGATCCAGTTGCTGGAGGAAGAGCTGGGCGTGCAGCTGATCTCGCGCAGCACGCGGCCATTGCGGCTGACCGATGCCGGGCGTCTGTTCCACGAGCAGGCGCTGCAGATCCTCGGCCGGGTGGAGCAGATGCAGGTCGCGACGCGACGCGTCGGGCTGCACGAACGCAGCGTGATCGTGATCGGCTTCGTCGCGTCCACGCTTTACGCCGGCCTGCCGCTGCTGGTGCGCAAGTTGCGCCAGCACTCGCCCGAACTCGACATCCAACTACTGGAACTGACCTCGGTCCATCAGATCGAGGCCCTCAAGGCGGGCCGCATCGATGTCGGCTTCGGTCGCGTCCGTCACAACGACCCATCGGTGGTCGGCGCGGTGTTGCGCGAGGAGCGGCTGGCGCTGGCGATCCCGGCGGGTGCGCCGCTGGCTGATGACAACGGCCCGTTGCCGGTCGCCGCGCTCGAAGGACAGCAACTCATCGTCTATCCCAAGGATGTGCGCCCCGGCTTCGCCGACCAGGTGCTCGGCCTGTTGCGGGACCACGACGTGCGTCCGGCGGAAATCATCGAAGCGCGCGAGCTGCAGACCGCGCTCGGCCTGGTCGCCGCCGAGAGCGGCGTGTGCGTGGTGCCCAGCGCTGCGCGTCTGCTGCGTTCCGACGTGCACTACCGGTTGATCGAAGGCGAGCGCGCGACCTCGCCGGTGATTCTCAACTACCGCATGAACGACGGCTCCCGCTACATCGACATCATCAAGCAGCTGATCCAGGAGATGTACGCCGAGAACCCGCCGTGGCTGGATCTCGAGCACAACCTGCCGACGCGGCCGCAGTTCGAGGGCTGAGCAGCTCACCCTCCAGCGCGGTGACGCGGTCCCGGTCGCGTGCGATGCTGCGCGCCTTCAGGGAAGGAAGAGGGGCGATGGACATGCGGCATGCAGGACGTGCTCCGGTG
>QFMX01000090.1 GCA_003240625.1 Sphingomonas taxi
GGAAGCGGCAAGCCGGATTGCTTTGCGATCAGATCGATCCATTGGCCGACCTGGGCAATCTCTTCCTCGGTGTTCTCATCGACCCGTCGATCCTGCCCCGGCACGAACGAGCCGCCGGTTTTCGAATGCTGCGAAAACACGGGCCCGTCGGCGAGCTCTTGCGCCAGCGCTGGCGGATCGGCGACATCGCAAAATTCGAACAGGCTGCGAAGCGTGGTTTCACGCTCTGCATCGAAGCGGTCCCCGTCGAGCACGGCGAAACGGTCGGGCGCCACGTCACGAACCTGCCCCGTCGCATGGAGCGCGAACCATCGCTGTGCCAGGAACCAGGCGAGCGCGGCCGCCTGCAGGTCCGTCATCGAAAAAGTCTCGCGCCCGTCCATGCCGAAATCCATCGCGCCATAAGCCTGCATCTCGAGATAGAGCTGGCGCCCCCAGCGCCGCCCCATCATGCCCTTGCGCGCAGCCGACCGGAGAAATGACGGCAGCGGATTGGTCATCAGGATCGCGCGCGCATCGGGCATGGCCCGCATCAGTGCGGGCATCAGCCGATTCGCGTGATTGGTCGGCTTGACGAACACCTGCTCACCGGGCCGTTGCGGACGCGCCAGCAATGCGAGGACGGGTTCGACGAGAGGCTCGGCCGCGGGTCCGGCATTGACCAGGCTGGCGATCACGCCCGGTTCGTTGAGGCCGAGGATGCGCCCGGGTCTATCGATAGCGCGGACCAGTAGCGTCGAGCGGCAAAATGCGGTGTGGAAGATAAAATGCACCCGCGCGGGTCCGGGCGCCATGGCGACCACGTCGTCCCAGGCGAGGCTAGTGCGTTCGCTCGCGGGCGGATCGCGGTCGGCGAGGAAACCTTGCGCCGCGAAATCCTCGCGCTCCATGCGGATGAATTCGACGATTCGACGCCCGGCATCAAGGCGGTGGGGAAACCAGGCAGGATCGGCAATGATTTCAATAGCATCGGGCATTGCCCGGCGCTAGCGCGATTCGGTTACCAATGCACGCGCTCCGGCATCGCCAATCCACCGGCATCCGATGCCCCAAGTTGTTGATATGGTGGAAACATCGAGCGCCTTGGCGGGCGCGGAATCGGCGACACAGCGCCCCCGGTCGAGCACGACGACGCGGTCGGCATGGTTCATCGCATGGGCCAGATCGTGGAGCACGAGCACGACGCCCGCGCCCGCGTCGGCCGCGCTGCGCAGGTGACACAACAAGGTGTCCTGGTGGCCGATATCGAGCGCGGCCAGCGGCTCGTCGGCAAGGATCCATTGCGGTTGCCCGGCGAGCACGCGGGCGAGCAGGACGCGGGCCGTTTCGCCGCCCGACAGCGATTGCGCCCGGCGATCGGCCAGATGCGCGATATCGAGCGCTGCCAG
>QFMX01000091.1 GCA_003240625.1 Sphingomonas taxi
ACGGTCGATGATACCTCGGCTACCTTCACCGGCGAGCATCCGACCTGGGGCACGTGGGACGGGATTGACGACTATTCGGACGGTGCGGGCGATGAGGCTCCTAGCTTCAGCTTCTCGCTACTACCGCCGGTCGATGCCGATCCGGAAACGATCGCGACCGACGACATGCAAGGCACGAGAGTCCGGTTCTGGATCGGTGCGGTCGATCCGAACACCGGCGTTGTGATCGGCGATCCGCTGCTGCTGTTTGACGGCGAAATCGACGTGCCTACGCTGGTGATCGCGCAAGCGTCGCTCCGGGTCGACTTCGATTGTGTCGGCGGCATGGAGCGGTTCTTCGAGAACGAGGAAGGCATCCGACTGGCACCTGCTTTTCATAAGCGGGTGTGGCCGGGCGAACTGGGGCTCGACTTCATCACCGGCGTTCCCGACCCGGTCTTCTGGGGCCAGTCGACGCCAAGCGGGGTGCGGATATGAATCTCGTCGACCGCCGTGACGTGACGCAGGCGACCATGCGGCATTTCGCCGCCAAGCCGTTCGACTGGGCAAAGGCCGCGACCTGCGCGCATATGGTCCGCCAGCATGTCGCCGCGATGGGTCACAAGGTGCCGCCGATGACGCGGTTCGGGTCCGCGCTGACGGCCCGGGAAGTGCTGCGGTCGCGGGGGTGGGACAATCTGGCTGCGATGATGGATGCGACGCTGCCGGCGATCCTGCCGGTCGAGGCTATCATCGGCGACGTGGTCGAACTGCCGAGCGACAGCGATGCATTCGGCGCGCTGTGCATCGCGGTCGGTAATGGGCGCGTGATGGGCTATTTCGAAGGGCAGGAGGGCTTGAGCGTGATGCAACCCCTCTCGTCTCCCGTTGCCGCGTGGCGCGCCTGAATGGCGAAGGTCGCGAAGATCGCTGCGGTCGTCATTGCGGTGGCGGCGGCGATCCCCACTGGTGGCACGTCGCTGCTGGCGCTGGGTCTGGGCGTCTCAGCGACTGCAGCCGCTGCTATTGCGATCGGCGCGTCTCTCGGCGCATCGCTGCTGCAATCCGGGCCGGAAGCGACCGGCGGCGGCACGCAAACCGACTGGTCCGCCGACCCGCGCGCCGCGATCCCGATCCGCTTCGGACGCACCGGCGGCGCAGGGCAGATCGTCTATCGCAAGGGCAGCGGTGACTTTGACAAGAACCAGTACCAGACGCTGACCACCGTCCTGTCGGGCGCCGGACCGATCGACGCGATCGAGGGCAGCTATGCCGACAAGAAGCAACTGTTCTTCAGCGGTGCTGCAGCGACCGCGCCGTTCTCGGGCTGGCTATGGGAGGTCCGCCAACTCGGCCTGACGCCTGAACCGAACGCCTTGAACACCGGCGTCGGCAACAAGAC
>QFMX01000092.1 GCA_003240625.1 Sphingomonas taxi
CTACAAGAACCCGTCAGCAGAGATGATCGAGGGCGCGCTGGGCGTCACCATCAACCTGCGCACCCGTCTGCCGTTCGATGCGCCCGGACGGCTGGTCTCGGCCAGCGCCGCCTACACCCATTACGATCTGGCCGACGACGACGGCTACAACGCATCGTTCCTGGCCAGCGATCGCTGGCAGACCTCCGCCGGCGAGTTCGGCGCCCTGCTGAACATGTCCTATGGCGAGACCTCATTCCGCCAGGACCTGGACGTGGTCGAACCCTATCTGATCCGCACCGACGTGCCGGGTTACGAGGGTGAGGAGATCGCCTTGCCGAACGGGGGCGGCTTCAAGGTGGGCTATGGCGATCGAGAGCGCTTCAGCGCCGCGGCTGCGCTCCAGTGGCGCCCGAACGATCGCACCGAATTCTACGTGCAGGCGCTGCGCACCGACTACACCTTCCACGATAATGGCCTTTCGTTCTTCGCCTACGGCGGCAACGGCGTGCCGCTGGACCTGGCGCCCGGCGCAACCTTCACGGTCGAGGACGGCGTCGCCACCTCCGGTTCCTTCATCAATCCCGGTGTGGACGCGGTCACCTTCGCTACGACGCGCCAGACAGACACGACCGACATCTCGATCGGCGGCAAGTGGCAGGCGACCGATCGCCTGAACATCAGCGCCGACCTGCAGTACATCGACTCCAACGTCGAAATGCAGACGATGAACCTGACGGCCAGCGTGCTGACCAACACCTCGGGTCCGAGCTTCGACGATGACGGCGACCCCGCGACGCCGAACGTGCCCATGTTCCCGGGCAACTACGTCTTCAACTTCGATACCCGCCCGCATATCCCGCAGTTCTCGGCCACCGACGACTATTACGCCGATATCAACAACTACGGCCTCACCGCTGTCCTGCCCTATTCGGAACTGAACGAAGCCGAGAGCTGGGCCGGCCGCGTCGATCTGCGCTGGGACTTCGAGGAAGGGGGCTTCCTGCGCGACCTGCGTGTCGGCGTCCGCGCCACGGATCGCACCGCGATCAACCGCTCGACCACTTACGGCACCTGGACCGCGATCGGCACGACCTGCGCCAACTGGTCCAGCCCGGCCGGCTGCTATCGCCTGGCGGACTTCCCCGAGGTCGCCAAGGCCTTCCCGTTCCGTGACACCTTCCTGGGCGGCGACGGCCAGAACGTCTTCGGCGATGTGTGGATGTTCGGCCTGGATCAGGTCGCCGATCCACAAGCGGTGTTCGACTTCCTCGGCGCGCCGCCGATCAACCAGAATGTTGACTTCCGCTCCTTCGACGACCCGACGGCGCAGGTCTCGAACGTCTCGGAAACAACCTTCGCCGCCTACGGCGTCCTGCGCTTCGCCTCGACCTTCCTG
>QFMX01000093.1 GCA_003240625.1 Sphingomonas taxi
GGCGAGGCCGGTCACGACGAATGCCGTGCGCCAGCCCCAGGTCAGCGCCAGCCAGGGCACGACCAGCGGTGCGACGATCGCGCCGATGTTCGAACCCGCATTGAAGATTCCGGTCGCGAGCGCGCGTTCGCGCTTCGGAAACCACTCGGCGACGGTCTTGACCGCGGCCGGAAAATTGCCGGACTCACCCAGGCCGAGCGCGAAGCGCATCATGCTGAAGCCGGCCACCGAGTTCACCAGCGCATGCGCGGCGGCGGCGATCGACCAGACGGTCAGATACACGCCATAGCCGAGCCGCGTGCCGACGCGGTCGATGAACCAGCCGGCGAACAGGAAGCCGATCGCGTAGGCGAGGGTGAACGATGCACTGATGACGCCGTAATCGCGCTCGCTCCAGCCGAACTCGGCGACGAGTGTCGGTGCGAGCACACCGAGCACGGCGCGATCGACGTAGTTGATCGTGGTGGCGAAGAACAGCAGCGCGCAGATCACCCAGCGGTAGCGGCTGATGACACTGTGCGGCGAGGCGACCGCGGCGACGGCGCCGTCCACGAGCCTGCTCATCGCGTTCCCCGCCGTGTCGTGCAGATGCGTGTCGCCACCATCCCGTCCCCCGACGCAGCGCGCCCTCAAAGTGATAGCGCTATCATTATCACGGCGTCAAAGACGACGCCTCTTGCAGCGCACAAAAGCTGCGCGCAGACAATCAAAGCCTTGCATTTATCGGGGTTTTTCAGACGTACTTCTATGAGCGGAACGCGGCCTCGAATTTCATGCTGCTGCGCAGCGTGCGCATATCGAATGATAGCGCTACCGTAAAAATCACGTCATATCCGGCCTTTCGTTCTGGCCTGCGACGTCGGGGTTGTCCACACAGTCAAGCCACACTGCCGACGCGCCTTCGCGATCGGGCAGGTCGTCACCAGAAACGGGAGGGGAGTACGGTGCAAATGCAAGTTACGAGAACGGTATTGTCGCGTGCGTTGAGTCTGGCGCTGCTTGGCATGGCGAGCGCATCCGCGCTGGCGCAAAGTCCGCAGGCGCAGACGCCACCACCCACGCCGGCCACGCCGCCGGCGGAATCAGAAACGCTCACGCAGCTCGATACGGTGTCCGTCACCGGCTATCGCCAGAGCCTGCAGTTCGCCACCGAAGCCAAGCGTGATTCCACCGGCTTCACCGATTCCATCTTCGCCGAGGATCTGGGCAAGTTCCCCGATACCAACATCGCCGAGTCGCTGACCCGCATCCCGGGCATCCAGTTGAACCGTGACGTCAACGGCGAAGGTCTCAACATCGCGATCCGCGGTCTCGGCAGCAGCTTCACCAAGACCCTGATCAACGGCGCATCGGTCGCCACCGCATCGATCGGCC
>QFMX01000094.1 GCA_003240625.1 Sphingomonas taxi
ATCAATAACATGTCGCGACACGAATAGGAACGATCATTCCTAGAATGATCGTTCCTATGCTGGTTCCCCTCGCACCATGGATCTCAAGGAGATCATGGCGAGGAATCTGCGTCGGGCACGTCATGACAAACAACTGACGCAAGAAGAACTCGCCGATCGGGCGGGCCTGAGCATGCGTTATGTCGGGGCGATTGAACGCGGTGACGTGTCCGCCAGCGTCACGGTGCTCGGCCAGATCGCCGATGCCTTAGAGATCGAGCCGGGCGATCTGTTGAAGAAGACGACCGCGCCGAAATAGTCGGCGCGCTTCGCCGTTCCACCGGGCAGGCCCATCACACCACCTCATCATATGAGGTTTCCCCTCCGAACGATCGGGGGTGCCGCCAGCGCGTAGGCGCGAATGCGGCACGCTACCGCTCGCCGATCGCTCGCCATGGTTCGCCGTAGCTCGCTGCCGTCACCGGCAGTCGCATCAACCGACGAACCTGGAGGTGATCCATGGCCATCCGCCCCAACGCGGATATGCCGCCGCGCCTGCTGCGCACTCAGGAAGCCGCGCGCTTCCTCAGCATTTCGATCCGCACCCTTGAGAAGCACCGCACCTACGGCACCGGTCCGACCTACAAGAAGATCGGCGGCCGCGTCCTCTACGCCATCCGCGATCTGGAAGCCTGGTCCGACATCGGCACCCGCAAATCCACCCGCGATCCCGACGCCGGCACGGTCTTTCCCGCCCGCCCTCTGACGCCGCAAGAGCGGGGCGAGTGCTGAATGCTGCACGACAACGATCATAGCCCCGCCGCGCAGCCGTCCGAGGCCAGCGAGCGCAGCCGTCTCGCTCCCTTCGTGGTCGCAACCGGCGACGCCAGCCCGCGCGATCAACGCGACCTGATGGAGCGCCCGTTCTTCTCGCTCGCCAAGGCGAAGCGCACCGCGCCGATCCTCTACGAATCCGGCGGCGTCCGCGTCGAGGTCTTCGGTATGGCCGATTACGGCATGGCGACCATCTGGGACGCCGATGTGCTGATCTGGGCCGCCTCGCAGATCGTCGCGGCCGAGAACAACGGCCTGCTCACATCGCGGTTCTTCCGCTTCACGCCCTATCAGCTTCTCATGGCGATCGGCCGCGCCACCGGCGCGCGCGAATATCGCCTGCTGAAGAACGCGCTGATCCGGCTGCAATCCACCTCGATCCGCACGACGATCCGGCAGGGCGAGCATTGGCGCCGGCACCAGTTCTCGTGGATCAACGAATGGGAGGAACTGGCCACCCGCGACGGCCGTGTCGAGGGCATGGAGTTCGTCCTGCCCGACTGGTTCTATCGCGGCGTCACCGATCGCTCGCTCGTGCTGGCGATCGACCCGGCC
>QFMX01000095.1 GCA_003240625.1 Sphingomonas taxi
ACCACGTATTCCAGCCAGATCGGCGCGGAATTCATGCACATCCCGGACTTCGACCAGCGCAGCTGGCTGTACCAGCGCCTGGAGAATGCAGGTGGCCGGTTCGCACGCAGCGCCGCCGAGAAGACCCGCATACTCGAACGCCTCACCGCGGCCGAGGGCCTGGAGCGCTACCTGCACACCAAGTACGTCGGCCAGAAGCGCTTCTCGCTGGAAGGCGGCGATGCGCTGATCCCGCTGCTCGACAACGTGATCCAGCGCGCCGGCAAGGACGGCGTCAAGGACATCGTGATCGGCATGGCCCATCGCGGCCGTCTCAACGTGCTGGTCAACACGCTGGGCAAGAACCCGCGCACGCTGTTCGACGAGTTCGAGGGCAAGTTCGAGCACCACGACGACGACCGTGCGCACACCGGCGACGTCAAGTACCACATGGGGTTCTCGGCGGATCTCGCCACGCCCGGCGGCGCGGTCCATCTGGCACTCGCCTTCAATCCCTCGCACCTGGAAATCGTCAACCCGGTGGTCGCCGGCAGCGTCCGCTCGCGCCAGCATCGGCGCCGCGACACCGAGCGCAAAGCCGTGCTGCCGGTGCTGCTGCATGGCGACGCGGCGTTCGCCGGCCAGGGCGTCAACATGGAACTGTTCCAGATGTCGCAGGCGCGCGGTTTCGCGGTCGGCGGCACGGTGCACGTGGTCATCAACAACCAGGTCGGCTTCACCACCAGCGAGCGCCAGGATTCGCGCTCGACGCTGTACTGCACCGACGTGGCCAAGATGGTCGGCGCACCGGTACTGCACGTGAATGCCGACGATCCGGAAGCCGTCGTGTTCTGCGCCGAGCTCGCGTACGACTTCCGCCAGCAGTTCGGCAAGGACGTGGTCATCGACCTCGTCTGCTACCGCCGCCACGGCCACAACGAGGCCGACGAGCCGGCGGCCACGCAGCCGCTGATGTACCAGGTGATCCGCAAGCACAAGACCCCGCGCGAGCTCTACACCGCGCAGCTGGTCAGCGAAGGCGTGATCACCGCGGACGACGCCAAGGCGATCGTCGACCGCTACCGCGACAAGCTCGACGCGGGTGAGGTCACCGTCGAGCTCGCCGACGCCAAGCCGTCGGACTACGAACTCACGATCGACTGGGATCCCTACCTCGCCGGCCGACTCAGCGACACGCTCGACACCACGGTGTCGGTGGACACGCTCAAGGCGCTCGCGACCAAGATCACCACGGTGCCCGATACCGTCAGCCTGCATGCCCGCGTCGCCAAGATCTACGACGACCGCCGCAAGATGGCGGCCGGCGAAATCGCCGGTGACTGGGGCTTCGCCGAGAACCTCGCCTACGCCACCCTGCTCGACGCC
>QFMX01000096.1 GCA_003240625.1 Sphingomonas taxi
CTCAGGTTGTAGGTGCGGATGGTCTTGTCGTAGGTGCGCTCGCGCAGTTCCTTGTCGAACGTCGCGCGGGCCTGGCCGGTGGTTTCACCCGAGCCGGCCGCGAAGTTGTCGAGGGCGATGATCAGGTTGTCGCGGAACTCGCGGTCCTCGAAGTTCGAATCGGACGCGACGAAGGTCAGCAGGTGGTCGGGATTGATCCGGTAATCGAAACGCCCGGTGAGGCCCTTGCGGGTGCGCACGCCTTCGTAATCCTTGATCTGCACCTCGGTCGGCCGGAAGCCGCCGCCGCCCGCCTGGTAGAGCGTCTCGACGTTGTCGGTGAAGCGGCCCTGCCGGCTGATCGACCCCGAGACCAGCACGCCGATGTTCTGCTCGGCGCCGAAACGGTTGCCGACGGTGGCGTTGTAGCGCTGGTTCTCGCCGTCGCCGAGCTGGTACTTGCCGCCGGCCAGCGACGCGCGCAGGGTCAGGCCCTCGCGGTCGAGCGCGCTCTGGGTGCGGATGTTGATGTTGCCGGCGATCGCGTCGCCATCCATGTCCGGGGTAAGCGCCTTGGTGACCTCCAGCGCGGCGATCACGTCCGAGGGAATGGTGTCGAGCTCGACGCCGCGGCTGGCGGCATCGGGATTGGCCAGCGGCACGCCGTCGATGGAGACGGTGGTGTACTCCTTCGGCGCGCCGCGCACGGTGACGTAGCGGCCCTCACCCTGATCGCGCTCGATCGACACGCCGGGAATGCGCTGCGTGGATTCGGCGATGTTGTTGTCCGGGAACTGGCCCAGCAGGTCAGCCGAGACCACGTTGACGTAATTGGTGTTGGCGCGCTGCTGATTGAGTGCCATCGCCTGGGCGTCGGCTGGCGCGCACTTCGACCACGCCCACGTCGGTAGCGGTCACGGTGCTGCGCAGGGTGATGTCGACCTGTGCGCCGCGGCTTTCGCCCAGTTCCACTTCCGATTCGTGGCGGATGTAGCCGAGGTAATCCACCTGCACCGCATACCGGCCCGGTGCCAGTCCGGTGACGCGGAAGAAGCCTTCGCGATCGGTGCTGACCTGACGGCCGCCGACGGTCACGATCGCGCCTTCGAGCGAGACGCCGCGCGAGGCTTCGCTGACCTTGCCGACGATCGTGTTGGCCATCGCGGTCATGGTCCCGGGGGACGTGGACTGCGCGGCGGCGGGGGCGGTCCAGGCCAGTGCGAGTGTGGCGGCGATCGCGGTGGCGATGACAGAACGGCTGGGGTGCATGACGACTCCGGTGATGGCGGCTGTGCGGGGCACGGCGACGCTGCGCTGCAGATGCGTTCGTCGTGTCGACGCGGCGGCATGGGCCTGCGTC
>QFMX01000097.1 GCA_003240625.1 Sphingomonas taxi
ATCGCAGTGCTCCTTCAGCGGATCGGTCGACGCATCCACGCTAGGGGCACCGATCGTCCGCCGGATGTCTTACCGCATCGCGCCCTCCGACGGCAGCGGTTCGGGGGCGCGCCGCCGGAAAAGAGTTCGAGGTCGCGAACGAAAACGGGCGACCCGAAGGCCGCCAGATTCGATCCCCATGCCGACGTCGCTCGGCGTTACCGCGTGTTGCGGATCACCGCGCGCGTCACGGAGTAGTCCGCCGCGACGTCCGACACCGACGAAGTCGCCGCGTTGACGATGTTCAGGAACTTCAGGACCTCGATCGAGTCCGAGTTCGACACGTAGATGATGTCGCGGTCGCGCATCGGGAAGGTCTGCGCCAGGAAGAAGGTCGATGGGTCGCGCAGGTTGGCGCGGAAGATCACGGGGAAGGCCGCGTTGTCCTTGCGGTCGGCGGGCAGACCCATGCGCGCCAGCGTGTCGCTGTCGACGAGGCGATACAGGAAGACCTGCTTGGGATCGGCACGTGAGTCGAGAAGGCCGCCGGCCTGCGCCACGGCTTCCGCCATGGTCAGGTTGGATTCCTGGAAGTCGATGCGCCCGTTCAGGCCCGACGCGCCGAAGGCCAGATAGGTGCGGCGCTCGCGGTTCACGTAGATCGTGTCGTTCGGGTAGACGTAGATGTTCTCGCTCGGATCGCTGACCAGCACCTCGAACGGCACCGTGGCCGTGCGGTTGTTGCGCTGCAGCGTGATGTAGGTTTCGACGCCGGGCGTCGAGATGCCTTCGGCGCGGGCGATCACGTCGAGGATGCGCTCGCCGGCCGGGTTGATTTCCAGCTGTGCCGCCTGATTGACGTCGCCGAGCACCGAGACCTGGTTGGAGCGGCTGCTGACGATCTGCACCACGGCCTGCGGCTCGATGGCGCGATCGGCGAGAGCCTCCTCGATGCGGCGCTGGAGTTCGGCCGCCGTGCTGCCGACCGCGCGGATGTTGCCGCCGTAGGGCACCGACACGTTGCCCGTGCGATCGATCGTCTGGTTCGGCAGCGTGATGTAGTTGCCCGGACGGCTGCCGGCCTCGGCGGGAATGAACAGGCCGCCGGCGGAGGATTCGAACAAGGTGATCGACACCACGTCGCCGACGCCGAGCGGCAGCGTCGGCGCCGCGCCCCGGTTGATGCCGAAGCCCTGGCGCAGGCTTTCCGGCGCGCTCTGCGGGAAGTAGCCCAGAACGTCCGGGGTCAGGTCCACCACGAAGTAGTCGAGGCCGGGCTTGCGGTCGGCCACGACGCGCAGCGACGCCTTGTTCAGGATGTCCTGATCGTCAGGTCCGCTGCGCGGAAGCGTC
>QFMX01000098.1 GCA_003240625.1 Sphingomonas taxi
GGCGCGCAGATGGCTCCAGGCCACCAGCGCCGGACAGCGGTTGCTGTGGACCTCCTTCAGCGGGATGCGCGCGACGTCTTCGGGCAGATCCTCGCGCCGGACGAATACGCGCGACGCGATGGTGTCGGCATCCAGATCGAGCAGCCAGTCGGGATCGCCGTCGAGATCGAACACCACGACACGACTGTCGATGCGCGGATGGCGCGTGATCGGCAGCACCGGTGCCGCGCACAGACGCGCGGCCGGATAGCGCTGCGAGACGTGCAGCACCGGCATCATCGCGATGGTATCGAGCAGCGAGGCGGCATGGCGCTTGTCGCGGAGTCTGGCCGCGTAGTCCCACAGCCGCGGCTGCGCGCTGCGGAACAGCCGGGCCAGGCCGATCAGTGCCCGCACGTCCGACAACGCCTCGTGGGCATCGCCGGTCCGCACCTCGTTGGCGGCGGCCAGATGTTCGAGCTTGAACGAGGTGGCACCGTCCTCGCGCACGGGCCACACCAGACCGTCGGGGCGCAGCGCGTGCCACAGCCGCATCACGTCGAGCAGATCCCAGCGCGAATTGCCGCTGCGCCATTCGCGTTCGTAGGGATCATGAAAATTGCGGTACAGGCCGAAACGCACGAACTCGTCGTCGAAGCGCAGCGAGTTGTAGCCCAGCGTGCAGGTCTTCGGCCGCGCCATTTCCTCGTGGATGCGTGCGAACGCGTCCGCTTCCGGCACGCCGACGGCCCGGGCCTGCTGCGGCGTGATGCCGGTGATCAGGGTGGCGACCGGCGAGGGCAGCAGGTCGTCGGCCGGCTGTACGAACAGATCGATCGGCGCATCGATCTCCTGGAGCGCGGCATCGGTGCGGATTGCCGCGAACTGGGCGATGCGCGTGCGCCGCGGGTCGGCGCCGAAGGTTTCCAGATCGTAGAAGAGGAAGCTGTCGCTCATTGGTCCGGCGAGGTCCGGGTGGCGAGCGGCGCCGACGATGTGGAGGTGCGCGGCGGCTGCGTCGTCGGCGCGTCTTCGTGGATCGAGCCTCGCCCGTTCATGCCGGCACGTCCTCCAGTGGTGTCAGCCGCGCACGCACGTCTGCATCGATCGCGTCCCAATCCAGGGTGTCCAACGTGGCATGGCCCGCGGTCGCACGCTCCAGGATGCCGCGCTGGATGTCGGTGCGGGTCATCGCCAGCGAGTACGGAATGCGCATGAAGGTGACCATCGCGTAGTGCGGGACGAATCGCCCGGGATGACGCGTCTGCAGCGCCAGTTCCAGTGCGCGCTGCAGCAGGTAGTCGGCATCGTCGACGCGGTCGCGCATCTCCAGATAGTTGTCGAGCGC
>QFMX01000099.1 GCA_003240625.1 Sphingomonas taxi
CTGCTCGGCGCTGCCGCCATCGCCCGTCGCGGGGTGGGATCCGAATGATCCATCCGCTCCCGCGCCGCACGGGCGCTACGTTTCGGTCACCGCCGGCATGGCCGACTACCGTCCGGTCGAGCCGAAGCCGTGGCTTGAGCAGAACAAGGCCGTCACCTCCAAGCCGATGGAGGGGATGTGATGCGATCAGTTCGCTCCCGCCTCGCTCGCGCGTCGGCCGTCGTCGCGCTATCGGCGACCCTCGGCGCCTGCGCGTCGATTTCCGCCGACCGCGGTATGACGCCGGTCGTCTCTCGGGTTTCGCTCGATCTCGGCAAGGACACCGCGAAGATCGTGACGCCAGCTGACGCGGCTGCCGTCCGGTCCCGTGTCGCGCGCCTTCTCGGCGCGCCGCTGACCGCGGACGCAGCCGTCCAGATCGCGCTTCTCAACAACCGGGGACTACAGGCGGAATACAACGCCCTTGGCGTCTCAGAAGCCGAATACGTCGAGGCGAGCCTGCCGCCGTCGCCGACCGTCTCCATCGAGCGTGTCACCTATCGCGGCGAACTGGACATCGAGCGCCGGCTCGTCGCCGACTTGCTGTCGCTCCTAACGCTGCCGAGACGCGCAAAGATCGCCGAGACCGAGTTCCGAGCGGCGCAGTACAAGACGATCCAGGCGACGTTCCGCACGGCGGCCAATGCGCGCCGCGCCTATTATCGGGCGGTCGCCGCGCGCGAGACGGCTGCGTTTCTCGAAACAGCGCGCGCTTCGGCCGCTGCGTCCGCCGAGCTGACCAAGAAGCTCGGCGAAACAGGCGCCACAACGAAGCTCAATCAGGCGCGGTCCGGGGCGCTCTATGCCGAGGTCGCGACCGAACTTGCCGAAGCCCGGCTGGAGGCCTCCAAGGAGAGGGAGGCCCTGACCCGTGAGCTTGGCCTCTGGGGCCGAGACCTCGACTATCGACTGCCGTCGCGGCTTCCGGGATTTCCTCGGCTCAAGGCGCAAAGCGATGTCGAAGCAGCTGCTCTTCGTCGCCGGGTCGACCTGATCGGCGACAGGCTCGAACTCGATGCTTTGGCGCAGAGCTACGGACTGACCGAGCAGACGCGGGCGATCTCGATGCTCGAGGTCACCGGCATCGCCAATCATTCGAAATCGGCGGAGGGCGACAAGGCTAATCCCAAAGGCTTCGAGGTCGCCGTCCAGATCCCGATCTTCGACTTCGGCAAGGCCCGGTCCGTGAAGGCTCAGGAAGCCTATATGGGCGCGGTCAATCGCCTGCTTGAAAAGGCGGTGAATGTGCGCTCCGAAGCGCGCGAAGCCTACGCGACCTATCGCG
>QFMX01000100.1 GCA_003240625.1 Sphingomonas taxi
CAGGACGCTGGCGGGCACGGTGGAGGCCCGAAGATCGGCCAGCGACGGGCGGGTGATGGAACGCGACGCGGCCATTCGCAGCACCGCTACGTCGCTCAGATCGAAAGCCAGGTTGAAACTGGGAAGCAGAGCATCGTGGTTCCGCTCGGAGGTCACGGGCCGGACCTCCGCCACGCCATCGACGCTCTCCAACCGGGCCCCATCGACCTCGACACGGCTCCCTACCAGTCGAAGGCCCATATTGCCGAAGAAGGGCGTCCCCGCCGCCTCCCCGTCGAAGTCGATCCGCGCATAGGCCGCCCCGATCTGTTCGCCCACGCGATAGGAATTCTGCCGGTCGGCTCCGGTGGGTTTAAGATCCCCCGGCTGAAAAACGATATCCGCGCGTTCCCCCCGGACCTCGAAGGCGTCGCGAAACCGCTCAAAGTCTGCGATGATCCACGGCGTCGACCGCATCGCCACCAGGTCGCTAAAGACATCGCGCGGCGTGATGTCGCCGTAAAAGTCGGCGATATCCGTGTCGGCGGACCGAAGCGCGGCCTGCCGGTCGCGCCGCTGGTAATCCCGGCCCCGATCGCTGACCTGGCCCCCCAGGCGTAGTGCGGACAGGCGCAGTCCGCCCCAGGTCCGACCGATGGCGCGCCGGGCGTCGAAGAAGGCCGTCAGGTCGTCATCGCGCGACTCCACCGCGCGGATGTTCAGTTGCGCCAGCGTCAGACGGGACGGATCGAGCAGATTGAAGTCGGTCGTCAGCCGCGCCGCTCGCCGCGACGACGACGCGTCGCCCAGGTCGAAGACGTATGAGACTCCTTCGGGCGACTGGGCTGAAAACCGCTCCAGCGGCGTGTCCAGCACCGAGCGGGCGCGCGAGATGCTGACCCTGGGCGTCAGGAGCCAGTCGCCCAGCCGGATTTCCGCGCCCAGCGACGTGACGACGTTCAGATGCGACTGGTCGGAAATCTCGGTATTGTTGTCGATGCGACCGCCCGCAACCGCGGCGGCGGTGACGACGCCGGCCTCCACGCGGGCGATGGCGCTCGGCTCCCCCAGCCTTTCACCGAGACCATAGACCAATCGATCCTCGCGAATGGCATTGTCGAACATCGACACCAGTCCGTCGAAATCCAGCCGAAGGTCCGGCGAGACGCGCCAGTCCGCTCCGACGAAGGCGCTGCGGCGGCGGCGGTCCTCCTGCTCAATCGTGGTGCGTACGTCGTCAGGCGCGATCAGGGTCCGCCCGTCCACGGCCAGTTCGCCGTAGCGCTGGATCTGGAACCGGTCATAGCGAACCGACCGCGCCTCCTGCGACAGCCCG
>QFMX01000101.1 GCA_003240625.1 Sphingomonas taxi
GATGTGCGCGGCGTCGACATCGCCGAACTGGAACGACGCTTCGGACGCTGGGGCCGCCGCCTGCATGAGCTCGCGCATGGCATCGACGAACGCGCGGTCCAGAGCGAGCGCCCGACCCTGCAAGTGTCGTGCGAGGACACCTTCGAGCACGACCTGACGCTGGACGAGTTGGTGCCGCACCTGGAGCGACTGGCCGCCAAGGCGTGGGCCGGCTACCTGCGCGAACGCGAACGACATCCCGACCGGATGGCGCGCACCGTGGTCCTGAAGCTCAAGACCGACGATTTCCGCACGCTGACCCGCAGCCTGACCCTGGCCGATCCGGTGGCCTCGCAGAGCGAACTGGCGACGGTTGCGATAGCCTTGCGCGAACGTGTGGCCCTGCCGGTCGAACAACGCTACCGGCTGGCCGGTGTCGGCATCTCGGGCTTCATCGATGCCACCGAGCTGCAGGCCGCGCTGGATTTCGAGCGCGAAACCTGATCGAAGGTCAGGGCAATCGATCGGGCTACTGCGTCTGGATCGCCGCACGCTTGGCGGCCCGCGCATCGGCTTCGGCGGCCGCCTCGCGCTCACTGGGTGGCTCGATGCGCCGGCTGAAGCAGGTGTTGCCTATGCCATGCGCCCACTCCGTCGACACCGGCCATGCCGGGTCGCCACGACGAGACTCGGCGGTATCGGTCTGGAAATCCGCGCACAGGCTGAAACGCAACGCATCGTCGATGCGATAGACGTAAGGCTTGCCGGTGTCCGGGTCGGCGACGGGAAGTGCCACGCCGGGCTTGGCCGCAATCGTCGCCAGGTCGGCCGGCAAGCGGCCCGTCTCTTCGACATGCGCCCGCACCATCATCTCGATCTGTTGCAGATCGCCGACCCGACGCTCGTCCATGCGTTGCGCGCGTTGGCTGGAAGGACTGCCCATCAGCAGGAACCCGCCGACCAGGGCGGCGACCGCAACGATGCCGGCGGCGATGAGCAGGCGCTTGCCCATGGCGCGCCATGCACGGGTCGCGCTTTCGTCGCGACGCAGGTCCCACAGGTAGTAGCCGAACACGCTCGCGGCAATCATCGCCACCACCAACACCTTCAGCACGAAGCGAAGGCTCAACTCCCCGCCCAGCACGTTGTAGACCAGCACGGTCAGGTCGCCGATGATCGCGGTCGCGCTGACGAACAAGGTCAGGTAAGTCAGCCAACGGCGCACCGGCGAGAAGCGCTTGATCGGTGCGCGTTCGGTCTCGCGGCCGACTAGCCGCGCCATCCATGCGAACAGCGGGAAGGTGATGATGAGGGCGGCGGTCGAGAAGCGCGTC
>QFMX01000102.1 GCA_003240625.1 Sphingomonas taxi
TGCTTGTAGCTGTTGTGCGTGCCGACCGCGACGATGTCGTTGACCCGCAGCGCCGTGTCCTGCGCCCGCGCCGGTGCCGCCGTCGCGGCGACCAGCGCGATCAGGCGAGCGGCGCGGATCACATCCGCCACCGTATGCCGGCGAGCAGTTGCCGGCCGCTGCGCGCATAGCTGCTCACCCGGTCGGAGCTGTCGACGAACTGGTCTTCCGCCTGGTTGGTCAGGTTCACGCCCTCCAGCGTGACCGTGAAGCGCGGCGTGACGTTCCAGAACAGCGAGGCATCGACATAGGTCGCCGCATTGACCCCGGCGATGTCGTTGCCGTTGGCCCCGGGGACCGCGGTCAGATAGCGGTCGCGATAGTTGATCGACGCGCGTCCGCCATAGACGGGCGTTTCGTAATACAGCGTCGCATTGGCCGAATGTTTCGACAGGCCGACCAGCGGTTTGCGCACGCTGGTCGTCGCGGTCAGGGCATAGTCGGTATCCGAACTGGTGTAGGTGTAGTTGGCGATCGCGCCCAGATGCCGCAACACGCCGGGCAGGAAGGTGAACGCCTGCTGCGCGATCACCTCCACGCCCTTCAGGCTCGTGCCGGGGCCGTTGACCGGCTGGGTGAAGAAGAAGATGTCCTCGGGCCGCGCCACCTGCTGGTTGCCGAGGAAGGCGATCGGATAGCCCGACGCGGCATAGGCCTGCTCCGTGGTGCGATTGGTGATGAAGCTGTCGATCCGCTTGTAGAACGGGCCGACCGCGAAGAAGCCGTCGCGGGAGGGATAGAATTCCAGCGCGAGATCGACCGAATCGGCGCGGAACGGCTCAAGGTCGGGATTGCCGACCGACACGGTCCGCGTATTCACCTGCACCTGTCCGCCCGGCGTCAGCGAGGTGAGCGTCGGGCGCGTGATATTGCGGTTGGCGCTGGCGCGCAGCTGCAACCGGGGGGCCAGTTCGAAGACGAGGTTCGCCGATGGCAGCCAGTCGGTGTAGCTCCGCCCGAACGTCACGGACTGCGCGACACCACCCACGACGACGGCACCGGTCGCGATGGTCCGCGTCCGCGCGACCCGCACACCCGCATCGCCGCGCACGACCATCCCCGCGAGTTCGCCGCGCAGGTCGAGCTGCGCATAGCCAGCCAGCACCTCCTCCTTGACGCGTCGGTCGTTCTCGCGATTGCGCGTCAGCGGAGTGGCGTTGCGGTCGATCAGCGGCAGCGCCTTGTCGAAATCGACGTACAGCCATTCGCGCGGCGCGCCCGTGGGGAGGTCGAGCGCCTTGCCAAAGGTGTAGGGCGATCGTGCG
>QFMX01000103.1 GCA_003240625.1 Sphingomonas taxi
AGATAGGCGCCCACCGCATCAGCGATCCGCCGGAACCGGGCGAAGTCGATGACGCGCGAATAGGCGGAGCCGCCGCAGACGATGATGTCGGGCTTCGACTCGTGAGCGAGACGCTCGACCTGATCGTAGTCGATGAGGCCGGTCTCGACGTCGAGACCGTACTGGACGGCGTTGAACCAGCGACCCGACAGGTTGGGCTTGGCGCCGTGCGTCAGATGGCCGCCCGCGTCGAGGCTCATGCCGAGAATGGTGGCGCCGGGCTTCGACAGCGCCAAGAGTACGGCCTGATTCGCCTGGCTGCCCGAGTTCGGCTGGACGTTGGCGAACTCGCAGCCGAACAGCGCCTTGGCACGGTCGATCGCAAGCTGCTCGACGACATCCACGAACTCGCAGCCGCCGTAGTAGCGCCGGCCCGGATAGCCCTCGGCGTACTTGTTGGTCAGCACCGAGCCCTGCGCTTCCAGAACCGCCCGCGAGACGATGTTCTCGGAGGCGATCAGCTCGATCTCGTGCTGCTGGCGCTGGAGTTCGCTACGCATGGCGCCGAACAGATCGGGATCGGTTGCGGCGATACCGTCCGAGAAGAAGGCGTTCGGCTGGGGCGCGGCGTCGAGAGCGAAAGCGTGCGACACGGGAAACTCCGGGCTGGCGGACAGGTCCGCGATCGGTTCGCGCCCGCTTTATCATAGCTGTGCGGAACGCGCCAAGAACGGAGCCGGACACGAAAAGGCCCGGACGCTCCGAGCGCCCGGGCCTTTTCTGGCCGGATCGTCGGAAGGATCAGTAAGGCAGGTCGGCCGACGCCTGCTCGCCGGCCGAGTACGCCGTGGTTTGGAGATCGTTCATGGCGAGCTGGGCCGAGCCGTCGAGATGGTAGATGTCGTCGCGGAACTGCACCACCGTCGGGTCCGTCGCCCAGGCCGACAGGTAGGTGAAGTGCAGCGGCACCGGGTTCACGAGATCGACGTCCTTGCGGGTGCGAGCCGCGATGACCTGCTCGAGCGTGGCGCGGTCCCAGCCCGGCGTATCCCGCGCCAGCCAGACGATCAGGTCGCGCACGTTCTGGACGCGCACGCAGCCCGACGATTCGAAGCGCATGAGCTGCGAGAACACGCTCTGCTGCGGCGTGTCGTGCATGTACACGGCGTGCGGGTTCGGGAAGTTGATCTTCACGGACGACATCGCGTTCATCCGGCCCGGGTTCTGGCGGAACAGGTACCGGACCGCCTCCTCCGTGTTCCAGTTGATCGTCTCGGGCGGGATGACGCTGCCGTCCGCCGCGTAGATGACGATGTCG
>QFMX01000104.1 GCA_003240625.1 Sphingomonas taxi
GGTGCGGGCTTCGCCCAGTCGCAGACGCGTACCGCCGGCAGCGACGCCGCTGCAGCGTCGAAGCCTGCCGGCGAGCGACCGCGTGCGCACGGCATGCGTGGCCATCACCGCATGGGCAATCCGGTCGACGCGCTGGCCCGTCTGGATACCGACAATGACGGACGCATCAGCCGTGCCGAAGCGCAGGCGGGCCAGGAGGCGATGCAGGCGCGTCGTGAGGCCAAGCGCGCGGAACGTGGAGCACGTGCCGATGCACCGCGACGCGAGGGCGCACGCAGCGCCGAGGCCCGCGGCGAGCGCGCGAAGGCCGGCCGAGGTGGCCCGCGTGGCCAAGGCGGACGCGGCTTCGATCTGGTCGCGAACTTCGACGCGATCGACACCAACCGCGACGGCTATCTCACCCGCAGCGAGCTGCGTACCTGGCACACGGCGAAGGCGGCCGAGCGTCGCGCCGAGGGCGAGCGTCGCTTCGACACGATGTTCCGTGAGGCCGATCTCAACGGCGACGGCAAGCTGAGCCGGGTCGAGGTCAGCGAGAAGATGCCGCGTCTGGCCGAGCGCTTCGCGTGGCTCGACGAGAACCGCGACGGCTTCCTCAGCCGCGAGGAGCTGCAGGCGGGGCATCCGCAGCGCTGATCCAACGCTCTGTGCAGTCGAAACGGCCGCGATGTTCGCGGCCGTTTTTTTGCGTGGAGAGATGTCACGGCAGGTTCTGTTGGATCTGCCCACGCATCCGGTCGACAACCGCTTCCGCCTCACGCGTCCATCGTGTCAGTAATCCCTGCCTTTCCCTCGTCCCCTGTCCTGTAGGAGCGCGCTTGCGCGCGAAAGGGCATTACCGGTCCCGCCCTTCGCGCGCAAGCGCGCTCCTACAGGTGGGACGTTTCTCGCGACGTGCGCGCGGTGTCTGACATCCGGGCCGGCGCGCTCAAGCGCGAAGGAGGGGAGTGTGCCTGTCGTACGTGCGAGGCGGGACGCGTGACGAACACCGCCCGCTGATCGAGGCTGCTTACGCGTGTCGCAGAAACAGGATCAGCAACGCGCCCAGCACACCGAGATTGCTGATCAAGAAGCCGCTCGGGCCGAACATCAGCCGGTAGGCCAAGGCCCGTCGCGCGGCGCCGGATGGATCGCGTGCGGCGTCGCGTGCGAGCAGGGGATTCATCAGTCGCGGAAACTTGACCAGCACCGGGTAATTCAACGCGGCCATCAGCGCGAGCCCGGTGGCCGCCGCCCATGCCGGCGACAGCAGGCCCGTCTGCACGAAGAAACCGACCGGCAGCATGCCGA
>QFMX01000105.1 GCA_003240625.1 Sphingomonas taxi
AGCGGGTCTTTGCGGGTGGTGATGACCGGCCACTCGGCGGTGAGTTCGGCATTGAGCGCGATGAAATGCTCCTGTCCGCCCGGCACGTCGTCCTCGGGGAAGATCGCGTTGGCCGGGCATTCGGGCTCGCACAGCGTGCAGTCGATGCACTCGACCGGATCGATCACCAGGAAGTTGGGCCCTTCGTGGAAACAATCGACCGGGCAGACTTCCACGCAGTCGGTGTACTTGCACTTGATGCAGTTGTCTGTGACGACGAAGGGCATGGGCGGGCCGGTGTTGCCAGAGCAGGGCGCCAATGCGCCCGCCCCTGGATCTGGTACTCCCTACGGGACTCGAACCCGTGTTTACGCCGTGAGAGGGCGTCGTCCTGGACCGCTAGACGAAGGGAGCGGATTGGTCGCATGAATGCGAGGGGGATAGTATAGGCGTCTTCGCGCTCATTGGCACGCCCGCAACACGCATGTCGGCTACTCCCGATTCCAGTCCCGTCACGGTGACCCCCAACCACATCCCACGCGACGCCCATCCGGTCTCGCGCAAGGACATCAGTCCGAATGCCCTGCGCGTGCTGTACCGGCTGCGCGAGGCGGGTTTCCAGGCGCATCTGGTCGGCGGCGCGGTCCGTGACCTGTTGATCGGCGTGATCCCCAAGGATTTCGATGTCGCCACCGACGCCACACCGGAAGAGGTCAAGTCGCTGTTCCGCAATTGCCGATTGATCGGCCGGCGCTTCCGCCTGGCGCACGTGGTGTTCGGCCGCGAGATCATCGAGGTCGCCACCTTCCGCGCCGCCGGCGGCAACGACGATGCTGGCGATCGCCAGATCCACGACGACGGGCGCGTCCTGCGCGACAACATCTACGGCTCGATCGAGGAAGACGCGGTCCGCCGCGACTTCACCGCCAACGCGCTGTATTACGCGATCGAGGATTTCTCGGTCCGCGATTACGTGGGCGGTTTCGCCGACGTCGAGGCGCGGGTGCTGCGCCTGATCGGTGACCCGGAAGCCCGCTACCGCGAAGACCCGGTGCGGATGCTGCGCGCGGTGCGGCTGGCGTCCAAGCTCGGTTTCGAGATCGAGGCGGCGACCGCCGCGCCGATCGCGCGCTTGGCCGGCCTGTTGTCCGAGGCCGCGCCGGCCCGCCTGTTCGAGGAAACGCTGAAGCTGTTCCTCTCCGGCCATGCGGTCGCCAGTTTCGAGGGACTGGAGCGCAACGGCCTGCTCGGCGTGCTTTTGCCGGAAACCGCCGAGGCGCTGCAAAGCAATCGCACGGGTGCGTTGCGGC
>QFMX01000106.1 GCA_003240625.1 Sphingomonas taxi
GTAGAGGCCGCGACGCGCTCCGGCTCCCTGATCAGCGCGAGGCTGGCGGGCGAGATGGGACGCCTCGTCTTCGCCGTGCCGGGCTCGCCGCTCGACCCGCGCTGCGCAGGAACCAACGGCCTCCTCAAGGACGGCGCCACGCTGGTCACCGAGGCGAGCGACATTCTGGACGCGATGAAGCCGCTCGACGAGCGCATGGGCGCGAGCGTTCTGCGCGAGGCGCCGGACGGCCCCTTGTCGGACGACGAGCCGGCGGAAAGCGACCGCGACCGCGTTCTGGAAGCACTCGGGCCGACCCCGACCACGCTCGACGATCTTCTGGAACACACGCGCGTCGGCGCGGCCACGCTGCAGATCGTCCTTCTCGAACTCGACCTCGCGGGCCGGATCGAACGCCATGCCGGCGGCGGCATCTCGCTGCTTCTGTAGAAATCGCGGCAGTTCGGGGCCGGGGTTGACCGTTCTCGCCGCGCTGTCCATTTGAAACGCACGGAGCGGCTCGCAACACGGGCTCGGCTCGCCCATTCCAGGATTCGCCGCTTATGGAAGTCGTCATCGTCGAATCGCCCGCCAAAGCGAAGACGATCAACAAGTATCTGGGCAGCAACTACACGGTGCTGGCCTCGTTCGGACACGTTCGCGACCTTCCGGCGAAGGACGGATCGGTGCGTCCCGACGACGACTTCTCCATGGACTGGGAAGTCGACAAGCCGTCCCAGAAGCGGCTGAGCGACATTGCCCAAGCCTTGAAGGGCGCCGATGCGCTGGTTCTCGCCACCGACCCGGATCGCGAGGGCGAGGCGATTTCCTGGCACGTGCTGGAAGTCCTTCGCCAGAAGAAGGTGCTGAAGGACAAGCCGGTCAGCCGCGTCGTCTTCAACGCCATCACCAAGAAAGCCGTGCTGGACGCGATGGCGAACCCGCGCGAGATCGACGTGCCGCTGGTGGACGCGTATCTCGCCCGCCGTGCTCTCGACTACCTCGTCGGCTTCAACCTCTCGCCGGTTCTGTGGCGCAAGCTGCCGGGTGCCCGCTCGGCCGGCCGCGTTCAGTCCGTCGCGCTGCGTCTGATCTGCGACCGCGAGTCCGAGATCGAGCGATTCAAGACCGACGAATACTGGCAGATCGCCGCTCGCCTCTCGACGCCCGCTGGCGAGGACTTCACCGCGCGCCTCGCGGCTTTCGACGGAGAGAAGCTGCAGCGCCTTTCGATCGGCAACGAGGAGCGGGCGTTCGCGATCCGCGACATGCTGAACGGTGCCGCCTTCCGCGCGACGCGCGTCG
>QFMX01000107.1 GCA_003240625.1 Sphingomonas taxi
CGATGATGCCGTTCTCGCCGTGGAAGTAGATCGTGCCGAAGGTCCAGAAGGTGAGCATCACGCCGAGACCGAAGCCGAGGTCGCCCACGCGGTTGACGATGAAGGCCTTCATCGCGGCGGCGTTGGCCGAGGGCTTCTCGTACCAGAAGCCGATCAGCAGATAGCTCGCGAGGCCGACGCCCTCCCAGCCGAAGAACAGCTGCACGAGATTGTCCGCCGTCACCAGCATGAGCATCATGAAGGTGAAGAGCGAGAGATAGCCAAAGAACCGCGGACGGTGCGGATCCTCGTGCATGTAGCCGATCGAATAGAGGTGCACGAGCGCCGACACCGAAGTGACGACCACGAGCATGACGGCCGTCAGCGTGTCGACCCGGAAGGCCCAATCGATCGCAAGGCTGCCCGAGGTGATCCAGCGCAGCACCGTGACGTGCGCGTCGTTGCCAGACAGACCCAAGTCGATGAAGGCGATCCACGACAGCAGCGCCGAGACCATCAGCAGGCCGGTGGTGATCAGCTCGGCGAGCCGGGACCCCTGCGCCGCCGGTTCGACCGGCCCGTGGCCGTGGTCGTCGTGGCCATGATCGTCGTGGGCATGCGGGTCATGCGCATGCGCTGAGTGACGGCCGGCGTGGCCATGGTCGTGCGCGTGATGGAACGCGTCGACGGGGCCGACGGCGCCGGGATGGCGCTTGCGGGCGCCGGCGAGCGCGATGACGCCGGCGAGGATCGCGCCGAGAAGGGGGAGAAAGACGATCAGATGGTACATCAGCGGTCCGTCGGGGCTGAGACGCCCCTCACCCCTTCATCCGGTTGATGTCTTCGACCGCGATCGTGCCGCGGTTGCGGAAGTAGACGACGAGGATCGCGAGGCCGATGGCGGCCTCGGCGGCCGCGACGGTCAGCACGAACAGCGCGAACACCTGGCCCTTGAGATCGCCGATGTGCGTCGAGAACGCCACCAGGTTGATGTTGACCGCGAGCAGGATCAGCTCGACCGACATCAGGATGACGATGACGTTCTTGCGGTTGAGGAAGATGCCGAGCACGCCGAGCGTGAACAGGATTGCCGCGACCGTGAGGTAATGCCCGAGACCGATCGCCATGGTCAGACCCCCGTCTCCGAAAGGCCCTGCCCCGGCCGCACCTTGACCACTTCGATCGCGGTCGCGGGCCCCCGCGCCACCTGGGTCGCGATGTCCTGCCGCTTCACGCCGGCGCGGCGCTCGCGCAGCGTCAGCACGATCGCGCCGATCATGGCGGTGAGCAGCACGAGGCCGGCC
>QFMX01000108.1 GCA_003240625.1 Sphingomonas taxi
GGGTCTGGGCATCTGGATGATTCCGACCGTCGGCTGGCGGCCGATGTTCTGGATCGCCGCGATCCCGCTGCTGTTCCTGCCGCTGATCTGGTGGAAGCTGCCCGAATCGCTGGGCTTCCTGATCAAGCGTGGCGAACAGGACAAGGCCAGGGCGGTACTCGCCAGACTCACCGCGAGCGCCCCGCTCGCGCCGCAGCAGACGCTGGTGGTCGCCGATTCCAAGGGCGGCAAGGCCTCGCTGCCGGAACTGTTCCGGCACGGCCGCTCGCTGCAGACGCTGATGCTGTGGACCGCGTTCTTCTGCTGTCTGCTGCTGGTGTTCCTGCTCAGCTCGTGGCTGCCGAAGGTCATGCAGGAAGCCGGGTACGCCGAACGCGCCAGTCTGCTGACGCTGTTCTCGCTGAACTTCGGCGGCATGATCGGCGCCATCCTCGGTGGCTGGCTGGGCGACCGCTTCGGCCTGCCGAAGGTGGTCGTCGCGTTCTTCATCGCCGCCACGGTGTCGATCGCGCTGATCGGCTACAGCCTGCCGGTCGCCGCACTGTTCACCCTGGTGTTCATCGCCGGCGCGACCGTCATCGGCACGCAGATCCTGCTGTACGCCAGCGTCGCGCAGCTCTACGACCTGTCGGTGCGTTCGACCGGTCTGGGCTGGGCATCGGGCGTGGGCCGCATCGGCGCGATCGTCGGCCCGACCCTCGGCGGCGTGCTGTTGGCGAAGGAACTGCCGCTGCAGCAGAACTTCCTGATCTTCGCGATTCCCGCACTCGTGGCGACCATCGCGACGCTGGTCTATGCGATCTCGATGCGCGGCGCAGCGCGGACGCAGCCCGCCGTCGTGGCGACGGCACAGTCCTGAGCCGCTGATGGGCGTCGTCCGCCAGTTCGCACGCGACATGTCGATGTCGGCCATCCTGGCCGGCATCGTCTCCACCGTGATCGCCTATGCGGGCCCGGCGGTGATCGTGTTCCAGGCGGGCGCGTTCCTGCCGGCCGACATCGTCGCCTCCTGGGTCTGGGCGATCTCGATCGGCAGCGGCCTGCTGTGCATGGGTCTGAGCCTGCGCTACCGCGTGCCGGTGGTCGTGGCCTGGTCGATTCCCGGTTCAGTGCTGCTGCTGACGATCCTGCCGACGGTCGACTTCGCGGTCGCCGTCGGTGCGTATCTGGTCGCCGCGCTCGCGATCCTTGTGGTCGGCCTGTCGGGCATGTTCGACCGCATCGTGTCGAAGCTGCCGGCCGCGATCACCGCGGCGATGCTCGCCGGCATCCTATTCG
>QFMX01000109.1 GCA_003240625.1 Sphingomonas taxi
ACCGTCTGCAGCGCGAGGCGCGCCGCCTGATCGGCCGGCAGGCCCGCATCCGCCCCCGCCTGCGCCAGGGCATCGACGAAGCGGAACAGGAAGGCCGGCCCCGACCCGCTAAGCGCCGTTACGACGTCGAACAGCGCCTCGTCGACCCACTCGACCAACCCCATCGGCGCAAGCGCCGCCGCGATCCGCGCGCGCGTCGCCTCATCGCCACCCTCGGCGGCCAATCCGACGACGCCCTCGCCGATCGCCACCGGCGTGTTGGGCATGGCGCGCACGATCAGCTGCGGCGTGGCGAAGCGGCTGCGCAGCGCGGCAAGCTCGACCCCGGCCAGGATCGACACCAGCACGGTCGCGCTGCCGAGAGCAGGCGCGAGCGCGGGTGCGACGAGGTCGATCATCTGCGGCTTGACCCCCAGCACGACCACGGCCGGGACCGGGCCATCGGCCGGCGGCTCGGTCACCACCGTCACGCCATCGGCAAAGGGCGCACCCGACTTGCGGATGATCGTGACCTGCGCCGGATCAAGTCCGACCGCCAGCCAGCGGCGCAGGATCGCGCCGCCCATGTTGCCGCAGCCGACGAACCACACCGGACCTTCCACGGGGGACATGCTCACGCCTCGCCGTGCGTCTCGATCAGCGCGGCGGCGATGGCGTCGCTGGGCGACTTGCCGCCCCACAGGACGAACTGGAAGACGGGATAGAAGCGTTCGCATTCATCCACCGCCGCCTCGATCAGCGTACCGGCCTGATCTATCGACAAGGGCGTCTCGCCGCCTGCCTCCAGCAAAGCCGCGTGGCGGAACAGCAGGATGCCGTTGGACGACCACAATTCGAAATGCCCGATCCACAGCTGTTCGTTCACCAGCCCGATCGTCTCGTAGACAGCGGCGAACTTGTCGGCCGAGACGCGGATGTCCGGCAAGGCCAGGAATTGGAGGACGCGATCCGCCTCGCGCCACACGCCGCGCAGTTCATACTGAGTCCAGCTGCCGGGCGCGGTGGCGACGATTTCCTCGTCACTTAACCTATCGTAAGTCCAGCTGCGCGCTTCAAAGTAGCTTTCCAGCGTATCGACGGGGGCCTCATCGGTCCGTTCGCCTTCAAACTCGTCGGCGATCATCCACATTTCCCTCAATTAGTTGCGCCAGCCTAACCGTCCCCCACGATCACGCAAGCGCAGCACGGCCCGCATGGGTACAAAACTGTGGATAGCCCGACCATAAATTGGGGATAGTTAGAGGTCGATTTCCTGCGCGATCGCTTCCA
>QFMX01000110.1 GCA_003240625.1 Sphingomonas taxi
CCGGCCGCACTGGCGCGTTCGATGCGCGCGCCAGCAATCCGCCCTGCACCGCCATGGCTTGCGCGCCGTATTCGGCCAGATGGATTGCGCGCAACTGGCCATCGCTGCGCAGTGGATGATGGGGGTCGGCATGCGATGAAGTGGCAAGGCGGATCGAAGTCGCATCGGCCTGTTCGATGCGTTGCCACAGGCACATCGCGCCCTGGTGCGGGACGAGGCTGGCGATGTCGATGCCGTAGAAATCAAGCGAAGCCTCTTCATCCATGCACACGCTCCTCGCGGGCTGCCGGTTGCCGTGAGATCAACAGGCCGAGCAGGAAATTGCAGACGACGCCGAGCGTGACCGTTGTGCCGATTGCGCGCAGCACCGGGATGCTTGACAGGCCGAGCAACGCGAACACCAGCAGGGTCATCAGGCTGCACACGATCAGCGCGTGCAGGGTGCGCAGCTGGTCGCGGATTCCGTCGCCGGCGTGGTCGAAGAACAACGCGTAGTCGAGGCCGAGGCCGGCCGCGAGGATCAAGGCGACCAGATGGAACAGGTTGAGTTCGATACCGAATACGCGCAGCACCGCGATGATGATGAGCGTGGTCAAGCCCATCGGCAGCAGGACGCGCAGGGTGCGGTGCGGATCGCGCAGGGAGAGCCATACCGTCGCGGCCAGCAACAGCGCGGCGACGGCGAGCGAGAACAGCACGCGCTCGCGGTACTGCACGACCAGCGATTCCGACGCGGCCTTCATGTCCACCGGCGCGATGCCGGCATCGCGTGCGGCCGCAAGGAAGGCCGCATCATCGCGGATGCCGGAGACCGAGATCAACGCGGTTGCGCCGCCATCGGCTTCGCGCAGCAGTCCGGAGAGCGTCGTAGCGAGCGGCGTGCCGGCAAGATCCTGCAGGTGCATGGGCGGAGCGGTGCGCGCACGTTCGACATCGCGCAGGAAATCATCGAACACCTCGGGCACGAAGTCGGTGTCGGCGAGTGCGGCGTCGAGTTCCCTTTGCAATGTCACAGGTTCCGGCAAGCGCGCCTGCCGCGCCTGTTGACGCGCGCGCGAGGGCAGGTAGCGCGCAGCCATGTCGTAGCCGCTAATCAGGTCGGCCTGCTGCATCGCGTCGAGTCGTGGTCGCAGCGCTTCGCTCCTTGCCAATACATCGTCGATGTCGCGGCCTTCGACCGGCAGCAGATAGCGCACGTCGGGTGCACCCAGTTCAGCGCGCAGGCGATCATCGCGGGCCATCGCGTCACGAGGCACCGGCGTCAGCT
>QFMX01000111.1 GCA_003240625.1 Sphingomonas taxi
CGCGCGTCGAACGCGAGCGAAGGCGGCAGCTGGACCAGCAGCGCGCCGAGGCGATCCCCGAGTTGACCTGCCGCCGCGAGAAAGCCGTCCAGCGCCGGGCCGCAGCGCTGCAGACGTGCATCGTGGGTGATCGTGCGCGGCAGCTTGACCGAGAACCGGAACGCCGCCGGCACGCTGGCCGCCCAGCGCGCATACGTCGCGGGCCGGTGCGGGCGGTAGAAGGACGAGTTGATTTCGACGCAGTCGAAGCGCGTGGCATAGCGGGCGAGCACGCTGTCGCCGTCATCGAAAAGCGCCGCGTCATGCCGGCCGATCGCCCACCCGGCGCAACCGATGCGCGGGGTGGCGTCGCGACGCGGAGGCGATGTCATCGGACCGCAGGTGACAAGGGGCGCGGCCTGGAACCGATCGATCCGTCTGTCTGCGCGCGGCCGGCGCCTTGCGCGAATGACAGCAGGGACGAACAGCGCGTGGCCACGTCAATGTTTTCAGCGTTCGATCGGCGGATAGGGCCGCTCAGCCAGCAGCCGTGCCAGATGCGCGGCGTTGCTGGCGATCGTGCGGATCGTCTCGCGTACCTTGTCCGGCGTCGCCTCGAGATCCTTGAAGTCGGTACTGCCCATCGCCTCGCCCACCCAGTACGGCGGCGACCCGCCGGGAACGGTGAAGCCCACGTCGACCAGGCCCTGACACAGCTGGGCATGCACGTGGTGCGCGCCGTCCTCGTTGCCGACCACCGCGGGAATCGCGACCTTGCCGAAGGTGGGATACCGGCCGTCGTGACCGATCTCGCCCAGCACCGCGTCCAGCCGCTCGAGAACGCGTTGGGCGATGCTCGACGGATGGCCCATCCAGATCGGCGTGGCGATCACGAGAATCTGCGCGTCCATGATCCGCGTGCGCAGCTCGGGCCACTGGTCGCCGTCGCCCTCGTCGGCGCGGACGCCGGGCTTGACGTCGAAGTCGACCACGCGCGCGCTGCCGGTGCGGACGTCGTGTTGCCCCAGCGCTTCCAGCACCTGGTCGAGCATGCGCTGCGTCGACGAGGGTGCGCTGCCGGATTTCAGCGTGCAGTTGAGGCCGAAGGCGGTGAGGGACATGGGCAATCCAGTGGCAGCGGGGCGACCACTGTTGGCGCTCGCATGTCCACGCATCGTCGTTGCGTGGCGGGGACAGCTGAACGGCCTGTAGCGCCCGCACGCAGGCGGGCGTTGGTCTCGGCCTGCGTTGCTGCAATGCAGCATAATGCGATGCTTCGCCCGCGCC
>QFMX01000112.1 GCA_003240625.1 Sphingomonas taxi
GATGTTCAAGAAGATCCTGATCGCCAACCGCGGGGAAATCGCCTGCCGCGTCATCAAGACCGCGCGCAAGATGGGGATCGCCACCGTCGCCGTCTATTCCGACGCGGACCGCAACGCGCTGCACGTGCGGATGGCGGACGAGGCGGTCCACATCGGCCCCTCGCCGGCCAACCAGTCCTACATCGTGATCGACAAGATCATGGACGCGATCCGCCAGACGGGCGCCGAAGCCGTACACCCCGGCTACGGCTTCCTCAGCGAAAACATGAAGTTCGCCGAGGCTCTTGAGAAAGAGGGTGTGGTCTTCATCGGCCCGCCGTCGGGCGCGATCGAGGCGATGGGCGACAAGATCACCTCGAAGAAGATCGCGCAGGAGGCCGGCGTCTCGACCGTGCCGGGCTACATGGGGCTGATCGCCGACGCCGACGAGGCGGTGCGGATCTCGACCGAGATCGGCTATCCGGTGATGATCAAGGCCTCGGCCGGCGGCGGCGGCAAGGGGATGCGGATCGCCTGGAACGACCAGGAGGCGCGCGAAGGCTTCGAGTCCTCGCGCAACGAGGCCGCGAACAGCTTCGGCGACGACCGCATCTTCATCGAGAAGTTCGTCACCCAGCCGCGCCACATCGAGATCCAGGTGCTGGCCGACACCCACGGCAACTGCGTCTATCTGCACGAGCGCGAATGCTCGATCCAGCGCCGCAACCAGAAGGTCATCGAAGAGGCGCCCTCGCCCTTCCTCGACGCCGCCACCCGCAAGGCGATGGGCGAGCAGGCCTGCGCGCTGGCGAAGGCCGTGGGCTATGCCTCGGCCGGCACGGTCGAGTTCATCGTCGACGCGAACAAGAACTTCTACTTCCTTGAAATGAATACCCGTCTGCAGGTCGAGCATCCGGTGACCGAGCTCATCACCGGGGTCGATCTGGTCGAGCAGATGATCCGCGTCGCCGCGGGCGAGAAGCTGCCCTTCACGCAGGACGACCTGACCATCACCGGCTGGGCGATCGAGAGCCGGCTCTATGCCGAGGACCCCTATCGCAACTTCCTGCCCTCTATCGGGCGTCTGACCCGCTACCGCCCGCCGGTCGAGACCGCCGCCGGCCCGCTGCAGGCGGCGGACAAGTGGGTGCCGGCCCAGCCCGGCGACGAACCGCCCGCCGCCGCCACCGGGGTCCGCAACGACACCGGCGTCTACGAGGGCGGCGAGATCTCGATGTTCTACGACCCGATGATCGCCAAGCTCTGCACCTGGGCGCCCGAC
>QFMX01000113.1 GCA_003240625.1 Sphingomonas taxi
CCCCCAGTAGGGTTAACAATCGGTTGTCTTCCGGTGAACAGGCCCGCGGCGAGTTAACCATGCGGCAACCATAACGATGGCTTTCTGATCGGAAGAAACGCGTTCGATCAGGAATCGGGAACGGACATGTCCAACCGAACGAGCACTGCGGCGGAGGACGATCGCCCCATCGGGGGAGAGATCGATCTGCGCGCGCTTGGCCGTGGGCTGTGGCGCCGCAGGTTCTGGATCGTCGGGCCCGCGCTCGTCGTCGCCGTGCTCGCCTTCCTCTTCGTCGAGCTCACCAGCCCGTACTACCGGGCGACCGCGCTCGTTCTGATCGAGAACCGCGACCAACTCGCGCCCGGCGGCGGCGCGCCGGCGCCCCAGCTTCCCGACGAGCAGGCGGTCGCCACCCAGGTCCAGCTGATCCAGTCGCGCGATCTCGTGCGCCAGGTCGCGGCCAAGCTCGATCTCGGCCGGGACAAGGAGTTTTCCGCCGGCGACGGTTCGTTCCTGCAGAAGCTCGTGGGACTCGTCGGCCTCGGCGACGCGGACGGCGATCAGCCGGTGCGCGAGCAGGTGGTCGACAAGGTCGCCAGGAACCTGTCCGTTTATCCGGTCTCCGGCGCCCGCGTGGTCGGTATCGAGTTCGTCTCAACCAACCCGGACCGGGCCGCCGACGTCGCGAACGGCTTCGTGGACGCCTATTTCGACATCCAGCGCGGGGCCAAGCGCGACCAGAACCGCCAGGCCGTCCAGTATCTCTCCGAAGAGATCGAGCGGATGCGCGACCGCGTCAGCGAGGCGGAGGGCAAGGTCGAGGCGTTCCGCGCCAAGGCCGGCTTGCTCGTCGGGAGCGGCGGCACGACGGTGACCGCGCAGCAGCTGGGCGAGATCAACACCCAGCTTGGCGCGGCGCGCACCCAGCAGGGCGAGGCCCGCGCGAAGGCCGATCTCATCCGGGACCTCCTGCGCCAGGGGCGGCCTTCGGAAGCGCTCGACATCGCGAACTCCGACGTCGTCCGCTCGCTGGCGCAGCAGCGCTCGCAGCTCGCGGCGCAGATCGCGAGCGAGGGCCGTACGCTGCTGTCGCAGCATCCCCGGATGCGCGAACTCGCGGCGCAGCTCACCGGCCTCGACGTCTAGATCCGCACCGAGGCGGAGAAGCTCGCCCGCGCCTTCGAGAACGAGGCCAAGTCCGCCGGCGCCCGCGTGGCGGCTCTGGAAGCCAGGCTCGAAGACCAGAAGTCGGTCGCGGCCACCGCAAACGACCAGG
>QFMX01000114.1 GCA_003240625.1 Sphingomonas taxi
CGATGATCCGCATCCCTCTATCCGTCGTCGTCGCCGGCCTGGGTTTGCTGTCGGCGCCTTGCGTCGTTCAGGCCCAGGCAGTCGGCGTCGCTCAGCTCTCCTCGCCGCATCGCGCGACCGTCCAGCAATCCGGGCGAGCCAATCTGGCCGCCGTCACCCATCTGGGCGAAGGACACCGCGCCGACGTGATCCAGGCCGGTCGCGACAACGCCGCGCATCTCGTGGCGACCGGTTCCGGCAACCGTCAGACCGTCTCCCAGCACGGCGATGCCAACTTCGCCGCCCAGTTCAGCGCCGGTCAGGGCAATCGCGCCGACATCCTGCAAGGCATGTCCGGGGCTGAGGGAAATCGCAACATCGCCCTGCAGGCCCAGGCCGGCTCCGGCAACCGCGCCGTCATCCGTCAGCGCGGCGATCGCAATCTCGCGGCGCAGGCGCAGATCGGACAGGTGTCGGTCCAGCAGGCGGCGCGCGCCGCTGCCGGGCTCGCCGCGGACCTCCGTCGGGGGAGGACGGCGCGCATCAGCGAACTGTCCAGCCTTTCCGGCGGCATCGGCAACCGGGCCGAAATCACTCAGGACAACGATGACAATCTCGCGGTGATGCTACAGTCGGGCAACCACAACAGCCTTGATGTCCATCAGAGCGGTGGGGCAGCGAACGTCTATGTGCAGGTCGGCGACGGCCTGAACCGGTCCGCCTACGTTGATCAGCGCGCGGGCGTGAACGGCGTCACGCCGATCACCATCATCCAGTCGCGATGAGAAAGGCCGTCCTGGTCGGACTGTCGGGCAGCCTGATCGCGGGGACGTCGGCGCTCGCCCAGGATCCCGCACCGCCCATCGGCGCGGGAATCGAGCAGATCGCGCCGCAACGGAGCGCGACCCAGCCGGAGCAGGACGTGTCCCGGATCGCCCCTGAGGTCAACCAACTGACCCGAAGGGATCAGGGCGGACTGGTCGTCACGACCCCGCGCGAACGCGGCGAACCGGATCTCACCCAACTGACCCGTGACCGCGCCGGCGTGCGTCTCCCGGCGCCTCCGCCGGGCGCGATCGACCTTTGTTCCTCGGCGAGCGCCGAACCTCCGCCGGGTCTGGATTGCGACAAGGTGCTCGAAGCCGTCGCCGCCAGTGCGCCTCCCGAAACCCGACTGCTTAGAGATCCCGCTCTCGCTTCATCGCGCAGGGAAGGGGCAGCCGAGACGCCCCAGCTCAATGTTGACGCCGACCAGGTCGCGCAACGCCTGCAG
>QFMX01000115.1 GCA_003240625.1 Sphingomonas taxi
GCGCCGATCATCGCGGTCAGCAGCACGAGGCCGGCGGCCTGGAACAGCAGCAGGTGGTCGGTGTAGAGCACGCGGCCGAGCGCCTCGGCGTTGGTGACGTCGGTCGGGATCGGGGCCTGCGCGACCACCGTGCGAGGCGTCCCGCCGACGCCCCAGGTCCCGACCACCAGCACCAGCTCGACCAGCACGATCAGCCCCACCAGCGCGCCGATCGGCAGGTACTGCAGGAAGCCGTCGCGCAGTTCGGCGAAGTCCACGTCGAGCATCATGGTCACGAACATGAACAGCACCGCGACGGCGCCGACGTAGACCACCACCAGGATCATCGCCAGGAACTCGGCGCCCATCAGCACGAAGAGGCCGGCGGCGTTCACGAAGGCGAGGATGAGGAAAAGCACCGAATGCACGGGATTCTTTGACGAAATCACCATGAACGCCGACGCGACGGTGACGCCCGCGAACAGGTAAAAGAACAGCGGGGCCATACTCATGCGCGGCGTTCCTTGCGCGGAAGATCAGAGCGACGGTTCGGCATCGTTCGCCTCACCGGTACGGCGCGTCGAGGGCGATGCGGCGCGCGATCTCGCGCTCCCAGCGGTCGCCGTTCGCGAGCAGACGCTCCTTGTCGTAGTAGAGCTCCTCGCGGGTCTCGGTCGCGAACTCGAAGTTCGGTCCCTCGACGATGGCGTCCACGGGACACGCCTCCTGGCAGAAGCCGCAGTAGATGCACTTCACCATGTCGATGTCGTAGCGGGTCGTGCGCCGGGTGCCGTCGTTGCGGCGCGGGCCGGCCTCGATCGTGATGGCCTGGGCCGGGCAGATCGCCTCGCACAGCTTGCACGCGATGCAGCGCTCCTCGCCGTTGGGATAGCGGCGCAGGACATGCTCGCCCCGGAAGCGCGGCGAGATCGCGCCCTTCTCGAAGGGGTAGTTGATGGTCGCCTTCGGCCGGAAGAAGTAGCGCATCGACAGAAAGAACGCCGACACGAACTCCTTCAGGAACAGCGAGCGGGCCGCTTGATCGAGCCGCATCTCAACCCTCGTTTCGTTTGCGGGCCGTCATCAGCCCACCAGCAATTCCGCCGCCACGTAGCCCACGACCGCGATCTCCACGATCGTCGTGACGATGACGATCGGACCGGCGAGCCGGCGGACCGTCGTGAACTTCCTCGCGTCCTCGGGGGACGCCTTCTCGATCTGCCGGTCGAGCCCGGCGTTGATCGCCTTCGCGCCGAGCCAGCCCAGCACGGCG
>QFMX01000116.1 GCA_003240625.1 Sphingomonas taxi
ATGGCCGAGAACCCCCGCACTACCGCTGCCCGCGACAATGACGACCACGAGCTGATCGAGAGCGCGGCCGACGACTCGTTCGGCGGACAGCCCGGCGACGGCAGCCGCGGCCTCGCCGCCGACGTGAACAGCCGGTCGGAGTTGGCGCGCCTCGGCGACTCCGACGACCGCGTCCGCCCGCAGAAGGACGACATGATCCATCACGGCCAGCGCCGCCAGGCGGGCAAGCCGCGCGACATGACGGGGTGACGCCGCCGCCTTCGGGCGGTTACAGGGCGAGACCATGTCAGAGCCCACTCCCAACGTCGCCCTGCTGATCGACGCAGACAACGCCCAGCCCTCCGCGATCGACCCCGTGCTGACCGTCCTGGCGGAGCTCGGCACCGTCAACGTGCGGCGCGCCTACGGCAACTGGAAGAGCCAGCATCTGTCGGGCTGGGAGAAAGTGCTGCACGAGTACGCGATCCGGCCGATCCAGCAGTTCGCCTACAGCACCGGCAAGAACGCGTCGGACATGGCGATGGTGATCGACGCGATGGACCTGATGTATGCGCGCAATCTCGACGGGTTCGCGATCGTGTCCAGCGATGCGGATTTCACGCCGCTGGTGATGCGGCTTCGCAACGACGGTTACAGTGTCTACGGCTTCGGCCAGGAGAAGACGCCGGCGCCCTTCGTCAAGGCCTGCTCGACGTTCCTGTATCTGGAGAAGCTGGGCGCGCTCGGCGAGTCGGAGAATGGCGGCGCGGTGACGCCCAGGACCACCGGCGAACTGCAGGACGATCGCGAGCTGCTGCAGCTGTTGCGCAGTGCGGTGGCGTCGGAGGCCGACGACGACGGTTGGACCCATCTCGGTGCGGTCGGTACCCACCTGCGCAACCAGGGCTCGTTCGATCCGCGCAATTACGGGTATCGCAATCTCAGTGCGCTGATCGAGGCCACGGGGCTGTTCGAGGTACGCCGCGACGGCCAGGCGGTGGAGATCCGCGAGGCCCCGAAACAGGCGCCTCGCACACCGCGCGCAAAAGGCCGGCGCCCGCGCACTTCGGCCTGATCCGAGGCTGCTCTCAGTCGCGACCGAACAGCCACGCCTTGCGAACGACCCTAGACAGAGCGCGTGAGCCCCAGAGCGCTCGCAGACGTGTCGGTCGAACAGCGGACGTCCTCAGGTCCGCGCGAATCGTTGTTCGCGAACCAAATCCCGAATTCCCAGTCCCCAATCCCGCCCTCAGTACAGATCCACAGGATC
>QFMX01000117.1 GCA_003240625.1 Sphingomonas taxi
CCTCCAGATGGCGGCGGATGAGGTCCTGCAGCGAGGCCGAGGCGAAGAAGAACTCCTGCCGCAGCCTAAGCTCCTGGCCGTTCGGGGTCTCGTCGGAGGGGTAGAGCACCTTCGAGATCGACTCCACGCGCACCCGGTCGGCGAGCGCGCCGATGTAGTCGCCGCGGTTGAAGGCGTCGAGCTTCAGCGGGTCGGCCGCGCGCGCCGACCACAGCCGCAGCGTGTTCACATGGCGGCCGCGCCAGCCTACGACGGGGATGTCGAAAGCGACCGCTTCGACCACCTCGCCCGGCCGCCAGACGTGGCGCACCGCGCCCTGCTCGTAGACCTGCTCGACATAGCCGCCGAAGCCGATGGGGTAATCGATCTCCGGATGGGCGAACTCCCAGGGGTTGCCGAAGGAGAGCCAGTCTTCCGGATACTCCTGCTGCCAGCCGTCGCGCATGCCCTGGCGGAACAGTCCGTGATCGTAGCGGATGCCGTACCCGAAGGCCGGCACGCCGATCGAGGCCATCGAATCCATGAAGCAGGCGGCGAGACGCCCGAGACCGCCGTTGCCGAGCGCCGCGTCCGGCTCGGCGGTGCGGATCACGTCGAGGTCGACGCCCAGACCTTCAAGCGCCTCGCGCGCGGTCTCGGTGAGGTTGAGGTTGTTGAGCGCGTCGAACAGCAGCCGCCCGATCAGGAACTCGAGCGAGAGGTAGTACACCCGCTTCTCGGGTTTCTTGTCCTTGGACGCGTGGTCGACGACCCAGCGATCGACGATTCGGTCGCGCACGGCGTAAGCGGTCGCCACGAACCAGTCGCGCGGGCTCGCGGTCTCGGGCGAGCGGCCGACGGAATAGGTCAGCTCCGCCAGGATCTCCTTGCGCAGCTTGGCGGCGTCCACGCCGCCTTCGGGCGCGCCGGCCGCAGCCTCGCGCTTCGGTCGGGCGATCTCGTTCGTGGCCGGGCTGGCGACGTCGTCCATGATCGGGCTCCCTCAGATGGCGCGTCGGTGACGACGCTGGGAGCCGCAGTCAAACACGCACGCCGCGCGATGGCGATTGCTGCATCGCGAAGACAGCAAAAAAACTGAGCGTAACCGTCGCTTTAGGACTCAGCCGCGCGCGAAGCGCAGCACGTTGCCGTCCTGTGCGCCCGCGGCGTCGCGGACGGCGTCGTCCTGCGCAAGGATGTCTTCGAGCCTCGCTCGGAGATCGCGGACCGAGACCAGCAGATCCATGCCGAACGGCCGCTGATGGCGGC
>QFMX01000118.1 GCA_003240625.1 Sphingomonas taxi
CGCGCGATTTTTCCACCTTCGACTTCGCCCTGCGCTCCGACGTGGAGAGCGCAGCTTTGGCGCAGCAACTGACGCAATATGCCGGCGAGCGCATCGCCCTCAGCGGTTCGGTTGCGCGCACGGCCGAGGGCTATGAGGGACGCGATCTGTCCATCGAAGGCACGGGACTGTCGGTCGAGGCATCCGGCAGCCTGTCCGGCGAAACCATTTCGACCAATGCGTCGGGCACGCTCGATCAGGCACAGATACCGGACGCCGGCCTGACCGGCACCGCCGACTTCAGCCTTGATGCCGCTGGAACGCTCGGTGCACCGCAGGTCGACCTGACGGTAAATGGCGCGAACCTCGATATTGCGGGGCGCACGCTGCAGGAAGTCACCGCGCGCATAAACGGCACCTTCGCACCGGAGGCACCCAACGGCACGGTCGCGGTCAACGGGCGGTTCAACGATCAGCCGCTGGAAGTGACCGCCGACTTCGATACCGCAGGGGACGTCCGGAACCTGCGCAACCTTGCCATCGTGCAGGGCGACAACCGTGTGACCGGGTCGGTGGCGCTGGGCGCCGACAACGTGCCGACCGGCAATCTCGATATTGCGGCGCCCGATCTGTCGACGCTGGCGGGCCTTGTCGGCCTCGAGGCCAGCGGCGACGTCGAAGGCACGGTTGCCCTGACCGTTCCGGGCGGCGCGCCGCAGGCCGTCGTCGACATCCGCTCCGGCTCGATCTCCTTCGGCGAAACCGAGCTGGCCAACGCCACGGTGGACGTCACCCTGTTCGATTACATCGACAGGCCGCAGGCCGAAGGAACGGTCGAGGCCGCCTCGCTTGCCCTACCCTCCTTGACGGTCGCAGCCCTGGATATCGACCTGTCGCGCCTCAACGATGCGACGGTGATCGATGGCAGCACCACCATCAACAACGTCGCCACCGCATTGAACGGCAGCGTTTCCTCGATACAGGGCGAGACCGCGATCGATCTGCGCCGCCTGACCGCCGACATCGACGGCGCCGCCGTGGCGCTGCGCGAACCGACCCGCGTCACCATCGGGCAGAATGGCGTCAACCTCGGCCGCATTCTTCTGGCCGTCGGCCAGGGCGGGCTGGAGCTGACCGGCGCGATCTCCGACGAAGTGCAGCTCGACCTGTCGCTCAATGCCTTCCCGCTCGCCGTCGCCAACCCGTTCGTCGCCGGTCTCGATGCCGCGGGCACGCTGTCGGGCGATGTCTCTACTGCCGGGCCGGCC
>QFMX01000119.1 GCA_003240625.1 Sphingomonas taxi
CCGACGGCTGGACGGTGGTCACCAAGGACCGTCGCCTGTCCGCGCAGTGGGAGCACACGGTGGCGGTGACGGCAGACGGGGTCGACGTGCTCACCCGGATTCCGGGTGACGACAACGAGGCGTTCCTGGGCAACGTATGCATCGAAAACGCGCTGCGCTGACGTGACCGAACGCGCCGCCATGCCCCCCAACGGCGCCGACTGTGGCGATGCGGCCTGGGTGGCGGAGGCGCGCGAGGCGCTGGCCGCGCACGACGCACGGTTGACCCAGGGCTTCGACGCCGGTCAGCACATCGACCGTCTGCTCGCCGCGCGTGCCAATGCCGTCGACGGCTGGGTGCGCAAGGCGTGGGCGCGGTGCATCCCCGGCGATGCGGCACTGGCGCTGTTCGCGGTGGGCGGTTACGGACGCGGTGAGCTGTTTCCGCATTCCGACATCGATCTTCTGGTCATCGGCGCGTCCGGGGTGCAGACCGAACACGCGGATGCGCTGAGCCGGATGCTCGCGCTGCTGTGGGATCTCGGCCTGCCGGTCGGCCACGCGGTGCGCAGCTTCGAGGAATGCACCCAGGCGGCGAGCGACGTGACCGTGCTCACCGCCCTGTTGGAGGCGCGACCGCTGCTCGCAAACCTGGCCGAGGTGCGGGCGCTGATGGACGCGATCGGCGTCGACAAGGTCTGGCCCGCGGCCGAGTTCTTCCAGGCAAAGCGCCGCGAACTCGAGGTGCGCCACGCGCGCTTTGGCGACACGGCCGACAATCTCGAACCCAATATCAAGGACGGCCCCGGCGGCCTGCGCGACGTGCAGAACCTGCGCTGGATGGCGCGCCGCGTGCTCGGGGTCTACGGCACCGAGGAGCTGATCGCGCTCGGCCAGCTGGGCGTCGACGAGCACGCCACGCTGGAGCGCGAGCGACGCACGCTGTCGCGGCTGCGCTTCGGTCTGCACCTGGTGGCGGGCAAGGCGGAGGAACGTCTGCGCTTCGATCACCAGAAGACGCTGGCGGCACGCCTGCATCATGTCGACGAGGCGGACAATCCGCTGGTCGAAAAGATGATGCAGGAGTTCTACCGCAGCGCGTCGGTGGTCCAGCGCATCAGCGAACGCATGCTGCAGCGCTTCGAGGAGCAGATCGAGGGCGAGGGCGAGCTGATTCCGATCGACGCCGAGTTCGCGACCCGGCGCGGATATCTGGTCGCACGCGACGACGTCTGGCCGGGCGGCGATCTCGGCCGCGTGTTC
>QFMX01000120.1 GCA_003240625.1 Sphingomonas taxi
GCTGGTCGACGGCCAGGGCAACTTCGGCTCGGTCGACGGCGATATGCCCGCCTCGATGCGATACACCGAATCGCGGATGGCGCCGGCGGCGGTCGCGCTGATGGCGGACATCGACAAGGACACGGTCGATTTCCAGCCGAACTACGACGAGAAGGAGTTGGAGCCGGTCGTCCTGCCGTCCCGGATCCCGAACCTGCTGGTCAACGGCGCGGGCGGCATCGCCGTCGGCATGGCGACCAACATCCCGCCGCATAATCTGGGCGAGGTCGTCGATGCGGCTCTCGTGCTGCTGGACGACCCGGACGTGGCGGACGAGGCGCTGCTGGACATCGTGCCGGGTCCGGATTTCCCGACCGGCGGCGAGATCATGGGCCGCACCGCGCCGCGCAACGCTCTGCGTGAAGGCCGCGGCTCGGTCATCGTGCGCGGCAAGGCCTCGATCGAGGAAATCCGCAAGGACCGCGAGGCAATCGTGGTCACCGAACTGCCGTTCCAGGTCAACAAGCAGACCCTGATCGAGCGCATCGCCGAAATGGTGCGCGAGAAGCGGCTGGAGGGTATCGCCGACGTCCGCGACGAGTCCGATCGCCAGGGCATGCGGATCGTCATCGAGCTGAAGCGCGACGCTTCCGGCGATGTGATCCTGAACCAACTGTGGCGCTACACCGCCATGCAGAGCTCGTTCGGCGTCAACATGCTGGCGCTGAACCATGGGCGGCCGGAGCAGATGGGGCTGCGCGCCCTGTTGCAGGCCTTCCTCGACTTCCGCGAGGAGGTGGTGGTCCGCCGCATCAAGTTCGAGCTGAACAAGGCGCGTGACAGGGGCCACGTGCTGGTCGGCCTGGCCGTCGCCGTCGCCAATATCGACGAAGTCATCCACATCATCCGTTCCTCGGCCGATCCGACCGAGGCGCGCGAGCGGCTGCAGGCCAAGCCCTGGCCGGTCGGGGACATGATGGCCCTGGTCGAACTGATCGCCGACCCGCGCACCGCCATCATCGAGGGCGACAAGATCCGCCTGACCGATGAGCAGGCGCGCGCCATCCTGGCCCTGACCCTGTCGCGCCTGACGGGCCTGGGTCGCGACGACATCTTCGGCGAGGCGCGGGGCCTGGCCGACACCATCCAGGGCCACCTGACCCTGCTGTCCGACCGCGCCAACATCCTGGGCGTCATCCGCGACGAACTGGTCGAGGTGAAGGACAGGTTCGCTGTTCCGCGCCGCACCCTGATCGGGGAAG
>QFMX01000121.1 GCA_003240625.1 Sphingomonas taxi
CGTGATGGACCAGCCCGACGTCATCGCCCAGTTGCACCGACTGACGTCGCGCGTCGAGACGCTGATCGAGCGCGTCCGCGTGCTCAGCGACGAGAACCGCAGCTTGCGCCAGCAGCAGGAGCACATCGTGGGTGAACGCGCCCAGCTGCTGTCGAAGAACGAACAGGCACGCTCGCGGGTCGAGGCGATGATCGCGCGCCTGAAATCCCTGGAGCAGCACACGTGACCGGAACCAGCGAAGCCGTCAGCGTGCGGGTGCTCGACCGGGAATACACCGTCGGCGTCGCGCCCGACGAGCGGGACAGCCTGATGGCGGCCGCGCGACTGCTGGATGCGCGCATGCGCGAGATCCGCGGTGCCAACCGCATGGCCGCGGTCGACCGGGTCGCGATTCTCGCGGCCCTCAACCTCGCCCACGAACTCCAGCAGCTGCGCGAGAGCGGCAGTGGCGACAACCGCGCCGTGGCGGATGCCGTAGGCGCACTGCATCGGCGCCTCGACGCGTTCGACGCCGAATCGCGTTGAGCGTCTTCGCGATGCGCCGACACGGCTGAATCGTCGACATCCCCGAGGCGCGGCGACCGACGAACGGGCTTGGCCCGACGCGCGCACCCGCTATACTTCGCCTGCGTTCTCTGCCGTGTCCGACAGCGAGCAAAACATTCGCCTTGTCCCTTAAGAACGACACCGGGGATGTCAGGAAACCGGGAGTGCCAGTCCGCCCTCGAGCGGGAAGCCCGAAGGAATCCCAGCGTTCCCACTTGAACCTCGGGTTCAAGGTCGTTTCGCACGCATCGACACTGGCGGAGGACGTACTTTTTCGATTCCGCCCGCCGCGTCGCCGGCACCACCGACGACGAGCCCGGCCGAATGACCGCACGCCCCGAACTCCGCCGCCGCCTGCGCGACCAGCGTCGCGCGATCGCGCCCGCGGTACGTATCGCGGCAGCCGAGGGATTCGCGGCCCAGCTGTTCGCGCTTCCGTCCCTTCCGACCCGTGGCTATGTGGCCGGCTACTGGGCCAGCGATGGCGAGATCGGCCTGCACGTGATGCAGATGCGCCTTCCAGCCGGCCTGGTCTACTGCCTGCCGGTCCTGCACGAGGACGCACTGCGCTTCGCGCCCTGGCGGGCGGGCGATCCGCTGGTCACCAACCGCTACGGCATTCCGGAACCCGACGTCGAAACGTCCTCGGCACTCGACGCGCACGCGATGGCCGTCGTCGTCACGCCGCTGGT
>QFMX01000122.1 GCA_003240625.1 Sphingomonas taxi
CAGCCCAGCGTCGCGACCACCACCGACGCGATAAGCACCAGCCCGATCGCCGACCCGAACGCCCGCCTGGCGCCCTCCAGGTCGCGCCGGCCGAAGCTCTGGCCGTCGAGGATGGTGGCGGCCATGCCGAACCCGAACACCGCGCCGAACATCAGGAACATCAGCGTGTGCGCGTTCGAGGTCGCCGCCAGCGCGTCCTCGCCCAGAAAACGCCCGACCCAGATCGCGTTGATCGTGCCGTTCAGCGATTGGAGCACGTTCGACCCGAGCGTCGGCAGCGCGAAAGCGAGCAGCGTCGACGCGACCGGCCCGGCGGTCAGGTCGCGCTGGCCGGGGCGTCCGCTGCTTCCCTCCCGCTTGCGGGAGGGGTCGGGGCTGGGCATGTCCATCCGCATCACCTTGTCAGTCCAGGCCCACCCCTAGCCTCTCCCGCAAGCGGGAGGGGGACTTAACCCAATCGCGCCAATGCCGCCGACAGCCGCTTCGCCTCCGCCGCCTTCTCGGCGTGGTCGGCGCGCGCCTTCTCGACCGCTTCCGGCTTGGCGCGCTCGACGAAGCTGGCGTTGTTCAGGCGCCCCGCCAGCGTGTCGCGCTCCTTCTCCGCCGCGGCGATCCCCTTGGCGAGGCGGGTGCGCTCCGCGTCGAGGTCGATCACGCCAGAAAGCGGACTATAGCCGGTCAAACCTTCGATAGTGATCGACATCGATCCGCTTGCTAGGTCCTCTCGCACAGCTTTCTCGTCTATAGCGTTGACGAGAAAAGTCGCTTTCACCTTTGCAAGCCGTAAGAGTGCCGTGTCGCTGTTTTCTAGGTAGCCTTTTACTTCTGCGCTCGCGGTCTCATCCTCGATGTAGAGGGTGAGCAGCTGACCAGGCGGAATATTCAACTCCGTTCTTGCTGCTCGTATCGCGCTGATCAAGTGGATCAGCCACTCCACCTCCGCCTGCGCCGCCGGATCGAGCGCCCGCGCATCCGGCATCGGCCACGCCGCGACGATCAGCTCGCTCCGTCCCGGCTTCAGTCCGTGCCACAGCTCCTCGGTGATGAAGGGCATGAACGGGTGGAGCAGCACCAGGATCTGGTCGAGCGCCCAGCCCGCGACCGCTTTCGCCTCCGCGTCGATCTGACCTTTGATGAGTTCGAGGTACCAGTCGCAGAACTGGCTCCAGACGAACTGGTAGATCGCGTTCGCCGCCGCGTCGAAACGGTATTCGGCGAGCGCGAGGTCGACCGCCT
>QFMX01000123.1 GCA_003240625.1 Sphingomonas taxi
GCGCCTGCGCGCTGGAGGCCGGGGTCAACGGCGAGATGATCACGCTCTACGACAAGGGCAAGCACATCCCGCTGCTGTGGACGCACCTGGTGCAGGCGACGCTGGAAGGCCGCGCCCGGCATAACGTGCAGAACGCGATGATGGCCGCGGCGATCGCCTTCTCGATGGACATCAAGCTCGACGCAATCCGCCAGGGCCTGCGCACCTTCGACACCAGTTTCTTCCAGGCGCCCGGGCGCATGAACGTGTTCACCAAGCATCCGTTCAAGGTGATCATGGACTACGGCCACAACGCGCACGCGATCGGCATGATGGCCGAGCTGGCGCAGCAGCTTGAAGTCGGCGGTCGGCGCATCGTGGTGCTGGCCGCGCCGGGGGATCGTCGCGACGAGGATCTGGCCGAGATTGCCCACGCCGTGCAGGGCCGCTTCGACCACTACATCCTCAAGCGCGACGACAATCTGCGTGGACGCGGCCCGGACGAAGTGCCGCAGATCCTGGCGCGTGCGTTGCGTGACGCCGGCATCGACGAGTCCGCGATCAACGTCATCCCCGACGAGCAGGCGGCGGTCGATGCCGCGTTGAAGATGGCCGCGCCGGGCGACCTGGTGATGGTGTTCGCCGATGCGCTGACGCGTACGTGGAAGCAGATCACCAAGTTCGGCCTCGCAGGTGAGATGGCGGACGCAAGCGGCGGTGGTGATGCGCGCGTGCCGCCGACCTCGCTCGACCCGGCCGAGGACCTCGCTTACGACGCCACCGAAATGCACGGCCTGGTTCGCGATGACCGTGGACTGCGCTATACCCGCGTCGAAGAAGAAAGCGACTGAGGCGACGCCGTGGATGCCGCGTTCGATGACTCGCGCCGGCTGACCGGCGCCAACCTGTATTTCGACGAAGACGGCGCCGCGCTTGAAGCCGGACCGGAAGCGGCGACTGACGCAATCCTGCAACGTTGGCGCGAAGGCATCGCGCTGGCGCGTCGTGCGCTGCGTTGGCCCGATGGCCCGATCATCGTGCGTCATCACGCGACCGGCGTATCGCTGGCCTTCGCCGCACCGATCGACCAGCTCTATGTCGCCACCGAAGTGAACGAGTGGGCATTGCTCCGCGCATTGGGCCTGCCATGCGCGATCGGCGATCACGACTCGTCGCTCGTGGTCGATGGGGATGCCGCATCACTGGCCGCGCTCCGGGAACGCGCCAAGGCGGAAGCCCAGCCGGCGTTGCGT
>QFMX01000124.1 GCA_003240625.1 Sphingomonas taxi
TGTGCGGACAGGCCGTCGACTTGCGGCGCTGCGCTTCGTACGATGTGTGCATGGCTACGCAACTGACACCAGCGGAAGCAATCGAGCGCGCGCGGCGTCTACAGGATGACCGCCTGACAGCGGTTCGCACCGTCGCGGAGGCGCGGCAAGCGCTGACCGATGTGCGCGACGAGACGGCGCGTGAGCTGGCCGATCTACAGGCGCGGATCGCTGAGCGGATCGCGACCGCGGAGCGCGCGGACGTGCGCGCCTACTCGGCCGCTTTGAGCGCCGGATGGTCTGCGGACGAACTGCGCAAGATCGGGTTCTCCGAGCCTGATAAGAAGGCGCGCACGCGGCGTCGCCCGACGCGCAAGCCGGCGTCAAGTTCGGCACCCGCGGCCGCCGATGACTCGCAGTCGGAGCCTTCTACGGAGGGGTGATCGCGCGCACGGTTCCGGCCCCACGTTCCGCTCTGCGGCGTGGGGCTTTCGTGTGTCCCCGCGTAGCGGGGTTGCACTCCGCTACCGAGCCCGTCAAGGGCGCTTCGCGTCCCTTCGGGAGAGCCCTGCGGGCTCCCCTTGACCGGCTCTCCGCTGCGTGCAAGGCGGCAAGTGTTCCGAGAAAGCCTGCACCTCGGCGTACCGCCGAACTGCCTACTTTCATCGGACACACAACAAGGGAATGGGATCGAACGATGAGTGGACGCGTGAGTTTCGCAACGCTGACAACGACCCTGCCGACGTCGGACGATGAGCGCGGCCGGCTCCTGCGGAACGTGAGCGAGCGTGACCAGCAGCTCTACGATTACGGGCGCTCTGGCTACCGGCTCGCGGCATCTGTGACGGTGCCGGGGAGCGACGTCGTGACGGTGATCGACACACTCACTCGCGAGGACGAATCGGGAGGCGATGGACGATGACGCGCTCTATCGCGGTGGAGGTCGCACAGCGCATCCGGCGTGTGCTCGACACTCGCGGCCTGACGGTCGAGTGGTTGTCGGACGCGACCGGGATCAAGCTGCGCACGCTTACCCGGCGGCTGCATCTGACCAGGCCGGCGGGCCTCACCGTCGACGAGCTGAACGCGATAGCCGGCGCTCTCGACGTCGCCCCGGGCGTCCTGCTCCGCGATGACCAGAGCGACGCTACCGCTGCGTCTGAGTGAGTTCCTGATCCGCCCTGCTCAGGGCTCGCGCGACCGTGGACTTGCCGACGCTGAGCACCGCGGCGATGTGGTCGAGGCTGCGAT
>QFMX01000125.1 GCA_003240625.1 Sphingomonas taxi
GACGAGATCTTCGGTCTCGAGCCGCGTGCGGACATCCTGCACCGCGTCGTGCGCTGGCAGCTCGCCAAGCGCCAGGCCGGCACGCATCAGACCCTCGGCCGTTCGGACATCGCCCGGACCGGCAAGAAGATGTACAAGCAGAAGGGCACGGGCCGCGCCCGTCACGCCCAGGCGTCCGCTCCGCAGTTTCGCGGCGGCGGCCGCGCCTTCGGTCCGGTCGTGCGCTCCCATGCGCATGACCTGCCGAAGAAGGTGCGCGCCCTCGGCCTGAAGCTCGCGCTTTCGGCCAAGGCCAAGGACCAGCAGATCGTCGTCGTCGACGCGTTCTCGCTGAGCGAGGCCAAGACCAAGGCGTTCAAAGAGCAGATCGAGAAGCTCGGCTTCGCGAACGCGCTCATCGTCGACGGCGCCGAGGTGGAGGCCAACGTCAAGCTCGCGGCCCGCAGCGTGCCGTATGTGGACGTGCTGCCGGTCCAGGGCATCAACGTCTACGACATCCTTCGTCGCGACACGCTCGTGCTGACGAAGGCTGCGATCGATGCGCTGGAGGCGCGCTTCAAATGACCGACGTGCGCCATTACGACGTCATCCGGTCGCCGATCATCACCGAAAAGGCGACGATCGCGTCCGAGCTGAACAAGGTGGTTTTCCGCGTCGCGGACACCGCCACCAAGCCGCAGATCAAGGCCGCCGTCGAGAAGCTGTTCGACGTGAAGGTCCTGAGCGTCAACACGCTTGTCCGCAAGGGCAAGGAAAAGCGTTTCCGCGGCCGTCTCGGCCGTCAGGGCGACGTCAAGCGCGCGATCGTGACCCTCGCCGAGGGCCACTCGATCGACGTCACGACCGGCCTCTGAGGCGCGGGATAGGGAGCCGAACAGATGGCGCTCAAGCATTACAATCCGATCACGCCGAGCCTTCGCCAGCTCGTGATCGTCGACCGGTCCGCCCTGTACAAGGGCAAGCCGGTGAAGCAGCTGACCGAGGGCCTGTCGTCCTCCGGCGGCCGCAACAACTACGGCCGCATCACCGTCCGCTTCCGCGGCGGCGGCCACAAGCGGACCTACCGGCTGATCGACTTCAAGCGTCGGAAGCTAGACGTGCCGGCGACGGTGGAGCGGATCGAGTATGATCCGAACCGCTCGGCGTTCATCGCGCTGATCCGCTACCAGGACGGCGAGCTCAGCTACATCCTCGCGCCCCAGCGTCTCGCTGTCGGCGACCAGGTCGTGG
>QFMX01000126.1 GCA_003240625.1 Sphingomonas taxi
CAACCGCATCCCGGATGCGACCTACGAGGCCGTCTTTGCCGCCGCGGACGGGCCGGCGCGCTACAAGCCGGTGTTCGACCGGATGCGGGCGATGCGGCCCCACCAGCTCTCGGACGAGCTGGAGAAGTTCCTGCACGACAACTCGGTGGTCGGCGCCGCCGCCTGGAACCGGCTCTTCGACGAGACGACCGCCGCGCTGACCTTCGACGTGGACGGCGAGACGCTGGGGCTCGAGGCAACGCTGAACCTGCTGACCGACCACGACCGGACCCGGCGCGAGGCCGGGGCGCGGGCGCTGGCGCGGGTCTTCACCGACAACGTCAAGCTGTTCGCGCGCATCCACAACACCCTCGCCAAGGAAAAGGCGATCGAGGACAAGTGGCGCAAGATGCCGACGCCGCAGCACGGGCGGCACCTGTCGAACCACGTCGAGCCCGAGGTCGTGCAGGCGCTGCGCGATGCGGTGGTGGCGGCCTATCCGCGGCTCTCGCACCGGTATTACCGGCTCAAGGCGCGCTGGCTTGGGCTGGACAAGCTGCAGGTCTGGGACCGCAACGCGCCGCTGCCGCAGGAAACCCCGCGGCTGATCGGCTGGGACGAGGCGCGCACCACCGTGCTGGACGCCTATGCGGGCTTCGACCCGGAACTGGCGAAGCTGGCCGAGCCGTTCTTCGACCGCGGCTGGATCGACGCCGCCGTGAAGCCCGGCAAGGCGCCCGGCGCCTTTGCCCACCCGACCGTGACCGACGCACACCCCTATGTGCTCTTGAACTACCTCGGCAAGCCGCGCGACGTGATGACGCTGGCGCATGAACTCGGCCACGGCGTCCACCAGCGGCTGGCTGCGGCGCAGGGCGAACTGCTCGCCTCGACCCCGCTGACGCTGGCCGAGACGGCGAGCGTGTTCGGCGAGATGCTGACCTTCCGGGCGCTGCTGGTCAGGACCACCGACCCCGCCCAGCGCAAGGCGCTGCTCGCTGGCAAGGTCGAGGACATGATCAACACCGTCGTGCGCCAGATCGCCTTCTACGACTTCGAGTCGCGCCTGCACGCGGCCCGGGCCGAGGGCGAGCTCACCCCCGACGACATCAACGCGATCTGGATGACGGTCCAGCACGAAAGCCTGGGCGACGCCTTCGACTACATGGAGGGGTACGAGACCTTCTGGGCCTATATCCCGCATTTCATCCACTCGCCCTTCTACGTCTATGCCTATGCCTTCGGC
>QFMX01000127.1 GCA_003240625.1 Sphingomonas taxi
GCTGGGCCTGTTCCTGTTGTGGAAATCGCGGAGTGCGCCGACCCTGCAGCCGGTGCCGCCTGCGGCGACCGTCGACACGAAGTAAGCGATGCATCTGTCGCCCCGCATGATGATCCGGAGATCGCGATGAAGCAGTACCTCGATCTGCTGCAGCACGTGCTCGAGCACGGCGCCGAGAAATCCGACCGCACCGGCACCGGCACGCGCAGCGTGTTCGGCTGGCAGATGCGCTTCGACCTCGCTGCCGGCTTTCCGCTGGTGACGACGAAGAAGCTGCACCTGCGCTCGATCATCCACGAGCTGCTGTGGTTCCTGCAGGGCGAGACCAACATCGCCTACCTCAAGGCGAACAAGGTCAGCATCTGGGACGAATGGGCCGACGCCGACGGCGAACTGGGCCCGGTCTACGGCAAGCAGTGGCGGCGCTGGACGACGGCCGACGGCCGCACCATCGACCAGATGCAGTGGCTGGTCGACGAGATCCGTCGCAATCCCGATTCGCGGCGTCTGGTGGTCAGCGCCTGGAACGTCGGCGAGCTGTCGGAGATGGCCTTGATGCCGTGCCACGCGCTGTTCCAGTTCTACGTCGTCGACGGCAAGCTCAGCTGCCAGCTCTACCAGCGCAGCGGCGATATCTTTCTCGGCGTGCCGTTCAACATCGCCAGCTACGCGCTGCTGACCCACATGGTGGCGCAGGTGTGCGGGCTGGGCGTCGGCGATTTCGTGCACACGCTGGGCGATGCGCATCTGTATTCGAATCACTTCGATCAGGCGCGCGAGCAACTGACCCGCACGCCGCGCGCGCTGCCGACGCTGCGGCTCAACCCGGACGTCACCGATCTGTTCGGGTTCCGCTTCGAGGACATCGCGATCGAGGGATACGATCCCGCGCCCGCGATCAAGGCGCCGATCGCGGTATGAGCCGGCCTGCGCTGGTGCTCGTCGCTGCGCTGGATCGCCGGGGTGCGATCGGCCGGGACAATGCGATGCCCTGGCATCTGCCCGACGACTTCCGCCACTTCAAGGCGCTGACGATCGGCAAGCCGGTGCTGATGGGGCGCAGGACCGCGGAATCCCTGGGCCGGGCGCTGCCGGGGCGGACCAACCTGGTGCTCACGCGCAGCGGCCAAGTGCCGTTTACGGGCATGCGGGCGGTGGCCACGTTCGACGATGCGATCGCCGCGGCAGGCGAGGCCGCCGAGCTCTGCGTCATCGGCGG
>QFMX01000128.1 GCA_003240625.1 Sphingomonas taxi
GTGGGCGACACCGGGGACCGTTCCAGCGACTTCGTCGAGCACCCGACGCGTCGCACGGCAGGGCTGGCAGAACGCACTCGAGAACTGCACCAGCGTGGCGCGCTCCCCGAGGTCGGCACCCAGATCGACGGCGTCCAGCACAGCGCTCCCATCGGCCGGCCGCTCGGCCCGCAGCCGCCCGGCCGCGGACCGGTGCCAGAGGCCGTACGCCGTCGCCGCGACGAGCACGACGGCGATCGCCACGAGTCCGGCCATGAGGCCAACAAGGATCGCCGGGCGGCGGGGGTCCACCGCCGCCATCAAATCCACGAGGCCAGTATCGGTCGTCACTGGCGTGAAGGTCGTGTCGCAGCGATCGGCGAGCGTGACCTGAACCTCGGAATCGCGTTTGGGCCGCGAGCGGATCACCGTGCTCACCGTCGCGTAATGCTTCGTCCAGGCGGCCGTCTCGCGGCATCGTAGGTCGATCAACCGCACGATCTTGGTCAGTGCGTCGGGAAGATTGGCGTCCAGGATGGGCTCGTGGTGAGCGATGCGGTTGCGCAGGTCGTTGATCTCCTTCGCTAACTTCTGGACGTCTCGCCTGGATTCGCCGTGGCTGAGATTGGGAAACACAACGTTGGCGCGCGTGCGCCAGAGCTGGCCGTATTGTGGCCGCATCAGGTTCGACCAGAAGTCGAATGTAAGAGTCGCAACGATATCGGCCTTGCGGGCGCCGTGACCGGCTCGACGAATCGCCTTCGTCAGACTCAACTGATGTTCGGTCGTGAGCGAGTCGCGAAGGTCAGGATCGATCGGCCAATCGCCGCCGTATGCGGCGACGAGCGCCTCGTCGACGGCGTTGCGAAACGTCACCTCGGCGACGTTCAGCGGGTACCAGAACGCCTTGGCGACGCGCGCGTTATAGAGGTAGAGGGCGAAGGCGTATCGCTCATGGCCACCGGCCTTGCGCAGATAGGTCGCGAAGCGTGGTTCCGAGATGGCGGCTCTCAGCGCCACCTTCTGATCGACCAGATAAGGGTACGGAACTTGACTTTCGGCCATAGAAACCAGACTATCCGCCTACAGCAGTCGGTTGGCCCCACTGGCCTAGCTATGCGCCGCCGACACCGCAATATGTACACCAGGCCAGGTTCGACCTCGCCTGGTGTTTCATTTTTAGCGGGTTAAGGACAGTCCAACGTCCGCCGCCCCCCACGTCGGCGGCGGCTTC
>QFMX01000129.1 GCA_003240625.1 Sphingomonas taxi
CGGAGATCAGCGAGCCGTCGCAGACGACCAGGTTGCGGTAGCCATGCACGCGGCCCTGCGCATCGCAGACGCCGTGGGCGTCGTCCGCGCCCATGGTGGCACCGCCGATGCAGTGCGCGGTCATCGGGATATCGAACAGCATCTCGGTGACCGAGGTCAACGCGACGCCGCCGAAGCGCGCGGCCAGTTTCTCGGCGAACGCGTTGGCCTGCGGGATCGAGGTCGGGATGCGTGGACCGTGGCTCTGCAGCATCTTGCGGAACGGCCAGAACCAACGGCGTTCGAGGCGCATGTCGAGATGGCCGTCGATGGTCTGCATGCACAGCAGGATCATCGATTCCCGGGCCCAGTCGCGTGGGAGCAGGACGCGCCACAGTTGCCGCGGCTCACGCAGCAACATCCGCGCGAATACCCGCAGCCAATCGCGGCGGCCACGGGCCATCAGGGTCGAGATCAGGCCCATCGCGTCGGAGCCGGCTGGATAGCGCGTGGCCTCGACATGGGTATCGGCATCCAGTTGCACGCCGGAGCCGATCGCGATGCCCTGCGAGAGATCGACATCGCTGCCGGGGAAACGCACGCCGATCAATGATTCGGCATTGGTGCGCACGCGCTTGCCGAGCATCGCCGAGAGTGCAGGCAAGTCGCCCCGCGCCTTCGCCCGCAGCAGCAGGTCCTGGGTGCCGAGCGAGGACGCGGCGACGACTAGCGCTTTCGCGGTCAATGTCCGTCGTCGTGCAAACAGACCGCGGCCTTCGCGCACATCGACCCGGTATCCCGCATCGCCATCGGCATCATTCAACGGACGGATGCGCAGGACCCGGGTTTCCGCACGCAGTTGAGCACCGCGTCGTTCGGCCAGGTACAGGTAGTTGATATCCAGCGTGTTCTTGGCGCCGTGGCGGCAGCCGATCATGCACCCGCCGCAGCCGATGCAGGATGCGCGCGCAGGACCCGCACCATCGAAATAGGGATCGCGATGCGGCGTACCCGGCGCTTCGTCATCGCTACCGAAATAAACGCCGACACCGGTCAGCCGATAGGCATCGCCGAGTCCTTCGGCATCGCACAACTCACGCAGGCGTTCATCCGCAGGACCGATGCGCCGGTTGCGCGCGACGCCGAGCATGCGCGTCGCGGTGGCGTAATGCGCCGGCATCACGGCGTCCCAATCCAGCAGATCGGCCCATTCGCCCTGCCGCCAGACCTCAG
>QFMX01000130.1 GCA_003240625.1 Sphingomonas taxi
GAACTGGAGCGTGCGCAGCAGCTCGTCGGGCGCGGCTTCATCAGCCAGGCCGACGTGCAGCGGCGGATCGCGACGCGCGATGCGGCCGCGGCGCGGGTGAAGGTGGCGGAAGCCTCCGCCTCCGAGCAGCGCGCGCGTAACGGGCGGCTCGACATCCGCGCGCCGGAAGCGGGACTGGTGCTGACGCGGCAGGTGGAGCCGGGGCAGATCATCAGCTCCGCTTCGGGCACGCTGTTCCGCATGGCCAAGGGGGGCGAGATGGAGATGCGCGCCCAACTGCCCGAGAGCGACCTCGTCACGCTCAAGCCCGGCGCGCGAGCGACTGTCACGCCCGTCGGCAGCACGCAGCAGTTTGCGGGACACGTGTGGCAGGTCTCGCCGGTCATCGACCCGCAGACGCGCCAGGGCATCGCACGCATCCAGGTGCCCTATGATCCCGCGCTGCGTCCTGGCGGATTTGCCTCGGCGACGATCGTGCGTGGCGACGCCAGCCTGCCTGAATTGCCGCAGTCGGCGATCCTTAGCGACGAGAAGGGCAATTACGTCTATATCGCCGACAAGGACGACATCGTGCGCCGCCGCGACGTGCGGCTCGGCACGGTGAGCGACACGTCGGTGGCGATCGCGGACGGGCTCGACGGGACCGAACGCGTGGTGGTGTCGGCGGGCGCCTTCCTGAATCCGGGGCAGAAGATCGCCCCGCGTCTGGGCAAGCCGGGAGCGTAACGCGCATGAACTTCCGCAACATCTCGGCCTGGTCGATCCGCAACCCGGTTCCGGTCATCGTCTTGTTCGTGATCCTGACGATCGCCGGCATCGTCAGCTTCATCCGCATGGACATCAATCGCGAGCCGGACATCGACTTTCCGGCGGTGGCGATCGAGATCACGCAGCCGGGCGCCGCGCCGAGCGAGCTCGAGACCCAGATCACCCAGCGCGTCGAGGCGGCGGTGCGCACCGTCGAGGGCGTGGACGAGATCCAGTCCTACGTCTCCGAAGGCAATTCAACGACGATGATCCAGCTGGACATCGGCACGCCAGTCGATCGCGCGGTCAACGAGGTGCGCGACGCCGTCACGCAGATCCGTTCCAATCTGCCCGAAGGCATCCTGGAGCCGCAGATCAGCCGGGTGAAGATCAACGACGACGATCTCGGCAGCTATTCCGCGATCGGCACGGACATGACGATCGAGCAGCTGAGTTGGTAC
>QFMX01000131.1 GCA_003240625.1 Sphingomonas taxi
CATTTCGACAGCACCTGTTCGCGGGTCACGGTGAACGGCGTGTCCTCCACCAGCACCAGATCGGCGAAGTAGCCTTCGCGCAGGAAGCCGCGTTCGGCGACGTCGAACAGCTGCGCCGGCGCGTGGGCGAACTTCTGCACCACGCGGGTGATGTCGAAGTGGCCTTCGTGCACGCATTCGAGGGCAGCCGTCAGCGCGAACTGCACCAGCGGCAGGCCGCTCGGCGCGCGGGTGTAGGGGTTGTTCTTTTCCTCGAGCGTGTGCGGCGCATGGTCGGTGGCGAGCACGTCGATGACGTCGTCTGCCAGTGCCTTGAGCAGCGCGGCGCGGTCGCGCTCGTCCTTGATCGCCGGATTGCACTTGATCAGGTGGCCGAGGCGCTCGTAGTCAGGGCGGGCGAAGCGCAGGAAGTGGATGCAGGTTTCGGCGGTGATGCGCTTGCGCAGGCGGCCCTGCGCATCGACCAGCGGACCGGCTTCGAACAGCGCCAGTTCCTCGGCCGTCGAGATGTGCAGCACGTGCAGGCGGGTGTCGTGCTTGCGCGCCAGCGACAGCGCGAGCTGCGTCGACTTCATGCAGGCCTCGCGGGACCTGATGTCGGGATGGCACTGCGCCGGAATGTCGTCGCCGTACTTCGCCACGTACTCGCGCTGGATGGCATCGATCGTCGGCGTGTCTTCGCAATGCGTGATGATCGGCACCGGGGTCTCGCGGAAGATGCCGTCGAGCGTTTCGGGGTTGTCGACCAGCATGTTGCCGGTCGAGGCGCCCATGAAGACCTTCACGCCCGGCGTGGTCAGCGGGTCGATCGCACGCACGTGGTCGAGGTTGTCGTTGCTCGCCCCCATGTAGAAGCCGTAGTTCGCGCGGGCGCGGCCCTTCGCCCGGTCGTACTTGTCCTGCAGCACCTCGGCGCTCAGCGTGGGCGGGCTGGTGTTGGGCATGTCCATGAAGCTGGTCAGCCCGCCGGCAACTGCCGCGCCGGATTCGGTGGCCATGTCGGCCTTGTATTCCATGCCCGGTTCGCGGAAATGCACCTGGTCGTCGATCATCCCGGGCAGCAGCCAGCGGCCGGCGGCATCGACGATCGTGTCGCGCGCGTTGGCAGCAAGTTCGCCACCGATCCCGGCGATGCGACCGTCGGCACCGATGCGCAGGTCGCCTTCGATCACCCGGCCTTCGTTGACGAGGCGGGCGTTGCGGAT
>QFMX01000132.1 GCA_003240625.1 Sphingomonas taxi
GTGAACGAGCCGCCGGGCGAGTTGATGTACATCGTGATGTCGCGCTCGGAGTCCTGGCTCTCCAGAACGAGGAGCTGCGCCATCACGTCGTCGGCCGACGCGTCGTCGACCTGCACGCCGAGGAAGATCACGCGGTCTTCGAACAGCTTGTTGTACGGGTCCTGACGCTTGAAGCCGTAAGCGGTGCGCTCCTCGAACTGCGGGAGCACGTAGCGGCTGGAGGGCAGGTCACCGGCGGAGCGGAAGGTGGGTGTGTACATGAGCGTCCTTTCGCTTTCCGTTACTCGGTGTCCTGATCGGTGCCGCCGCCGCCGATGACGTCGGAGGCCGATTCGCGGATGTGGTCGACGAAGCCGTACTCGAGCGCTTCCTCGGCGGTGAACCAGCGGTCGCGGTCACCGTCGGCGTTGATCTGCTCGACCGACTTGCCGGTCTGTGCGGCCGTGATCTCCGCGAGGCGGTTCTTCATCGACATGATGAGCTGCGCCTGGGTCTGGATGTCGCTCGACGTTCCGCCGAAGCCACCGTGCGGCTGGTGGAGCAGCACGCGCGCGTTGGGCGTGATGTACCGCTTGCCCTTGGTGCCGGCGGTCAGCAGCAGCTGGCCCATCGAGGCGGCCATTCCGATGCCGACGGTGACGATGTCGTTCGGCACGAACTGCATCGTGTCGTAGATCGCCATACCCGCCGTGATCGATCCGCCAGGCGAGTTCACGTAGAGGTAGATGTCTCGCTCGGAGTCCTCTGCGGCGAGAAGAAGGATCTTCGCGCAGATCTCGTTCGCGTTCTCGTCTCGCACCTCCGAGCCGAGCCAGATGATGCGGTCCTTCAGCAGCCTGTCGAAGACGCTCGTTGCCATAAGGGGTTCGGGCATTTGTGCTCCTCTTCCGGTGATCTGCAACGAATCTACCGGCGCGGTTCGGGGCGGGTCGCCGTGTTCGCCGCGGGCGGATCAGGCGTGTCCGTCCGCGATCTCGCGGGCGTATCCGGTCACGGATCGGGTGTAGCGGGGCAGGTGCGGCGCGAGGGCGTGCAGGGCGATGGATGCCGCCCGCTCGGCCTCACCGGCCGACACCAGCGCGAGGGCGTAGAACGCCGCAGCGGCATCGTGCAGCGGGCCGCGCGGTTCGCGCTCGTACTCGGCGCGCAGCATTTCGCGTGCTTCGTCGATCTTGCCGAGGTTGCGGATCGTGCTGGCCAGCTG
>QFMX01000133.1 GCA_003240625.1 Sphingomonas taxi
TCAACGCCAAGGCCGCGCGCCTCGACATGGCCAAGCTCGGCTGGCTCAACCAGCAGTACCTGAAATCCGATGAGCCGGCCGCGGTCGCCGCGCATCTGGACTGGCATCTGCGCAGCGACGGCTACGACCTGTCCCGCGGTCCCGCGCCGGCCGATGTCGTCATCGCCCTGCGCGATCGCGTGCAGACGCTGAAGGAGATGTCCGAGCGCGCGGCGGTGTGGTATCGCCCGATCGCCTGGTACGACGAGAAGGCGGTCGCCAAGCATCTCAAGGCCGAAGCCCGCGCGCCGCTCACCGACGTGCGCGCGCGTTTCGCGGCGTTGCCGGACTGGAACGTCGACGCGATCGATGCGGCCTTCCGCGCAACGGTCGAGACGCTCGGTCTCGGCATGGGCAAGGTCGCCCAGCCGCTGCGCGTCGCGATCACCGGCACCCAGGTCAGCCCGGATATCGGACACACCGTGTACCTGGCGGGGCGCGACGAAGCGCTGGCGCGCATCGATGCGGCGATCGCGATGATTCCGGACGGACACGAGGCCGGCTGACCCGTCGCGATGCGTTGCGATCGAGCTGATCCGGACGGCCGGTCCCGGTTCGGATGCACTTCGCGCTCGCGTGACGCGCGACGTGACGGCATCCGGACCCGCAGGGCGCCGCCCTCCCATGTGCGGCGGTCCCGGGGCGGCGAGAACACAGCGTGTCGACCTGTACAAGGTCAGATGCCCAGACGTCCCGGGGCGTTCGCGCCGAATCGTGTGTCACACGTCGGATGCGGGCCTGGAGCGGCGACGTCGAACGGCGGGCGGAATCGCGGGCACGCTTGAGTCGGTGCCCGCTGGCACCCATCATGGACCGATGGCCAAGCACGACCACACCTGCACCGATCCCCATCACCACGTCGACGACGCCGCGGCGTTCGTACGCGCGGTGGAACTCGCCTGCAGCGAGCGTGGTCTCCGGCTGACCCCGATCCGCGCCTACGTGCTGAACCTGATCGCCGAAGCCGGCAAGCCGCTCAAGGCCTATGACCTGCTGGATCGTGTGCGGATCGGCGACGGTCCCGGCGCTGCGGCGCCGCCGACCGTGTACCGCGCGCTGGACTTTCTGCTCGCCAACGGCTTCATCCACAAGCTGCAGTCGGTCAACGCCTTCGTCGCCTGTCATCACCCCAGCACCGCGCAGCACTCGGTGCCGTT
>QFMX01000134.1 GCA_003240625.1 Sphingomonas taxi
GTCAGGCGAGGACTTACGAGTTTCCCGCGATCATCGAGGCAAGCACATCTTCGGATCTAACCTTCGATGTGCCGGGCAAGATCGTCCGGCTGACGGTGGACCAGGGCGATTTCGTCAGGGCCGGCACGGTGATCGCGCAGCTCGACCAGACCATCGCGCGCAACCAGCTCGTCCAGGCACGCGAACAGTACGAGGCGGCACAGGATGCATTCCGCCGCGCCGACGCGCTGGTCGGCGAAGGCGCGATTCCGCGGGCAGTGCACGTTCAGCGCGAAACGCAGCGCGACACTGCGCGAGCCGAACTTGACAATGCGCGCGAGCAGTTGGAGAAGACCGTCTTGCGGGCGCCCTTTTCGGGCCGCGTGGCCAGGCGACTGACCGAGCCGTTCGAATATGTTTCGCCGCAGCAGCCGGTCGTGACCTTACAGACCGCCGGTTCCGCCAAGGTGGTGGTCCAGGTTCCCTCGTCCATCGTTGCCAATGCCGAGCAGCGGGCCCCGATCAACGCGGCGATCGCGCTCGACAGTCTTCCCGACAGGCGGTTCGCGGCCCGGTTCGGCTCGTTCGCCACCGACGCCACGCGTCAGTCGCTCACCTACGAGGCGACGTTCCTGTTCGATCCGCCTTCCGGCGCGCTGATCCTGCCGGGCATGACGGGAACACTGCATGTCGAGCTCGATACCGATGATGCCGAGATGCCGGCTGTGCCACTGGAAGCGATCGTTGGGCGTGACGAAAAGACATTCGTCTGGCGCGTGGACCGCAGGACCGGAGCCATCGCGCTGCGCCGCGTCACCGTAGGCAAGGGAGCAGGCGGAATGCTGCCTGTAACTGCCGGCATCGGCCGCGGAGACCTGATAGTGGCTGCTGGCGTGGCCAATCTCGAAGAGGGGATGAAAGTCCGCCCCTACGAGCGGGACTGAGCCATGTCGTTTAATCCCGCCGTCTTCTCGATCAGGAATCGCCTGCTCATCCTGCTCGTCATCATCGGGACGATCGTTGCCGGGATGGCGGCCTATGGGTCGCTGCCGCGCTTCGAGGATCCCGAGTTCACCATCCGCCGCGCTGTCGTGGTAACACCCTATCCTGGCGGATCGCCGATGGAGGTCGCCACCGAGGTCACCCAGCGTCTCGAGCGGGAGATCGGGCAGATGCAGGAGGTGAAGGAGATTGTTTCGACCTCCGAGGCGGGCCAGCTCGATCGTCAACGACGATTTCGGCGACGTCTTCGGCATCTTCTACATGCTAACCGCCGATGGTTATTCGCCGGCCGAGCTGTACGACTATGCCGAAAAGCTGCGCACCGACCTGAGCGGTGTGGAGGGTGTGGGCAAGGTGGTGCTGTCGGGCGAGCAACGCGAGGCCTTCTATGTCGAGATCATGCGCGAGCGGGTCGCGGCGCTGGGGCTGTCGGTGCAGAGCGTCTATCAGGAT
>QFMX01000135.1 GCA_003240625.1 Sphingomonas taxi
CATGGACCGATACGAACGCATCCTCTCGCTGCACCGCATCCTCAAGACCTCGCGCTATCCGGTCACGGTGGCCAAGTTGCAGGACGAGCTGGAATGCTCGCGCGCGACGGTCTATCGCGATCTGGCCTTCCTGCGTGATGCGCTGATGGCGCCGATCGTCGGCGACGGCGACGCCGGCTTCCGTTACGACAGCGACGAGGGCGGCCGCTTCGAACTGCCGGGCCTGTGGCTCAGTTCCGAAGAGTTGCATGCGCTGCTCGCGGCGCAGCAGCTGATGTCGCGCAGCAGCGGCGGAGTGTTGTCGAGCGCGCTGGCGCCGTTGCAGTCGCGCATCGAGAAGCTGCTCGACGAACATTCGGCCGGCAAGCAATGGCCGGTGCAGCGCGTGCGGGTGATTCCGCATCGCGGCCGGCGTATGGACGAGCACGCGTTCCGCAACGTCTGCTCGGCCGTGCTCCAGCGCAAGCAGTTGTCGTTCGAATACCGCGCACGATCGACCGACGAGCGCACGAAACGTACGGTCTCACCGCAGCGCATCACCCACTACCGCGACAACTGGTATCTCGATGCCTGGGACCAGGATCGCGACGCGCTGCGCAGCTTCTCGGTCGACCGCATCACCAACGCGCGCGTGCTCGCCACCGATGCGCGCGACATCGACGATGCCGAGCTCGACACGCATCTGGCCGGCAGCTACGGGATCTTCTCCGGGCCGCCCAAGGGCATCGCGACCATCCTGTTCAGTGCCAAGGCCGCGCGCTGGGTCGCCGACGAGCACTGGCATTCGCAGCAGCAGGGCCGGTTCCTGACCGATGGCCGCTACGAGCTGAAGGTGCCCTACAGCGGTGCGCGCGAGTTGCTGATGGACGTGCTGCATTACGGCGCCGATGCCGAGGTCGTCGAGCCGGTCGCGCTGCGCGAGCAGGCGCGCTCGCTGCTGATGATGGCCCTGCAGAAGTACGAGGGCTGAGCCCCGCGCATCGTCTGCGGTTGCGGCCCCGCCCGGCGCCGCGGCCGGACGCGCGCGTCTGCAGGTGCAGTTTTCACGGGGCGTGGCACTGTCGCCAGCAAACGACGTCCCGAGCCCGTGTGATGTCGGCATCGCGGGGTCGCAGCCTGTGAGATGACCGCCTCGCACACTCGCCGCACGGCCCGATCCGGGCATGAGACGAGGCGTCGGTCATGTCGA
>QFMX01000136.1 GCA_003240625.1 Sphingomonas taxi
TGTGCTTGGGGGTCTTGACCGGCGACGTCTCGAGTTCGATCGCGAGTTCGGCGCACGCCCTGGGGAGCGAGATGCCGACGACCTCCTTCGCGTTGTCGGCGACCAGCTTCATCGGAGTGCCCATGGCGAGCCATTCATGCTCAAGGCTGGGCGCCTGCTTAAGGAGCTCGGCCTTCGGCGCGATGGCTTGACGAAGGCACATCATCACCGAGTAGACGCTCGGCGGCTCGAAGCCGATGTAGAACCCGAGCGGATACCGGGAGTAGGCGTCGATCGCCATGGTGAGCCAGGGCCGGCCTCCGCATGGGAGGGCCGAGGTCTCGTCGAACAGCATCCATCCGTCGAGCTTGGTGTGATCGATGAGGACGCGTTCGAGCGGATAGGTCGCTTCCGGCGCGACCCTGAGCGGCTTGAGTTCGAGATCAGCGGCTCGAGAACCGTGCCTCGCACGGATGGTGCGGTAATAGTCGCAGTCACGGATCCGCCGGAAAACCGTCGACCGCACCGGGTGCGGCAGCAGCAACTGCTCCAGAGTCCTGTCGGACGGGTCGGCGGTTTCGATCAGTTCGCGGTTGCGCTTTTCGACGGCGCCGAACGCGGCTTCATAGACGGCTGTCGCCGGCAGCAGCGCTCTGTTCAGATACACGCTTCGGATCGCGTTCTGGATGATCTCTTCGACCGCATCGTCGATTCCACGAGTCCGCCCCTTTTTCTCGTCGTAGGAGCGCATCGCCTTGAGAGGCCGTCTGCCTGGAACGCCGCGTTCGCGAAGCCAGGTCAGAAGGGTTTTCCAGTTGGGTTTCTTGACGTGCCCTTTCTCAGCGGCGACCTCATCGATCAAGGCGGTGAGACAGGCTTCGTTCTTGAGAAGGCCCGGGCGCGCGTCGAATGCGACGCAATAGGCGTGTCGCCACTCGGCCTTGGTCGTCGCCTCGGGCGGAAGGGACTCAAACGCGCGATACGCGACGTCGCTATGCGCAATCGGCCCGCCGATTGGAATCGTGTGAGCGTCCGCCGTGACATCGGCCACCGCGAACCAGGTCGAGAACGTCGTGTTCTCCGTCGGACCGTAGACGTGAAGCAGCCGGCGCGGTCCGCCGGCGGCGAGAATCGCCGAAATCCAGCGCGGAATGACCGCCTCTCCGCCAAAGAGCACCGTATCCACCCCGGCGAGCGAGCCCGACCT
>QFMX01000137.1 GCA_003240625.1 Sphingomonas taxi
CCGACCGCGAAGTCCTCCTGGCCGTGGCCGGGCGCGGTGTGCACGGCGCCGGTGCCGTCTTCGGCCGACACGTGCTCGCCGAGGATCACCGGGATGTCGCGCTCGGCGTAGAAGGGATGCGACAGCAGCAGATTCTCGAGCGCGCTGCCGGCAACACGACCGTGCACGACGACATCGCCCTCGACGCCATAGCGACGCAGCGCGCGCTCTGCCAGTGCATCGGCCAGCACCAGCCAGCGACGACGGCCATCCGAGGCGACCGGGCCTTCGACTAGCGCGTATTCCAGATCGGCGCCCAGCGAGACGGCCAGTGAGGCCGGCAACGTCCACGGGGTGGTCGTCCAGATCGGCAACGCCACGTCGACATCACTCGGCAGCGTCGCGCCGAAGGCGTGCGCGAACGCCGCGGAATCGCGCGCAGCGTAGGCGACGTCGACCGCCGGCGAGACCTTGTCGGCGTACTCGATCTCGGCCTCGGCCAGCGCCGAACCGCAGTCGAAACACCAGTGCACCGGCTTCACGCCACGGGTCAGATGGCCGTTGTCGATGACCTTGGCCAGCGCGCGCATCTCGTCGGCCTCGAAGCGGAAATCGAGGGTGCGATACGGGTTGTCCCAGTCACCGAGTACGCCGAGGCGCTTGAAATCGCGGCGCTGGATGTCGATCTGCTCGTTGGCGTACTCGCGGCACTTCTGCCGGAATTCGACCGCATCAAGCTTGACGCCGACCTTGCCCCACTTCTTCTCGATCGCGATCTCGATCGGCAGGCCGTGGCAATCCCAGCCCGGGATGTAGGGCGCATCGAAACCCGCCATGCCCTTGGACTTGACGATGATGTCCTTGAGGATCTTGTTGACCGCATGGCCGAGATGGATCGCGCCGTTCGCATACGGCGGGCCGTCGTGCAGCACGAACTGCGGCCGCCCGCGCGCATGGTCGCGCAGCTGCGCGTACAGGCCCTCTTCCTCCCAGCGCGCCAGCATCGCCGGCTCGCGCTTGGGCAGATCGCCGCGCATCGGGAAATCGGTCGCCGGCAGATGGATCGTCGACTTGTAGGGGTTGGCGTTGCTGGCGTCTGCGCTCACGCGGAATCCTGTGTGTACGTTGCGTATCGTGGGGAATGCGGCGCGGCGAGGACGGCGCGCGCCTGTGCGGCATCGAGATCCATCTGCGCGACCAAGCTCG
>QFMX01000138.1 GCA_003240625.1 Sphingomonas taxi
ACTGGCCCCAGGTCGAACACCTTCAAGGCATCGCCCGGCACGATCACGCCGGTCGCCTTCTCGAATGCGGTCAGCTGCAGCTTGTCCTGCCAATCGCATGTGCCGCCGGGGGCGAACACATCGCTGCGGTTGCGATACCGGCCATCGCCGAGGTCGAGCAGGAAACTCCCCGCGACGATGGTCATGCCGGTGTCGCGCGCGAGGCCGGAGAACAACGCCAGCCAGTCATCGCGATAACGCTGGATCGCTGCGAAAGACGCCAACGCATCGCCACGCACCCGGTCATCGAACGTCGCGGCGAGTTCCAGCGCCAGATACTCCGGCAGCACCGCGACCTCGGCGCCGGCAGCCGCGGCGTCCATCAGCAGCCGCCGCTGGTGCTCGGCGAAGGCCTCGAAATCCGGCGGCATGCCGATCCGGTACCGCGCCGCCGCGACCTTCATTCGGCCGTGTCCAGCGGTCGGGTCCAGAACGTCATCGGATGCAGCACGTCGCCGACATCCACTTCGTCCCAACGCAGCAGCATGTGCATGCCGGGCTGGCGCACATAGCCGCGCTTGCACCAGAACGCCGTGTTGTCGCGGTGACCGGCAGGCCGGCGCGGATCGTCGTCGGCCCGGTCCACGGCCGCGAACGCGGTCAGGTCGAACCCGCCCAGCGCGCGGGCATGCGCCTCGCGCGCATCGAAGAACGCATGGCCGATGCCGCGCCCGCGATACTCGGGCAACAGCACCGACTCGCCGAAGTAGAACACCCGTTCGACCGCCAGATCCTGATCCGCGAACGGGGCCTGGAAGCCGGGATCCTCGTCGGACAGCGGCACCCCGGTCGACGCACCGATCACGCGGTCACCGTCGAAGGCGAGCACGCACACACTGCGCGGCGAGCGCGCGTAGGCGGCCATGTAGTCGCGCTCGTAGGCCGGATCCCCCGTGTAGAGATAGGGCCAGTCACGGAACACGCGCATGCGCAGCCGCGCAACGTCGTCGAGGTGCGGAATCAAGGCATCGCCCGAGACCACGCGTACGGAGGGGACGGATTCGGTCATGCCCGGAAGTCTTGCACGTACGCCGTCGCCGACATGCCAAGGCCGCGGAGATCCGCGGCCCTGGCGAGGTGTTCCGTGCTGCTCAGTGCTCGGGCAGCGGCGGTGGTGTCGGGCCGCGGGCCGGTGCACCGCCGAGT
>QFMX01000139.1 GCA_003240625.1 Sphingomonas taxi
GTGATCGCCTATCTGCGCGGCAATGACGATCTGGTGACCGACTTCTGGGAAATCTTCGTCGTCGACGTCGCTCACAAGCCGGTCGGGACCTGCAAGGTCAGCTGGGTGATGCGCGCGCCGGACGAGGCGCCGATCGCCGAGGTGATGGCGCGCGAACAGACGCTGATCCCGGCCGAGATGGATCAGGAGGAGGTGGCGCTCCGCTTCCAGAAATATGCGCTGATCTCCGCCGCCGTGGTCGACCGCACCGGCCGGCTGGTCGGCATGATCACGGTCGACGACATCGTCCACATCATCCAGGAGGAAGCGGGCGAGGACGTGCTGCTGCTCGCCGGCGCGGGTGAGGGCGACATCAACGAGCCGGTGCTCGACAGCTATCGCGCGCGCGTCCGCTGGCTGCTCGCCAACCTCGTGACCGCGCTCGTCGCGTCGACCGTGATCGGCCTGTTCGAAGGAACCATCCAGCGGATGGTGGCGCTCGCCACGCTGATGCCGATCGTCGCCGGCGTCGGCGGCAATGCCGGCACGCAGACGATGGCGGTCACGGTGCGCGCGCTGGCCACCAACCAGCTGACCCAGTCGAACACCGCCCGTTCGATCGTACGCGAACTGCGCGTCGCCCTGCTCAACGGTTCCACGGTCGCGATGACGATCGGCCTCGCGGTCGGGGTCTATTTCCACAATGCCGCGCTGGGCGGCGTGATCGCCGCCGCGATGATGACCAACATCCTGATCGCTGGCCTGGCGGGCGTGCTGATGCCGATCACGCTCGACCGGCTGAAGGCCGATCCGGCGGTCGCCTCGTCCATCTTCGTCACCATGATCACCGATTCGATGGGATTCCTGACCTTCCTGGGCCTCGCCACCGCGACCGGCATCGCCGGCTCTTGAAGCGCGGCGCATCGCGTCCAGATAAGGGGCGATGCACCCCCTCAACATCACCAAGGTCGCGGTCGGCTGCGCCGATCCCGATGCCCTGCGCGATCGGCTGTCCGGCCGCGCATCCGCGGGCGAGACGTTCATCACCACCCGCTATCGCCCGACCCGCCATGGCGAGCTGATCGGCGGTTCGCTGTTCTGGATCGTCAAGCACCAGCTCGTCGCGCGCAGCCGCATCCTCCGCTTCGAGGAGGATGAGCGCGGCCATTGCCTGATCCGCCTGGACGAGGCGCTCGTCCCCGTCC
>QFMX01000140.1 GCA_003240625.1 Sphingomonas taxi
TCCGGAACTGCTGGGCCGCGTGGTCAACGCGCTCGGCGAGCCGATCGACGGCAAGGGCCCGATCGACGCCAAGCTGACCGCGCCGGTGGAGCGCGTCGCGCCGGGCGTGATCTGGCGCAAGTCGGTCGACCAGCCGGTGCAGACCGGCTACAAGTCGGTCGACGCGATGATCCCGATCGGCCGCGGCCAGCGCGAGCTGGTCATCGGCGACCGCCAGACCGGCAAGACCGCGCTGGCGATCGACACCGTGATCAACCAGAAGTCGACCGGCATCAAGTGCGTCTACGTGGCGATCGGCCAGAAGGCCTCGACCGTCGCCAACATCGTGCGCAAGCTCGAAGAGAACGGCGCGCTGGCGCACACGGTCGTCGTCGCGGCCACCGCGTCCGAGTCGGCCGCGATGCAGTACATCAGCGCCTACTCCGGCTGCACCATGGGCGAGTACTTCATGGACCGCGGCCAGGACGCGCTGATCGTGTACGACGATCTGTCCAAGCAGGCCGTCGCCTACCGCCAGATCTCGCTGCTGCTCAAGCGCCCGCCGGGCCGCGAAGCCTATCCGGGCGACGTGTTCTATCTGCACTCGCGCCTGCTCGAGCGCGCCGCGCGCGTGTCGGCCGATTACGTGGAGCAGTTCACCCAGGGTGAGGTCAAGGGCCAGACCGGTTCGCTGACCGCGCTGCCGATCATCGAAACCCAGGCGGGCGACGTCTCGGCGTTCGTGCCGACCAACGTGATCTCGATCACCGACGGCCAGATCTTCCTGGAAACCGATCTGTTCAACGCCGGCATCCGTCCGGCCGTGAACGCCGGTATCTCGGTGTCGCGCGTCGGCGGCTCGGCGCAGACCAAGATCATCAAGAAGCTCTCGGGCGGCATCCGTATCTCGCTGGCGCAGTACCGCGAGCTGGCGGCGTTCGCGCAGTTCGCGTCGGATCTCGACGAGGCCACCCGCAAGCAGCTCGAGCGCGGTCAGCGCGTGACCGAGCTGATGAAGCAGAAGCAGTACGCGCCGATGTCGGTCGCGCACCAGGCGCTGACGATCTACGCGGTCAACGAGGGTTACCTCGACGACGTGCCGGTCAACAAGCTGCTGGCGTTCGAAGCCGGCCTGCACGCGCACTTCGACAACACCGACGGCGCGCTGGTCGAGAAGATCAACGC
>QFMX01000141.1 GCA_003240625.1 Sphingomonas taxi
GGCCAGCTGCGGTCCCGCGTGATTAGAGCTAGATGTATCATCTAGATATTTGCGAGGCTAATGCTGCGTCGATCCAGCCGTCAAGCTGTCGTCTTCGCTGAAAGCGCGGGCCGGCGACGCACTGCCGAGCACGCCGGAGTCCGTTCAATTTCGCGGATGCGGCGCCGTCGCTCTCCGCGAGCGTCGCCGTGCCGTGAGGCGGAGCCGCGTGCTGTTGGTTGGGCGAAAGCAGCGGTGGAGCGGCTTTGCTGTCCTCTTGGAAAGGTGCGGCAATCGTGACAGAAGGTTTCGATAGGCGGGCGGCGCGCGCATCGAAGCAGCGTCAGCGCTAGACGCAAACGCAGCGCCGAGAGAAACGATCGCGTGAAGGCATGAAGGTTCTCATCGCCGACGACCATTGGGTGGTTCGACAGTCCTTGAAGCAGGTCATGCGGCGCCTGCATCAAGCGCTCGAAACCTACGAGGCCGAGACGTTCGACGAGGCGGCCGCCTTGCTGGTCGAGCACGACGACATCGATCTGATGCTGGTCGACCTCGTGATGCCCGGATTCGACGCCTTCGACGGACTGAGGCGGCTGCGCGCGAGTTTCCCGGACGTTCCCGTCGTGGTCGTGTCGGTCCACGAGGACGTGGACCATGTCCTGCGGTCGGTCGAACAGGGCGTCATCGGCTACATTCCCAAATCGTCTGGTGGTCCGGAAATCGAACGCGCTCTCGAACGGGTGCTCGCGGGCGAGGTGAGCTTTCCGCGCAGGATCATCGAGCGCTCCGCGTCCGCCCAGCCGCCGGCGGTGCGGGCTCCGGCCTCGGCCGAGGCGACGACCGCCGCGGCCGTCGCGATCGATCCAGCGCGCGATCTCGACGCGCTCACCGCGCGCGAGCGGGGCGTTCTCAGCCTGCTGGGGCGCGGCTATTCGGTGAAACGGATCGCCGAGGAGCTGGAGCTCAGCAGCCAGACCGTCCGCGTCCACCTCGGCAACGCCATGCGGAAGCTGAACATCCGCGATCGTTCCGCCGCGGTGCATTACGCCATCAGCCGGTTCGGCGCCGCGGCGACCGCAGGACGTGGCTGAGACCGACGCCGCCGCGGACCCGGACGGTCGGCTGGCGGCGATCTGGGCCGGCCTCGACGTCGCGCCCAACGGCATCCTGGTTTGGGGCGAC
>QFMX01000142.1 GCA_003240625.1 Sphingomonas taxi
AGCCGAGCCGGTTTGCGTCGCCGCGCTTGGCCTCGATCAGCACGCGGTCCTCGTCGGCGAGCGGATAGAACTTGGCGAGCGAGGCGCGGTCGAGCGGCACGCCGAACAGCGCCCGGCGCTCGTCGCCCGTAAGCAGGTCGCGTCTCGCCATCGACTCACCCCCAGGCCGGAAACGTATCGCGCCCGACCCGGATGGGCGAGGTGTCGCGCAACTCTCAAGTTGCGCGACAGCGGTTCCGACGACATCCGCTACGAGGGCGAGCGCTGTTGCAAATGTCTGTTGCTAATCGCAGACGTTCCGATGCATATTTGCGACATGCTGATCGGCTACGCGCGCGTGTCAACCGACGACCAGGACTTCTCCCTTCAGAGCGCAGCGCTGAAGGATGCGGGTTGCCGGCGCACGTTCAAGGAAAAGGTGTCGGGCGCCAAGCGTGCGCGCCCAGAGCTCGACCGCATGTTGGAGCAGTTGCGCGACGATGATGTGGTGGTGGTCACCCGGCTCGACCGGCTGGCGCGCTCGACCCGCGACCTGCTCGACATCGCCGAGAAGCTGAACGAAGCGGGTGCGGGGCTGCGCTCGCTCGCCGAGCCCTGGGCAGACACGACCACGCCTGCCGGGCGCATGGTACTAACTGTGTTCGCCGGTATCGCGGAGTTCGAACGCGAGCTTATCCATCAACGCACCAGCTCCGGGCGTGCCGCGGCCATGGCGCGAGGGGTCAAATTCGGGCGCAAGCCGAAGCTCACGCCTGACCAGATCGCGCTCGGCTCCCGCCTCGTTGGCGAGGGCACCTCGGTCCGCGAGGCCGCAAAGCTGCTCCAGTGTCACCATGCGACGCTCTATCGAGCGCTGGAGAGGCCCGTGTGAGCTTCTCGGTTGTGGTACTTGGCCGCGAGCCTGAGAATGTGGGAAGCTAGGGGAATGATCCTGGCTGTTCTCCTAGTGGTCGCCGTGGCGACGCCAGCACCAGCCGGTGCGGGGCAGGACTCACCGCCTCCACCCCCTCCCGAGCTGACCGGCGACTACGTCCCCGGTCCTTGGGCGTTCTTCTTCACAGAGGGCGGCACGCGCTTGAGCCCCGCTCCAGATCCGAGTTTGGACGGCATCGCCGATATGGCGCGGCGGTTGACCGGCATCGGGATTGAGCTTTGCGCGACC
>QFMX01000143.1 GCA_003240625.1 Sphingomonas taxi
CTGCCGCGTCGACCGATCGTCCCCGCGTTGCGCGTATTGCGCGCCTCGCCGGTCTCGCCGGGCTGGTCGGCGCGCTCGCCGCCTGCAACGTCTCGCCCACGCCATCGGCCGAGGGCGCAGCGGCAGGCGAGGGCATCCGCGTTCTCGACGGCTTCGACGATCCGTCCCTCTGGCAGGTGGTGACCTCGAACCAGGTCAGCGGCGCGCTGCGCGCGGTCGACGGCGTCGATGGTCCGGCACTGTGCCTGGACTACGATTTCAACGGCGTGTCCGGTCACGTCGGCATCCAGCGCGAGCTGCCGCTCGAATATCCCGAGAACTTCCGTTTCGGCTTCCAGCTGCGCGGCGAATCGCCGGCGAACGATCTGCAGTTCAAGCTGATCGACGCCAGCGGCGACAACGTGTGGTGGGTGAACCGGCCGAAGTACGACTACCCCGAAGACTGGACCCCGGTGCGCTACCGCACCCGCCACATCGACAAGGCCTGGGGCCCGGATCCCGACAAGACCCTGCGCGCCAGCCGGAAGATCGAATTCACGATCTACAACAACGCAGGCGGTGCGGGCTCGGTGTGTTTCGATGCGCTGACCTTCGAAGCCCTGCCGCCCGACGACACCTCGCCGCTGACGCTCGCGGCGTCGTCGGAGAGCACGCCTGACGGCGTGGCCGCTGCGACCGACGGCAATACGGACACCGCATGGACGACCGCCGTCGCCCCGCAGACGCTGGTGCTGGACCTCGGCTCGGTGCGTGAATTCGGTGGCCTGCGCCTGCAGTGGGCCGAGGGGCGTGAGGCTTCGGCCTATGCCGTCTCGCTGTCCGATGACGGGCAGAGTTGGGACGAGGTGCGTACGGTCGCCGACGGCAACGGCGGCATCGACTGGTTGTCTCTGCCCGAGTCGGAAGCGCGCTACATCGGCCTGGAGCTGCGCGAAGGGCCCGGCGACGGATTCGCGCTGGCGGAAGTGGCCGCGCATCCGGTCGCGGTGTCGGAGCATCCCAACGGCTTCATCAAGGCGGTCGCCGCCGACCATCCGCGCGGCCGGTTCCCGCGCGGTTTCAGCGGCGAACAGCCGTACTGGACGATCCTCGGGCTCGACGGCGGCACGCAACAGGGCCTGATCGGCGAAGACGGTGCGATCGAGGTCGCCGCCGGCGG
>QFMX01000144.1 GCA_003240625.1 Sphingomonas taxi
CCGCAGATCGCGGGCGGCCCCGCGGCCGGACGCGCCGCGGCAGTCGTCGCGTGCGCCTGCGGAGCCGCGCCGCCGCCGCCCTCCGTGCCGTCGCACCCCGTCGTCACTATAGCGAGCATCGCCAGCGCCCTCCTCACCTGACCGTGTCCATCACGAAACGCGTGCCCGGCGTCATCTGATTCAGCTCGCTGATCAGATGATCGAAATGCCGAGGGCGGAGCGTATCGCCGACGTTGATGATGCTCCGCACGTCGCGTCGGTATTGCGAGTCGGCGCGGTACTCGTCGCCGTGGCCGCGTTGCGGGACGTTCCCGAACGAATGGCCGAACTCGTGCGCGACCGGAACCTGCCGCGTGCGCACGCCGCCTCTCGCGAAATGACGCGCTGTCAGGTCGTTGGTATCGAGCCAGATGCGCCGCTGCGCCCAGTTCACCTTGCTCACGTCGAACACACCGACGGGCAGTTTCTTGACCGTGACCGTCCAGTGTCCGTGGCCGAGAACCCATTGCACGTCGATCCGAACGGAGAAGCTGCGGCCGGCCATGCCGCGGGCCAAGTCCGATGTCCCCGACGCGCGGATCGTCGCGCGGTTGTTCCACGACCGGAGGATGGCCGCCTCGAACCGCGCATGGTAGGCACGCCTCTGCCCCTGGGTCCAAGGCGTCGCGCCCGGACCCACGATCCAGTTGTAGAACCAGCGCTGCCGAACAAGGATGATTCCCTGGCGGGTGTCCAGGTTAATGGTCATGCGGTCGGTTTCGCGCGTCAAATGGGCCACGCCGTTTCCCCTGCTCGGCCGCCGCGGACCATGCGCGAGCGCGAGCAAGCGGTCAACGTGCGCGCGGCTTCAAGCCGCGACTCGCACCGCGACGGAATGGAGGACGCGCAAGTCGGACGCCACGACGGCCCGTCCCTTCGTCCAGGCCCAGAAGGAGGCGCTGGCCGCGCCGTGGCGCGACTCCAGGCCGGCCTTCAGATGCGCCCTCACCTGCGCCGCCGACACGAGCGGCTCGCCGCGTCCCCGTGCGTTCGCGCGCGGGACGACCGCGCCGAGCAGCGCGCGTCGCTCGTCCATCGTCATCAGGTCGAACAGCGCGCTCAGGCCCGGCGCGTTCGGAACGCCGTCGCGATGCGCGACGACCGCGCCCGCACCGCCGAG
>QFMX01000145.1 GCA_003240625.1 Sphingomonas taxi
CGCGATGAGGCTGTCCCGTGAACGCGCCTTCGCGCGCGAGCGCGCTCCTACAGAGGGCATGCGTGACCGGATGCGCATGGGCCGCTCGATCGGATTCCCTATGCAGTGAGCCGTCTGATCGCCGGCACAGTGCGCGGTTCATCCCTGTAGGAGCGCGCTGGCGCGCGATGGGGTGGTCCCATGAAAGCGCCTTCGCGCGCCAGCGCGCTCCTACAGAGGCCTGACGGGTGTAAAGGGTACTTGACACGCGCGGGTCGACCCACGATGCTCGCTGTCAAGCTCACTTGACACATGACCATGTCGACCTCACCCCGTCTTCGTCGTCCCCTGTTCGGCCTGTCCCTGATCCTGATGGCGGCCGCGGTCGCGATCCGCCTGCTGGTCTCCGGTGCGCCGTCGTGGCTGGCCCCGCTGGTGTTCGTGGGTGCGACCCTCGTCGCCGGTATCGCCGCCTCGGCCGTCGGGGCAGGCGACTGCAGCACGGCCCGACCCGACGTGCAGCGGCGTTACACGCGTGCCATGGTCGTCGCGATGGCGGCCTATGCGGCGCTGCTGATCGTCTCGCTGCTGCTGCTGGGCCAGATCGAGGGCGCGGGCCTGCGCGCGCTGGTCGCGCTGCTGCCGGTGCCGCCGATCGCACTCGTGCTGCACGCGATGATCGGTTACATCCGCGATATCGACGAACTGCAGCAGCGCATCGAACTCGAGGCGATCTGCATCGCGGCCGCGGGCGTCTCGCTGGCCTACATGACCGGCGGCTTCCTGCAGGGTGCGCGGGTCATCGACGTGCCGGCCAGCGCCGCGATGCTGTGGGTGTTCCCCGCGATCTGCGGCGTCTACGGGCTGGCGAAGCTCGTCGTCGCGCGGCGCTACCGGTGAGCCGGGCCACGGACGCACGCCGATGAGAAGCCGGGTGCGCGAACTGCGCGAGGCGCAGGGCTGGTCACAAGCGCAGCTGGGCGAACGTCTGGAGGTATCGAGACAGACGATCAACGCGATCGAGACCGGCAAGTACGATCCCAGCCTGCCGCTGGCGTTCCGGATCGCGCGCGCGTTCGGCGAACCGATCGAATCCATTTTCCTGTTCGAGGATGTGTCATGAGACCCATGCGACTCACCCTGCTGGCCCTGGCCGCGAGCGCCGCGCTCGCCG
>QFMX01000146.1 GCA_003240625.1 Sphingomonas taxi
CCGCCCAGGGTCGGCAGGATCAGCTTGGCCGCCATCGGCTGAACCACAAAGACCAGGCAGGCCGAGGTGAAGATCGCGATCGCGAACAGCGTCGGCGTCAGCCGATCCGGCGCAGAAGCGGACGGGGGGGACGCTGCGTCGGCGACATCGGTCATGGCTCTGGTTAGAGCGGGACTCGCGGCCTATGGAAAGATCATGTTCCCCAAGGATATCCAGACCCAGGCGCAACAGATCGTCGCAACCGCCACGGCGCGTGGCCTGACGATCGCCACGGCCGAGAGCTGCACCGGGGGTCTGGTCGCCGCCGCCCTTACCGCCGTGCCCGGCTCGTCTTCGGTCCTCGATCGCGGGTTCGTCACCTACAGCAACCGCGCCAAGGTCGAGATGCTGGGCGTGCCCGACGCGACCCTCGCCGCCCATGGCGCGGTTTCCGAACAGACCGCCGTCGCCATGGCCCAGGGCGCGGTCAGGGGCGCCGACGTCGATATCGCCGTGTCCGTGACGGGAATCGCCGGTCCCGGCGGCGGGTCAGCCGAAAAGCCCGTCGGACTGGTCCACTTCGCGGCGACCGGCCCGGCAGGTTTGGTTCATCGCGAGGCGCGCTTCGGCGACATCGCACGCGACGCCGTCCGGCTGGCCAGCCTGCGCGTCGCCCTGTCCCTGCTGGCGGATCAGTTGGCGTGAAAGACGCCGTCGTCGTGGATGCGCGCGGCCACCGCTGTCCCACACCCAGCCTCAAGCTGCAAAAAGCAATTGCAGGCGCGACGCCGGGTGCGCGCTTCCTGTTGCTGGCGACCGACCCGATGGCCCGGATCGACGTGCCCTATCTGATGTCCCAGAAGAACGGCCGCGTGATCGCGATCGAGGACGTCGACGGCGTCCTTCACATCACAGTCGAGACCGGCCCCGCGACGCCCGACGTTCCGATAGGCTGACCACGCCGTCCGGCGTGGCCTCGACCTCGGCCCGCGCCTTCGCCGCGATCTCCATCTCGGTGGCGAAGGCGCCGCCGTAAAAGACGGCGTTGACGTTCCACGACAGCCAGATCAGCAGCACCACCACCGCGCCGACCGAGCCGTAGGTCGCCCCCAACGGCGCGATCTGCTCGACGTAGATGGCGCACAGCCAAGACGCCACCACCGACATCA
>QFMX01000147.1 GCA_003240625.1 Sphingomonas taxi
GCTTCCAAGCGGAACGGACCTCAGCGGCGTGAACGCGAGCTACGCCTCAGGCGTGAACCTCCGAGGGCTCGGCAGCGATGCGACGCTCGTGCTCGTCAACGGACGTCGCCTGGCCGGCTCCGGCGCCAAGGCTGACTTCGCCGACCTCTCGACCATCCCGACAGCAGCGGTGGACCGTGTTGAGGTTCTCTTAGATGGCGGCTCGGCGATCTATGGGTCGGACGCTGTCGGCGGCGTCGTGAACATTATCCTCAAATCCGACTTCGAAGGGACGGAGACCCGCTTGAGAGCAGGCGGCGTGGCGGACGGACCGGCTGGCGAATACGGCTTCGGCCAGACGGTCGGCGGCCGGTGGACGTCGGGAAGCGGTTTGATCAGCTACGAATATCTCGATCGCGAGGCGCTGCCCGCCTCCGAGCGCCCGCGGGCGGGGAATGCGGATCTGAGGCCCTACGGCGGGACCGACCGGCGGACCTACTACAGCGCGCCTGGCAACATCGTCGGCTATGACCCCGAGTTCGGCGGCTACGCTTCCCTCTTCGCCATTCCGGCGACGGACGCGCCGCTCGCGCCCGGCGACTTCCGCCCCGGCGAGACCAATCTCGACAATCATCTCGCTGGCACGAACGTCCTAGGCCGTCAGACCCGCCACAGTGTGTTCGCCGCAATGAACCAGGCCATCGGCGCGGTCACCGTCAGCGGCGACCTGCGCTACGGTCGCCGTGATTTCGATACGAGAAGCGGCGCGCCTACCGCCATCCTGACGGTGGACAGCCGGAACCCATATTTCGTGTCGCCGGTCGGGGCCTCGCAACATGAGATCGCCTATTCGTTTCGGAACGATATCGGCAATACGCGCACCTCCGGACAGGTGGAGAATATCGGCGCCTCGATTGGGGCTGAGGCCGATATCGGAAGCCGATGGCGCGCCAGCGGCTATATCGCCTATGCGCGCGACGCCTCCGAGAACCATACCTCCAATCAAATCAATTCGCTCTTTCTCAGCGAGGCGCTCGGGCGCAGCCCCGACGATCCGGATACCGCCTATGATCCAGCCAGGGATGGATATTTCAATCCGTTCGGGGTCGGCGATAACCCGCGCGAATCGCTCTCGGAGCTCGCGAAGCTGGGCGCCCGGTTGATCATC
>QFMX01000148.1 GCA_003240625.1 Sphingomonas taxi
CGCCGGTCACCGCATAGCGGCCACCGCTCATGTAGCTGGCTTCGTCCGAGGCGAGGAGCACGTAGATCGGCGCGCATTCGGCCGGCTGGCCGGGGCGCTGGAGCGGCACCTGGGACCCGAAGGACGCGACCTGGTCCGGCGGCATCGTCGAGGGAATCAGCGGCGTCCAGATCGGACCCGGCGCGACCGAGTTCACCCGGATGCCCTTGCTCGCGAGCAGTTGCGCCAGACCCGCGCTGAAGTTGGCGATCGCGCCCTTCGTCGCTGCATACGGCAGCAGCGTTTCCTTCGGTTTGTCGGAGTTGATGGAGCTGGTGTTGATGATCGACGCACCCGGCTTCATGTGCGGCACGGCGGCCTTGCACAGGTGGAACATCGCGCCGACGTTGACCTGGAAGGTGTAGTCCCACTTGTCGTCGGGGATCTCCTCGAGCGACTCGTAGCTCATCTGGTAGGCGGCATTGTTGACCAGGATGTCGATCCGGCCGAAGGCGTCGACGGTCTTCTGCACGATCGCGCGGCAATGGGCGGGGTCGGCGATGTCGCCGGGGACCAGCTCGCAGCGGCGTCCGGCGGATTCGACCAGGCGCTGCGTTTCCTGCGCGTCCTCGTCCTCGCTGAGATAGCTCACCAGCACGTCCGCACCTTCGCGCGCATAGGCCAGCGCCACCGCGCGCCCGATGCCGCTGTCGCCGCCGGTGATGATCGCGACCTTGTCCTGCAGACGGCCGCTGCCACGGTAGCTCGCCTCACCGTGATCGGCGGGCGGATCGAGCTTGCGTTCGACGCCGGGGACATCCTGCTGCTGGGCGGGCTGGTTCATCGGAGGGCTCCTGTGGACGGGGCGGCCCACCGTAGGCGCGCGCGCGTGGTGCAGTCGTGACACGCCCGGCAGCGTCGACGTCCGTCGTGTGCACGCACTGCACAGCCGTGCTGGTCTACGCTCGCGTCCTCATTCGGGATACGTCCAATGCGCCTGCAGGCCGGTTGCGAGATCGTGGTGGAAGCCGAGGACGACTGCGCCGTGGTGGCGATGCTGCGTCCGCGCAGCAATGCGCTGCAGTGGCTGGTCAGTGAATCGTGGCGGTTCACGCCGCAGGTGCGCCCCGACGAATACATCGACACGTTCGGCAACGTCACGC
>QFMX01000149.1 GCA_003240625.1 Sphingomonas taxi
CCTTGAGAGCGATGCGCGGCCGCACTTCTTCGCGGGCGTCGCAACCGTCGTGACGAAACTCCTGATCCAGTGCGCGCCGGACGTGGCGATCTTCGGCGAGAAGGACTTTCAGCAACTCGCCGTTATCCGGACATTAACCCGCGATCTCTCTTTGCCGACCGAAATCGTGGCGGGCGCGACCATGCGGGAGCCCGACGGCCTCGCGATGTCCTCCCGCAACCTTTACCTCGGCAAGGACGATCGCAGGCGGGCGACCGCGCTGTCCGCAGCCCTCGCCGCGGCGGGGGAGGCGATCGAGGACGGCGCACCCGCGAACGCCGCCCTCCTCTCCGCCCGCCGGGCGATCGAAGCCGCCGGCTTCACGATCGACTATGTCGAACTGCGCGACGCCGAGACGCTCTCGGCTTCGACCCGGCCTGGGAAGCCGCGGCGCCTGCTGGCCGCGGCGCGGATCGGCGGCGTCAGACTGATCGACAACATCGCGGTCGCCGCCGCCGAGTGAGGCGAAGTTTCAGACCAACGACGACTTCGAGCGCTTGGCGTCGACGCTCCAGGGGCCGGGACCGGCGAAGACGATGTAGAGGAAGACGAAGCAGAACATGATCGCCAACTCGCCCTTGTTGACGATCGGATAGAAGCTCTGCGGCGCGTGCGCGAGGAAGTAGGCGACCGCCATCTGGCCCGAGAGAATGAACGCCACCGGCCGCGTGAAGAGTCCGATCGCCAGCAGCACGCCGCCGACGAGTTCGAGGATGCCGGCCGTCAGGCTCAGCGTCGACAGTGGGTTGGGATAGGGCGTGGGGAAGCCCAGCAGCTTGACCGTCCCATGCTGAAGGAACAGCAGCGCGGACATGATGCGCAGGACGCTGAGGACTTGCGGGCGCCAAGCGGTGAGAGCGTTCATCGGGAGCTCCTGTGATCGATGCGACCGAGGATAAAGCCATCGCGCCGCCCGGCGAACCAGCGAGGGCGCAAACACCTTCTTCCGAACGTGCAATGACGCGCATCCCGAAGGCTGGCTGGGTTATTCGCCGCGGCGCCACGTCCGCCAGTCGGTCTCGTCGTCGACATCCGAGAGCCGTTCCAGAAATCCCACGGAAGCCCCTGCGTTCGCCCGCGTATCGGCGAGCGCGTGCTCCG
>QFMX01000150.1 GCA_003240625.1 Sphingomonas taxi
CGGCCTGGGCCGGCGATCTGGGTGAGCGTTATGGTCTTTAGCGTTTCGGCGACGTCGGCGGCCGAAGTGGGGCAGCCGATCTGGTCCTCCACCACGCGCAGCACCGGTCGCTCGGCGGCGAGGCGCAGCATGGTTTTTAGGAAGTTCTCGCGGTCGGGGCCGATCACCCAGGCGGTGCGCAGGACGATCGCGCGTGGATGCACGGCCAGCACGGCCTGTTCGCCCGCCAGCTTTGACGCGCCGTATACGCCCAGCGGGTTGGTGAGATCCCCCTCCGCATAGGGTTCGCATTTCGCCCCGTCGAAGACGTAGTCGGTCGAGACCTGCACCATCGCAGCGCCGGCATCCGCGGCCGCCCGCGCCAACAGACCCGGCGCCGCGGCGTTGACGGTGAAGGCGGCGTCTCTGTCGCTCTCGGCTTTGTCGACGGCGGTATAGGCGGCGGCGTTGATGACGGCGGCGTAAGGGACGCCTGCGAAGGCGGCTCCGATGGACGCGCTATCGCTCAGGTCCAGCACGGATCGATCCGGCGCGTGCAGGACGACGCCGTCCGGCCAGGCGAGGCGGCGCAGCGCCAGGCCGATCTGGCCCTGACCTCCGGTGATCAGGATGTCGAGCGGCTCAGCCATGACCAAGTCTTTCAGTCGCGTATCGGCCGGCCAGGATATCGCTCCACCACGCCTCGTTCTCGAGATACCAGTCGACGGTAGCCTCGATCCCCTGCTCAAACGTCACCGATGGAGTCCAGCCGAGCTCGGCGCGGATCCGCGAGGCGTCGATGGCGTAGCGCCGATCGTGGCCAGGCCGATCGGCGACGAGGGTGATCTGGTCCGCATGGGGCCGTCCATCCATACGTGGACGACGTCGATCTAAGATGGCGCAAATGGCGCGCACGACATCGATGTTCCGGCGTTCGGCGTTCCCCCCGACGTTATAGGTCTGGCCTGGCCGGCCGCCCTCAAACACCGCCTGAAGTGCGCGGGCGTGGTCGTCGACATAGAGCCAGTCGCGCACGTTCGATCCGTCGCCGTAGACCGGAAGGGCTTTGCCCTTCAACGCTCGGATGATGATCAGAGGGATCAGCTTTTCTGGGAAGTGATACGGTCCGTAATTGTTCGAGCAGTTGGTCACCAGCACCGG
>QFMX01000151.1 GCA_003240625.1 Sphingomonas taxi
CGGTGACAAGGCCAAGGATCTCGTCATCGCCCCCATTGTAGGTGGATGTCACAGGTGAAACCCCGCTGCCAACGCGGTCGACGTCGCCGCGCGCGCCGAAAGCAATGCTGCCCATCTCAATGATGTCGTCACCGCCAGCGCTGACGCCGGCACGCGCTGAGAAGCCATCGCCGGCGAGGCCGACACCCTTTGCCGATGACCCATCGGTATTCCGGCCGAGGAACACATCGTTGCCGCTGAGTACGTTCGACCAGAAATCGAGTGGGCTGCTGCGGAGGATCGAGCCCAGCGGCGACGCCGCAGCAGCAAGGCCGGTAATCACCAGGTCGGCGCCTCCGTCATTTGCGGCGTCGATGGTCACGGAGGATACGGTGCCAGCGATGGGGTTGCCGCTTGCGTCGTACCGCAGGCGGGTACCGGTGACCGTGACGCGGTTGCCGGTCGGCGTCAGGTAGCTCCAGCTCGTCGCGGTCGGCGTGCCCGAGAGGGTGCCGAATTTCACGAGTTCGGGCGTGCGGATGTCGATAGAGGCGATCGCCCCGCGAAGGTCTACGGTAGCCATTTGAACTGATCCATGCTGGTGCGGCGCCTCGTTGGGGCCAGCCGCAGTTGGTTGATGTCAAAGAATGAAGTCGCCGGCCTTGTAGGCGGAGGCGAGGAGGCCGCCGTCCTCGATCAAGGTCTCGAGCTCGAAGGCGGCGTCGCCGTCGGTGTTGGCACGCACCAAGCTGTCGCTGCCGACGGTGACGACCGAGACGCGTCCGGTTCCCGTACCGCCGAAGACGAAGGCTTGGTTGCCTGCAGCGCCGGCATTGGCGTCGATGCCGGAAAAGTCGATCAGGTCGCCGCCGGCAACCCCGGCATCCTCGAAGGCGGGAACGCTGCCGGCTCGGATCACATCCCTTGCCGATGCGCCGACGCTCGTTTCAGCCACGGTATCGAAGTCAAAGACGTCGCTGCCGACATGGCCGATCAGGATGTCGGCGCCGTTACCGCTTGCAGGCGATCGCTGCCGCTCTCGCCGCTGAGCGTGTCTCGACCCGCACCGCCGTTCAGCACGTCGTTGCCGAGATAGCCGTTGAGCAGGTCGTCCCCGCCGCGGCCAGCAAGGCTGTTGTCCTCGGCGCCCCCGATGAG
>QFMX01000152.1 GCA_003240625.1 Sphingomonas taxi
CTCGCGCGGCGTCAGCGACGCCAGGTCCCGGTGCACGGCGGACGTGTCCTGGCCGAAAAGCCTGCGCAGGAAATCGAGCATTCACAAAGCCTCCTCGCCGTTGTCGAGGGGAGAGCTTGGACCGAACCCGCTGGAAGGACCACCCGCGCCGGTTCGTCAGCAGGAGAAAGGTTAAGGCCCTCTTAACCATGCTGTGTAACCCTGTCGGGACGGTCGCTCGCCTGTTCCATGGAACGGGACGCGACCCCCAACGAACCGCAGGGGTTACAGGCCATGACGACACTTTCCCTTGGACAGGCAGCCAAGCTCGCCGGTGTCGGCAAGACGACCATTTCGCGCGCGATCACAGCAGGGCGCTTGAGTGCCATGCGCAAGGACGATGGCGGTTATGCCATCGACCCCGCCGAGCTTGGCCGCGTTTACGAGCTGGATGCGGCGAGACTCGAGCGGACCCCCGAGCCGGACAATGACGACGGTCACGACGACGGTCACGCGGAACGAGGCGAGACCCTTGCGGAACGCATCGAACGCGAGAGCGAGATCCGCATCCTCACCGCGCAGATCGAGGCGCTGCGTGAACTGATCGCCGGCGAGAAGGCGCGCCGCGAGGTGGCCGAGGCCGATCGCGACCGCTGGGCGCAACAGGCCGAACGGGTCGCGGGCCTCCTGCCGCCACCGTCGCCGGTGACGCCTTCGGCACCGCCCGTTCGGCAAGGCTTCTTGGCCTCGCTGTTCTCGCGCCGCGCTGCGTAGGCGACGGGTTCACATTTCGAGCGGCGCCGAGACCCCGGCGCCGACCTTGGACTTATCCAGTCCGAAGGACCGCCCCGCGCCCTCGCGGGAGCGCAGGCGAGACCGAACGCGCTTCCCATAGCGCCGTAGAGAGGTCGAGCCTGTGGGTAAGTCCGACACCGCTGCCGGCATCCGTCCAGATCGCACCGGGCGCGACGGTCGCGCTCCTGTTGCGTGGAACGACACGCGACCCCTGAAACCCTGCGCGGAACGCTCCGTCGCGGGAAGAGGGCAGGGCACGCCTTGGGCGCGACATCTGACCGGTCGACGAGCGGTCCGCTCGTCGCCTTACCCCTGTCTGTTGATCGCCCAAGCGCCCGCGCCCGTGCCTGTCTAGGGGCAAGC
>QFMX01000153.1 GCA_003240625.1 Sphingomonas taxi
AGAACAGGACGACGCCCAGCAGTTCCTGCCAGAGGGACGGGATGGCTCCCTCTCGGTAGAAATCGACGTTGACGATGTCCTGATACTTCTTCGGCGGGTTCTCGGCGTATTTGATCGAGCCGTCCGGGCGCCAGTCGAACCATTCGGGGTGCTGCTTGATCCAGGGATGGTCGGGCGAGCACTGGATGGCGAAGTCGATGGCGATCTCCAGCCCGTGGTCGGCCGCGCGGGTGACGAGCCGCTGGAAGTCGGCGAACGAGCCGAGCTGCGGATGGAGATCCTTGTGCCCCCCTTCCGCCGAGCCGATCGCGTAGGGGCTGCCGGGCTCGCCCTCCTGCGCGGTGACGCTGTTGTTCTTGCCCTTGCGATTGGACTTGCCGATCGGATGGATCGGCGGAAAGTACAGGACGTCGAAGCCCATCTCGCGGATGTCCGGCAGCCGCGCGATCACGTCGTCGAACGTGCCGTGGCGGTTCACGTCGCCGGACTGCGAACGCGGCATCAACTCGTACCAGGAGGAGAACGCCGCGCGCTCGCGGTCGACCCATACGGGCACCTCCTTGCCGTAGGACGACAGATCCTCCCTCACGCCGACGTCCCGCAGCAGGGCGATCGTCGCTTCCTCCTCGAAGGCGGCGTAGACGCCCGCGCCATCGCCCTTGGCGGCAAGCCTGGCGATGCGATCGCGCAGCGATTTCAGCGCCTTCTGCTGTTCCTTGGTGCCGCGCCCGGACTGGGCGGCCTTGTCGAGGAGGATGGCGCCCTCGCGCATCTCCAGCGCGATGTCGACGCCGGCGTCCTTCTTCTTCCTCGTGTCGCTCGCCCAGGTAGCGAACGTGTCACGCCAGGCAAGGATCGTGAAGCGGTAGGGACCCGGCTTGTCGAAGCGGACGGTCGCACCCCAGCGATCGTTGGCGATGAAGGCGAAGGGCGTCTCGCGCCACTGCGCGTCCTCCACTCCGCGCGTCAGCAGCGCGGCGGCGATGATCTCGTGCCCGTCGGAAAAGATGTCGGCGGTGACGGTGAGCGGTTCGCCCTCCGCCCGCTTGACCGCGAAGCGGCCGCCGTCGATCTCGGGCTCGACGCCCTCGATGGCGACGCGATCGACGGCAAGGCGCTGAAGGCGCTCCAGCGA
>QFMX01000154.1 GCA_003240625.1 Sphingomonas taxi
CGCGGAAGACCGGCGGTCTTCGGCCATCGTCGTCCTGCACGGACGGACATGGGCATGCGCCGGCATTCCTTGAGTCCTCCTGTCCGGATGCCCGCCATGACCGCTTCGACCCTGCGCGACCTCGAACACCACTCGGCCTTCGTCGAGCGCCACATCGGCCCGAACGACGCCGAGATCGCCCACATGCTGGACGTCGTCGGCCACGATTCGCTCGACGCGATGACCGACGCGATCGTGCCCGGCAGCATCGCCTCGCGCAGCCCGCTGGCCCTGCCCGACGCGATGACCGAGGTCGACGCGCTGGCGAAGATCCGCGGCGTGGCGAAGCGCAACACCGTCCTGCGCAGCGTCATCGGCCAGGGCTACTACGGCACGCATACGCCGAACGTCATCCTGCGCAACATCCTCGAGAACCCGGCCTGGTACACGGCCTACACGCCCTACCAGGCGGAGATCTCGCAGGGCCGCATGGAAGCGCTGATCAACTTCCAGACCCTGGTCACCGACCTGACCGGCATGGACATCGCCAATGCCTCGCTGCTCGACGAGGCGACCGCCGCGGCCGAGGCGATGACGCTGGCCAAGCGTTCGGCGAAGTCGAAGTCCAACGTGTTCTTCGTCGCCGACGACGTGCATCCGCAGACGCTCGACGTGCTGCGCACGCGCGCCGACGGTCTCGGCATCGAACTGCAGGTCGGCCCGGCCGAAGGCGCCAAGGACTCCGATACCTACGGCGTGCTGCTGCAGTACCCGAACACCTTCGGCCGCATCGGCGACCACGCCGCCGTGGCCGAGGCCGTGCACGCGCGTGGCGGCATCGTCGCGGTCGCGACCGACCTGCTGGCGCTGACCCTGATCCAGGCGCCGGGCGTCTGGGGCGCCGACATCGTCGTCGGCAACTCGCAGCGCTTCGGCGTGCCGTTCGGTTTCGGTGGGCCGCATGCCGGCTTCATGGCCTGCCGCGATGCCTACAAGCGCTCGATGCCGGGCCGCCTGATCGGCGTGTCGGTCGATGCGGCCGGCAACCAGGCCTACCGCCTGACGCTGCAGACCCGCGAACAGCACATCCGCCGCGAGAAGGCGACGTCGAATATCTGTACTGCGCAGGTGCTGCTGGCGGTGATGGCGT
>QFMX01000155.1 GCA_003240625.1 Sphingomonas taxi
CGATGCGCGCCGTTGACCGACCGGCCGAGCCCCGGCACGAACACCAGCATCAACAGGCCGGCGCACATCAGCAGCACGAAGCGGTCGTATTTCTCGATGGTCTTGAGCTCGGTGCGCATCACCGCGACCGCCAGCCCGATCCCCAGGGCCAGGAACATGAAGTGACGGGTGAGGAAGTAGTAGCGGCCGACGTTCATGTCCTCGCCGACGGCGATCGAACTCGACGCGACCATGATCACGCCGAGCGTCGCGATCGTCACGACGATGCCGACCAGCCACGGGTCGAAGCGACCGTGGATCTCGTCCAGGCGCGTGGCCTGGTGGGCGGCGGCGGTGTCGCGATGCATGGCCATCAGCGCACCTTCAACGTGGCGAGACCGACCAGCACCAGCACCACCGAAATGATCCAGAAGCGCACGATCACGCGCGGCTCGGGCCAGCCCTTGAGTTCGAAGTGGTGATGGATCGGCGCCATGCGGAACACGCGCTTGCCGGTCAGCTTGAAGCTGGCGACCTGGATCATCACCGACAGCGTCTCGATGACGAAGATGCCGCCCATGATCACCAGCACCAGCTCCTGACGCACGATCACCGCCATCGTGCCGAGCACGGCGCCGAGCGCGAGCGCGCCGATGTCGCCCATGAACACCATCGCCGGATAGGTGTTGAACCACAGGAAGCCGAGACCGGCCCCGGCGATCGCCGCGCAGATGATCACCAGCTCGCCCGCGCCCGGCACCTGCGGAATCTGCAGATAGCTGGAGAACACCGCGTTGCCCGACGCATAGGCGAACACGCCCAGGCCACAGGCCACCAGCACGGTCGGCATGATGGCCAGGCCGTCGAGGCCGTCGGTGAGGTTGACCGCATTGGAGAAGCCGACGATCCAGAAGTACGCGATCGCCACGAAGCTGATGCCCGCCAGCGGCAGCGCGATCGACTTGAACAGCGGCACGTAGAACGTCGTCGCCGCCGGCACGTCGGCATAGAGATACAGGTACAGGCCGGCCGCGAGACCGAACACCGACTGCAGCAGGTATTTCCAGCGCGATTTCAGGCCATTGGGATCGCGGCGCACGATCTTGATCCAGTCGTCGTACCAGCCGATCGCACCGAAGGCGACCATCA
>QFMX01000156.1 GCA_003240625.1 Sphingomonas taxi
GGTCGTAAAGCAAAGGGCGAATCGAAGCCACTACGACGAAAGAACTGGGCGACGCGACGCTTTGCGCCTGCGGTGATTGTGGCGGGATTCGTTGATGCCGAGGGTGATCCGCTCATCACTCCGCATGATTTTCGGCATACGGCGGCAGCGGAAATGGTGCGACGAGGGATGCACGTTCACCAGGTCCAACGGCAGTTGGGACACAGCCGCGCGAGCATCACCCTCGACATCTACTCGGACTTGTTCGCGGAGGATCTAAGCCTGATCGGTGAGTCGTGGGATCGCGAGTACGTGAAGCTCATGGGCGAGCGCGCGGGTGGGCAAGTTCTCGTGGTCACTAAGGGCTCGGCGGTTGACACAAAGGTAGATACAATCGGCGCATGACGGCTGAGAGTTTCCTAGCGCTGGCCGGGTCTTCGGACCCGGTCAGCGTTCTGCGTTGTGCGGGGGCCGCTGTGGCGGGCGGTTGGCGTCATGGGTGAGCTGACACGCGGCGACGCCGCGATGCTGGCCCGGATGCGCGCGGCGCAGAACCGGGGCACACCATCCGGTCATCGGCTACCTCTGCCCGATGGCGTCTCGTTCGCCGATGGGAGCGTCCACAAGGCGTTGCGGGCGCGGGGCTATACAGGGTCGTTCCGGGTGGCCAGCGACGACGAGGGCGGGCGGTATGCGGTTCTCGTGGACTTCGACAAGCCGGACGCCTGGCGATGGGATGCGGCGACATGAGCGGGCCAGCGCCGACGTCGGCGGGCGTCGGCCCGCGTGACCGCGTCTTCGCCCTCGTCCATGCGTCGGACGAATCCCTTGTGATCGGCATGGTGAAGGTTGAGCCTGGCCCGGTCATCTACAGGCGTCGCGGCGGTGTCTGGACGCTGGATCGGGCGTTGCGTGCGCAGTTGGGCGCCCGGTCGCGGTCGCGGCGGCGTCCGGTGCTCCGTGAACTCACCGTGCGGTCGATGATCGCTCAGGAGGTCGCGCGCTGGGACGCCGAGGAAGTTCGGCGACAAGCTGCGGCTTCGGGTTTATGCGACGAGCCGGTCGAGCGTGCGCGTCCTTCTGTGCCGTCGAGGGCGGCTGTCCTCGGTGCGCGGCGGATCGCTCGCGCCACTCGGCGTGATGTTGTC
>QFMX01000157.1 GCA_003240625.1 Sphingomonas taxi
ATCGGCATGAACGTCTTCATGGAGATCGCCAAGATGCGGGCCGCGCGCCTCATCTGGACGAAGCTCATGACGGACCTCGGCGCCAAGAGCCCAAAGTCGCTTCCTCTGCGCACCCACAGCCAGACCAGCGGGTGGTCGCTCACCGCGCAGGACGTCTACAACAACGTCATCCGCACCACGTTGGAGGCGATCGCCGCGACCCAGGGCGGCACCCAATCGCTGCACACCAACTCGTTCGACGAAGCTCTGGCCCTGCCGACCGATTTCTCGGCCCGCATCGCGCGCAACACGCAGCTGGTGCTGCAGATGGAGAGCGGCACGACGTGCTTCATCGATCCTTGGGGCGGCTCGGCCTACGTGGAGAAGCTGACTCACGACCTCGCGACCAAGGCGCTCGCCCACATCGCCGAGATCGACCGGCTCGGCGGCATGGCCAAGGCGATCGAGGCCGGCGTGCCTAAGCTTCGCATCGAGGAGGCGGCCGCCACCACGCAGGCGCGCATCGATTCAGGAGAACAGACCGTCGTCGGCGTCAACGCTTACAAGGTGTTGAAGAACGAGACGCTCGACGTCCGCCAGATCAAGAACGCCGAGGTGCGGGCCGCGCAGTTCGCGAAGCTCGAGCGGCTGCGCGCCGAGCGCGACCCCGCAAAGGTGGAGGCCGCCTTGACGGCGCTCGAGAACGGGGCCCGAGGAAACGGCAACCTGCTCGCGCTGTCCATCGATGCGGCGCGGGCCATGGCGACGGTCGGCGAGATCACCTCCGCGATGGAGAAGGTCTTCGGACGCCATCGCGCGGAGATCAAGTCGATCTCCGGCGTCTACAAGCGGGAGGCTCGCAACATGGGCGCGATCGAAGAGGTGCAGAAGCTCGTCGCGGCCTTCGAACGGGCCGACGGTCGAAGGCCGCGCATTCTCGTCGCGAAAGTCGGGCAGGACGGCCACGACCGCGGCCAGAAGATCATCGCCTCGGCCTTCGCGGATCTCGGCTTCGACGTCGACATCGGGCCGCTGTTCGCGACCCCGGAGGAGGCCGCCCGGCAGGCGATCGAGAACGACGTCCATATCGTCGGCATCTCGTCGATGACGGCGGGCCACCTGACGCTGGTTCCGGCGCTCCGCG
>QFMX01000158.1 GCA_003240625.1 Sphingomonas taxi
GCGTCGACAAGCACTACGAGGCCATCGTCGACGGCTGGCCCGACGCGGACAGCGGCGAGATCGATCTTCCCCTCGCCGCCGACTGGCCCAACCGGCCCCGGCAGCAGGTGGACCCGGCCGCAGGCAAGGCCTCGCTCACCCATTGGCGCGTGCTCGATCGCGGCCATGGACCGGACGGCCAGCCGCGCGCGCGCCTGGCGCTGACGCCGGTGACCGGGCGCAGTCACCAGCTGCGGGTCCATCTGCAGGCCATCGGCCATCCGATCCTCGGCGACACCCTGTATGCCCGACCTGCCGCGGCAACCGCCGCGCCGCGCCTGCTGCTGCACGCGGTCGCGCTGACCCTGCCGCATCCGCTCGACGACACGCCGCTCCGCCTGCACGCGGCCTGCCCGTTCTGACTGTCCGCGCGCGGCCTCTCGATGCGCGACCGCATGCAGCTGCACCCGACCGTGTGCAAACCGCGGACATAAAAAAGCCCCGTAGGCAGGGGGGGCCTACGGGGCTCGGGAACCAGGCGCGGGGAGACGCCTGTCGGTTCCGGTCGATCACTCCAGGGGAAGGGAGAGATCTGCGACAGACCTTGCATCTGTCGAGGGTTATGAAAACACCCGGCGGATGGATGGATCGTGAAGATTCCGGTTAATTTTCTGTTGGATTCAGGCCGCATTTACCCCGTCCGTAGGCTGTGCTGACACGATCGACGAGCGCGCTCAAGCCGCAAAGTCGGGCGGCCGCTCAAGGCAGCCACCTAATACGATCGACCGCGCGATCTGCCCCGCCAAGCCGGTCGCATCCGGCGGGCGATGCCGGTACCGGTCGACCCGATTCCAGCGTCAATGGGCCTCGTCCCAGTTGTCGCCGACACCGCTGTCGACGACCAGCGGCACACGCAGCTCCGCGGCCGCGGTCATCCGCGCGACGACCTCGGGCAGCAGCACGTCGACGAAGTCCGCATCGGCCTCGAACACCAGTTCGTCGTGGACCTGCAGGATCATCTTCGCCCGGTCGGCGTGGCGCCAGCCCCACCCCCTCGCCTCGACTCTCGCGCCCACGAGCGCTAGCCGATTCGCTTCGAGCTTCTACCCGCAGCGAAGCGGTTCAGTGCACCGGTCGCC
>QFMX01000159.1 GCA_003240625.1 Sphingomonas taxi
ACGACATAGCCGAGGTCGTAACGATCCTTGATATTGCCCAGCGCGCCGCCCAGGATCAGCGCCAGGCCGAGGATATCGCCCATCAGCCGCTCGCGGAACATCCACACGGTCACCACCAGCGCGATCAGCGCGGTCACGCCGACCAGCAGCCAGCGCGTCTCGACGCTGCGCGCTTCGAACATGCCCAGCGACACGCCGAAATTCTGCGTGAAGCGCAGGTCGAAAAAGGGCAGCAGTTCTTTGAAATCGCCGATCTGGTTGATCCCCAGCGGGCCGGTGACATAGGACTTGGCCCACTGGTCGACGAAATAGATCGCAAAGGCCAGCGCCACGCCGATCAGCCGGTTGCGCAGCACCGGGGTCATGCCGCACCGTCCAGCGTCGCGATCACATCCTCGCAACGGTCGCATAGCGCCCCATCCTCGGCAACCGAGGGCAGCAGGCGCCAGCAACGGCCGCATTTGCTTTCGTCTGTACGGGTAACGGACACCGTGTCGCTATCGCTGCGCGTCACTGACGCGGTGATGAACAGTTCGGCGAGATCCGCGTCGCTGAAGCCTTCGGGCACGGCGCTTGCGGGCACCACCACATCGGCCTCGAGGCTGGAACGGGTGGTCTTGTCGCGCCGCAGCGGCTCGATCGCCTCGTTCACCCGCTCGCGCAAGTCGCGCAATTTCTCCCAGCGCGCGCCATCGGCAGTGACGCCGGGCACCGTCGGCCAGTCCAGCAAGTGGACGCTGCCGCCTTCCGGATAGCGCGTGGTCCAGGCCTCTTCTGCGGTGAACACCAGCACCGGCGCGGCATAGCGCACCAGCGCGTGGAACAGCAGGTCGAGCACGGTGCGATAGGCGTTGCGCGTCACGCTGTCCGGTCCGTCGCAATAAAGCACGTCCTTGCGGATATCGAAATAGAAGGCCGAAAGGTCCTCGTTGCAGAAATCGACCAGCAGGCGCGTGTAGGTGTTGAAGTCGTAGGCCTCGAGCGCGGCCTTCAGCTTGCCGTCGAGATCGGCCAGCAGCGCGAGGACATAGACCTCCAGCTCGGGAATCTCGCCCGTATCGCCCATGTCGCCGACGAAGCCGTCGAGCGCGCCGAGGAGATAGCGGAAGGTGTTGCG
>QFMX01000160.1 GCA_003240625.1 Sphingomonas taxi
TGGCGAAGCACAGCCGCAGCAATCGCTGCCCGGCGGGTGGCGTTTCGTAGAACGGCGAGAGCGGCACGCCGGTGACGCCTTTTTCGATGGTCAGCCAGCGACTGAACTCCAGGTCGTCCAGATTGCTGACCGCCGAGTAATCGACCAGCTGGAAATAGCCGCCGGGCACCGCGAGCGGACGCAGTTTCGTCGTCAGCAACTGCTCGCGGAAACGGTCGCGCTTGGCCTGGTAGAACGCGCCGAGCGTTTCGTAGTGTTCGGGTTCGGCCTCGATCATCTCGGCGAACGCCGCCTGCGCCGGGTGGAAGGTGCAGAAGGTGTTGTATTGGTGCACCTTGCGCAGCTCGGCGGTGAGCGCGGGCGGCGCGACCGCATAGCCGACTTTCCAGCCGGTGCAGTGGTAGGTCTTACCGAAACTTGAGATGACGAAGGCGCGCTCGCGCAGCTCCGGGTAGTACAACGCCGATTCATGGCGGACGCCGTCGTAGACGATGTGCTCGTAGACTTCGTCGGAGATCAGGTACAGGCCGTGTTTCTGGACGATGTCGGCGAGCTCGCGCATGTCGGCCTCGTGAAGCATCGCACCCGACGGGTTGTGCGGCGTGTTGGTCATGATCATCCGCGTCTTCGGGGTGATCGCATCGCGCACCTGCTGCCAATCCGGCGCAAAGGTTTCGGGATCGAGCGGCACGTGCACCGCGCGCGCACCGGCGAGGTCGATCGCCGGCTCGTAGCAGTCGTAGCACGGATCGAGCACGATCACTTCCTCGCCCGCGCGCACCACGGCGTGGATGGCGTCGAAGATCGCTTCGGAGGCACCGCTGCAGACGGTGATTTCCGCGTCCGGATCGGGACGTACGCCGTAGCAGCGCTCGGTCTTGTCGGCGATCGCCTGCCGCAGCCGCGGTGTGCCCATCATCATCGCGTACTGGTTGGCGCCCTCGCGCATCGCCCGGTCAAGCGCGTCGATCAGCCGCTCGGGCACCGGGAAGTCGGGAAAGCCCTGGCCGAGATTGACTGCGCCGTGCTGCGCGGCGAGTTGCGACATCACGGTGAAGATGGTGGTGCCGACCTTGGGTAGCTTGGTGTGCATCGATGCGTGCAGGCGTGCGGGAT
>QFMX01000161.1 GCA_003240625.1 Sphingomonas taxi
CGATTACGATCCCGATGCCGACGAGGCCCTGCTGAACCGCGCCTATGTGTTTTCGATGCAGGCGCACGGGTCGCAGAAGCGTGCGAGCGGCGATCCCTATTTCAGCCATCCGATCGAGGTGGCGGGCATCCTCACCGACCTGCATCTCGATGACGAGACGATCGCCACCGCGATTCTCCACGACACGATCGAGGATACCGTCGCCACGCCCGAGGAGATCACGCGCCTGTTCGGCCCGTCGGTCGCGCGGCTGGTCGACGGCGTCACCAAGCTCAGCAAGATCGAGGCGCAGACCGAGAACGAGCGCGCCGCCGAAAACCTGCGCAAGTTCCTGCTCGCGATGTCGGACGACATCCGCGTGCTGCTGGTCAAGCTCGCCGACCGCCTGCACAACATGCGGACGCTGCACCACATCGCGAAACCCGAGAAGCGCCGTCGCATCGCCAAGGAGACGATGGACATCTACGCGCCGCTCGCCGAGCGGATCGGCATGTACGAATTCATGCGCGAGATGCAGTCGCTGGCGTTCGAACAGCTCGAGCCCGAAGCCTCCGAATCGATCCATCGCCGCCTCGAACAGCTCAAGCAGGGCGATGGCGACCGGATCGCCAAGATCGCGTCGGGGCTGAAATCGGTGCTCGCGCGCGCCGGCGTCGAGGCCGAGATTTCGGGGCGCGAGAAGCATCCCTATTCGATCTTCCGCAAGATGTCGGAGCGGCATATCAGCTTCGAACAGCTGTCCGACGTGATGGCGTTCCGCGCGATCGTGCCGACCGAGGAGGATTGCTACCGCGCGCTGGGCGTGATCCACCGCCGCTGGCCGATGGTGCCGGGGCGGTTCAAGGATTACATCTCGACCCCGAAGCGCAACGGCTACCGGTCGCTCCACACCAGCGTCATCCACGCCGACAATGCGCGGATCGAAATCCAGATCCGCACCCCGGACATGCATGCCGAGGCCGAATTCGGGCTCGCGGCGCACTGGGCGTACAAGGAAAAGAAGGTCCGCGCCGACAGCCAGCACAGCTGGATCGCGGACCTCGTCGAGATCCTCGAAACCGCGGGCAGCCCCGAGGAGCTGCTCGAGCACACGCGGATGGCGATGTACCAGGAT
>QFMX01000162.1 GCA_003240625.1 Sphingomonas taxi
AAAACCGCGACCTTGCCGGTCTCGTCCGGATCGCCCACCCGGCCAAGCGGGATCAGCGACGCGAAATGGTCGAGGAGGGCCTGCTCCTGACCTTTCTCCGCGATTCCGAGCAACGCGGGCGTCACGATCGGCCCGGGGCTGAGCACGTTGACGCGAATGTTCCGGCCCTTGAGATCGAGCACCCAGCTCCGCACGAAATTGCGGACCGCCGCCTTCGTCGCGCTGTAGACGCTGAACGCCTCGGTTCCCATGATCGACGTGGTCGAGCCGGTGACGATGATCGAACCGCCCGTCTCCATCAGCGGCAGCGCCTTCTGGACCGAGAACAGAACGCCCTTCACGTTGATGGCGAAGGTCCGGTCGTAATGCTCCTCGGTGATCTCGCCGAGCTTCATGAGGCTGCCGCCGCCGGCGTTGGCGACCAGGACGTCGATGCGGCCGTGCCGCTTCCCGACCTCCTCATAAAGAGCGTCGAGGTCGGCGAGGACGGAGACGTCGGCGCGGACCGCGGAGGCCTTGGAGCCGAGTTCGGCGACGGCAGCGTCGAGCTCGGCCTGGCGCCGTCCCGTGATGACCACCGACGCGCCCTCCGCCAGGAAGCGCTTGGCGATCCCAAAACCAATACCGGTGCTGCCTCCGGTGACGACGGCGATCTTGCCTTCGAGTGCGTTCGACATGGACGGATCCTCTGAAGTCAGCTATCAGGTTGGAAATAATATACCGTACGGTACGATACCGACCGTTATGGTTTGCCGCGTGGGCTGTCAAGCGTAAGATAACGGGCGTTACAGAAAGCGGGATCGATGGGCCGCCGCCGCGAGTTCGACACTGAGAAGGCGCTGGACGCCGCGCTGGGCGTCTTCTGGGCGAAGGGCTTCGAGGGCGCGTCCTACGCCGACCTCACCGCGGCGACGGGCGTGGCGCGGCCCGGCCTCTACGCCGCGTTCGGCAACAAGGAGGAGATGTTCCTCAAGGCGCTCGACCGTTACGACCAGATTTTCATGGGGTTCTTCCCGGCGGCTCTCCGGGAGGTGCGCTCGGTCGACGTCGCGAGGCGGGCTCTGCGCGGCGCCGCGGAGGTCCATACGGGGGCCTGCACCCCTGCGGGT
>QFMX01000163.1 GCA_003240625.1 Sphingomonas taxi
GGGCCCATTTCCGGTTCGCGACGAAAACGCGCGCGTCGGGCGTTGTTCTGGTCAGCCATGCCATTCATCGTATCGGTGAACCCGGTGGCGCCATAACTGTGGCAGCGGGGCGTCGAGAAGCATTGGCGAGGAGCGCAACAACCTGGCTGGCGACGTCGACCCCGGTGACCTCGGTGAGCGAGGCGAACTGTGCGTTCGAGTTCACCTCGCCGACGAGCGGACGGTCCGCGTCGAGGAAATCGACCGAACCGACATCAAGGCCGAGCGCCTCCATCGCGGCGCGCGCAACCTCCACGAACTGCGCTGGCGGCTCCCACGGCTCGGCGCGACCACCGCCGGTGACATTCGCGCGGAAATCCCCTCCAGCACTGAACCTGCGCATCGCCGCCACCGGTGTGCGACCAACCATGTAAATCCGAGCATCGCGACCATGCGAGGCGGCAATATATTCCTCCACGATGACGGGGGCGGGGTGCGCCGCGCGCAGAAACGCAACGAGCTCACCGCTCTCGTGCACCAGCTCCACGCCCTGTCCCCACGACCCGACCGCGCGCTTGGCCACCGCCGGGTACCCCAACTCCCTGCCGACGGCCGCGACGAACGCGCTTGCCCGCCACTCCTCGACCGTCAGGTTGCGATACGCGAGCGGTGCCGTACACGTGCGCGGGTGCGCGATGCCGGCCGCGGTGAGCACCGCGTGGGTATAGGCCTTGTTGTCGCACGCGGCGATCGCAGCGGCGGAATTGACGGTGCGAACACCCGCCGCCTCGAGCTGTGCTGCCGCGGCGACGTCTTTATCCATGATCAATGCAGTTGCGGGAAGCGCCACGTTACCGCCGGCGAGCGCCGCAAGCGCCTCATCGGTGCTTACGCGCTGAAGGTCCAGGCCGCGCTCGGCGGCAGCACCGGTCAGCGCTGCGAACTGCCACTCGAACTTGTCCCAGTGCAGCCACCGGTTGGTCACCAGCCAGGCGTCGGCGTGGCGAGCGCTGGCCCCCAGGCTGTCGTCGGTGCTACGACTCGGCATCCGCAGCACCACCGTCCGCGTGCGCCGCAGCGAGGTACGCGCGGGCATCGCCGGCCGTGGCGACCGAGCCGGTG
>QFMX01000164.1 GCA_003240625.1 Sphingomonas taxi
TCTCGGCGAGCTCAAACTGCGCCAGGTCGAAATCCGCCGGAAGCCTGGAGCTCAGATCCTCCGGCTCCCCCGCAAGCCCATCCGCCAGGCGCGCCTTGACATGCGAGATCAGCGCGAACAGCTCACCGCAATAGACCGACGGGTTCTTGAACCCGCTCTCATCGTAGCGGTGAGGAACCGATCCGCCGCCGCAGATGTCGACGACCGTGCAGCTCAGACATTTGGCGCCGAGGCCGTCCTTGCGCAGCAGCCCCCGATGAGCCTCGAGCCCCGGCGACGCTGCGACCGCCGAAATGGCCGCGTCGCGCACCGTGCCCGCCAGCGCGGTCGCGCCGTCGCGGACGATCTTCAGAACGTCGAGGTCGTGATAGCTGCCGTCGGTCTCGATCGAGAGAAGGTTGACGTCCCCAAACCCGAACGCGTCCGTCGCCGAGGGCAGCCCGGCTGCGACGTCAAGAAGCGCTTCGAAGGTCCGGACCGGGAGGTGCGAATAGCGATCAAACCAGAGATCGAACGCGCGGATCAGCCAGGCCTCGTAGCGCTGCGGATTTGCGTCGCGTCCCGGCGGCGGCCGCAGGTGGTGCGCATCCGGCAGCAGGAAGTCGACCTTGGGTGGCTGAAGCTCGTCGAAGAAGGCGAAAAGATCGTCGGGCGGAACCGACGGGTCGATGACCGCGATCACGCCCGCGAAGACCGCAGGACGCGCCTGAAGCCTTCGATAGGCCCCCATCACACGGTCGAAACTGGAGCGGCCCTTGAGGCTGGTGCGGTGAAGATCGTTGGCGTGCCTCGGTCCATCGAGGCTTAGCGAGATCGAGATGTCCGCCGCTTCAAGCGTGTCGAGCGCGGCATCGCTCAGCAACAGGCCGTTGGTCTGCATCGCGATGTCGAGCTTCACGTCCGGCCCGACCGCCCGCTGAAGCTCGCGCGCGAAGTCCACGATTGGCTCGACGCCGGCAAGCAAAGGCTCGCCGCCATGGAACACCACAACGGCGCGCTTCAGGCCGACTTCGCGCGCATAGTCCGCGAGCCGAGATGCGAAGGCGCTCCGCACCTCGGCCGACATCGTCTTGGGCATCGATCGCCAGCCCTGATCGG
>QFMX01000165.1 GCA_003240625.1 Sphingomonas taxi
AACGCTTCGAGCATCTGTTCCGGGGCGAACGCGCAGTGCCCCTCACCTGCAGGCGGCATGACGGTAATCCGGTCTGCACGGCCAGCTTCGGCGGCCAGCGCGGGGTAGACGCCGTGATAACGCGGCGGGATCGTCGGGTCGTCGCTGTTGTAGCGCAGGACGAGCGGCTTGCCGATCGTCCCGCGCAGATCTGCAACACCTGCGAGGTACGACGCGGCCTGCGCATCCGCGGGATACCGGCGCACGCCGGCGTTGAACGCTGCATCGTCACCGAACCCGCTGTAGACGGTCTCGCGATTGTCGACCGGCAGACCGCCTGCGCGTACGGTCATCTCGCGCAACAGTAGTGCATGCAGGCTGAGTGCGCCGACCAGACCGTCGGCAGATACCTCCAGTGCCTGTGCCAGCGTAGCCGCAGCCGCGGGGTTGGTCGCCAGCGCCGTGCCGACGGTCTGCATCAGTGCGATCTGATCGGCCAGCAGGTCGTCGAGCGGTGCCGCGTTAGGATCGGACAGGCCGGCGCCGGGAAGGCCCGCGTCGGGGAAGAAATAATCGAATGCCACCAGCGAGCGCAGCGCGTCGTCGAACACCTGCGTGGCCGGTACGTTCACGCCGCACAGCGACAGGGCGCCGTCGTAGGACGCACCGTGCCGCTCCAGGCTCGCGACCGCGATCTGCCCGCCCATCGAGAAGCCGACCAGCCAGGTGCGTCGCGGTGCGTGACGGTTCACGACATGTGCGCGGAGGCGCTCGCTGTCCGCGATCGCCTCGACGACTGCCCAGCCTTGGGATGCATAGCCGCTTTCGGCCACCGCATAGCCGCGCGCGAGGAACAGCGGCGTCGCCTCGTTCGCCGGCCATGGGTCGGCACGCGGGACGCCGCGTGGCTCATAGCCGTGCAGCAGCACGACAAGTTCGCCATTCCAGTCGGTGGGAATCTCGAAACGCCAGGGCGCGCCGGCGAGCGTGCCGGAATCGACGCGCGGGGCCGTCGATTGCGGGACAGCAGGCAGCGTTGCCGGCGGCGCAGACTGCCGCGGTTCGCTGCGGCAAGCCGCCAGCAGAGTGAAGGAAACCGCGAGCGCGGCACCGCGCA
>QFMX01000166.1 GCA_003240625.1 Sphingomonas taxi
GCTACCCGCGCGCCAACGACATCATCCAGGCCTTCGAGCGCCAAGGCGCCCACGTCACCCTGTTTCCGATGTTCCAGCACGACGAAAGCTGGGATGGGGTGCGACGCTGCATCCCACCCGGCGTCGAGGTGGTGCTGGAAGGCGAGGCCGCGCTGCTCGGCGCGTTCCTGCGGGAGCGAGCGGGTTGCTTCGACGCGATCTTCGTCAGCCGTCCGCACAACATGCAGGTGCTGCGCGAAGCCCTGGACCGGGAGCCGACGCTTCGCGGCGACGCGCTGCTGATCTACGACGCGGAGGCGTTGTTCGCGCCTCGCGACGCGCTGAAGGCGGAAATCCTCGGCTCGCCGCTCGGCGCCGCCGAGGTTCAGGCCCGGCTCGAGAGCGAGGTCTCGCTCGTGCGCGGCAGCGATCTCGTCTTGTCGGTGTCGCCGCTGGAACGCGATCTGTTCCGCAAGAAGGGCGTGGCCGACGTCCGCCTTCTCGGGCATGCGGTGGAGATCGACCCGACCGAGGCCCCGTTCGGGAAGCGTCCCGACTTTCTGTTTCTCGGCGCGGTTCATGACGACGATTCGCCGAACGCGGACTCGATCCTGTGGTTCGCGCGCGACGTTCTTCCCTATATCCGGCGCGAACTCGGCCAGTCCGTCCGGCTCAAGGTCGTCGGTCTGGTGCAGGCGCCAGCCGTTCTGGAGCTCGACGGCGTCGATCTGGAACTCCTGGGCCGGCTCGACGACGTGCGTCCCGCCTTCGAAACCGCGCGCGTCGTGGTGATCCCGACGCGCTATGCGGCCGGCATTCCCCACAAGGCCCACCATGCGGCCTCGCTCGGCGTTCCGATCGTCGCGACCGAACTGATCGCGCGCCAGCTCGGCTGGCAGGACGGCCGCGATCTCATGGCGAGTTCCGACGCACTCGGCTTCGCGCAGGCCTGCATCGAACTCTACCGCAACGAGACGCTGTGGACGGAGTTGCGCACCCAGTCGATCGAGCGCGTGCGCGAGGATTGCTCGGAAGGCGCGTTCGACCGGAGCATCCGCGACGTCCTCACGCTCGTCACCGAACCCGCCGCCAAGCGGCCGGCCGGCGAGAACTC
>QFMX01000167.1 GCA_003240625.1 Sphingomonas taxi
CAGCGCCTGCCGCCCGAGCGTCCAGTACCCGTTCTCGTAGCCGTGGTAGATCATCCACCAACGGTCGTCGACGCCTTCGACGATCGTGGCATGGCCGCGCGACCACCACGGTTCGTCGCGGCTGACCGTCCGCACGATCGGGTTGTGCGGCGAGTTCTCCCACGGGCCGTGGATGGAACGCGAGCGCGCGGTAATCACCATGTGGCCGGTCGGCGGACCGGCGGTGCCGCCCACGGCCGTGGTCATGTAGTACCAGCCGTCGCGGAAATTGATCTTGGGGCCTTCCTGGGCGTAGGCCTCGACGTCCCAGTCTTCGGGGTAGCGCCAGCCGTCGTAGACGTGCTTGATCTCGCCGACCACGCTCAGGCCGTCGTCGGCCAGTTGCACGTAGTCGCCGGCGCTGAGGAACAGGTACCGCTTGCCGTCCTCGCCCACCGCGTGACCGGGATCGATGTGGCCCGGCAGCCCGATGTCGATCGGCTCGCTCCAGGGGCCACGGATGTCGTCGGCCCAGACGACGAAGTTGCTGCGGGTGCTGCCTTCGGTGCCGCCCTGGCGGGCGGGAAAATAGATGTAGTAACGGCCTGCGTGCTTGACGATGTCCGGCGCCCAGATCGAGCCCACGTTCTTCGTGATCGCATGCCCCAGCGGCTGCCAGTTCACCAGATCGCGCGAATGCCAGACCGGAAGGCCCGGATAGGCATCGAACGAGGACTGCGTGAGGTAATAGTCGTCCCCGTCCTTGAGCACCGACGGATCCGGACGATCGCCTGCGAACACCGGATTGAGGAAGGTGCCGTTGCCCAGATCCGCCTTGCGCTGATGCTCGATGCCTCGCGCCCATGCGTCGGACGCGGCGCCCGCGGTCTGCGCCGCGGCGCCGAACGCGGCGGTCGCCAGGAGGGCCGCGCACAGCGTGGCAGCGAGCTTCGGACGGGTGGACGTCATGCGGATCTCCGGAAGAAAGACTTTACGGCGGACCGGCCGAGCGCCGATGACACCGATGGTCATTCACCGTAGCAAAGCCCCGCGGTTCGAACATCTTGCAATGCAGCAGTGGGGCTGCCGCCGACGACGTCGCGGGATCGAAGCC
>QFMX01000168.1 GCA_003240625.1 Sphingomonas taxi
GAGAGGCGACACAGGTTCAGGCCCCTCGAGCGCATCCATCGATCGAGAAAGCTCGCGCTCGACCGGCATGACCCGTTCGTCCATGAACGCGGCAACCCTGTCGTAGATGCTGCGACCGCGCGCAGAGAGCCGCAGATCGAGGTCTTCGGCCCGCAAAGGCGTTGCATGCCTTCTGGCGCTCTCCGTCATCGTTCACCCCTGATATCGCGCAGTGGCGGCCGTTCATTCGGCAGACCGCCGCGGCTCGACTCTGAGCACGCATCATGAATATATCAATGATTTAGTTGATTTACGGTCCGATCGCCGGGGTGAGTTCGGTGCCGAAGTAGCTGACAGGCCCCTCGCTCGACGTCAGTGCGCCCCTGCCTCGATGAGCAGAACTCCCGCCGCGATCGTGACGATGCCCGCGAGCATGCGGAGAGTGAGTGCTTCGCCGAAGAAGACCTTCGACGCTATCGCTGTCAACGCCACGCCACCGGCGGCCCAGAGGCCGTACACGATCCCCAAGGGCGCGCCGAGCGAGAGGATCACGGCGAGCAGCCCGAACGCCGCTCCGTAGAGAACCACGAGGACGGGGATCCAGCGCTTGTCACGCAGACCATCCGAGGTACGCAGCGAAAGTGCGGCACCGACTTCGCAGAGAACGGCCACGACCAGCAGCACCCAGGTCACGCGTCGACCCTCGGGGTCGCGCGGGGAGTTCCGTGGCCGGTTTCCACGAGGACCACCCCGGCGATGACGATCGCGATCCCCGCCGCGGTCGTCGCGCTCAGGACGTCACCGAAGAGGACTGCACCCGACACCGCCGTCAACGCGACGCCGCTGGCCGCCCAGATCGCATAGATCACGCCCAACGACGACCCGGTGCGCAGCAGACGGGCCAGAACGGTGAACGATGTCGCGAATCCCGCGATGGTGAGGACGATCCACAGCGGTTGATTCAGTGCGGCCTTCAGAGCCAGCGCGCCGGCCACTTCAGCGACGACCGCCACAGCGAGCAGCAGCCAGCGCTGACGCGACCCCTGCTCGGCGGCGACCGCATGGCCTGACCGGCGACGCCCGCGGTTCATCGAACCCCTCGAACGAAC
>QFMX01000169.1 GCA_003240625.1 Sphingomonas taxi
ATCCGCGTGTTCGGCGGCGGCGGCGGCACCATCACGCCGGAAGAAATCCGCGAGCTGGAAGGCTACGGCGTCGAGCGCATCTACCACCCCAACGACGGCATGAAGATGGGCCTGGTGGAGATGATCGAGGATGTGGTGAACCGCGCCGAGTCCGCGCGCATGCCGGTGGAAACGCCGGCGTCGGTCAGCCTCGACAGCGAAATCGAGATCGGCCGCATGCTGTCCGCGATCGAGGACGGCCTGCTGGACGAAGGCGATCTGTCGAAGTTGCGCAAAGAGTGGCAACTGGCCGGTGGCAAGGTGCCGGTGGTCGGCATCACCGGCACCGGCGGTGCGGGCAAGTCCTCGGTCACCGACGAATTGCTCAACCGCTTCCTCGCCAGCTTCCCGCAGATGCGGATCGCGGTGATCAGCGTCGACCCGACCCGACGCCGCACCGGCGGCGCACTGCTCGGCGATCGCATCCGCATGAATTCGCTGCGTTCGCATCGCGTGTTCATGCGCTCGATGGCGACCCGTCGCCAGCACGCCGCGACCAATGTGGTGCTGAAGGACAGCATCGGCTTCCTGAAGTCGCTGGGCTATGACCTGGTCATCGTCGAGACCGCCGGCATCGGCCAGAGCGATTCGGAAATCGTCGATCTGGTCGATTTCCCGATGTACGTGATGACAAGCGACTACGGCGCGGCGAGCCAGCTGGAAAAGATCGACATGCTCGACTTCGCCGAGCTGATCGTGCTGAACAAGTACGACAAGCGCGGTGCCGAGGATGCGCTGCGCGACGTGCGCAAGCAGTGGAAGCGCAACCGCGTCGCCTTCCAGACCCAGGACGAGGATGTACCGGTCTATCCGACGATTGCCTCGCAGTTCAACGACCCGGGCGTGTCGTGGATGTTCGCCAACCTGACCCGCCTGCTGCGCGAGAAGCTGTCATTGCCGGAAGGCAAGTGGACGCCGCGCCTCGACACGACGCTTAAAGAACCGCGTGCGACCGTCTTGATTCCCGGTGCGCGCGTGCGCTACCTCGCGGAGATCGCCGAGCAGGGCCGGGCGATCAACGCCCATATCGAAAGTCAGGCCGAAGTC
>QFMX01000170.1 GCA_003240625.1 Sphingomonas taxi
ATTCGAGCGAACTCGCCTTCGGGCGAGCGATCGCCGCCGATGCCCAACAGCGCATCGACGATGACATCGGCGTCCGGCAAGACGCCATCGAACACCTCAACGCGCCCCCCGGCATCGCGATATTCGCGGGACATCGTTCGTGCCAGTGGCGTGCGCGGCTCACATCCCGCGGCTTGCACGACACGGATGTCCCGGCCTGAGTCGAGGGCGTGCTTGGCCAGTACCCAGCCGTCGCCGCCATTGTTGCCGGGACCGCAAAGCACGACGACGCGTCGTGCCTCTGGCCAGTGTTCGAGCAGGCAACGCCACGCGGCCTGGCCGGCGCGGCGCATCAGGGTGGTCTCATCGATGCCGGCGACCTCGCGTGCGCGGCGTTCGAGTTCACGCAGCGCGGCGGTGTCGTACAACGCGAGAGGATTCGGCATGTCGCGATTCTATACTTCGCGCATGCCGCCGAACGCCGACATCGATACGCTGACCGCGCGGATCCGCGAGGAATCCGCATCGCTCGGTTACACCCGCTTCGGCATCAGCGGCGTTGAACTGGGCGATGACGAGAGCCACCTGCGCCGCTGGCTGGACGCGGGCATGCACGGCACGATGCAGTGGATGGCCGCGCACGGCGACAAGCGCTCGCGCCCGGATGAATTGATCCCCGGCACGGTATCGGTGATCTCGGTCGGTCTCGACTACGGCCGCGAACACGAGGAAGCCTGGGCCACGCTTGCGGAGGGCGAACGCGCCTACGTCGCGCGTTATGCACTGGGCCGCGATTACCACAAGTTGATGCGACAGCGCCTGCAGAAACTCGCCGAGCGCATCGAGGCGATCGTCGGGCCGATCGGGCATCGGGTGTTCGTCGATTCGGCGCCGGTGCTCGAACGCGCGCTCGCCCGCAACGCCGGCCTCGGCTGGATCGGCAAGCACACCTGCCTGATCGACAAGGACGGCGGCTCGTGGTTCTTCCTCGGCGAGATCTATGTCGATCTCGCCCTGCCGGTGGCCACTCCCGCCATCGACCATTGCGGCACGTGCAAGCGATGCATCGACATCTGCCCGACCCAGGCGATCATCGCGCCCTACC
>QFMX01000171.1 GCA_003240625.1 Sphingomonas taxi
GACAGCGCTGGCGCTGGTCGGGCTGTTCGACAGCTGGCGATTGGCCATCAACTCGCTGGTCACGACTTCCCTGTCGCTTGACGCGGCAATGGGATCGACCGCTCCGTTCCGCGACGAAATACACGCGCTCCGGGGTCACAGGGGGCAAATCGTCGCAGCACGAGTCGTCCGCACCTTGCTCGAAGGATCGCAAATCCGCGAAAGCCACCGGGCGGACGATCTGCGGGTGCAGGATCCCTATTGCCTGCGCTGCGCTCCGCAAGTGATCGGCGCCTGCCTCGACCAGCTCTCCCAGGCAGCGAATGTGCTGCGCATCGAGGCCAATGCCGCGACCGACAATCCGCTGGTCCTGTCCGATGGATCGATCGTCTCGGGCGGCAACTTCCACGCCGAACCCGTTGGCATGGCGGCGGACGGGATCGCCATTGCGGTGTCCGAGATCGGCGCAATCGCGCAGCGGCGCATCGCGCTGCTGGTCGACCCCTCGCTCAGTTTCGGTCTGCCCGCCTTCCTCGCCCCCTCGCCCGGATTGCAATCTGGACTGATGATCGCCGAGGTGACGAGCGCCGCTCTGATGAGCGAGAACAAGGCGCTGGCCAATCCGCGCGTGGTCGACAGCACCCCGACCTCGGCCAATCAGGAAGACCATGTCTCTATGGCGTGCCACGGGGCACGCCGGCTGCTGGAGATGAACGCCAATCTCGCCGCCATCCTCGGCATCGAGGCGATGACCGCAGCACAAGGCGTCGAGTGCCGCGCGCCGCTTTTGACCAGCGAGGCATTGCAGGGCGCGATGACGCGCATCCGCTCTGCCTCCCCCAGTCTGACCGGCGACCGGCTGATGGAGCCTGACATCGCAGCCATGGCCGACCTGCTCGCGTCCGGAATGCTGGCTGATGGCGTGGCAGAGGACTCCATCGCGGGCTTCGGAGAATGAGTCCCGTCACAGTCATGGCGGGCACGTCTCCAATCGTGCTGGCACAGCCGCATTCGGGGACATACCTGCCCGATGCCGTAGCTGCGCAATTGACGGAGCGCGGACGGATGCTCGCCGATACCGACTGGCACATCCCGCAGCTGTAC
>QFMX01000172.1 GCA_003240625.1 Sphingomonas taxi
CGGGCGCTTCGGCGATCGCGTTGATCGTGAAGTCGCGACGACCGAGATCCTGCTCCAGCGTCACCGACGGATCGGCGTCGACCACGAAGCCGCGATGCCCGTGACCGGACTTGCGTTCGGTGCGCGCGAGCGCGTGCTCCTCCTGCGTCTCCGGATGCAGGAACACCGGGAAATCACGGCCGATCGCGCGGAAACCGGCGGCTTCCATCGACGCCTGGGTCTCGCCCACGACCACCCAGTCGCGGTCGCCGGGTGTCTGCCCGAGCAAGCGGTCGCGGACCGCTCCGCCCACCAGAAAGATATCCATCGTCGAATGATGACACGGACCCGCAAGGGGCTTGGCCTAGACTGGCGCGTCCGACCGCTGGAAACCCCCGTGTCCGCTCTGCTCCGATTGCGCCGATTCCCTCTGGCCTTGCTGCTGATGGCGCCGCCCGCGGCCGCTGTGGCGGCGCCGATCCCCGGTTCGGGCGAAGCGGTGGACATCACCTTGATGCTGGTCTATCTGGGCCTCGCGATCGGATTGTCGTTCCTGTGCTCGATCGCCGAATCGGTGCTGCTGAGCATCACCCCGTCCTTCATCGCCGGCCTGCAGGCCGAGCGGCCGCGGCTGGCGAGCCGGTTGCAGACGCTGCGTCACGATCGCATCGACCAGTCGCTGGCGGGCATCCTGACGCTCAACACCATCGCCCACACCGCAGGCGCGGTGGGTGCTGGCGCGAAGGCGTCCGATGCGTTCGGCAGTGCCTGGGTGGGCGTGTTCTCGGCGGTGGCCACGCTGCTGATCCTGTTCGTGTCGGAGATCGTGCCCAAGACCCTCGGCGCGCAGTACTGGCGCCAGCTCGCGTCGCCGGTGGCGACGTTCGTGCGCCTGCTGATCGTGGTGCTGTATCCGCTGATCCGCCTGTCGGAGATGTTGACGCGACTGATCTCGCGTGGCCGCCAGGCGCATGTGTTCAACCGCGAGGAGTTCATCGCGATGGCCGGCGTCGGCGAGTCGAGCGGCGACATCCTGCCGCGCGAATCGACCATCCTGCGCAACCTGTTCCGGATGTCCGAGCTCTGCGCCGAGGAC
>QFMX01000173.1 GCA_003240625.1 Sphingomonas taxi
AGCGCGAAGAGGTGATCCGCGAGGCGCATCCGGGGGTGCTGTCGATCAGCGGCCCGCAGGATTACGGCTCGGTAATGCGGGCAGTCCATTCGGCGGCGCCGCAGCGGCACGATCCCTTCATCGATCTGGTGCCGCGGCGCGCGGCGGCCGACGACATCGGCATCAAGCTCACGCCCAAGCATTACGCGTATCTCAAGATTTCCGAAGGCTGCAACCATCGCTGCAGCTTCTGCATCATCCCGTCGATGCGCGGCGATCTGGTCTCGCGCCCGGTCGACGAGGTGCTGCGCGAAGCGGAGAAGCTGGTACGCGGCGGCGTGCGCGAGCTGCTGGTGATCTCGCAGGACACGTCCGCCTACGGCGTCGACGTGCGCTACGCCGAGCGCACCTGGCGCGAGCGTCAGTACGCCACGCGCATGAAGGCGCTGTGCGAAGGCCTGTCCGAACTCGGCGTATGGACGCGCCTGCATTACGTGTACCCGTATCCGCACGTCGACGACATCATTCCGCTGATGACCGAGCGCCACGCCGACGGCATGCCCAAGCTGCTGCCGTATCTCGACGTGCCGCTGCAGCACGCCAGCCCGCGCGTGCTCAAGCTGATGAAGCGGCCCGGTGCGATCGACAAGACCCGCGAGCGCATCGCGCGCTGGCGCGAGATCTGCCCGGAGCTGACGATCCGCAGCACCTTCATCGTCGGCTTCCCCGGTGAGACCGAGGACGATTTCCAGCAACTGCTCGACTTCCTCGACGAGGCGCAACTGGACCGTGTCGGCGCGTTCGCGTATTCGCCGGTCGAAGGCGCCACCGCGAACGCGCTGCCGGATGCGGTGCCCGAAGAGGTGAAGCAGGAGCGCCTCGCGCGCTTCATGGAGAAGCAGGCCGAGATCTCCACGGCGCGACTCGAGGCCAAGGTCGGCACGGTGCAGACCTGTCTGGTGGACGTTGTCGACGGTGAGCTGGCGATCGCGCGCACGGCGGGCGACGCGCACGAAATCGACGGCGTGGTGCAGATCCAGGACGGCCGCGACGCCGGCCTGCAGCCGGGTGATTTCGTCGACGTGGCGATC
>QFMX01000174.1 GCA_003240625.1 Sphingomonas taxi
AGCAGCGCGCGATGCAGCCGCTGCTGATCGAACTCGGCACCGACGAACTCCCGGTCAAGGCCCTGCCGGGCCTGGCGCAGGCGTTCTTCGATGGCGTCATCTCGGGTCTTGAGAAACGTGGCGTCGAAATCGACACGACCGGCGCCAAGCCGCTGTACACGCCGCGCCGCTTGGCGGTGCTGCTGCCGGGCTTGTCGCTTGAGCAGCCCGAGCAGAAGAGCGAGCTGCTCGGTCCCTATCTCAACATCGCGCTGGATGCCGTGGGCAAGCCGACCAAGGCGCTGCAGGGTTTCGCAGCCAAGGCCGGCATCGACTGGGCGCAGTTGGAGAAAACCAGCGACGCGAAGGGCGAGCGTTTCGTCCATCGTGCGGTGAAACCGGGCGCGTCGACCGCCGCGTTGTTGCCCGAGATCGTCAACGAGGCGATCGCCGCGATGCCGATCCCCAAGCCGATGCGCTGGGGTGCGCATGCGCATGCTTTCGCGCGGCCGGTGCATTGGCTGGTGATGCTGCTGGGCGATGAAGTCGTTCCGGGCACGTTGATGGGGATCGAAGCCGGGCGCGTGTCGCGCGGGCATCGTTTCATGCACGCCGGCGCAGTCGTGATCGATTCGCCATCCACCTATGTCGAGACGATGCGTGATGCGAAGGTGCTGGTCGATCCGGATCTGCGCCGCACGCGCATCGTCGAGCAGGCCGAGGCCGCCGCGCGTGAGGTCGATGGCCGCGTGCGCATCGATGCCGACCTGCTGGAGGAAGTGAACGGCCTCAACGAATGGCCGGTCGCGGTGCGCTGCGCGTTCGATCGCGAGTTCCTGGAGGTGCCGCAAGAGGCGCTGATCTCGACGATGGAAGCGAACCAGAAGTTCTTCCCGGTGCTCGATGCCAACGACCGGCTGTCCGAGCATTTCGTCGGCACCGCCAACATCGAATCGAAGGATTTTGCCGAAGTCCGCAAGGGCTACGAGCGCGTGATCCGCCCGCGTTTCGCCGACGCGCGATTCTTCTTCGACGAGGATCGCAAGCAGGGCCTCGCATCGATGAACGAAGGCCTCGCCAACGTGAA
>QFMX01000175.1 GCA_003240625.1 Sphingomonas taxi
CTTCTTCCTGGGCAAGGTGAACCGCGTCTACGGAACCACCAAAACCAACCTCCCGAACGGCCGCTACCACGGCGTCGTCGGCTACATCTACAAGTGAGCAGGGGTCGCATCATGCAGGTTCCAGCATCCAGAACCCGGTTCGCCGCCGCTTCAGCGATCTTCGCGCTGCTTGTTGCCGCCGGCTGCTCCACCAACCGGCCGGATTCGGTGGTCGTCGGCGCGCTGCCGGACGATTACCGCACCAACCACCCGATCATGATCGGCGAAAAGGAGCGCAAGCTCGATCTGCCGGTAGGTCAGGCCGATCGCGGCATGACCGACATGCAACGCAGCGCGCTGGCCGGCTTCCTGGCGAGCTATGATCGCGATGCTCAGCCGCCGGTCACCGTGATCGTGCCGGTCGGATCGGCCAACGAAATCGCCGCGTCCAACGTTTCGCACGACATGATGCGGCTGATGGCGCGCATGGGCGTGCCGCCGCATCGCATCTCGACCGCGGCCTACCGGGCCGGCGGCAACGAAACCAGTGCCCCCGTGCGTGTCTCGTATATGGCGATGAAGGCCTACACGAACAAATGCGGGCGCTGGCCGAGCGATATCGGCGACACCGCCGACAACAAGCACTGGGCGAATTTCGGCTGCTCCATGCAGAACAATCTGGCCGCCCAGATCGCCAATCCGGCCGACCTGCTCGGTCCGCGTGCACCGGGCGAGATCGATGCCGAAAATCGTGGCGCGGCGATCGGCAACTACAAGCGAAAGGAAATCCCTTTCGAGCAGACAATCGACTACGATCCGAGCAACTGATCAGCCAGGCCTGACGGGACGCCACAGATGACCAATCTCGCCTATGACAGTCATGCGGATGCCGAGCAGGATCTGGTCGCGCTGCACAATCTGCGGCCGATCCCGCGCATCTCGATCCAGGCCTTCTGCGAAACCGACGCGGTGGCCGGCCCGATCGACCGCGCGGCCGACGACCGGCGCATGGCGAAGGCGCATGTCAAGGTTCATATGGGCGGCATCGCAACCGCGCTCGACCTTTACCAGACCGCGCCGACGCCA
>QFMX01000176.1 GCA_003240625.1 Sphingomonas taxi
CGCGTTCGGCCTCGAGCGCGCGCACGAGCGGGATGACCTCGCGGCCGAAGAACTCGACCTCCTCCTGGAAGTGCAGGAAACCGAGCAGCACGAGGTCGACGCCCGCGTCCTTCAGGTCGAGGATGCGTTCGGCGATCTGGCGCGGGGTGCCGATCAGGTTGGTCTTGAAGCCGTCATTGTACTGGACGAGGTCTTCGAAGCTGGATTTCGCCCAGTTGCCTTCGCCCTCCGGCGAGGCCTTGCCGGCGTTCTTCACCTCGTGGCCGAAGGCGTTGACCGCCTCCGGATTGGCCTTGGCGATGATCTCGTCGACGACCGCGCGCGCCTCGGCCTCGGTCGGCCGCGCCACCGCGAAGGCGTTGACGCCGATCTTCACGCGACGCCCTTCGGCGGCGGCCTTGCCCTGCACGTCGTCGACCTGTTTCGCGACGTTCTCCGGCGTATTGCCGTTGGTGAAGTACCAGTCCGACACCCGGGCGGCCATGTTGCGCGCGGCCCGCGAGGACCCGCCCTGGAAGATCTCCGGCTGCGGGTCGATCGGCTTCGGCTTCAGCGAATAGTTCCGGTAGCGGTAGAAGTCGCCGGCGAAGGTGAAGCTGTCCTCGGTCCAGATGCCCCGCAGCGCGCGGATGAACTCCTCTGAGCGGCGGTAGCGCTCGTCATGGTCGAGCCAGGGCTCGCCGATTGCGCGGAACTCGCCGGAGAACCAGCCCGACACGAGGTTGATGGCGACCCGGCCTTCGGTGAGGTTGTTGATCGTCGCGATCTGCTTGGCGGCGAGCGTCGGGTTCCACGGCCCGGGCAGGATCGCCGCGATGACCTTCAGGCGCTCCGTCGCGGCCAGCAGCGCATGGCTGAAGGCGACCGATTCATGCTGGTTCTCCGCCCCGTAGCCGGCGGTGAAGCGGATCTGCGTCAGCGCGTATTCGAAGCCCGCCGCCTCGGCGATCTGCGCGAGCTTGCGGTTGTAGCCGATGTCCCAGCCGGTGCGCTGCTCGATGTCCGAGATCACCAGCCCGCCCGAGACGTTCGGGACCCAATAGGCGAACTTCAGGGGAG
>QFMX01000177.1 GCA_003240625.1 Sphingomonas taxi
ACGCTGGCGTCGACCGCCGGCCGGACGATCCATCCGAACGATCACGTCAATCTCGGCCAGAGCTCGAACGACGTGGTGCCGACGGCCATACGGGTCTCGGCGCAACTGGCCGTGATCGAGGACCTGCTGCCGGCGCTCAAGCACCTGCGCCGCACGATCGACAAGCGTGGCAAGGCGCTGGGCAAGGTGGTCAAGACCGGACGCACGCATCTGATGGACGCGATGCCGCTGACCTTCGCGCAGGAATTCGGCGCGTGGTCCTCGCAGCTCGCTTCGGCCGAAGCGCGCCTCGACGACACCCTCAAGCGCCTGCGCCGGTTGCCGATCGGCGGCACCGCGATCGGCACCGGCATCAACGCGCATCCGCAGTTCGGCAGGAAGGTGGCGCGCGCGCTGTCGACGATGACCGGTGCGCGCTTCGAGTCCGCCGACGACAAGTTCGAGGGCATCGCCACCCAGGACGATGCGGTGGAATTGTCCGGTCAGCTCAACGTGCTGGCCGTCGCGCTGATCAAGATCGCCAACGACCTGCGCTGGATGAACTCCGGACCGCTCGGTGGCCTCGGCGAAATCGAACTGCCGGCGCTGCAGCCCGGCAGTTCGATCATGCCCGGCAAGGTCAATCCGGTGATTCCCGAAGCCACGGTCATGGCCGCCGCGCAGGTCATGGGCCACCACACCGCGGTCACGGTCGCCGGGCAGAGCGGCAACTTCCAGCTCAATGTCGCGCTGCCGCTGATCGCGGCCAACCTGCTGGAGTCGATCCAGCTGCTGTCGAACGTCTCGCGGCTACTCGCCGACAGTACGATCGCCAGACTCAAGGTCCGCCGCGACAACGTCGACGCCGCGCTCGCGCGCAATCCGATCCTGGTCACCGCGCTCAATCCGATCATCGGTTACGAGAAGGCCGCCGCGATCGCCAAGCGCGCCTACGCCGAACAGCGCCCGGTGATCGAGATCGCGCGCGAGGACAGCGGCCTGTCGGATGCGGAACTCGACACGCTGCTCGATCCGGCCGAGCTCACCAAGGGCGGCATCCACGAAGGCGCGGGCGGCGGC
>QFMX01000178.1 GCA_003240625.1 Sphingomonas taxi
CGAAGTGCAGTTCCCCGTCGGTCGGGTTGTTGCGCTTGACGTCCTCGTACTCGGCGACGAGCTCGAAGTAGGGATGGGTCTCGGTGAGCTGCTTGCGCTCGGCGAACCACAGGCGCTCGTAGGGCTCACCTTTGAAATCGAAGTGGCAGAAGATGTGCGGAAATCCGTAGATCTTGTCCCCGTCGAGGTTCACCTCGACGATGGAGTCGTAGGGCACGTCGCCGATCAACAGCACCGTGCGGTCGGCTGACTCGCCGTTCACGTAGTCGACGAAGCGGTACCCGCCCTCGCACTCTTTCAGCCCGCCATAGCGCAGGCCCAGGCAGATGCCGCGCTCGTAGGTGTCGATCAGGCCCACGCGGAACCATGCGGAGATGCCCTTCTCGCGCGGATCGGTGTCGGGATAGACATCCGCGCGATCGGCATCTCGCACGATGACGTCCTGTCGCAGTCCCTTGGCCCGGCAGGTGTAGATCTCCTCCTGCAGCAGCTGTCGCAGGCGTTCGCGATGACGCAGGCGGTCGGCAGGCGACGCGAAGCGATCCCCGGGCGCGGAGGGCATGCGTCGACGGTAGATCTCGAGTCCGGCCGTCGCCACCGCCACCAGGGCCAGGGCAGGCTCCCAGTCGCCGTCGGGATCGGCGTTCCAGACGATGACCAGCACGAGCGTCAGTGCGAAGAACGCAAGCTCCAGCCCGACGATCAGACGTGGAAACGGCCGGGGCATCGCGTGATCCTCGCAAGGGGCGTCGCCCGCATTCTTCCAGACCGCCGTCGCAGGCCCTGACCGCGACTGCCTGTCACCGCGGTGCGGTCAGACGCTTGACGGCGGCCTCATCCATGGAGGCGAAGGAGGCCGGGCATGCCGCGTGCAGCGCTGCGAACTGCTCACGGCACGCGTCGCGCGCCTCGCCCTGCGCCTGGGTCAGCAGTTTGTCCGCCAGGTCCAGCGCCGGCGGCACGTACGCCTGCCGCGCGCCCTCGCCGACGGCCGCCAGTTTGTCGCGGTTGGCCTGCAGGAAGCAGGCATGCATCGCCGCCTGGAACCGCGCCGCGCT
>QFMX01000179.1 GCA_003240625.1 Sphingomonas taxi
GTGAACCTCCGCGGTGTCCGCGAAGCCTCCAGCGTCTTCGCGATTCCGACCTACCTCTTCATCAGCTCGGTGGGCGTGATGATCGTCGTCGGCCTGGTTCGGACCGTGCTCGGCGACGCCCCGCACGCGTCCAGCGCCGACTACGCGGTGCAGGCCGAATCGTTGACGCAAGCTGCGCTCATCCTGCTCATCCTCCGCGCGTTCTCGAGCGGGTGCTCGGCGCTGACCGGCGTCGAGGCCGTGTCGAACGGTGTGCCCGCATTCCGCAAGCCCAAGATCCGCAACGCGCAGACGACGCTGACGCTCATGGGCGGCATCGCGATCGTGCTGTTCGCCGGCCTGACGATCCTCGCGCTCATCTCGGGCGTGCACTACGCCGAGAACCCCTGCCACCTCATCGGCTTCGACTGCGCCAACAACCCGCAGCCGAGTCTCATGGCGCAGGTCGCGGCAGCCACCTTCGGCATGGGAAGCATCCCGTTCTTCATCATCCAGGCCGCCACCGCGTGCGTGCTGTTGCTGGCGGCCAACACCGCGTTCAACGGCTTCCCGCTGCTCGGCGCGGTCCTCGCGCGCGACGGCTACGCCCCGAAGGCGCTGAACACCCGCGGCGACCGGCTCGTGTACTCGAACGGCATGATCATCCTCGGCATCGTCGCCATCGGCGTGCTGATCGTCTATCAGGCCAATCTCACGACGCTCATCCAGCTGTACATCATCGGCGTCTTCGTCTCGTTCTCGCTCGGCCAGCTCGGCATGGTCAAGCACTGGCGCCGCGCGCTGCGCGGCCTACGAGAGCTGCCCCCCGAGGCGGCGAAGCAGCAATCCGCCGCGATCGAACGGCGCTCGGCGATCTCGGGCCTGTGGATCAACTCGGTCGGCGCCGGCATGACGGTGCTCGTGCTGCTCATCGTCACCATCACGAAGTTCACGCACGGCGCGTGGCTGGTGTTCATCGCGATCCCGATCCTCGCGGTGCTCATGGTGGGCGTGAACCGGTACTACCGCGACGTCGAACACGAGATCCAGATGGACGACACCGTTCACTTCGGCGCCAC
>QFMX01000180.1 GCA_003240625.1 Sphingomonas taxi
GCTCGGGAAGGCACGCTTATCACCTTGCTCGTCATTCCCGCGTAGGCGGGAATCCAGGGCCTTCCAGTACACGGCTGATCATCCATGACGCTTATCGTCAGGACACGAGCAACGTCCCTGGATGATCGGACATGCGTCCGTTGAACGCCCCGCCTGCGCGGGAATGACGGGCGTGAGGGTGCCGTGCGTCTTTGGAACGCCCGGTGTTCGCACACCTGACGCCTGCACATCCCCTGCCACACACTGATTTCCACCCCCGCACTCGATCCGGAGGCGTGACCGCCGATACTGGGCGGCCCCTCTCCACCCGGATCCGCCATGGCCCTGCTGCCCCGTCTCGCCACCGCCGCCCTGCTGCTGTCCGCCCTCGCCGCGTGCGGAGGCAGTGGTTCCGGCGCGAACGGCGAACGCCTGACGATCGCCGCGACCGCGGTGCCGCATGCCGAGATCCTCGAGGTGGTGAAGCCGCTGCTCGCCGAGCAGGGCGTCGATCTGCAGGTGCGCATCTTCAACGACTACGTGCAGCCGAACGACCAGGTGGCGCAGGGTCAGATCGACGTCAACTATTTCCAGACCGAGCCGTATCTGGACGCCTACAACCGCGACCGCGGCACCGATCTGACCACGCTGGTCGGTGTGCACATCGAACCCTTCGGCGCCTACTCGCGCCGGTTCGATTCGCTGGACGCGGTGCCGGCCGGCGCCGACGTGGTGATTCCGAACGATCCCAGCAACAACAGCCGCGCGCTGATCCTGCTGCACAACAGCGGCGTGATCACGCTGCGTGATCCGAGCGACGCGATGGCGACGCTGCGCGACATCACCGCGAACCCGAAGAATCTCCGCTTCCGCGAACTCGACGCCGCGATGCTGCCGCGCGTGCTCGACCAGGTGGACCTCGCGCTGATCAACACCAACTACGCGCTTGACGCCGGCCTCGATCCGGGCCGGGACGCGCTGGCGATCGAGGGCCAGAACTCGCCGTACGTGAACTTCCTCGTCGGCCGCCCCGACAAGCACAACGATCCGCGCGTGCAGAAGCTGATCGCCGCGCT
>QFMX01000181.1 GCA_003240625.1 Sphingomonas taxi
TTCACCGAGCCCGACCGCGAAGCGTGGCGCCATGTTCTCGACGTCGCAACGTTCACGCCACGCGTTCGCGGTCGGACGAGTGTTTGATCAGGAATTCCCGCAGCGGCTCCTTGGCCTGGTCGGCGTAGGAGAAGAGCTGCTGGGTGTCGCTGAGCGCGGCCGTCGGCGGCATGTTGTCCGTCGCCTCGGCCATCTTCTGGCCGACAGGGAACATGACGTAGAGCGTCAGGATCAGGGCCATGCCGTTCAGCACGATATTCGGCGGCACCTGCTGCAGGCCCAGCGCATTGCGCAGCAGTGACAGCACCACGACGATCTTGGTGAAGGACGTCACCATCACCGCCACGAACGGCGCCAGCGCCAGCAGGATGACGGTGACGAGGGCGGAACCGGGGGAGAACTGGGACAGATCCATGGTCAGCGACGCTCCTTGGCGTCGCCGACGGCCTCGATCAGCACCGCGTATGCGTCGCCCAGCGAAACCAGCCGGCCCCGTGCGAAAGCGCGTCCGGCGCTGGACAGGGTGACGGGCATATCGGTCGGCAGGTCGGGCAAAGGCAGCACCGCGCCGGGCGTGAGGCCGGTCAGGGTTTTCAACGGCACGGCCGTCTCGCCCAGATCGATCATCACGGCGACGGGCGCGTCCGGGGGGGAGGCGAGGTCGATCTCGGGTGATGCGCGGGGCGGGACGGGCGTCGCGAAACCCGAGGTTGCCTCGTCGGTCATGCGGATGTCCTCGGTCTGATGGGTGAACAGGCGGGTCGCGGGATCGAACAGGCCCAGCGCGGTTCCGGCGGCGCCCGAGGCCGCTAGGCGCATGCGCCAGCAGCCGGATTCGGCGGGAACCAGCATGAGGTCGCCGGATCGCAGACCCGTCATCTGGTCCGGCGACAGGCGCGGACCCTCGACGTTCAGGCGAGCGGGCAGGGGGATGTCCAGGACCGGCGCCCCCTCGCCGGATCGGCGCAGGCGTCGCGCGACAGCAGGCGCCAGGGACACGCGCGCGGCGTGAAGCTGGCGGCCTTCAGCGTCCGCCAGACCGACGGTGACCCGT
>QFMX01000182.1 GCA_003240625.1 Sphingomonas taxi
GGGCGCTCCATTGCCAGCGCATGAGCTGATACGACTTCAGCCAATAGAGGTACTGCGTCGTGTTCAGCGTGGCGAGATGTCCGAACAGGTCGTCGCGCGGCAGCGATCGGAAATGCGCCTCGCGACGCCGCAGTATCGACGGCCTGAACAACGGGATGTCGTAATTGCAGAGGAAGGCCACTTCGGCGATCGGCATCGCCTTGACGCCCGACCCCTCCCGCGCGTTGCGCTGCCGGATCTTCGACATCACGCCGGAGAACTTGGTCCAGACGTCCTGCTGATAGATGTGCAGGCTGACGAACCCGTTCTTCGGCAACGAATCGATGATCGTTCCGGCCGAGAAGGGGCTGTCCTTCGCCGAACTGTGGGTCGAGATGACGAAGCCGAGCGGCAGGCCGCCCGCGCCGCGCTGCGCCATGCCGGCCGCGACGTGCCGCAGGTCCCGGTTCATCATGACGTCGGCCGGAACGTCGGCATGACGGACGCACCTGCTGGCCTGATGGGCGGCCCAGGTGTTCTCCGCATAGCCGATCAGCGCGCCGACCGCCTCGGGCGCGTCGAACTCGACCGCGGCGATGTTCCGATCGGCCAGCGTGCGGTATTGCGGCGTTTGCGGACAGATCGCCTTGCGCCACGCAGCCTCCTCAATGCTCTTGCCCGCCGCGTCGACGCACGTCAGCGCCTCCCACTCGCCGCCGCGAGGGCGTCCCTCGTTGGACGCCCAGCCCATCCCGAGGACCCGCCGCAGGCCGCGTTCGCGCCAGTAACGCTTCAGCGACGCAGGGAAGCGCGTCGAGAGCGGCGTTCCGTCGAAGACGTCGTCGAACCAGAACACCGTGTTCTGCTTGTTCTTGACGAGCCAGTCGCCGAGCCGCGCGAACCAGGCCCAGTCACCCGCGACGAAGCGCGCGTTGATGTCGCAGAAGTTCGTCAGACCCCGCTGATCATAGCCGTAGTTCCAGGGATAGAGGCCGCGGTAGGGGAAGCTCGGCGTCAGCACTCCGGTATCGATCGGCGCCGGACCCTCCTGCGGGAGAGCCGGCGTATGCTC
>QFMX01000183.1 GCA_003240625.1 Sphingomonas taxi
GCGCCATCGGCGAGAAAGTCTTGCCTTCGACACCCGTAAGCGTGAGCATCGGCGCATAGACGAGGATGATGATCGCCTGACCGAACACGGTCGGGCGGATCATCTCGCGAGCGGCGCGGGAGACGGATTCGAGACGCTCCTCCAGTGAGAGGTTGCGTCCCAGATGATGTTGCCGCTCCGATATACGGCGCAGCGCATTCTCCACGATGATGACCGCGCCATCGACGATGAGGCCGAAGTCGAGCGCGCCGAGGCTCATCAGGTTCGCCGATACGCCGCCCTGCAACATGCCAAAGCTGGTCATCAGCATGGTGATCGGAATAACCAGCGCCGCAATCAGCGCGGCCCGGAAGTTGCCGAGGAGCAGGAAGAGGACGACGATGACCAGCAGCGCGCCTTCACTGAGGTTCTTCGCCACGGTCTTGATCGTCGAATTGACGAGTGCGGTGCGGTCGAGCACCGGTTGGATAACGACGTCGGTCGGCAAGGACGCGTTGATCTCGTCAAGCCGTGCCGACACCGCCGAGGCGACGGTCCGGCTGTTCTCGCCGATCCGCATCACCGCGGTGCCGACGACAACCTCCTTGCCATTCTCGGACGCTGAACCATAGCGGATCGCCTGGCCAAGACGGACTTCGGCAACGGAATCGAGCCGGATCGGCGTTCCTTCCCGCGTTGCGATGACCATCGCTGCGAGTTCGCCGATATTGCGGATACGGGCATCCGAACGAACGGCAAGGCCTTCGCCCCCCCGGTCGACAACCCCTGCGCCCACGCCGACATTATTCGCTTCGAGCGCATCGGCGAGATCGGTGAGGTTCATGCCCAGCGCGGCCAGGCGCTGGACATCGGGGATCACCTGGAACTGCTTCACATAGCCGCCGATGGAATCGACACCGGCAAGCCCGGGCGTGTTCTTCAGCAGCGGCGCGACGATCCAGTCCTGCGCCGTGCGCAGATAGGTTGCCTGGTCGGCCTCGGTGACGAGGCGATCGCCCTCGGGCGTGATGTAGCTACCGTCCGGCTGCATGCCGGGCTCACCCGGCTTG
>QFMX01000184.1 GCA_003240625.1 Sphingomonas taxi
CGGTTCAAGTCCGGTCAGGGTCGCAAAAGTACGAATAGCCTCTTCGAAAGGAGGGGCTATTCCGCTTTATGAGGGGTTCTGCCCCTCATGGCCCTGTAGCTCAGTTGGTAGAGCGCACGACTGAAAATCGTGAGGTCACCGGATCGACGCCGGTCGGGGCCACCACTAAAACCCTCGGGATCCCGGGGGTTTTTTCGTCGGCGCTAGCGACGAGTGCGCGCCAGCGCCCAGCCCAGCGCAGACACCAACGGCACGGCGACCGCGATCAGCGCCACCGGGTTGGCGCGGAACCGGATGCCGCCCGGCCCGGCCACGTAGGCGCCGATCGGCAGCGAGTACCCGCCGCCGCCGCCTCCGCTGCCCTCGCCCCTGCCCGCCGAGGCGGCGTCGCTCGCCGGCTGCTCGCCCGATCCTTCGCCGGCGCCGAATCCGAACACGACGAACGCGACCGGCAGCAGGTCGTGACCGTCGAGAGTGGTCTTCTCGCCGTAGGCGAGCCGGGCACCCCACGAGGGCAGCGATTCCGTGAACTTCTCGATGAGATTGGTCATGGCGACGAACGTACGCCCGCGCACTCCCCGCAGCTAGGGGACTTGTGCCAAATGCAGGAGAAACCCGTGCGAGTCACACGTTCGCGCGGAAGCGCGGGCCTCGCCGGCGAAGTCTCCTGCATTTGGCATGGGTGGAGAGGGTGGGGTCAGGACAGAACGGATGCCGCGCCCGCGGCGAACAGGGAGTCTTCTGTAGCGATCGCCACGACCTCGAACCCCAGCGCGACCAGCGCGCGGCCCCGCTCGGGCGTTCCGGCGAACGCGCCCGCCCGGATCCCCGCGGCAGAGCACGCCGCCGCGATACGCACGAGCGGCGACGCGTCGCCCTCGAGCGAGAGCAGTTCGTCGAGCGAGAGACCCAGCGCGAGGGCGAGATCCCACGGGCCGACGAAGATCATGTGCAGGCCGGGCGTCTGCGCGATGGCCTCGCAGTTTGCAAGCCCGGTGGCCGTCTCGACCATGACCGCGCACGCGGTGTCGCCGACGCCCGCGGTGTA
>QFMX01000185.1 GCA_003240625.1 Sphingomonas taxi
GCGTTGCAGGCCGCCTGGACACGACACTGGAATCGGCCGAGCAGTTGATTACCTCGATCGATCCGGCGCAGGTTCGCGCGACGGTCAATGGCGTCCGCGGGTTCGCCGACGCCCTCAACGCGCAGTCCGGCGCGCTCAGCTCGATCTTCGGCGGCACGCAGACGGTGCTGTCGTCGCTCAATACGGCGCTTAACGGTATCAACGGCACCCGCGCGCAGATCGACGAACTGATCGCCGGCATCGATGCCGACGATGTGTCGCAGGCCTTCAACGACATTACGGCGGCAACGGCCAATATCGCCAGCGCAGCCGATGCCGTCGGCGGTGTCGCACGCGATATCGGCAACCGCCGGGAAGATATCGACAACATCATCTCCAACACGCAGGACGTGACGGAAAATCTGCGCACCGCCTCTCAGCAGGTGCAGACGATCCTGAATTCGGTGAACGGCATCGTAAACAGCCCGGACGGGCAGGGCCTGACGGCCGAGGCGCGCGCCACGCTGCAGTCGATCCGCCAGACGGCGGATATCGTCCGCGCCAATATCGGGCCCATCGCGGCCAACCTGCAAAGCTTCTCGGGCCAGGGCCTCAACGACGTGCGCACGCTCGTGCGTGACGCTTCGGGCGCCATCACACGGATCGAGAGGGCAATTACCAACCTCGCCAACAACCCCAGCCGCATCATCTATGGCGGGAGTGGGTCGGGGCAGGTGCGTGAGTTCGACGGGCGGAACCGCCGATGACGATTGGGGAGACACGGACGATGACGCTTTTTGCCAGATCGCTGCTTCCGGCGGCGCTTGCCGCGACGTTGGCCGGCTGCGCGTCGCTTTCACCGCCACCGCAGACCTTCGATCTGTCGGCGCCCGCCGGGGTCGGCGGCTCGGCGCGTGTCCAGCGCTCGCAGATCCTCGATCCCGAGCCGACCACGACAGGCACGCTGGACAGCGAGCGGATCGTGGTCATGCCGGCGCCGTTGACGGTCGAGTATCTCGGCCAGAGCCAGTGGAGCGACAGGCTTCCGCGCCTGGTGCAGCTTCGCCTC
>QFMX01000186.1 GCA_003240625.1 Sphingomonas taxi
ATTTTGGCGAAGGAGTTTTGCGGGCGGCGCGGACTTTGCGAAAGGGAACGTCCAGCGACGACGGACTTGGAGGGGCGGATGACGTTGGAGTTCGTGGTGTCGGACACCGGCCGGCTGTGCTGCGACAACGTTGAGATCGCGGATGTCGAGATTACGATCACAGTTCGCCGGGGCGCTGAAGGTCAAGGGCGCGCCTCAGGATCTCTCCGCGGGGGCGCGGACGCCGTCGACGCGTGCCGGAACGCGGCCGCCGTCGAGCTGCTCACCCGGCATTTCGGCCGGGTGCTGATCCAGATTCACCGCATCGATGATCTGCACGCCCATTTCGACCTCGCGGAATCGGTCGAGGTCCTCGGGATCGACGCCCCCGTATCGCCGGCGCTCGCGCCCGCGGACGACGACCATCTCCCAGACGGACGACGCCCGCGTTCCTAACGCGCCATCCCGGACCGGCCCCTGAGGCTCCTTCGAAGCTTCACCAGCGTCGGCCTTCCCTCTCGCCGGGAGCAAGGTAATAAGGGGACACGTATGAGGCGATCGGACGCGCACCATCTGGGGAACAAAATGCTGCGGCTCGTATTATCAAGGCTGGCTTAGCACATGAGCGGTTTGGCTTGAGATTCTAAACTGCCCGGCCCCCGAGTCGCCCGCGATTTGGTGGATTGGCCGGTACAATGGTACGGTGAATTTAGGCTTAGGGCGGTGAGCGGCGAGATGGACGACTTCGACGAGAAGGCGGACACCGAGGAAAGGTTGGCGCGCCAACAATCGATCGGCGCCGAATTGCGGCAGGTGTTCGACGACGTGCAGGCCGAACCGGTTCCGGAGAATCTTTTAGAGCTCGCGAGGGTTATCGACCGGAGGCTTGGAGGCGAGCGTGAACCGGCGCGACTGACGCTGGTAGCCTCCAACGGAGTGCGTAAGGACCGATAGGCAGGGCCCGCGCCTCAGCGAGGCGGGGAGAACGCGTCAGGTCATGTCGTCGACCGTCGCGGCGTCGAGGATCGACGCCAGACGCGCCCGCGCCCGGTTCAGCCGGCTTTTGAC
>QFMX01000187.1 GCA_003240625.1 Sphingomonas taxi
GGCGCGGCCGGACATTCGCCATCTGCGGATCGAAGACGGTCCCGGACGCGCCCTGGGGCGCAGCTTCAAGGTGAAGCTGTGGCCCACGCTCGTGCTGTTGCGTGACGGTGTCGAGCTCGCCCGCGTGGTCCGGCCCGGCTCGCGCGACGACGTGGATGCCGCACTGTCGGCGTTGAACGGTTCAGACTGATTGCATTGCGGGCCGTAGCGCCCGCGTCGTCCGGCGGTGCATGGAGGCGATTTGTTGCAGCGCGCGCAGCAGGTTGGTGCGGTGCAGGCACGTCGCCTTCATCGCCATGCAGCGAGGATGCATCGGCACCTTCGATGTGCTGCCGGTCTCCAGGTTCCCCATGTCTCCTCTGTGTTTCACCTTGCGCCACAACGCCTTGACCTTCGACTGGGAACTCGTCGAGGACACCGGCGCGCGCGCCGTCGTGCACTACCTGACCCGCAATGCGGCATGCGCCGACGTCGCGATCGATGCGCAGGTGTTGCGACGCGGTGCCACCGTGCGCATTCATGGGGCCGACGGTGGCTACGAGGCCGAGCGCACATTCGCGGCCTGAGCTGTCGCGATGCATGTCGCGGATGGCAGCGATTCGGACTGTCGGAGCATCTGGAGAGCAGAGCACGGGCAACGTCCGCGTACACAACGCGCAGGCGGCAGGCTCGTCGCTCGCTACTGGACGGGCCGGCTGCGCGTGCGAGCGGCCGGCCCAACCGCGACGGCATGCGGCTTCTGCCCAGCGTCAATGTCTGTGACGAGACCTCGAGTGCTCAGTCCGCGACATGCTGCTCGACCCACGCGGCGAACCGCGTCAGCCAGGTATCCACGAACTCGCGGCTGTCCTCGCGCAGCGCACCGGACTCCTCGAACACCGTATCGGCCTTGAGGAACATCTCGGGTTGACCGAGTGTCGGCATGTCGAGATACGCGAGGATGGTGCGCAGGTGTTGCTGCGCTGCTGCAGTACCGATCGCGCCGACCGATACGCCCGCGATGCCGGCCGGCTTGCCGGCCCAGACACTCTCGCCGTACGGG
>QFMX01000188.1 GCA_003240625.1 Sphingomonas taxi
GAGCCTGTCCGCTGCTTGGCTTAGCCGCTGCTCGACCGCGATCATGTCGCTCGACGTGAACCGCTCCTGCCCTTTCCCGTCCTTCCCCAGCGCCACCAGCTCGGGCGAGGCGCGCACCGCGCTCATGGCTTGGTCGAACTGCTCCTTGCCGTCGCTGTGGCGGTGGACGAACATCGCCAAGTCGCGCGTGGTGAACGTCGCCTGCTGGCGCGTGATCGCGTCGAGCGCGATCGTCGGCTCGGCGATGATCTTCTCGCCATTCTCGCGCGCGATGCGGACATGATCCTCGGCCCGCTCGGCATACTCGCCCCGATCGAGCCGGCGCGATCCGGCCGGCCCGATCTTGTGCTGAGGCTCAAGATCGATCCCCTGCGCCTCCAACGTCCGATGGTCGATCCGCGCGTCTATATCCAGTTCGGCAAGCCGCTCGTTGACATGGTTCGCCCACGCTTCACGCCACCCCTTCAACAACTCCGTGTTGTTCCACTCGCGCGCCTTCTGGCCGAACCCCTCCGGCCCAACTTCGCGCATCGACAACATGACATGCGCGTGCGGCTTGGGCTCGCCATCCTTGCCCATGTCCCAATGCACATTCAGGTCCGCGACCATCCCGCGCTCGACAAACTCCTTTTCGACAAAATCCCGCGCGAGCTGGACGCCCTGCTGCTGATCCATTTCGCGCGGGATCGAGAACTCGACCTCGCGGGCGAGCTGTGCGTCCTTGCGCTTCTCCCCTGCCTCCACCTCATTCCAGAGCACGGTGCGATCGTTTAAACGCTCCGGTGCGCCCTTCGGCAATATCACCTCGGAGTGGATCACGCCCGCCTTGTTGCTGAAGTCGTGGTTCCGCCCAAGCCGCTCGTCGTGCAGCTCCGATGCCGAACGATAGGCCGCGCTCGCCACCGCGCTCGCACCGGTCTGGCGGCTGATGACCTTCGCGGAAAAATGATAGATCGCCATGCCGGTCTGCACGCTACTCTCTCAAGCGCACGTCGGCAACGACGTATAAGCGCGCACTCACACTCTCTGCCGTTCGC
>QFMX01000189.1 GCA_003240625.1 Sphingomonas taxi
GCGCCGCTCGGCATAGTCCTGCGCAGGGTCGACCTGCTGTTCGTAGTCCGTCGCCATATCCTTGGCCCGGTCGCGCGACAGGGTGTTGATGAGCTTGTCCTGACTCGAAAAATCGTCGCGGCCATAGTGCAGGTCCATGCCGTCGCGGTGACGTGACAAGGCGACATAGCTGCCGTGGGCGTCCATGCCGGGAGTCGCCATCACGTGCGTCCGGTCCACCGTCATGCCCTGCGCCTTGTGGATGGTCGCGGCATAGCCATGGTCGATGCGGTCATAGTCTTTCAGGTCGAACGAGATGCTGCGCCCGTCATCGGTGCGAACCGACATGGATTGTTCGCTGACCTGCTCGATGGTGCCGAGCGTGCCGTTCTTGACGCCAAGGCTACGCTCGTTTTGCAGGAACATGACGCGGTCCCCGGCAGCGAAGCTGCGTTCGCCCCGCTCGACCATCACGCGCACGTCCTCGCCCAGATCGCCAGCCTCCCGCATCCGGTCGCGGGCGGCCTCGTTGAGTTCGCGCACCTCGGCATTGGTGTGGGTGAGGATGATGCGGCTGCTGTCCGGCGCGGCCCGACGCTGGCGATCCCAGCGGTCGATCAGGTCGCCGCGCGCCAGCTCACGCGTTTCGGCGATATGGACCATTTCGTTTCTGTCGTAGGCATGGATGGCATGGCCGGTTCTGCCGGTCGCCAGATCGCGGGTGGCGTCCCGCTGCCAGTCCTCGCGCTGGCGGCGCACCTCGCCGATCTCCGCGCCGCAATGACGCTCATGGATCGAGCGGAAGGCCGCGCCCGCCTCGATGGATTGCAACTGCTGCGGATCACCGACCAGCACCACCTTTGCGCCTGCCTCGGCGGCATGGGACAATACGCGCTCCAACTGCCGCGTGCCGACCATGCCCGCCTCGTCGATGACAAGCACGTCGCCCGCCGTGAGCATGTCGCGGCCGTTCTTCCAGCCATGCTCCATGCTGGCGATGGTGCGGGAGGCGATACCCGATCCGTCTTCCAGATTCTCGGCCGCGATCCCCGACAGGG
>QFMX01000190.1 GCA_003240625.1 Sphingomonas taxi
GCATCGCCTCGGTCGAGGACGCTGTCGATCTGCCCTGGACGATGGAGCCTGTGGGCACGGCATCGCGGCATTGGGCCGAACAGCTGTGCCGGCGCGCCGGTTTCGAGCCTGATGTCCGGTTCGAGACCGACGATCTGGAGGCACAGATCGCGCTCATCGAGAGCGGGAATGCCGTCGCCATCCTCCCGGACCTCATGCGGGTGCGGCGACGTCCCGCTGTGCGCGTCGTCGACGTCGATCCTCGGCGCCGCTCCGTGTTCACGGCCACCAGGGCAGCCCTCAGTCAGACCCCCGCGATCCGGGCATGCCGCGACGCGCTCGCCGTCGTCGCGCCGAAAGACCTTGCGGTGCCCTGACTTCTCCGCGAGCAGACACAAACTCACATGAATTGGCCGCGAAACACGCGAGTTTGTGTCTGCTCGCGCCAGATAATCGAGCCATGGTGTTCCGATCGGCAGTCGTGTCGGCCTGCGTCGCAGCGATCGTCGCGACGACACCCCTCCCCCTGGCGACGGCGGCGCCCGTCGCGCTGCCGCCCACCACCGGCGGGTTCGACTATCAGCTCGGCGGCACGGCGGATACGCCTGGACTGGCCGTGGTGGCTCGCGATTCCACCGCCGCGCCGCTGCCCGGCGCCTACAACATCTGTTATGTCAACGGCTATCAGACGCAGCCGGGCAGCGGACACGAGTGGCTCACCCGGTATCCGGACGCAGTCCTGCGCGATGACTCCGGCGAGCCTGTTGCCGACCCTGACTGGCCCGACGAGTACCTACTAGACCCGTCGACGCCTGATCGACGGGCAGCAATACTGGAGATGCTCGGACCCAGCATCAGCCGTTGTGCCAGTTCAGGTTTCGAAGCGGTCGAGATTGACAACCTGGACACGTTCACGCGGGCACCCGGCATCGACCGGGCAGGCGCGCTCGAGCTGGCCCGCGCCTTCGTCGCATTCGCCCACGGCCTAGGCCTGGCGATCGGCCAGAAGAACGCCGCCGAGATCACCGGGATCGGTCGCGAGATCGGCTTCGACTT
>QFMX01000191.1 GCA_003240625.1 Sphingomonas taxi
GCGCGCGATCGGGGCGTTCCAGGGAGAGCGACTTCGCGCGAGAGCGCGCTCCTACGGGTCGGACGTTGTGCGGCGACTGACGATGCACGGACGCAACCTTCGCGTTGCGGCGTCGCTTTGCGCGTGACCTGACTGTAGGGGCGCTTGCGCGCGATCGGGGCGTTCCAGGCGGAGCGGCTTCGCGCGCGAGCGCGCTCCTACGCGGGTAAGGCGCAGAAATTCTGCAGATATCGCGCGCGTCTGCATGGCGACGCCCTCGGGTGTCGCCATGCGGGGGGCATCAACCCGCAGACGTCGCCACGCGGCCGGCCGCCTGTTCGTCGGCGCTCGCCTCACGCACATCGTCGATGCGCACGGCGAAATGCAGCGTCCGTCCCGCGACGGATGCAGGTATCGCGCGCGTCTGCATGGCGACACCCTCGGGTGTCGCCATGCGGGGTTCATCAACCCGCAGGCGTCGCCACGCGGCCGGCCGCCTGTTCGTCGGCGCTCGCGTCGCGCACGCCATCGATGCGCACAGCGAAATGCAAGGTCCGTCCCGCGAGCGGATGGTTGCCGTCGATGCGCACCTGCGCCTCGTCGGCGCTGACCACGGTCACCAGCATCGGGCCGCCCGCGCCCTGCGCATGGAACTGCATGCCGGGTTCGATGGTGTCCACGCCCTGGAAGGCTTCGCGCGGCACCGACTGGATGAGCTGCTCGTTGCGCGGTCCGTACGCCTCTTCAGGCTGCACCGTGACGTCGAAGGCGTCGCCCACCTTGCGACCGGTCAGCGCCTTCTCGAGACCCGGCACGATGTTGCCGGCGCCGTGCAGATACTGCAGCGGCTGCGCATCGGGGGACTTGTCGAGCACGGCGCCCGAGTCGTCGGTCAGGGTGTAATGGAAGCTGGCGACGCGCGCATCGGCGATCTCCATGGATCATCTCCTTGGATCAGTACAGGTGGGGGAATACAGGTCGAAGTGCACCGGTGGATTCACGGTGTATGTGATCGACACTGCCCCGCCACCTTAACGTCTGCGCCCGGACGGCC
>QFMX01000192.1 GCA_003240625.1 Sphingomonas taxi
GTTGGCGGCGTGTTTCGCGCGGCCGGCGCACGCGATCGCGCTGGATGCCGAATTCGATGCGTGGCGGAGCGCGCTGCGCGCGGGATAGCTCTGCGTCCGCATGCCGACACGGGCAGCGCCATCGTCGCCGTTTCCGAGGGCGCGTCGTTCGCCGCCCCGTGGGCGGTGTTTGCCGACGACGATCTGATCGAAGAGCCCGGGTTCGCGGCCGTCGAAACGCGATGGGCTTCGCGGCGACCGGGATGGGAACTCCATCGCATACGCGAAGACGCAAAGACGCGAAGAGACATCGTGGCTCCGTCTGACGGACTGACGCCCCGACGGCCTCAACGAGTGCGACAGCGCGGCGCGAAGTGCAGCGCCGAACGGCCGCCACGGATATCACGTGGGCGGGCCTGGTGAACCGGTGGTCCCGCCGCGCTGGAAACCGCACATGAAAACGCCTCCCGCCCGGATGGAGCGGGAGGCGTCTTCGATCACGATCAGCGGTTGGCGGCGACCTTCAGCTGCTTCGCATCGACGGCGCGCACGCCTTCGATGTCGCGGGCGATGGCGGTGGCGCGATCGATCTGCGCCTGGCTGTCGACATCGCCCGACAGGCTCACGGTGCCGTTGGCGGTTTCGACGCTGATGTCGAGGCCCGACACATCACTCTCGGCCAGCAGGCCGGCCTTGACCTTGGTGGTGATCCACGTGTCCGACATCGGCTGGTTGGATTCGGTATTCGCCGCCGTGGTGCGTTCGGAGCGGTCGGCGGTTTCCTGCGCGGCCGCGGCGCCGGCGAGCACCAGCGCGCCCGCCATGGCAGACGCGATCAGGGTCTTGCTGAGCTTGGTCGTATTCATCGGTTGGAACTCCATTCGGTTCGAGTGAGGGCGAGTGTCCGCACGCCGCCGTGCCAGCCGGGTGAAGCCGCACCGCATGGAGGTCAAGGGCGGCGTTCGCGACGTCCGCGATCTGATCATCGCCAACTGCGCGAAGATGGGTATCGACGCCGTGGTCTGCATCGGCGGCGACGGCACGCAGAAGAACG
>QFMX01000193.1 GCA_003240625.1 Sphingomonas taxi
CTATTTCCCGGTACGGGCGGGCGGCGATCTGGCCGTGATGCACGGGATCGCCAAGGCGCTGTTCGCGCTCGACGACGCGGCGAAGGCCGATCCGTCGCGCGAACGCGTCCTGGATGTCGGCTTCATCGAGACCCACACCAACGGCTTCGAGGCGTTCGAGCAGGCCGTGCGCGCGATCGCATGGACCGACATCGAGCGCGAATCGGGTCTGACGCGCGCCGACATCGAGGGCGTCGCGGCGGTCTACGCGCAGGCCAAGGCGTCGATCCTGATCTACGGCATGGGGCTCACCCAGCACCGGTACGGCGTCGACAACGTCCGCATGATCTGCAACCTCGCGTTGATGCGCGGCAACGTCGGCCGCCCGGGAGCGGGCATCTGCCCCGTGCGCGGCCATTCGAACGTGCAGGGCCAGCGCACCGTCGGCATTTCCGAGAAGCCGGAACTCGTGCCGCTGGATCGTCTCGATGCGCAGTACGGCTTCTCAGCGCCACGCACCAAGGGACTCGACACCGTCGGCACCGTGGAAGGCGTCATCGACGGTTCGGTACACGCGTTCATCGGGCTCGGCGGCAACTTCGTGCGCGCCGCGCCCGAGACCGAACGCCTGGAAGCGCACTGGAAGGATCTCGCCCTGACCGTGCAGATCGCCACCAAGCTCAACCGCAGCCATCTGGTCTGCGGGCGCACGGCCTTGCTGCTACCGTGCCTGGGGCGCATCGAGAAGGATGTCCAGCGCAGCGGCGAGCAGTGCGTGACCGTGGAGGACAGCACCACCTGCATCCACGCCTCCTTCGGCACCAGCGAGCCCGCCAGCGACCAGCTGCTGTCCGAACCCGCGATCGTCGCGGGCATCGCCCGAGCGTGGAAGCCGGATGACACGCGTGTGCCCTGGCAGGCCTGGGTGGACGATTACGGCCTGGTGCGCGACGCGATCGAGGCGACGTATCCCGACCAGTTCCGCGACTTCAACGCGCGCCTGCATACGCCCGGCGGGTTTCCGCGTCCTGTCGGTGCGCGCGAACGTCGC
>QFMX01000194.1 GCA_003240625.1 Sphingomonas taxi
CGCCAGCGCGGGAATGGTCTGCACCAGACTGGCGAACGACAGCGCGATGCGTGCCACATGGCGCGACCGGCTCGCCCAGACCGCGAGCGGCAGAGCCAGCGCGATGCCGAGCGCGATCGCTGCAGCGGAGAGCACGATATGGGCGGCGAGTTCGTCGCCGAGCTGGAGAAGCGCCTGCCAGAGAGCCGTCATCGTGCCAGCTCCGCCAGCTCTTCCGACTGGCGCCGCGGCACCGCGACGAGGGCCTGCGCAACGTCTCCACCCTTCCCCGCCAGGAGCTCTGCCGGCGCGGCATCTGCCACGATCTGCCCCCTCTCCATCACCAGCACGCGATCCGCGAGCAGAAGCGCTTCTGCCATGTCGTGCGTGACCATGACCGTCGTCAGTCCGAGTTCGTCATGCAATGCGCGAACGCGTTTCCCCAACGCGTCTCTCGTGACCGGATCGAGCGCGCCGAATGGTTCGTCCATCAACAGGAGTTCGGGATGACCGGCCAGTGCGCGCGCGATGCCGACACGCTGCTGCTGCCCGCCCGACAGTGCATCAGGGGTCCGGTCGATTATGTCAGCTGACATGTCGACCATGTCGAGGAGTTCGCCGATGTGTCTGCGATCGATCGAATCACCGGCAATCTTCGGGCCGATTGCGATATTTTCGCCCACCGTCATATGCGGAAACAGACCGATCGACTGGAAGACATAGCCGATCCGGCGGCGCAGGGCATGGGCGTCGACGGCATCGACATTCTCGCCGAAAACCGCAACATTGCCATCGGTCAGGTCGATCAGGCGATTGACCGTTTTCAGCAGGGTCGATTTGCCCGAGCCCGACGCGCCGACCAGGGCGACGAACGCGCCGCGATCGATCGTCAGGGTGATATTGTCGACGGCCCTGATCGGGCCATAGGCTTTGACGACCCTGTCGAAATAAACGGCGTCGCTACGCGGATCGGTCACGCCGCTGGCGCTTCGTCGGCCGCCTCGTCTTCTTCGTCTTCGTCCACGGCGGGAGCGATGTAGTCGACGCGG
>QFMX01000195.1 GCA_003240625.1 Sphingomonas taxi
ATCAGGTTGGTGCGGTGGATGCGCTCGAAGCCTTCGGCGACGATTGCTTCCACACCCGCAAGCCGCACGCCCTTGGCCGCCCAGTCGCGCGAGCTGCCCTGGCCGTAGTCGGCGCCGGCGATGATCACCAGCGGCTGCTTGCGGTCCATGTAGGTCTCGATCGCCTCCCACATGCGCACGACCTGCCCGTCCGGCTCGATGCGCGCCAGCGAGCCCTGGCGCACGGTGCCGTCGACGATTGCCATCTCGTTGACCAGCTTCGGATTGGCGAACGTCGCGCGCTGCGCGGTCAGATGGTCACCGCGATGGGTGGCGTAGGAATTGAAGTCCTCCTCCGGCACACCCATCTTCGCCAGGTACTCGCCGGCCGCGCTGTCGGCCATGATCGCGTTCGACGGGGAGAGGTGGTCGGTGGTGATGTTGTCACCGAGCACCGCGAGCGGACGCATGCCGGTCAGCGTGCGCGCGCCGGCCAATGCACCTTCCCAGTACGGCGGACGACGGATGTAGGTGCTCATCGGTCGCCAGTCGTACAGCGGTGCGACGCGCTCGCCGGTGTCGACGTGCAGCTTGAACATCGGGCCGTAGACGGCGCGGAACTGTTCGGGCTTGACGCTGGCCTTGACCACCGCATCGATTTCTTCATCCGACGGCCAGAGATCCTTGAGCGTGACCGCGTTGCCGTCGTGGTCGATGCCGAGCACGTCCTTCTCGATGTCGAAACGCACGGTGCCGGCGATCGCATACGCGATGACCAGCGGCGGCGACGCGAGGAAGGCCTGCTTGGCGTAGGGATGGATGCGGCCGTCGAAGTTGCGGTTGCCGCTGAGCACGGCCGTCGCGTACAGGTCGCGGTCGATGATCTCCTGCTGGATCGCAGGGTCCAGCGCGCCGCTCATGCCGTTGCAGGTGGTGCAGGCGAACGCGACGATGCCGAAGCCGAGCTGCTCGAGGTCCGGCAGCAGCCCGCTTTCTTCGAGATACAGCTGGACCGCCTTGGAACCGGGCGCGAGCGAAGTCTTGACCC
>QFMX01000196.1 GCA_003240625.1 Sphingomonas taxi
CGGGCCAAATAGGCCGAAGGCGCATCGGTCGTGCTCGCGGTGCTGGGCGCACCGCTACGAGACATCCGGCTATCGACACGTCGAAGCCGACGTGCTGCGCGAAGGGTAGGCGGGCCCCTTAACGCGGAAGGCCCGGCGGCGAACCGTCGGGCCTTCTGTGGTTGACGTCTTACTTGAAGACGTCCTTGATGTTCTCGCCGGCCTGCTTCGCGCTGGCCTTGGTCTGGTCGTTGCGACCTTCCTGCGCGGTGTCGTGGTCGTCGGTCGCGTTGCCGACGGCCTCTTTCGCCTTGCCAGCCAGCTTCTCGGCGGCGTTTTCGATCTTGTCTGAAGCGCTCATGAGTGCACCTTCTTTCTTATCGACGTGGCATTCACGGTACGCCGGATGCGCCTGAGAACGCCCCTCATTGCTTTTCGCGGGCGGGCGCGGTAGCCGTCGTGCCGCGGCCCGTCAGCAGCAGTCGCAGGCGTCGACGCGGCGCTCGCCCGTGAGCGCCGAGACCGGCACCGCGCAGGCGTCGCCCCGCCACGCCTCGAGACCTTCGCGAACCGCGAACACCGCGATGACGAGGGCGGCGAACGCGTCGGCCCAGGCCCAGCCCAGCAGGCTGTTGAACAGGAGGCCCACGAGAAGAGCGGCAGACAGGTAGCTGCAGAGCAGCGTCTGCTTCGAGTCGGCGACGGCCGAAGCCGAGCCGAGTTCGCGCCCGGTTCTGCGCTCGAACCAGCTGAGGAACGGCATGATCGCGAGGCTGACCGCCGCGAGCCCGATGCCCACGGGGCTGTGCTCGGCTTCACGCAGCCCGAAGAGCGAGAGTGCGGCGTCGACGCCGACGTAGGCGGCCAGACCGAAGAACGAGAAGGCGATGACGCGCAGTGCGGTTTTCTCGCGCTTCTCGGGATCGGGCGCAGCGAACTGCCAGGCGATCGCCGCGGCCGACAGCACCTCGACGACGGAGTCGAGCCCGAAGCCGATCAGCGCCGCCGACGAGGCGACCGTTCCCGCCGTCAGAGCGACGACCGCC
>QFMX01000197.1 GCA_003240625.1 Sphingomonas taxi
ACAACACCTGCTCGAAGGTCGTTACACAGGCCATGTACGTCACCAATCGCGTCGCGAAGGCAACTGCGAGTTCCAGACAGCCGACCTTCTGATCGAACGTGACCATCAGTACGTCATTTCACTGGAATGCGATGACGGCACCGAACGAATGCACACGATCCGCGGAAGCTGGTGGATCGACGAGATTGCAGGGAGTTGCCTGATTCTCGTTGGTCCCTACGCGTCCTCCACGAACGACGACCATCGCTACGGATTCCGTATCCACGGGGACGCCCATGCATTGCACCAGGACGGCGGGCGCTGCCAGTCCGCGGACGAACGCGATGCCGGCATGGTGCTGACCCGCCTTGATGGAACCGGAGGCGACTGATGTCGCGATGGCGCCCGCCCGCAGAGAGAAGCACCGCGCTGATCACGCCCGAGGGGCATGCGCGGCTGAAGGCCGAACTCGATGATCTGTGGCGCGTGCGCCGCCCCGAAGTCGTGCGTGCACTGTCGGCTGCGGCGGCCGAGGGCGACCGTTCGGAGAACGCCGAATACACCTACCGCAAGAAACAGCTGGGTGAGATCGACCGCCGCGTGCGCTACCTCAGCAAGCGGCTGGAAGCGCTGCGCGTGGTCGACACCGCACCGACCGATCCGGACGCCGTGTTCTTCGGCGCGCACGTGGAACTGGAAGACGTCGACAGCGGCGAATGCAGCCGCTACCGCATCGTCGGCCCGGACGAGACCGATGCGCGGCTCGGCTGGATCAGCATCGATTCGCCGCTGGCCCGCGCGCTGCTGAAGAAGCGCGTCGACGACGAGTTCGCGGTCGAACTGCCCGGCGGACGGCGCGTGTTCGCGGTGCTGGCGGTGGACTACGGCCGGTGAACGCCTGCACGCTCGGGGCGCGGCACTGGCCGCACGGCCTGCGCGTGGCACTCGCGGCGCTGGCGCTGGCCGTTGTGTCGGCCTGCGCTGGAGACCGCGCGCCTGATGACGGCGCCGCCCGATCCGCGCCCCGTTCCGCAGAACGCGCGCT
>QFMX01000198.1 GCA_003240625.1 Sphingomonas taxi
CGTGCGCAGTTTGAAGCACAGAACGAACCCCATCACGAACAAATGGAAGCCTTGCAGCGCGACTTCGAGGCTGGGACGCTGCCCCGTGCAACCTACGACACCAAGGTCAAGGCATTGCAGGCGCAGTTCGAGATTGCAGCGCTGCGCGAGTGCGAGCGTGTTGTCGATCGCGTCGGGGACATCGTCGAACAGCGCGGCCATCGCGTCGGCCGTCTTGAAGTACTGCTCGCGCGTGTAGAGCTTCGGGCGACGCGGGTCGTCGAGTACCCGTCCGGTCGAGATGCACACGCGCGCCTCGTGCGCGTCGAAGCCGTCGGCGTCGAGAAAGCGCACGTCGTTGCCGGCGATCACCGGCAGCGACAAGTCCGACGACACCTGCAGGGCGAGCGCGTTGTGCACGGCCTCGTCGTCGAAGCCGCAGCGCGTCAGCTGCAGGAACAGGCGCTCGTCGAACACCTCGCGCCACTGGGTGTACCACTGCCGCGCCAGATCGTCGCGGCCGCCGGCGAGCAGCCTCGCCGCAGGCCCGTGCCGGCCTGCGATCGCGAACAGGCCGGCATTGCAATCACGCAGCCAATCCGGACGCACCACCACGCCGTCGGTGCGGTGGCCTTCCATCCACGCGCGCGTGAGCAGGCGCGACAGCGACAGGTAGCCGTCGTGATCGCGGCACAGCAGGGTCAGCGTCGAAGCCGGCTCGTCGCCGTCGGCGATCGAGATGTCGGCGCCCATCACCGGTTTGATGCCGGCGCCTTCGGCCGCGCGGTAGAACTTGACCAGCGCAAAGAGATTGTTGCGGTCGGTCAGCGCGACCGATGGCTGATCGAGCTGCGCGCAGCGCTTGACCAGCCCCTTGATCCGGATCGTCGAATCGGAGAGCGAGTATTCGCTGTGGACGTGGAGATGGACGAAGCGCGCGGGCATTGCGGTGGCGAGGCGGCCGGAGGGTCAGGGTAGGGCCCGGCCCGGGGGCGGACAAGGCTTGACAGAATCCCGGTGGCGGCGCGCCGGGACGGGGCCGC
>QFMX01000199.1 GCA_003240625.1 Sphingomonas taxi
TAGCTGCGAGGCGTTGATGCGGAAGTTGAAGCTGCCCCAAGCCGTGCGGCGCTTGGACCAGGCGAAGCTGAAGTCGATCCCCTCCACCGTCTGCGGCAGCAGGTTGATGAAGCGGTCGCTGATCGAGATCAGGTCGCCGACCGGATCCAGTCCGGTGCCGGCGTAGAACTCGATGTCGTCGGCGTCCGGCGCCTCGCGGACGATGTTCGGGTTCTCACCGCCCTGGACGCGGTTCAGATAGTCCAGCGCCAGCGCCGTTTCAGCGCCCAGCAGGCCGACGATTTCTTCCTGTTCGATCTTCCACCGATCGACGGTGAAGGTGAAGTCGCCCCATTCGACCGGCAGGAACTGCGGCTGGAACACCAGGCCGTAGGACTGGTTGGTGCTCTCCTCCGGCTTCAGGTCGGGATTGCCGGCGATCAGCAGCGAGCCGCTGGACGAGGCGTCGCACTGGCTCATGTTCTCGATCGTCCCCTTGCGGATCTGAGCCTCGCACCGGATGTAGTCCGGGCCGCTGGCCAGACGCGCGTACTGGGTGGCGTTGACCTGCTCCAGGTTCGGGGCGCGGAAGCCTTCCGAATAGGAGCCGCGGACGCGCAGGCCGTCGATGATGTCCCAGGCGATGGCGACCTTCGGCTTGGCCACGTCGCCGAAGTCCGAATAGTGCTCGTACCGGCAGGCGATCTGCATATCCAGGCTGCGAACCAGCGGGATGTTCATCTCGGGCGACACCAGCGGCACGGCGAATTCGACGAAGGCGCCGGCGACGTCGCGCTCGCCCTCGGTGTCCGGGTTCGGGCTGACGGCCGAGACGTTCGAGATATTGGTCTCGCCGGTCACCATGTCAGTGAAGGTGAAGGTGCCGTCGACGTTCTCGTCGCGGTCGTCGCTCTGGGTCTCGTGGCGGAACTCGGCGCCGAAGGCGACGCCCAGCGGACCGGCCGGCAGCTGGAACAGGTCGCCGCGCGACATCTTGAAGTCGACCAGCGACAGGGTGGTGCGCGAGGTGCGGCGCATGTC
>QFMX01000200.1 GCA_003240625.1 Sphingomonas taxi
CCCGCGATGCGGCGCTCGCCAACACCTTTGGCGTCCGGGCGCGTGCGCAGCGACTGATCGAGGTTGATGACATCGATGCAATGCCGAGTGCACTGCGCGATGCCGGCCCTGATGCCCTGCTGGTGGGCGGCGGCAGCAACCTGTTGATCGTCGATCCGCTCATCGGTTCAGTGGTGCGAACGCGCGATGCGCGATTCGCGATCGTCGATGAAGAGGGCGATGCGATCCGCGTGCGCTGCGCCGCCGGAGCGACTTGGCACGAGTTCGTGATGCGAACGGTGGCGAACGGCTGGTTCGGTCTGGAGAACCTTGCGCTGATTCCGGGCAGCGTCGGCGCGGCGCCGATCCAGAACATCGGCGCCTACGGCGTCGAGGTGATGGACCTGATCGATGCGGTGCAGGTGCACGATCGGGCGACCGGCGAAACCTGTTGGTGGCCGCATGACGAATGCGGCTTCTCCTATCGCGACAGCGCGTTCAAACACGATCCGCAACGCCACGCAGTGTTGCGGGTGGATTTCCTGCTCTCGCGCGCGCCGCGCCTCCAGCTGGGCTACGCCGGCATCGGCGGGGAACTGGCTGCGCTAGGCATTGATGCACCGACGCCGCGCGACGTCGCCGAGGCGGTGATCGCGATCCGCCGCCGCAAACTGCCGGATCCGGCGGTGATCGGCAATGCCGGCAGCTTCTTCAAGAACCCGATCGTCGAAGCCGCGATCGCCGATGCGTTGCAGGCCGTACATCCACACATGCCGGTGTTCGACGCCGGACGCGACGGTTACCGCAAACTGTCGGCCGCCTGGCTGATCGATGAGTGCGGCTGGGAGGGCCATCGCGATGGCGACGCCGGCGTCTCGCCCGGACATGCGCTGGTGCTGGTGAATCACGGCCATGCTACCGGCGAGCAACTGCTCGATCTGGCGCGACGCATCGCCGCAAGCGTCCGCGAGCGTTTTGTGATCGACATCGAACCCGAGCCCCGCATCGTCGGGGCACGCTGGTGAGCGCCGACCTGCCAC
>QFMX01000201.1 GCA_003240625.1 Sphingomonas taxi
GCAGGCGCGAGTGGAGATAGAACACGTCTCCCGGATAGGCTTCGCGGCCAGGCGGACGGCGCAGCAGCAGCGACATCTGGCGGTAGGCCACCGCCTGCTTCGACAGATCGTCATAGACGATCAGCGCGTGCATGCCGTTGTCGCGGAAATACTCGCCCATGGCGCAGCCGGCGAAGGGCGCCAGGAACTGCATCGGGGCCGGGTCGGAGGCGGTCGCGGCGATGATGATCGAGTACTCGAGGGCGCCCTGCTCCTCGAGCACCTTCACGAACTGCGCGACGGTGGAGCGCTTCTGGCCGACCGCGACGTAGACGCAGTAGAGCTTCTGCTTCTCGTCGCCCGAGGCGTTGATGGGCTTCTGGTTCAGGATGGCGTCGAGCGCGACGGCGGTCTTGCCGGTCTGGCGGTCGCCGATGATCAGCTCGCGCTGGCCGCGGCCGACGGGGATCAGCGCGTCGATCGACTTGATGCCGGTCTGCATCGGCTCGTGCACGGACTTGCGCGGGATGATACCCGGCGCCTTCACGTCCACGCGAGAGCGCTTCTCGGCGACGATCGGGCCCTTGCCGACAGGCACGTCCACGATGGCGCCGGTGCGCTTGACGGTGTCGCCCTCGGCGATGCCGCGGTCGGAGCCGAACACGACCACGCCGACGCTGTCGTTCTCTAGGTTGAGCGCCATGCCGCGGACGCCGCCCGGGAACTCGACCATCTCGCCGTACTGGACGTTGTCGAGGCCGTAGACGCGGGCGATGCCGTCTCCGATCGAGAGAACCTGTCCGACTTCCGAGACCTCGGCCTCCTGGCCGAAGTTCTTGATCTGATCCTTCAGGATCGCGGAAATCTCGGCGGCGCGAATGTCCATCAGCCGACCTCTTTCATCGCAAGTTTAATGGCGTTGAGCTTGGTTCTAAGCGACGCGTCGACCATGCGGCTGCCAAGCCGCACGATGATGCCGCCGAGGATCTTGGGATCGATCTTGACGTCGTAATCGACCGTCTTGCCGGTCACGTCGGC
>QFMX01000202.1 GCA_003240625.1 Sphingomonas taxi
GAGGGCGGCACCTATCAGGACGAGGTCGATGCGCGCGATGTGATGGCGGTGCCAGCGACCTTCCTGAATGGCGAACCGTTCTACAACGGCAAGATGGAACTGGCCGAAATCCTCGCCAAGATCGACACCGGCGCCGATGCCAAGGCGGCCAAGAAACTTTCGGCGAAGGAGCCGTTCGAAGTGCTGATCGTTGGCGGCGGTCCGGCAGGCGCAGCCAGCGCGATCTATACCGCGCGCAAGGGCTTTCGCACCGGGATTGCAGCCGAACGCTTTGGCGGACAGTTGCACGACACGCTGGGTATCGAGAACCTGCCCGGCACCGCCTATACCGAAGGCCCGAAGCTGGCCGGCGAGCTGGAGCGTCATGTCGGCCAATACGACATCGACGTGATGAACCTCGCCAGGGCGGTGAAGCTCGTTCCGGCAACCAAGGAAGGCGGATTGCACACGGTCGAGCTGGGCAATGGCGCCAGCCTCAAGTCGCGCAGCTTGATCCTTGCGACCGGCGCGCGCTGGCGCAATCTCGGCGTGCCCGGAGAAGCAGAATATCGCAACAAGGGCGTGGCCTATTGTCCGCACTGCGACGGCCCGCTGTTCAAGGGCAAGCGCATCGCGGTGATCGGCGGCGGCAATTCGGGCGTCGAGGCGGCGATCGACCTCGCCAAGATCGTCGGCCATGTCACCCTGATCGAATATGACGACGCTCTGCGCGCCGACGATGTGCTGCAAAAGAAGCTGCGCAGCATGGGCAATGTCGAGATCGTGACCAGCGGCCAGACGACCGAAATCACCGGCAAGGACGGCAAGGTCGATGGCTTGCTGCTCAAGGACCGCAAGAGCGGCGATACGCGCCGGATCGATCTTGAAGGCGTATTCATCCAGATCGGCCTCGTCCCCAATACCGAATGGTTGCAAGACAGCGGGCTGCAACTGACCAAGTTCGGCGAGATCGTGACCGACGAGGAAGGCCGCACCAATCTGCCCGGCGTCTTCGGTGCGGGCGATGTGACCGAC
>QFMX01000203.1 GCA_003240625.1 Sphingomonas taxi
CGTGTGCATGGCGATACCGCGACCTGCGGCCGGGCCCGGCGCTGCGCACATGCGAACGCAGCGCTTTCCCCGCGTCCTGCGCCCGCAGACCCGCATCTCGGTCGGGCTGAACGTCTCGGCGCGCGTGTCCGTTGCGGTCGGCGGTGCCCGATAGAATGGTGGCCCCCATCTCAGGAGCAGGCCGCATGTGCGGAATCGTCGGCGCGATCGCAGATCGCGATGTGGTCCCCGTCCTCGTCGAGGGACTCAAGCGGCTGGAATATCGCGGCTACGACTCGGCCGGTATCGCCGTCGTGGTCGGCGACAGCGTCCGCCGCGTCCGCCGCACCGGTCGGGTGGCCGAGATGGAAGCCGCGGCGATCGCGGACGGCCTGACCGCGGGCCTCGGCATCGGCCATACGCGCTGGGCAACGCACGGCGGCGTCACCGAAACCAACGCCCACCCGCACATCAGCCACGACAGCCTGGCTCTGGTGCACAACGGCATCATCGAAAACCACGAGGCGCAGCGCGAGCGGCTGACGCAGCTCGGCTACGTGTTCGAGTCGCAGACCGATACCGAGGTCATCGCGCATTTGATCCATCATCACCAGACGCAGGGCCTCGATCTGCTCGCAGCGTTGCAGGCGGCGGTCAAGGAGCTCGAAGGCGCCTACGCGCTGGCGGTCATCGACAAATCCGATTCCGGACGCATGGTCGTCGCCCGAATGGGCTGTCCGCTGCTGGTGGGCCTGGGCGAGGGCGAGAACTTCGTCGCCTCCGACGTCTCGGCGATCCTGCAGGCCACGCGCCGCGTGATCTTCCTGGAAGAAGGCGACACCGCCGTGCTGACCCGCGCCGCGGTGCAGGTTTTCGACGGCAGTGGGGACAGCGTCGCGCGTGACGAACACCTCTCGGACGTGTCGCTGGCCTCGCTTGAACTCGGTCCCTATCGCCACTTCATGCAGAAGGAAATCCACGAGCAGCCGCGCGCACTCGCCGACACCATCGAGGCGATCATCGATGCGGCCGCG
>QFMX01000204.1 GCA_003240625.1 Sphingomonas taxi
GGGCTGACAAAGGTCGCCAGCGCGAACATGGCGCCATAGATCAGGGCGGCGAGAATCGCGATCACGGTCAGGAACCGGAACAGTGTCGGCATGGCACCTTCGGATGATCGAACCTGCTGCGTCCCAAGTCTTATCGACTGCTCGCCACACGGTTGCAAGCATCGCTTGCCAAAGGCGGTTCATGCTTGACGCGCGTTGGCTTTTGCGATGCTTGTCGCGGCTCGAAAGGGACACGATGACCGACACCGCCGAATCGCCAATCCGACAGCAACTGGTGAGCCGGTTGGGCTCGCGCGCGGTGGTGTTCGTCGGCCTAATGGGTGCCGGCAAGACCGCGATCGGCCGCCGGGTCGCGCAGGCGCTGGACCTGCCTTTCGTGGACAGCGACCACGAGATCGAGGCCGTGTCGCGCCTTTCCATTCCCGAACTGTTTGAGAAATACGGCGAGCCGGAGTTCCGGGCGCTGGAAAACCGTGTGATCGAGCGCCTCGTGCGCGACGGTCCGGGCATTGTGTCCACGGGCGGCGGCGCCTTCATGAATGCGCAAACGCGCGACGCCATCGCCGAACATGCGATTTCCGTCTGGCTCAAGGCCGATCTCGACATCCTGATGGAGCGCGTGTCCAAGAAGCAGACGCGTCCGCTCCTGAAAACCGCCGATCCGCGCGGCACCATGGCGCGGCTCATGGACGAGCGCTATCCCGTTTATGCGCTTGCCGACCTTACGATTGCCAGCCGCGACGAGAAGCGCGAGGTCATCACCCAGGAGGTGATCGAAGCCCTCGACCGTTATCTCGACCGTGTGCCTTCCAGAACAGTGTCCGCGACATGACCGATCCTGCACCGCCCCGCATTGTGACCGTCGGTCTCGGCGACCGCGCCTATGAGATCCTGATCGGCGCCAACCTTCTCGACCGCGCCGGTGAAGAACTTGGCAAGGTCCTGCCCCGCGCGCGCATCGCCGTGATCACCGACGAGAATGTGGCCGCCGCTCATCTGCCGCGCCTGCTCGA
>QFMX01000205.1 GCA_003240625.1 Sphingomonas taxi
GGCCCATCGACCAGATCTTGCTCAGCATGATCTCGACCGCCGTGACGGGCATGACCAGCAGATGCTCGATGGTGCCGTGCTCCCGCTCGCGGATCAGCGCCGCGCCGGTCAGCACGATCGACAGCATGGTGATCGAGGAGATGACGTTGGTGATCGCGCCGAACCAGCCTTTGTCGAGCTCCGGGTTGAAGCGGGCGCGCAAGGCCAGATCCACCGGCGTGACGTTCGCTGTCCGGTGGCGATCGAGAAAACTCGTCACTTCCCCAGAGACGATCGATTGGACGTAACCGCCGCCGCTGAACGCCTGCGACATGCGCGTGGCGTCGATATTGAGCTGGATCGTGGGGGAGCGCCCCGCCAGCAGGTCGCGCTGAAAGTTCGGCGGGATGTCGAGCGCAAAGGTGTCGAGGCCCGCGTCCATCCTCGCGTCCATCTCCGGCTGCGAGATCAGCTTTGGAACCGTAAACAGGGGCGGGTAAAAGGCGGTCACGATCCGGGCGGACGCCGGCGACCGATCCTCGTCCACGATCGCGATCGCGGCGCGGTTCAAGGTTTCGGGCATCGCCTTCGAGGCCGTGTAGATCGAGATCGTGAAAGCGTAGGCGACGAGGATCAGGAGCATCGGATCGCGCGCGAGACCGCGTAGTTCCTTGACGCCGAGCTCGAGGACGTTGCCGATTCGCATCCGTCAGCTCGCCTGTTTCCGGAGAAGCGCCGCGGCGGCGCCGAGCACGACCGGAACGGCGATGAGGAGCGGCAGGAAGGCCGACCAGAGCTCATCGAACCCGAGCGACTTGGAGAAGGCGCCGCGGGAGATCGTGACGAAATGGGTGGTCGGATAGATCTGTCCGATGATCGCTCCGGCGCCCTGCAGCGACGAAACCGGATCGATCATGCCGGAATACTGCACGGCCGGGATGAGCGTGATCAGCGCGGTGCCGAAGATCGCCGCGATCTGGCTGTTCATGAAGCTGGAGATGAGCAGGCCGAGCCCGGTCGTCACCGTCACGTAG
>QFMX01000206.1 GCA_003240625.1 Sphingomonas taxi
TCGTCGCCACCATGCGCGCGAACGGCGCCTACGCGGCGCTCGTCTCGGGCGGGTTCACCGCTTTCACCGAAGCCGTGGCCGCGAAGCTCGGCTTCGACGAGAACCGCGCGAACGTGCTTGAGATCGAGGCAGACCTGCTGGCGGGCCGGGTGATGGAGCCGATCCTCGGCCGGGACGCGAAGCTCGCCGCGCTGAACGACTTGATCAAAACGAAGGGCCTGGATCGCGCGGACACGCTGGCGGTGGGCGACGGAGCGAACGATCTCGCGATGCTGGGCGGGGCCGGGCTCGGAGTGGCCTACCGCGCGAAACCTGCGGTCGCAGAAGCGGCTCACGTGCGAATCGATCACGGCGATCTCAGCGCCCTGCTCTATCTACAGGGCTACACGTCCGATGAGATCGTCTCAGGCTGACACGTTTGCCTGCCGGCTAAGCAAATTCCGCGGTCGTCATCAGTCCGCAGCCCAGATCCACCGATGTCGGCGCCCAACGGAAAGGCGTTTTCGACGCATCTCCGTGCCGCGCAACGATTTTTCCTTCGGCGAAACGTCTCGTTAAGCCTGTGACGATCCAATCGCCACGATCGGACGTGCGGGCGGCGCGTTCGAACCGGCTCTGGACCAAGGTCTTCCCATGTCGAGCGTGCGCGGCGCGGCGGTCATCGATCTCGCGGACTACACGGAAAGCATCGGCAGCCGCATCGACGGCTTCCTCTATCGCGGCCTCAATCGCGACGACTACGCGATGGTGTGGGTGTCTTCGGGCTTCCTGGCCCTGACCGGAGAGGACGGCGACGCGTTCGTGCGCCAGCGGAAGTCGTTCAGCGCGCTGATCCATCCCGAAGACATCCAGAGCGTCAACGACGCCGTGGCCAAGGCGCTCGAGACTGGAGGCCGGTGGCAGGTCGCCTACCGCCTCAAAGCCCCCGACGGCGGCTGGCGCTATGTCCACGAGACCGGAGGCGCATGCGATCCCGATCCCGTCACCGGCACGCCGCAGTATCTCGACGGC
>QFMX01000207.1 GCA_003240625.1 Sphingomonas taxi
GCCAGCGCCTCGTCGATCGCATTGTCGCTGACCTCGAACACCATGTGGTGGAGGCCCGAGCCATCGTCGGTGTCGCCGATATACATGCCGGGACGCTTGCGCACTGCGTCGAGGCCCTTCAGCACCTTGATCGAGGAGGCGCCATATTCGTTCGTCTGGGGGTCGGTTGCCATAGCGAGGATATAGGGATTCGGGGGGCGAAACCCAAGCGAAATGGCGTCATGCGCGGCGGTAGTCCGGCTGCACCCCCGCCTCCTGCCAATAGCGCGTCAGGCCGAGTTCCGTCACCAGCGCATCGAACCGGGGATCGCGCCGCATCGCGGCCGTGGACGGCAGGAACAGGACGGAGGTCCGCCGGTCGCTCATGCGGGTATAGCCGCCCTGTTCGGGCGTGAAGCGCACGTCGGGCACGCGGAAGCCGCGGCTGAGATAATAAGCCGCCGCAATCTCGTACGCGGCATCGACCCGGCCGAGGAAGGCGGCGAACTGCATCGCATTCTCCGCATAGCCGGCGCCGCGATGGGCGGCCGCCATCTGGATCCTGATCGCCGCGTCGATCTGCGCCGGTTGCCGCGTCATGGCGGCATTCAGGACGGGGACGAGCTCGTCGAACGACTGCGACGGGATGCCGCTCGGCCGATCGGTGCGGTTCAGCACCATGCCCAACGCGGCGTCGGCGCGGCCGGTATAGAGCAACAGATAGCAGCGCGTGAACCAGATCGCGAAATGCGACGGGAACAGCTCGACCGCGTCGCGGATCGCGCGATCCGCGTCTTCGGCGCGTCCGGCGGCCCACAGGTCCTGCACGCGCATGAAGAGCAGGAGGGGGGATGTGGGGGCCAGCGCCACTGCGCGGTCGAGCAGGTCGGCCGCCTCGCCCATTCGGCCGACGCTGGCCATCTGCGTCGCCAGCACGAACAGCGCGAAATCATTGCCGGGCTGGTCGCGGATCGCCGCGCGGGCGAGCGCCTCGGCCCGCGTCCAGTTGCCGTTGCGGCTGACCAGGACCGC
>QFMX01000208.1 GCA_003240625.1 Sphingomonas taxi
TCGGCCCGATCAGCGCGGCGGCTTTTCCACGACCTGCCGGCCGACGAATCCAGCCCGGGACGATGACGAAGGGCTCAAGATCAAGCTGTGGGGCGACGAGTGATCGGCGCATGAAAAAGCCGCCCGGAACTCCGGGCGGCGTTCTCGTAATCAGACTTGGTCAGTTGCGATTGTCGCGCATCGCATCCTTGACGCCGCCAACTGCATTCTGGACCTTGCCTTCGACCTGGTCAGCACGGCCTTCGGCCTTCAGCTTCTCGTCGCCGGTCGCCTTACCCAGGCCTTCCTTGACCTTGCCGCCCATGTTCTTGGCGGCGCCTTCGACGCGATCTTGATCGGGCATGAAAATCTCCTGACAAATCGACGACGTAAGGTCGCCGTCCATAGTCAGGAAACGGTATCGCCCGCGCGCTGGTTCCGTATGGCGACGGTTGTCAGCGACGCATCCACACCGCCACGGCCCATGCGTGCGCGTCGTGCCGCAGCCGCGACAGGGCGTAGGCGGGCTCAAGCCATACCAGCGTATGGTCGTCCTCGCACTTGTCCTCCGGACGGGCCGCGACCACACGTGCGATCCAGTATCCGCCGACGTTGTTCAGCGCCTCGCCCGTCGACTTGAAGAAGTACTGGCCGGCCTCGGCGATACGATCGACGGGTTCGATCGCCAGACCGGTCTCTTCACGGAACTCCCGCACCAGCGCCTCGATCTCGGTTTCGACGCCGTCCACCGCGCCGCCGGGCAGGTCGAAATAGGCGCCGTCTTCCCGCTCAACCCGCACGCAGGCGATCAGGCCGTCGCGCTCGACCACGCCGAAAGCCGTCGCGCGATGGCGGTAGTCGGTGTCGGGATCAGGGGCGCCGAATTGCAGCATGACGGACAGTCTAACGCGAAAACCGCGTCAGAGATCGAACGCAAGCCTGGCGCGGACGCCCTTGTGCGCCGGATCGAACTCCAGCGCCGAGCGCAGACCGGACGCCATGGCCGAGATGATCTTGCCGCCCAGGCCGGT
>QFMX01000209.1 GCA_003240625.1 Sphingomonas taxi
CACACGCTGCAGGTGCCGCGCGGCGACCGCAGCGGCCAGGTCATCGAGCCGTATCTGACCGACCAGTGGTTCGTGGCGATGGACGAGATGGGCCGTCGCGGTATGGAACTCGTCGAGAGCGGCGCGGTGAAATTCGTGCCGCCGAACTGGATCAACACCTATCGCCACTGGATGGAGAACATCCAGGACTGGACGATCAGCCGCCAGCTCTGGTGGGGCCATCGCATTCCGGCGTGGTTCGACGACGCGGGCAACATCTACGTCGGCCGCGATGAAGCAGAAGCGCGCACGCGTGGCGGCATCGGCGACGACGTCGCGCTGCGCCAGGACAGCGACGTGCTGGAGACCTGGTTCTCGTCGGCGCTGTGGCCCTTCAGCACACTCGGCTGGCCCGATGCGGACGCGATGGGCGAGCGCGGCTTCGAGGATTTCCTGCCGACCAGCGTGCTGGTGACCGGCTTCGACATCATCTTCTTCTGGGTTGCGCGCATGGTCATGCTGACCGACGCGCTGACCGGCAAGGTCGCCTTCAACGACGTCTACATGACCGGCCTCGTTCGCGACAAGGACGGCCAGAAGATGTCGAAGTCGAAGGGCAACATCCTCGACCCGCTCGACATCATCGACGGCATCACCGCCGATGCGCTGGTCGCCAAGCGCACCACCGGGCTGATGAAGCCCAAGGACGCGCCGAAGATCGAGAAGGCCACCCGCAAGGAATTCCCGCACGGCATCGCCGCACACGGCGCCGACCCGCTTCGCTTCACGATGGCCGCGCTGGCGGGCCCGGGCCGAGACATCAAGTTCGATCTCGGCCGCGCCGAGGGCTACAAGAACTTCTGCAACAAGCTCTGGAACGCGACGCGCTTCGTGCTGATGAACACCGAAGGCTTCAGCGCCGACGGGGTGCCCGAGCCGACGACCGATGCGGAGAAGTGGATCCTCGCGCGCCTGGCGACGACTGCCGACGAGGCACGCGCGCACTTCACCAGCTACCGCTTCGATCTGCT
>QFMX01000210.1 GCA_003240625.1 Sphingomonas taxi
ATCTGGCAGCGCGAGGTCGACGCGGCGCGCGCCATCTGTTCGAGGTACGAGCTCGCCCACGCGAGCCCGTTCATGGGCACCGAGGTGTCGTTGCGATGGATCTATCTGCACATGGTCGGCGAGTACGCCCGACACAACGGTCACGCCGACCTCATTCGCGAACGGATCGACGGCACCGCAGGCATCTGACCCAATTCGCTACTGGCCGTGTCGATATCCGCGTAGGGTGCCCGTCATGGCCGTGGATCGCGCAGCCCTGATTGCCGGCGGCATTCGCCTCGCGTCGGGCGTCCAGTTTCTCGTTGACCCGCTCAGAGCCAACAAGCTGTGGGGTGACCCCGACGAGCCGCCCCCCACGGCGATGCTGCTGCTGCGGTCGATGGGCTATCGCGATGCGCTGATCGGGGGCATGCTCATCGCCTCCGGTCTGCGGGGACGCAACACTCGCGGCTGGTTCCTCGCGTCCGGCGGCGCGGACGCGGCCGATCTCTTGGGTGGCATGAGTGTGCACGACAAGTTGGGGCAGTCACAGAAGCTCATCGGCCTCGGCGGCGCCGTCGTAGGGATCGGGGTCGGTGTGTGGGGTTCCGCGCTGCGGCGGCCGAAGAAATCAGAGCCTGCGGCCGAGTAGCCACGCTTCCCCGTCCGCCTCGCCTGCCCCGATCACGTCGAGCGCCGAGAATGCCTGCAGGAGTTCGCCGCGTCGGGCCCGGTACGGTCCGGGGGAGGCGCCGACCTCGCTCAGCACGCTGATCGCGAGGATCCCCCCGACCGCCAGCCGCTCGACGATGGCTCCGTCGAGCCGCGGGTCGCGGAACTTATTGCACAACAACAGATTCACTGGAATTCCGGCTGGTAGCCCGTCGTCGAGATCGACCACCTGGAATTCGCAGCGCTCGGCCTGACCGGCACGCTCGGCGAGGCGCTTCGCCTGCGCGATCGCCACTGGCGAAATGTCGCAGGCCCAGACGTAGAGGCCGCGCCGGGCCAGCCAGACCGCCGCCGTC
>QFMX01000211.1 GCA_003240625.1 Sphingomonas taxi
CGTCGCTGGCCAGCACCAGGCCAATACAGGAGTTCGCCTCGTCCACCGTGCCGTAGGCCTCGACGCGCAGCGAATCCTTGGCGACGCGACTGCCGTCACCGAGGCCGGTGCTGCCGTCATCGCCGGTGCGGGTGTAGATCTTGGAGAGGCGGTTGCCCATGCGCGGGGACGACGCGTGCGATCAGGCGCCGACGCGGCGCGGCAGGCCCGCGTTGATCTGGGCGATGGCCGCATGCAGCGCGGCACCGATCGCGACATACACGAACGTCGTGCCCATGTAGGGCCACAGCCAGTCGTTGTAGTTCTTCGCCCAGCCGGCGATCGATTTGTTGGCGACGACGTCGGTCATCCAGTAGAACCCACCCTGCGAAAACAACTGGCAGGCCGCGACCGAAACCGCGACCGCAGCCGCAGCCTTGGCCAGCACCGCAGCCGGCTTGCCGGTTTGCTTCGACAGCCACATGCCGCCCGCCCAAAGGCTGAGATACGCCGGCACCAGCATCCAGTAACCGGGCGAAATGCAGTAGTGCTGCCAGAAATTCATGCCCTGCGCGGTGATGACGATGTAGTCGACGACGACCGCCGTCAGCATCAGCATCGGGAACGCCCAGGCGGTCCAGCGGCGCAGGTACAGGCCGCCGGCGAAGAACACCGCCCACGACGCGTCCGGGATCGCGGCGAAATGGTTGACGCGGGTCAGCGCCATCAGCGCGATGAGCGAAACCAGGAGGGCGATGTCGGCATTGCGGCCGCGCGGGGCGTTCAGGTTCATGGGCGAAATCTCGGCGTCGATGCCGCCATTCTATCGCGCTCGTTATCATCCACGCATGAGTACGCGACATGACATCGTGATCGTCGGCGGCGGACTGGTCGGAGCCAGTCTCGCGCTGGCCCTTGAGCCACTGGGACTGGACGTGGCGATGGTCGAAGCCACGCCAGCGGCTACGTTGCCCGCCGTCTTCGACGAACGCAACCTCAGCCTGGCCGAAGCGACCTGTCATGC
>QFMX01000212.1 GCA_003240625.1 Sphingomonas taxi
ACCGTCACCGGCCAGCCAAGGCTGATGCCGGGCGGCAGGCGACGCGCATTTTCCGGCGAGAATGGATCTGCGATACCGCGCAGAAGGGCGGAAACGGTGTCGGATACGTTGCGGTGCGCGATCTGCGCGATGCGATCGAGCGACAGAAGCACGATGCCCGTCGCACTCGCGCTGCGCTCCAGCGTGCGTGTTTCGGCTGCAGACAAAGGCCGGCTGCGGGTGAAAACCAGTGCGCCGAGCCGCGCCGAACCGCCCATCACGGCCGCAACCAAGGTGGTGCGTCCATCCGCGCCCAGAAGTGCGACGGAACGGCCGAGGCGATCGCTTTCGCGCACGGCCTTTGCCAGTTCGTCGTCGGTCAGTTGGTCCGGCACCGTGCCCGAGATCGGAGTTCGGGTTTCGTCGATGACACCCGCCTCGCCCTTCAGGAGCTTGGAAACGCGGTTCACCAAATCGTCCAATGTGCCGCCGCGTGCGATCAGTTCGGTCAGTTGCTCATGCGCTACCGCCGCCTGCTCGATGTCGTCGGCCTTGGCACGCAGCGCGGTATTGGCATCCTTGGCAAGCATCAAGGCGCGCTGTGATTCTTCCAGGAGCCGCGCATTCTCGATTGCAAGGGCCGCAAAGGTGCCGAGCGAAGACAGCACAGCCATTTCCTGCGGCGTGTAGGAGCGCACGTAACGATCGCCGACGAACAGTACGCCCATCACATAGGCTTCGAGTTCGAGCGGGATCCCGAGGATCGAAACGATGCCCTCGCCGCTGGTGGCGCGATCGATGTCGACGTCATGATCGAAGTTGCGGTCGGCGGAATAGTTGTTGGAATAGAAGGGTCGACGCGTACGCGCCACGCTGCCGCAGACGCCGACATCGCGCGGCACGCGGATGCGGCCGAAATCCTGCGACATCACCCCTTCCGTGACGCGAACATAGAAGTCGCCAAGCTCCTCGTCAGCGGCAGACAGATAGGCAATGTCACTGCCGACCAGCTGGCGTGCGCGT
>QFMX01000213.1 GCA_003240625.1 Sphingomonas taxi
CCACGCCCAGCGCCATCAGCGCGATCAGCAGCGCCTCGGTGCCCGACGCGACGCCGATGCAATGCGGCACGTCGACATAGGCGGCGAGGCGCGCCTCCAGCTCGGCGATCTCAGGCCCCATGATATAGCGGCCGTGGTCGAGCACCGCGTCGATGCGCGCGTCGATCGCGGGCTTCAGCGTGCGATACTGCGCCTTCAGGTCGATGAACTCGATGGTGTCAGTCATGGCGTACGCAGCTTTCCGTATCGACCGTGTATGCGCGCCCGCAGTCACAGCGGACATCGCCCTCCCCTGCCAGCCGCACGCCGCACACGCACATCCAGCCGATGCGACGCGCGGGCACGCCGACCATCAGTGCATACGGCACCACATCGGACGTGACGACGCTTCCGGCACCGACAAAGCCATAGTCGCCGATCGTCACCCCGCACACGATCGTGCAATTGGCGCCGAGAGTCGCGCCACGCTTCACCAGCGTGGGTCGGTATTCGTCCTTGCGCGTGACCGCGGCACGGGGATTGTACACGTTGGTGAACACCATGCTCGGCCCGCAGAACACGTCGTCTTCGAGCCGCACCGCGTCGTAGACGGACACGTTGTTCTGGATTTTGACGTTGTCGCCGATCACGACGTTGTTGGCGACAAAGGCATTTTGCCCGAGCGAGCAGCCTGCGCCGATCCGCGCGCCCGCGCAGACATGCGCCCAGTGCCAGATGCGCGTTCCCTCGCCGATCTGCGCACCCGCATCGACGATCGCCGTCTCGTGGACGGTCATCCTACGCGATCCAGCGGTAGCGGCACGCGCACGCCGTCCCGTGCCGCCCGGTAGATCGCGGTCAGCAGCTCCAGCGATTGCAGCCCCGCGCGCCCGTCGGTCTCCGCGTTCGCCTGTCCGCGCAGCGTCTCGATCACGTTCCGATAGTAGAGCGAGTGCCCGAAGCCATAGACCGAGGTGGTCTCGTAACTCGCCGCACCGATCGCATCGTCATCGGCGTGCGGTT
>QFMX01000214.1 GCA_003240625.1 Sphingomonas taxi
TCGCCGGCGATTGCCGGGTGATCCGCCACGGGTCGGCCGCGCTGGTGACGCTGGCGGAGACGAAGCTGCGCGGCGAGACGGTTCCGATCGACGCGGTACGTGCAGCCATCGCGCCGATGCTGGCCGCGCCGGGTGGCGAGGCGATCGACACGGTCGTGCTCGCCTGCACCCACTTCCCGCTGCTCGGCGAGGAGCTTCGCGCGGCGATCGACCGCCCGGTCACCTTCGTCGACGGTGGCGAAGGAATCGCTCGGCGCATCGCGTACCTCACGCAAGGCCAGCCGTTCGCGCCGTCGCGCCCCGACACGGCGGTGTTCACCGGTTCGGTGGAGCCGGCGTTGGAAGCTGCGCTCGCCAGCTATGGCTTCACCGCGATCGAGCGGCTGTGACGCGACGGACAAGCGACCGAAGCGATCAGTGCAAACGCCCGAATCCGCTGGCAATGCCACTGACACAGGGGTAAGCGACACGCCCATGTCCATCGACACTCTTGCCGGGAAGCCCGTCGATTATTCGCGTGCCTTCTCGCAGGCGATCGACCGCCTGCACGCCGAGGGCCGCTACCGCGTCTTCATCGATATTCTGCGCAACAAGGGGCATTACCCCAGCGCGCGCTGCTTCGCCGGCCACAACGGTCCGAAGCCGATCACCGTGTGGTGCTCGAACGATTATCTCGCGATGGGCCAGCATCCCAAGGTGATTGCGGCGATGGAAGAGGCGCTGCACGATGTCGGCGCCGGATCGGGCGGCACCCGCAATATTGGCGGCAACACCCATTATCATGTCGACCTTGAGGCCGAGCTGGCGGACCTGCACGGCAAGGAAGGCGCGCTGCTCTTCACCTCGGGCTATGTCTCGAACGAAGCGACTCTGGCGACGCTGGCCAAGGTGCTGCCGGGCTGCATCATCTTCTCCGACGAACTCAATCACGCCTCGATGATCGCGGGAATCCGCAATTCGGGCTGCGAGAAGCGCATCTTCCGCCACAACGACCTCGATCA
>QFMX01000215.1 GCA_003240625.1 Sphingomonas taxi
CGCAGCGCAATCGTCGCGTCCGATACGATCAGGCGGGTGGCGAAATTGTCCGATCCGTCGATCACCACGTCCACCCCCGCCAGCAGCGCGGCGGCATTTGCCTCCGTCAGCCGCGTGGCATGGGGGATCACGGTAACGTCGGGGTTGAGCCGGGCGACGGCGTGCCGCGCCGCCTCCACCTTGTCCTGCCCGACATCGCCGGTGGCGTAGAGCACCTGCCGCTGCAGGTTCGACAGCGACACCGTATCGTCGTCGATCAGGGTCAGCCGGCCGACGCCCGCCGCCGCCAGATACTGGATCGCCGGCGCGCCGATCCCGCCCGCGCCGACCAGCGCGACATGCGCGCCGATCAGCCGCCGCTGCCCCGCGCCGCCAATCTCCTTCAGGATGATGTGGCGCGCATAGCGATCGAGCTGCGCGTCGGTGAGGTCGGTCATCAGCCGGTGGAGCCGAAGCCGCCCAGCCCGCGCTTCGTCGTGACGCTGAATTCGTCCACCACCGTGAAGCTGGGGCGGACGATGGGCACGAAGACGAGCTGGGCGATGCGGTCGCCCGGATTGACCGTCAGCGGTGCGCTGCCCGGCGGAGTCCGCAGCCAGGCGCTGACGAAGATCTGGTTGGCATAGTCCGCGTCGATCGTGCCGACCGACTGACCCAGCACCAGCCCCTTGCGGTGGCCTAGCCCCGACCGCGCGAGCAGGAAGGCGACCATGTTCGGGTCGTTCATCAGGATCGCGATGCCCGACGGGATCAGCACCGCATCGGCCTGAGGCTGCAATGTCAGCGGTGCGTCGATGCAGGCGAACAGGTCGATGCCCGCCGACATGTCGGTCTGGAAGCGCGGCAGGCCCCAGTCATGGATACGCGGGTCGAGAATGCGAAGCTCGAAGGTCGGCTGGGTCTGCGGGGCTGTCACGTCATTCACTCCAAGCGGCGATCCGGTCGCCCGTCCTGCCGCCGCGTTAGCATCATCGCGGCCCATGTCCCCGATCAACTGCGC
>QFMX01000020.1 GCA_003240625.1 Sphingomonas taxi
CCTCATCGCAACGGATCCCATGGGGAAACCCCCGCCGCACAAGCGGCACGGTCGCGGGGTAGAGCAGCCCGGTAGCTCGTCAGGCTCATAACCTGAAGGCCGCAGGTTCAAATCCTGCCCCCGCAACCAAATCTGCCAATAAAACCAAAGAGTTAGATGTTGAGCGTTTCGCTTGTGTATAAGCAAGCGCGTTTACCTCAACAACAACTCAACGTTACACGAGGCCCCCTACACGGGGGCTCTTTGCGTTCCGGCCGCTGGCGATCAGTCGCCGCGGTCATCCCGGAACCGGTCCATCTGATGCATCCGCTCGTGCAGGATCGTCACGATGCCGACGTCCCCGTTCGCCAGCCGCCGCCAGTACACGAAATGAGGCGCGTGCCGAAAGTAGAACCCATCTACCCCGAATTCCGCCGGAACGAGGCGCGATGCAACTCCGCTCCCTTCGATGCGCTCGAACGCGGCGAACAGATCGGTGATGTAGCGGTCCGCCTGGTCCGCGCCCCAGCGATCGCGGGTGTAGCGGTAGATCTCGTCAAGCCGCAGCGATGCGGCCTCCTGGACGCGGATGGCCACGTCGTCAGCCCCGGTTCCGGGCGATGACCTCGGCGGCGGTCAATGGGCGATAGCTTCCCTCTGGCGCTGCGAAGGCTCGGGTCAGCTCGGCCTTCAAGCGCTCGAATGCCTCCCGCTCCACCCGCTCCTTGTCGCGGCGGATCAGGTCGCGCACATACTCGCTGATGTTCTCGTAGGACCCGTTCTCGCCCACGTTCGACGCCACGAACTCGCTCAGCGCGCCGCTGATCCGCACCGTCATCGTTGTGGTCTGGGACATCACGGCCTCCGTCTGCTGTGTTCAAGATACGCAAGAATGAACACGCAGGCAAGCCGCGCGCGGCACGACGCAAAGGAACGGCCCAGGGATCGCTCAAGATTGCGAACAGCGCCGAGAAGCAGTATATCAATTGGTCATACCCTCGGAGGCGCCGATGACTCTCGTCGCGCGTGATCTCGACGCCATCGCGCGGTGGATCCTCGACTTTGCCGGGCCGGATATCGCGGCGCGGAAGCTGGCCGAGATCGAGGCGGCCATCGCGACGCTGAAGGCAACGCCGCACAAAGGCAGTCTCCGCGGCGAAATCGCTCCTGGACTGCGTGCCATCCCGGCAGGGCGGAAGGCCGTCATCGCCTTCGTGGTGGATGACGAGGCCGCCGAGGTGCTGATCTACGCCGTTACCTATGGTGATGCGGATTGGGCCATGCGAGCCACGCAACGTCGGAAGGAAAGGTGACAGGGCATGGGCCATAGCCAAAGACAGTTGAACCAGCTTTCCGAATGCCTCATCGCCTTGCCGCCCGAAAACGACGGCATGCTTTTGAGCGAATTCGACGGTTTCGTTGCGGGCATTCTGGTCTGCCCCGAAATGATCCTGCCCAGCGAATGGCTGCCCATAGTGTGGGGCGAGGAAATCGCGCCGCATTTTGCCGACATGGAACAGGCCACCGCAACGCTGGACGCCGTGATGGCCCATTACAATCGCGTGGCGCGCGGTTTGGCGAAGACGCCTACCGACTATGAGGCCGTCTACGACAAGGACCCCCTGACAGGTGATCTGATGTGGGAGCCATGGATCACCGGCTTCGAGCGCGCGATGCAGCTGCGCCCCGAAGCCTGGGAGGCGACGGTTGAAAGCAGCGACGAAGAGATCGCCTCCAGCATTCCCATGCTTCTGGCTCTGCACGACATTGCCGAAGGCGGGTCCGAGCTGGGCGAGGACGCTATGCGGGAACTCGATGCGATGGCTCCCGACATGATCCCCGATCTGGTCGCGAACCTGAATGCTTGGGTGAAGGCTCAGGGAAGGGCACAGGGACCTGCCAATCTGCCCAGCGCGCCTGCCGGGCGCGCAAAGGTCGGTCGAAATGATCCCTGTCCATGCGGTTCAGGCCGCAAGTTCAAGAAATGCTGCGGGGCAGAGCCGATCCATTGAAGCCTGCGCTCACCGGCATGCCCTCGCTTGATCTCGCAGCACGGCATAGTCACTGAGCATCCGGACGACGACGGCGCCTTCCGGCAGCGCCTCGACCTCATCGGCCGCGAGCGCCTGATCGGCGGGGGTGTACTCGACCACAGGCGGGCAGGGCGCGCGGGTCTCAGAACCTACCGTCGCGCAGGCGCTCAGCCAGAGCATCGCGATCAGGAGGGCGGCGGGCGGCGGCGTCGAGCATCTGGCGGTGGACGGCATCGTTTCTCTCTCGGGCATCAAACCGTTCGGCCGCGCGCCCAGCGCGTTCACCGGCACGGCGCAGGTTCAGGAGGAACAGCAGGATCGCTGCGGCGGTGAGGATCAGGCCCAGCGCCTTTCGCGCCGGGCCATGGGTGAGGAGCCAAAGGGTCACCGCTGGCCCCGCTTCCAGTCGTCGAGCCGGGCGTGGATGGTGACCGCGATGCCGATCAGCGCGATGGCGATCAGCACCCAGCGCAGGGTGTCGAGGTAGGGCACCAGCGGCTGGATGGTGGACTGGGTTTCGGCGAGGACGCCCCTCACAGCATCCACCCCGGCGGCGCCGACGGTGGCCGCCCCGGCCGCGCCGCCACCGCGCAGGGTGCGGCTTTCCGACAGGATTTCGCGCGCGGGCGGCAGTTCCGGCGCGAAGGGGACGGGCCGTGCGGGGAAGGGATCGCCCCAGGACCGGGCAGGACCAAGGTCGATGTGCATGAAGCCGGAGCGGGGATAGGTGCCGAAGCCAAGGAAGCCGACCGCCCGCGCCGCCGCCTCGAAGGCTGCGGGATCGTGGTTCGACATGGCGATGTCGAAGGCCGTGCCCTGCATGTGCTTCGAGGCCGGGGCTCCGCCGACAGCGCGGTTGTGCTCTGGGCTGCGATAGGCGGAGCGGATGATCAGCGGCTTGCCCAGCCGGTCGCGCAGGGCCTGCAGCTTGTCCATCGCCTCGGTGTTGATCTTGATCGCGCCGTTGCCGCGGCAAGCGATTTCGGCGGCCGAGAAGTTCGGCCAGCGCCAGGCGCTCGCGGGCACATCGCGCCAATGGGGATAGGTCAGGGTCGGCATGGTGGTGGATCCTCCAGATGCAAAAACCCGCCTCTGGGGCGGGGGATGTGGTCGTGGTGGTGATGTCGTTGACGATCAGTCGGACCGGCCGCGCTGGAAGGCGTCGAAGAGCATGTCCCGCATGGATCGGATGTCCGTCTCGATCCGGTCGAGGCGGTCGCCATCGACCTTGCGATCTTCGCTGCGCTGCTTGTCGGTGCGGTCGCGTTCGGTGATGAGTTCGCGATCAAGGCGATCCAGCAGGGCCTCGTTGGCCTTGCGCGTGATCGCCGCGATCAGGGCCATGGTGCCGCCGATCAGGGCGGTCAGCGCGGCCGTGATCCCGTGGTCCCGAAAGGCCCGCGCGACCTCCCCGGCAAGAGTGGTCTGGTCGTTCATGATGGTCCTTTCATTGCCGCAGGCTGCGGTTGGTCAGAAATCAGTTTCGAGGTAGACCCCGGCGCAGTCGTAGGCGACGGCGGCGGCGGTCGCGCCGGTGTTCAGGAACAGCCGCGGCGACAGGAACTGCGTCGCGGCGGGCAGGTCGGCGGTGATCTCCTGCTCGAAGATCGCACCCGAGACCTCGTCGACGACGCGCACCCAGACGGAACTGCCGTTCGGCGGTGCCGCGATGAACAGGGTCAGCACCCCGCCCGTGGCAATGGCGAAGGACGCGCCCATTTCGGTGAGCGTCGGCGCGCCAGTGCCGTCGTTGGCCACGAGTTGCCAACGGGTGTGCGTCCCGCGCTGGAAGCCGATGCCGATACAGTTGATGGCGGCGGCCAGCGTCAGGGTGGTGGCCAGCGCGGCGGTCGAACCGTAGAGGCCGAAGAACCCCATTCCGGTCGCCTGCAGCGTCGTCAGCGAAATCCGTGTCACGAAGGTCCAGCCGCCGAGGCCCGCGGTGTTGCCGCGCCAGCAGGCCCAGCCTGCAGATCGCTGGTCGGCGACCGAGTCCACGACGGCCGCCGATGTCAGACGCCAGCGCCGCATCGAGGCGGCAAGGTTTGTGGCGGCCAGCGTCGGGTGCGACACGGTCCCGACCGAGGTGATCGGCAGGCCCTCGGTCGTGATCGTGGTGCTGACCGAGGGCGACCAGTTTGCGATCCGGTTCACCCCGAAATGCGGCTGCAGCGGGAAGTCCCGGCCGGAAGGGCGCATGACGTCGATCCAAGGCGCCCCGGCCCGGCTGCGCGCATAGACCGAAGCCTTGCCCGCGGGCGGCGGGGATGGCGCAGCGGCCAGTGCAGGCAGGACCGTGGGCTGCGGCAGTTCCACCTGGCCGCTGGTGCGGTCAATCCGGATCGCGTCGAAAATGGCCGAGCCATCCGGGCTGACCTTGAAGCTGAAATCGTCGTTGCCGAGCAAGCCAATCAGCGCCCGCGCCGAAAACCCGGTCTTGAAGGCGAAAGCTGCATCGTTTCCGGCG
>QFMX01000005.1 GCA_003240625.1 Sphingomonas taxi
GAGTAGGATTTACATGGGCATCTTTTCCCGCACCCGCGACATCGTCGCCGCCAACTTCGCCGATCTCATCGAGAAGGCCGAAGATCCGTCGAAGATGATACGCATGATCATCCTCGAGATGGAGGAGACGCTGGTCGAGGTCCGCGCCTCCGCCGCGCGCACCATCGCCGACCAGAAGGAGATGCGCCGCCATATCTCGAAGCTGGAGCAGCTCCAGGACAACTGGACCGAGAAGGCCGAACTGGCGCTGAGCAAGGACCGCGAGGACCTCGCCAAGGCTGCCTTGGTCGAGCGTCAGAAGGCGTTCGACATGGCCGAGCAGTTGAAGGCCGAGGTCGGCGTGCTCGACGATGCGCTGCGTGCGTCGGAAGAGGACATCGCCAAGCTCCAGACCAAGCTCCGCGAGGCGCGCACCAAGCAGAACGCGGTGCAGACCCGGCTCGAAAGCGCGAACAATCGCACACGACTTCGGGAAATGTACAATGGCCCGAAGACGCACGAGGCGTTCAGCCGCTTCGAGATCCTCGACCGCCGCGTCGACGAGGCCGAGGGCCGCGCAGATGCGATGGGGCTCGGCGTCGTCAAGACGCTCGAAGAGGAAATCGCCGAACTGCGCAGCGACGACAAGGTCAACGCCCAGCTCGCCGCGCTGAAAGCACGCATGAAGAAGGACGATTGAGATGGATGACCTGACCCCCGTTCTCGTCTGCGCGGTACTGTTCATCGGGCTCCCGTGGGTGATCCTGCACTACATCACCAAGTGGAAGCAGGCGCCGCGGATCACCGAGGAAGACGAGAAGCTGCTCGACGAGATGCAGATGCTTGCCCGCCGCCTCGAAGACCGCGTGATGACCGTCGAACGGATCATCGCCGCCGACAATCCGGACTGGAAGCCGGGCCTCGGCACCACGCAATCGCCGTATCTGTCGGACCAGCAATCCGACCGCACTTCTGATCGGAGGAACTGAAATGTCCGGCAGCCGCACCCAGTTTTACCTCGATAAACAGAACGCCAAGTGGAAGGGCGTCTGCGCCGGGATCTCCGATTATACCGGGATCGACGTGCTCTTCGTCCGCGTCGCGATGGTCGTGCTCACGCTCGCCGGCGGCTTTCCCTGGACGCTGCTCGCCTATTGGCTGGTCGCCTGGATGGGGCATGCCAAGCCGATCGGACTATACGAGACGCCCGACGACGCGAAGTTCTGGCAGGGCGTCCGCTCGAACCCGAAGCGCTCGACCGCCGAGGTCCGGAGCAAGTTCCGCGACATCGACCGCCGTCTCGCCGACATCGAGACGCATTACACCAGCCGCAACAGCACCAGCCTTGCCGCAGAGATCGACAGCCTGCGCTGAGACGCGGCGTCAATCAAAAGGGGAAATACCATGCCGCCGGAAGTAGGATTTATACTCGGCACGATGTTCGGTACATTTGCAACGTTGATGATCCAGGCGTTCGGCCGGCGCAAGGCGCGGATCGCGGTCAAGGCCGCAAACCTGGACGCGGAACGCAGCATCAAGCTGCTCGACAGCGAGAACGAACGCCGCACCGGCCAGATCGACCGCTTGCAGGAGCGAATCCAGATCCTCGAACGGATCACGACCGATCCCGCCGAGCGCACCGCACGCGAAATCGAGGCGCTTCGCCTCCAGCCGAACTAAGGAGATACTGAGATGGGATGGGGTGGACCTGGGTTCGTGCTCGCGATCATCGCGATCACGACTATCGGATGGATCGCGAACAACTGGATCCGTACCAAGCACGGCTACCCGCCGAGCGACGACTGGGGCAACACCATGAACTGGGGTGGCTCGCAGAAGCAGGACCCGGCGGGCGAGCGAAAGGTCGAACTGCTCAGCAGCGAGAACGAACGCCTGACCGGGCAGGTTTCCCGTCTCGAGGAACGGATCGCGGTCCTCGAACGCATCGCTACCGATCCCGCCGAGCGTACCGCCCGCGAAATCGAAGCGCTTCGCCACCGCTAAGCCCACGACGTTGGAGAGTACCGATGAATCCCTTTTCCATGGTCGTCAGCATCGTCCTGATCGTGATGGTCGCCAGGGTCCTGACTGCCCGTTACCGCGCGATGGAAAACATCCCGCAGAACCCGGTCGACAGCATCGACGCCCTGCGCCTGCGCGACGAAGTGCAGCAGATGAAGGAGCGCATCCAGGTGCTGGAGCGCGTGATCACCGACAACCACAAGAGCGTCGATCTCGACCGAGAGATCGAGCGGCTCCGCGACCGCTAAGAGGAGGCGGACATGATCGAACCCAACGTCTATATCATCCTGGCGCTGGCGAGCCTTGCGGGGCTGGCGATGATCGTCGCCGGCGGGCTGGCGGGATGGCGCGGCTGGCTCTCGCTGCGGCGGATGGAGCTGGGCCAGATGCACGACGACGGCATGCCGGTCGCGGTATCGACCGGATCACGGATCGAGATCGCCGACCTGAAGGAGCGCATCAAGAAGCTCGAGGCGATCGCCGCCGGGGTGGATCTTTAAAACATCCCGCGCCGCCCCCGGCATCCCCCCGACCGTCACCCGTCACCCCAGCGAAAGCTGGGGTCTCCCCGTTATGATGAGACCCCAGCTTTCGCTGGGGTGACGGAAATGGGCTTAGGGCGGCGCGATTGGGCTTCGGGTAACGTAGGTGGCTCAGGTCCACGAGTATGACCGGACGGACTGTTGCGAGTGGCCCCTCACCGGCGTAATCGACCACCCCATGGCCACCCTCACCGACATCCGCGAGGAATATGACTTCCTCGAACCCGACGATCGCTACCGCCTGCTGATCGATCTCGGCAAAGAGCTCGAACCGATGCCGGATGCGCTGAAGACCGATGCGACCCTGGTGCGCGGATGTTCGGCGTCGGTGTGGGTGTATCCGACCACCACCGACGATGGCCGGCTGCATTTCCTGGCGGACTCGAACGCCGCGATCACCAAGGGGATCATCGCGCTGGTTTTGCTGACGGTGCAGGATCAGGCGCCCGGCGAGATCGTCGCGACCGATATCAAGGCGGAACTGGCGCCGTTCGATCTGAGCAAGCAGTTGAGTTCGAACCGGACGCAGGGAATTCCGAACATGATCGCGCTGATCCGGGAAACGGCCGAGCGCTACGCGGGGTAACATTTCGATCCTCCCCCGCCAGGGGGAGGTGGCGCCAAAGGCGACGGAGGGGGAGGACACGGAGCAGCGGTTGCCCTCTCCTCCCCCTCCGTTTGGCAAGCGCCAGCCACCTCCCCCTAGCGGGGGAGGAGCGCTCAGGCAGAATCGGGTCCGGTAAGCGTCTGCACAACCTCGCCGACATCCGCCCCCGCCGGCACCAGCATCCACCGGTCGAGCCGCGCGCCATCCACCATCACCACCGCGTTCTTCGGACACACTCCGAGGCATTTCACCTCGACGACCCCGCGATCAGCCTTGCGGCCTTTCTTTACGCCAAGCGCCTGACGCAAAAGCTTGACCAGCGGCGTACGCCCCTTCTCGCCAAACCCGCCACCAAGCTTCTTCGAACATTTCCCGCAGACCAGCACGCTTCCCTGCCAGCGGCTGGCAAGAACGCGGATCACGCCGGCTTCCACGTCCGTTGATCCTCGGCCGCCTTCAGTACCTCATATGCCGCCTGCACGCCCTGGAAGCGTTTGGCCGCGTCCTTGTCGCCGGGCCGCACATCCGGATGGTTCGCCTTAGCCATCCGCCGCCACGCAGCGCGGACGTCCTCGAACGTCGCGTCGGGTTCCAGGTCCAGCACTTCCAGCGCGCGCATTTCGTCGCGCGACCGGCTACCGTCGCCAGACCCGGCCCAGGCGTAATGCTTAGGATCGGTATACCCGTCCGCGGTCCGCGTTTCGGCAGCCTCGCGCTCGGCGGCCTCTTCCGCGCTCAATCCTTCGAAGTAATTCCAGCCGCGATTATATTCGCCGGCATGGTGCATGCAAAAATACCAGCGGTCCGGACTGTTCGGCGATTTCGGCGCCGGACAATTGCCCGGCTCGTTGCAACCATGCCGATCGCACAGCCGAACGGTCACCGCCTCGGAGCTCGCGCCATACTCGCGCCAGCGCGGAAATCCCCAATCGGACGAACGTGTCGTGCTTCTCGCCATAGCGGCCCGAGATAGGCGTCCCCGCCGACAACGCAACCGCGCACCGAGTATTAGCTGGTCGACACCGAAATCGACCCGTTCGGCACCAATCGTCCGCGCCGCGACATTCCACCTTGAGTCAGTCACCGTTCATCGCTTACTGAACATGAACTATTTGTCATGTGGCATGGATAGACGCGTCCGGGTCGGACGTATTCCCAGCCGACACCTTAGCGACAGGAGCATCGGTGCCGACTCTTATTCCAAAGCTCACCACATGGCGCGCGGATCTTCCCGCCTCCATCGTCGTCGCGCTCGTCGCGCTACCCCTCTGTCTCGGCGTCGCGCTTGCGTCGGGTGCACCTCTGTTCGCCGGCATCATCTCCGGGATCGTCGGCGGCATCGCCGTCGGCTTGTTCTCCAAGTCGCCATTGTCGGTCAGCGGTCCCGCCGCCGGCCTGACGGTGATCGTGTTGACCGCGATCGAAAGCATGCCGAGCTACCAGATGTTCCTGATGGCCGTCGTGCTCGCCGGGGTACTTCAGATCTGCTTCTCGCTGACCCGCGCCGGCATCCTCAGCGAGTTCGTCCCCTCGTCCGTGATCACCGGCATGCTTGCCGCGATCGGCCTGATCCTGATCCTGAAGCAGATCCCGCACGCGGTCGGTTTCGACCGTGAAGCCGTGGGCATCTTCGAATTCAGCACCGCGAACGGCGTCAACACCTTCTCGCGGATCGTCGAGAGCCTCTCGGCCAGCGTGACGCCCGGGGCCATCCTGATCGCCGGTCTCAGCCTCGCCTTCCTGTTCTGGTGGGATGGCGCCAAGCCGAAGGACGGCCCGCTTCGCTTCGTCCCCGGCCCGCTGGTCGTCGTGCTGATCGGCATCTTCGGCAACATGCTGTTGGGCGTCGTGAAACCCGACTGGCAGCTGCAGGAGACGCACCTCGTTCAGGTCCCGATCACGCAGACGCTGTCGCAATTCCCGTCGCTGTTCACCTTTCCCGATTTCTCCGGGATCACGATGGGCATCGTCTGGAGCAGCGCAGTGACGCTCGCGATCGTCGCCAGCCTCGAATCGCTGTTGAGCGTCAAGGCGGTCGACGAGATCGATCCGCGCCGTCGCTCGACCGACAAGAACTGGGAGCTGATGGCACAGGGCGGCGGCAACATCCTGTCCGGCCTGATCGGCGGCCTGCCCGTCACTTCGGTCATCGTGCGCTCGTCCGCCAACGTCGATGCCAAGGCCGAGAGCAAGCTGTCGACGATGCTGCATGGCTTCTGGCTGCTGGTCAGCGTCGCGCTGATCCCCGCAGTGCTCAACATGATCCCGCTCTCGGCGCTCGCCGCCGTGCTGATCGCGACCGGCTACAAGCTGACCAAACCCAAGCTCTACACCGAGCGCTTCAAGCAGGGCTGGACGCAGTTCATCCCGTTCGTCGTCACCGTAGTCGCCATCCTGTTCACCGACCTTCTCGAAGGCATCGTCATCGGGCTCGCCGTCGGCTTCGTGTTCGTCGTCGCGCGCAACTTCCGCACCGCGATCACCTTCGCCTGCGACGATGAGGACTGCCTCGTCCGGGCCCGCCGCAACCTGTATTTCATCCATAAATACGAGTTGCAGAAGTCGCTCGATCGCGTGCCGGACAACGCGAACCTGCTGATCGATCTCTCGTCGACCAGCTATGTCGATCTCGACAACGTCGACATCATCAACGCGTTCATCAAGGGTGCGCAGTATCGCGGCATCACCGTGCTCATCCGCGGCGATCTTGCGCTGCGTACGGTGAAGCTGATCAACGCCCCCCAGACCGAGGTCCGTTTCGCATGAGGCAGTATAAGCAGCTCCTGCTCGCCAATAAGGCGTGGTCGGCCGAGATCATCGAGGAAAGCGCCGACTTCTTCCAGCGCCAACTCGTCGGGCAGAACCCGGAGTTCCTGTGGATCGGCTGTTCGGACAGCCGAGTCAGTCCGGAACAGATGACGATGACGCCGCCCGGCAATATGTTCATCCACCGCAACATCGCCAATCTGGTCAACGACGACGACATGAACCTGATGTCGGTACTGCAATATGCGGTCGACGTACTGGGCGTGCGCCACATCATCATCTGCGGCCATTATGCGTGCGGCGGCATCCGCGCGACGCTCGATGGCGGCACGAGCGGCGCCGTGGACGACTGGCTCTCGACCGCGCGCGGCGTCCTGCACGACCATGCAGACGAGATCGATGCTCAGCCCGACCGCGAACAGAAGGTCAACCGGCTGGTCGAGGTCAACGTCCGCGACCAGCTGATCCGGCTCGCGCGCACCGCAACGATCCAGGGCGCCTTCGCCCGCGGGCAGGAAGTGCTGCTGCACGGCTGGGTCTACGACATCCGCGACGGCCTGATCAAACCGATGATGGAAATCGATTCGAAGACGGTGCTCGAAGAGGTCGGCCGGCCGGACAAGGTGTTGGTGTAAGCCGAGAGGGCTGCACTACCCCCAATCCTCCCCCGCCAGGGGGATGTGGCTGGCACTTGCCAGACGGAGGGGAAGAATCCGGGCCAGAGGTTTTCGCTTACCTCCCCCTCCGTCAGGCTGACGCCCACCTCCCCCGCCAAGGGGAGGACAACATCAGAACCCTCACCCCGGCAGCTTGAACCGCACGCTTTGCGACAGGCCGCCGCAGCCGACGCCGCCATCGGGCCGGAACGTCTTGGTGTACCGTGCGCCCGCGATCGTCTGCACGCCGGCCTTGGTGAACACGAATGGGGGGTAGCTCAGCACGGCCCGCTGGTTGAGAACCTTGCCGTCGGCGCCGACGTCGAACTGCGTCTTGGTCCACCCTTCGAAACCCCAAGCCTGCGCCTCGTTCGGAAAGACGCCGCCGGCCGACAGGAACCGTGGCGGCGCGTCGAGGATCGCACACTGGCTCGCCGCCAGCCCGGACCGGTCGAACGTCGCGCGCGCCATGGCCGTATCGCCTGCCTGTTGCTGGAGCGAGGCCAGACGGATCAGCGCCCCAACACGCATGGGGTCGTTCGCAGCCAGACCCTTTTCGTCCGCAACCTGCTGCAACAGCACCGCACGACGGTTTCGCGCACTGGTCCGCTCTGCGATCAGCAACAGGATCGCCGACCGCGCCTTCGGATCGTTCGCATAGACCGGCATCGACAGCAGCGGCGTGACGGCGCGGGTGAACGCCCCGTCCTTCCAGCTGTCCGCACTGGCCGTCACGCGCACGCTGATATCGAGCGGCAGCCTTGCCGATGCGGGCGCCCCCTGGGCTTCGGCGATCGCGAGCGCGCGCCTTGCGAACACGTTGGATTCCTCGCGGCCGACGACCGCATTATTGACCAGTTGATACAGCGGCGGCAGCGTCGCGAGCGAATTGGGTCCGGACTTCGCCTCTGCGGCAACGAGCGCCGCACGTTGGCGGACGACCGCGACGGCATCCGCCCCACGTTCCTCAGACGGCAGCGAAAGCCCCTTCGATTCTAGCCACGTCGCCATGTCGGAATCGAGGAACTTGCCGATCGACGGTCGCTCGAACAAGGTCGAGCACCGCATCTCGATCCGGACATTGCGTCGGAAGAATGCCGGTAACGCCTTTGCCTGTTCCGGCGTCCAGGACCAGTCGCGGACCGCCCGCGCGAACTCCAGCGCGACCGCACCGCCGCCCGCCGCATAGATCGGCGAGACGTCTCTCACCACGCCGTCGTCGCCGATCGTGAACTCGACCACCGCCATGTCGGCGGGGCGAAGGTCGGCCTCGCCGCCACACGGCGGTACGTCCATCTGCACGGCCGGGTCGAACTCCCCCTTGGTGAGCCGCCCCGCGCCGGTCATCGCCATATAGCGCCGCGCGTCGTCGGGTTTGCCGGCCAGCAGCGAGGCGATCGCCGCGTCGGAGCGCGCGGAGACGTCGTTCGAATCGGTCTGGGACGTCAGCCCGCCGAGTTGCTTGACCGCGTCGATCGCATAGACCCGCGCCGGCTCGTATGCGCCGCGATTGAGCGACAGGATCGCATGGCGACGTGCGATCATGGCCTTCACCCTGGCATCCGCCGGAGCGGTCTTCACCAAAGCATCGACACGAGCGAGTGCAGCCTCTGCGGCGGCGGGATCGGTAAACGTCCTCGTCTCCGCCAGCGCCAGCAACGATGCGGCCTTCAGCGACGGCGTGCCGCCCGCCGCCTCCGCGCTCGCATAAGCGTCGCTCGCGCCCGCATAGTCGAGCGCGTTCTGGGCGATGATCCCGAGATCGTAATAGGCCCGCCAGCGATCCTCGGCGAGCGTCGGATCGGTCGCAGGCAACAACGCCAGCCCCGCGCGCGCCGCGGTCACCGCGTCGTCGGATCGATCGAGCTTGAATAGCGCCGCGCTCTTGCGGATCAGCGCGATGCCGCGGCTGCGCGAGCCCGGCTTGGTCCGCGCCTCGAGCTTTTCCCACGCCGCCAACGCCGCGGGCCAGTCACCCTTCGCATCGAGTGCAGCGGCGGCATCGAAATCCTGCTGCACCGTCGTCGCGGGAACCTGCGCCGTGACCGGAGCCGCCACCTGAACCGTCGCGACGGCGACCGCCATCATGCCCGCGCCGATCAACCCGGCCCTGTCGATACGCATCACTTCCCCCGACGTAATTTCGTCGCAGTCTGCAATGGTTCGGGGAAGGATGCCAGAGGGTCTGTAAGCCGGGTTCTGTCCATTTCCGACCCTTCGGTCGAAAGTTAGGCGACCATTCCTCTAGGACGACGGTTGCCCGCCGCCTCAAGCAATCAACCCGGGTGACGAGCTGAAACGAAGCCCATGTGCCACCCCTATTCGATCTTGCTCCCGGTGGGGTTTGCCGTGCCGCCCCTGTTACCAGGCGCGCGGTGCGCTCTTACCGCACCCTTTCACTCTGACCGCCCCGACCGAAGCCGAGGGTTGGCCGTCTGCTCTCTGTGGCACTTTCCCTGAGGTCACCCTCGCCGGGCGTTACCCGGCACCGTCGTTTCGCGGAGCCCGGACTTTCCTCGCGTGTCGTAAAGACACCCGCGGCCGCCCGACCCTCTGGCGAGGCGAGCCCTAGCGCGGGTGGGTCGGATGCACCACCGTTTTCGTGGCCAAAATGCTCGCCTGTAAGTGCGACGGTCTCCCCTCTCTGAAAGGGAGGGGCGGGGGGTGGGTAGGCCAGCTTTGGTCGCGACCGTCCCGTGATACGGAAACCGACCCACCCCCAACCCCTCCCTTCCAGGGAGGGGGGAAGACCTCAGTCATCCCCCATCGGCTTCGGCAGCAGCAACGCAAGCAGGATACAGCGACACTCCGCATCGACCTCGCCGTCGACCAGTTCCGGTCGGAACCGCCGCTGGAATGCCATCGTCGCGGCCATCCGGTTCTCCACGTCATACCCGAAGCGTTCGAGCGCGAGGCAGAATCCGCCCTCGGTCCAGCCCGGGTCCATCAGATTCTTGGTCGGCCGCGGCAACGCCAGCCGGCGCCGCGCCAGTTCGTGCCAGGGGAACAGCTCGCCGGGATCACGTTTGCGGGTTGGCGCGATGTCCGAGTGTCCAACGATATTTCCGCGCGTGATCTCGTGGCGATCCTTGATCTCCGCGACCAGGGCCACGACCGACGCGATCTGCTCCGGCGGGAAGGGACGATAGCCGAACTCATGCCCCGGATTGACGATCTCGATGCCGACACTCGCCGAATTGACGTCCTCGATCCCGCGCCAGTGCGACCGGCCTGCGTGCCACGCGCGCTTGTCCTCCGCCACCATCCGCAGGACCGTCCCGTCCTCCTCGACCAGGTAATGCGACGACACCTTCGCCTCGGGATCGCGCAACCGTGCGATCGCCGACGCGCCGTCCTGCATGCCGGTATAGTGCAACACGATCATCGTGATGGGCAGCGTGCGGTCGTCGAAATTCGGCGACGGTGTCTCGATGAACTTCAAGCCAGCTTCCCTTCGAGCCGCCGGGCTTGCTCCGACGGCGCAGTCCCGATCATGGCGCCCGATCGTGGCGCCCGATCATGGCGCCCGATCATGACGATTGCGACGCCGCATTGTGACGCCACCGCCCGACCGCATCAATAGCCAACGCGCGGTGCGCGAAACAGCCGCGCCGCGGAACACACCTACGCTCTTTCCGCCTGCCCCTCTTGCCGTCGGGCGACATCCGCGCGAAAGCCGCTCCCGAAAAAGGGAGTTGCCATGTCCGTGATGTCCGACCGCTGGATCCGCGAGCGCGCGCTGGGCGATGCGATGATCGAACCGTTCCATGAAGCGCAGCGCCGCGATGGCTGCATCTCGTACGGGCTCTCATCCTATGGCTACGACGCCCGCGTCGCCGACGAGTTCAAGATCTTCACCAACGTCGACAGCGCGATCGTCGACCCCAAGGACTTTGCGGCGAACAGCTTCGTCGACCGCAAGACCGACGTCTGCATAATCCCGCCGAACAGCTTCGCGCTCGCCCGCACGGTCGAGTATTTCCGCGTCCCGCGCGACGTGCTGGTGATTTGCCTCGGCAAGTCGACCTATGCGCGCTGCGGAATCATCGTCAACGTGACGCCCCTCGAGCCCGAATGGGAAGGCCATGTGACGCTGGAGTTCTCCAACACCACGCCGCTCCCGGCCAAGATCTACGCTAACGAGGGCGCGTGCCAGTTCCTGTTCCTCAAGGGGAACGAGCCTTGCGAAGTGAGCTATGCCGACCGCGCGGGCAAATATATGGGGCAGCGTGGGGTGACGTTGCCGCGCTTGTAAGGTCGGGGACTGCGCGAGAGGCCGGTGCTAGTCGCCCGGGCTTGGTTCGTCGTTTGGGCTTGGCCGCGGTAGATCACCGCGTTTGCTCGAGCGGAAGCTAAGATTGCAGGCTCGTCGACTTGAAAACCGCGTTCGACGCCCAGCCTCGCGCCTCGGCCGGAACGCCGAAGCTACGTGTCAGCCCGCGGTTATCACCAACGAGTTGTAGCTGGCATTCCGCAACCGAAGTATCGGGCAATGACGCAAAGACTCGCTGATAGATCCGTTTACCGCTCCTCCGGCGCGTAGCTAAGAGGGGGTACGTCCGTGGGCGCCAACCCCACTAGCCGTTCTCTGCCTCGTAAAACGGAGCGTCCGACTTTTTCCGCACGCCAATTGCTGGGATCCGCGTCACCAAACGCTCCCCCAACCAGCCATCCCAGCGACGGTGGGGCTCCATTGGACGGTCGCGATAACGAAGCGAAACGCTCAGCTTACAAGCTTGCCCACCCGGCCTGCGCAGACTGAACGCTGCAGAATATGGCGCCCCGAAGCGAGCTACGCCTGGAACGTAGGCTGCGGAACAAGAAGCGCCCCAGTTGAGGCGAACGCTCTTCGACCCGCACGCCGTCATCCGGCCCGGCGAGCGCTTCGAGCCTCAGGCCGCCCACTCTTCGTGTACCCGCGGAGGCAGGACCTAAATTAGGGCCCCGCCTTCGCGAGAGAACAGGTCGGACGCTCCCGCGCGACGACGGATCAGCGAGTCGCGATCTGCTGCGTCTGGCGGGCCAGCGCGCGGCTCGCGAGATCGTGAGACGAAACCACGGCGCCCGACGGCAGGTCCATCGCGACCGCCGGCCGCTTCAGAACCGCAGCATACAGCGCCCGGGCTTCCGAGTCGCGGCCGGTCCGGCGGTACACCGACGCCAGATTGAGCATCAGTTCGGGACGTTGCGGGAAAATCTTCCGCTCGGCGACGATGCGCTGTTCCGCCGTCGATAGGTCGCCCGCCGCGATGGCCGTGTAGCCGGTGCGATCCTGGTTAGCGGATGGGGCCGCCAGCGCCGGCGTTGCCGCGCCAAGGGTTGCGAGAACGAACAGGACGGACTTGCGCATCTCTCATCTCCACTGACCTTCGCCGATCGGAAGGTTTCATTTTTGTGACAACGGTGTGTCACTTCGATGACTGTCATACAAGTACATTGATCAAGTTTCGCTGCCGGCCACCACGCGCGGCCCCAAGCCGTCGAACACAAGAAAAAAGGGCGGCCCCGGAGGACCGCCCTTTGGACGTTCGATACTGTACGCAGGCGACTTAGAAGTCGTTGCGATACTGCTCGTTGCCGATGAAGCCGAGCTTCGTGATCGCAGACCGCTTGATGACGGCCAGCGTACGATCGACCACTTCGTACCGCGCCTGCGGATCAGGCTGGAAGTGGAGTTCGGGCTCGGGCGTCATACCGGCGGACTGATCCAGATACTGGCGCAGCGTGACTTCGTCGACCGGCGCACCGTTCCACGCGATAACACCGGCGGCATCGATCGAGATCTTGTTCTTCTCGGGATTGACCGGGTTCTGCGGCTGGTTCGGGCTGTTGACCGGAAGATCGACCTTCACCGCGTGCGTCTGGATGGGGATCGTGATGATGAACATGATGAGGAGAACGAGCAGGACGTCGATCAACGGCGTCATGTTCATTTCCATCATCGGCGAGCCATCTTCTTTGCCGCCGCTCATTGCCATTCTATGCTACTCCTAAATACGTCCGAGCGACCGTCAGCGTTCGGCATCAGCGTTCGGTGGTGCCGCCCGGGGGCGGTTCGGAGATGAAGCCGACGCGGGCGAACCCGGCCTGCTGCATCGTGTAGATCGTGGCGCCGATGCAGCGATACGGTGCGTCCACGTCGCCGCGGATATGCGCCTCGGGAAGTTCGAGACCGGCAGCATTGGCACCGCCCTGACGCGCGATCTCAGCCTTCAGCTTGTCGACGCCGCGTTGCAGCAGCTCTTCATGGGTAACCTGCGAGAGGCCCCAATATACCTGGCACTGTCCGTTGGCCGAAGTCACCGATAGCGAGACATTCTCTGGCTTGGTCATCGTCGGATCGAAGCGAACCTCCGGGAGCTTCAGCTGCACCGCCTGGACCGCGACAGTCGTCGTCACCAGGAAGATGATCAGGAGCACGAGCATGACGTCGACCAGCGGCGTCGTATTGATGTCCGATATCGAACTCTCGGTGGAATCGCCACCAACACTCATCGCCATGTGCGAACTATCCTATCCATGTAATCGCCACCGGAACTGCCGGCGGCAATGAAACGGGGCCGCTGCGAACAGCAGCCCCGCCTTTCGCGTCTTAGTTGGCGCGCGGCACGCCACCGGTCTGGCCGGCGGTCGTGGTCGTCGTAACAGGCTTGGCCGCAACCGGCTTGGCAGCCGTTGCAATCGACGGACGCACGGCGCCGTTCGAAGCAAGGAAGCCCAGCACGTCGTTCGAGAAGGCCGACAGGTCCTCTGCGATCGACTTGTTGCGGCGCTGCAGCCAGTTGTACGACAGCACGGCAGGAACTGCGACGACCAGACCCAGCGCGGTCATGATCAGTGCTTCACCGACCGGCCCTGCGACCTTGTCGATCGATGCCTGACCCGATGCACCGATCTTCACGAGTGCGCGGTAGATGCCGATAACCGTACCGAACAGACCGATGAACGGCGAGACCGAACCGACCGTCGCGAGGAAGGCGAGACCGCCACCCAGCTTCGAGTTGATCGCAGCTTCCGAACGCGCGAGCGAACCGTGCAGCCAATCATGGGCCTCGACCGGATCGGTCAGCTTCGAATGCTGCTCCTGAGCGGCCAGGCCGTCGTCGACGATCTGCTTGTAGGCCGAGTTCTTCTCGAGCTTGGCCGAACCTTCGCGAAGGCTGTTCGACGACCAGAAGGCCTGACGGACGCGCTTGCCCTGACCGATGATCTTCTGCTGCTCGAACAGCTTCGAGAACAGGATGTAGAACGACACGACCGACATCAGCACGAGGATGCCGAACACGGTCTGCGAGATCAGGCCGCCTTCGCGAAGTGCGGCCTGGAGGCCGTACGGGTTGGCGTCGGCAGCGGCGGTCCCGGCCGCCGCAAGAATGGTGGTGATCATGATCGGTTAGTCCTCTGACTATATAGGTCTATATCTGAAACGAAAGCTGCGGCGGTGATGGCACCAAATTACTGGGGCGGGATCTTCCACGTCACGCGACGCGAAGAGCTCGACCGGATCGGGTTGCCCGCCGTGTCCACTGCCGGCGAATACCGACCACGCCGTGTGATCGCGGCGCAAGCGGCCCGATCCAGCGCAGACGATCCGCTCGACGACGTGACGCGGCAATTCTCGACGCGACCCTGGGTGTTGATATCCCAAGCGATCCCGACCGTGCCTTCTTCCTCGGCGCGGAGCGAGCTCGGCGGATAATCGTCCGTCGACACCCACTGTGCGGGATCACCCTTTGCACCGGCCGCCTTGCTGACGACTGGTGGTGCCGGTGCTGCTGGCGGAGCCGGCGGCGCGGGAGGCGCAGGCGGAGCCGTCGGCTGGAACCGAGGGATGATCGTCGACGTGGTGATCGCAGGCGCAGGCTGCGGGGTCACGACCACTGGCGGCGGCGTCACGACCGTGGTCGGTGGCGGCGGCAGGTTTGGCTGGTCAGGCGGCGGCGGCGGGGGCTCGTCGGGCGGAGGCGGCGGCGGCGGCGGCTCCACGTCGAACGTCGTCATCTTTTCTTGGGCCTTTTTCACGTACTGGTACGCGAGGCCCGTGACGAAAGCGTAGCCCAAGGCCGCATGAATCAGCGCGACGATCACGATCGCGACGATTTTGCCTCCGGACATCTTCTGGTCAGTATAGGCCATTCAGAAACGACACTCCCTTAATCTGCCTGCTCCGTACGCACATGTCCGTACTCGGTACGCGACACATGCGTCTGCCGTTGGCCGGAATAACCACGGGGCATTCGCCAAGTCCTATCGCCACGTCATGCGACACGCAAACGCTTTGTCAGACGCAACAAACTTACAACCGCTAGATGGCAGAATTATTTCTGTATCGTTCAGCTTGGGTCGCGTAGCCTGTCGGCATGAATCCATTGTTTCACGTTACGGCTTCGGCCCTGTCGATCGCGCTCGTCGCGCTCCCCGTCCATGCCGGACAGATGCCTCCACCAGCCCAGGTTTCTCCCGGTAACGCGTCGGTTTCTCGTGATGCGGTGCAGCAGGATGGCGCCGGCGGGATCGGGTATGCCGACATCGCCGACCTGGTGCTGTCCGCGCCGGTGATAGCCGATGCGACGGTGCGATCGACCGCGAAGATCAAGCCCGCCGAAGCCCCGAACCTCGCGCCGGGTTTAGTCCGACTATATGTCGAGGTCGACGTCACGGCGCTGATCCGGGGGGCAGATGGGCTGCCGCCGCGAATCGGCTATCTGCTCGACGTTGCCCCCGATTCGGCGGGTCGCGTGCCGAAATTCAAGAAGGCGCGCGTGCTGATCTTCGCGCGGCCGGTGCCGGGCGCGGTCAACCAGGTCCAGCTGATAGCGCCCGACGCGCAGCTCGACTGGACGCCGACCGCCGATGCACGCGCGCGAAAGATCGCCAAGGACGCGTTGGCAAGCGACGCACCGCCGGTCATCACCGGGATCGGCAACGCGTTCCACGTCGCGGGTGCGCTACCCGGCGAGGGCGAGACGCAGATTTTCCTGACCACCGCGGACCAGCGGCCGGTGTCGCTGTCGGTCCTGCGCCGTCCGGGCGAGCAGCCACGCTGGGCGGTCGCGCTGAGCGAGATCGTCGATGAATCGGCCGCACCGCCGGCGCCTGAGACGTTGTTGTGGTACCGGATGGCATGCGCATTGCCGGCGACGCTGCCCGAGCGGAGCACCGCGTCGCTGGGAGCGGCCGACGCGACGATCGCGCGCGAGGATTATGCCTATGTGCTGGCCGCGCTCGGCCCGTGCGGGCGGACGCGGAAGGTCTAGGGAAATTGACGGCTGTCGAAGCTCCGACAGCTGTCAGTCATCCCCGCGGAGGCGGGGACCCAGATACTCAAGGGTTGGCAATTCTATCGACCGGCTAGCCAATATGGGTTCCCGCCTTCGCGGGAATGACGGTCACGCTGGATCGGAAGATACGAGCCCGACTTGCCGATAACGCCACCAGGTCAGCGTATCTCGATCAATTGGCCCGTGGTCGACCGCGCCTGCTCGAGAAACGCGACCGCCGCATCGACTTCAGCGGGGGCACCGCCCTCAGCCAGCACCACCGCATTCACCCGAGTCGCGGGCGCCAATTCCACCGCAAGCGGGCCGATCGCAGCCTTCGACTGCGCCATCGCCAGCGCATCCAGCGTCGCCGGAATCACGACCACCAGCGACTCGCCAGCCGCGCCCCGCACCAGCGCGGAAATATCCCCACCCGGTTCGAGCGTCAGGCGCACGGCGTCAGCGGCGGTGGCGGACGAGGGTCACGCCGATCGCCTCGTCCGCCTCGGCGATCGCCAGCTTCACGATCTTCACCTTCACGCGCAACACCCGCGCGTCCTGCAGGAACAGCGTCTCGCAGATATGATCCGCCACGCCTTCGATCAGCGTGAAGTGCACGCCCGGCGGCAGCGCGGTGGTCGCCGCGTTTTTCAGATCGAGGTAATTCTTGGACGCCGACAACGGCGTATCGGGGTCGAACCGCTTGGGGCACACCATGTCGACGGTCAGCGAGATCCGCAGCGGCTGCGGCAGGTGCGTCTCCTCCGAATAGATGCCGGTCAGGACCTGCACTTCGAGATCGTGGACTTCGAGTTGAAGACTGTCTTCCATCGCCGCGCCTCTAGCAGACGCGCGGCGAGATGAAAGTCGGGTCTTCGAAGTGAGACGCGCTGGCAGATGACTATCGCGATTGGCTATCGCGATCCTCCCCCGCCAGGGGGAGGTGGCACCGAAGGTGACGGAGGGGGAGGACACGGAACCGCGGTCATCGCTTTCCTCCCCCTCCGTCCGGCAAACGCCAGCCCCCCTTGCGGGGAGGATTCTAACGAGCGGACCTCGATCACTCAGAGTAGCGGCGTCTCGACCGCAAGCCCCCCCCCCGCCGGTTATCCTTGCGTTCAGCCGCACCGAAGTTAAAGCGCGCTGCCCCCATCGCCCGCGCGCCGTCGCTCGGCACGTCCGGGGGCAGGAGATGCCGTGATCACTCTCGTCCCCCTCGACAGCATCGATCCGGCCATGGTCGAGTCGCTGCTCGATCGTGCGTTCGGGCCGGACCGGTTTCGCCGCACCGCCTACACGATCCGCGGCGCTGGCGACGCGATCGCCGCCCTCAGCTTCGCGGCGATCGAGGACGGCGCCCTGGTCGGTTCGATCCAATGCTGGCCGATCGCGCTGATCCAGGACGGGGTCGAAACGCCGCTCGTCATGCTCGGCCCGGTCGCGGTCGAGCCAACCCATCAGGGCGACGGGATCGGCCGCCGTTTGATGAAGCACGCGCTCGACGCAGCAGCCGCCCACGGCCTTGATGGCGCGCTGATGCTGATCGGCGATCCCGATTATTACGGCCGCTTCTTCGGCTTCACCGCCGATCGCACCGCGCATTGGCGCGCACCGGGTCCAGTCGAGCGCCACCGCCTGCTCGCACGCGGCGACGCGGTCCCGAACACGCCCGGCATGCTCGGTGCACGCGTACCGGTTACGATACCGGTCACCGCATCCGCATAAGCCGCCGCTTTACCTGGCCCCCCGGCCCGCCTAGTCCGCCGCCATGCCCATGGATCCCATCCCCGATATCGCCTCCTTAAGTCTCGCCGAGATCGCCAAGCTCGTCGAGGAAGCCAAGCTCCCGCCGGTCGAGAAATGGAACCCGACGCATTGCGGCGACAGCGAGATGCGGATCGCGCGCGACGGCACCTGGTATCACCAGGGCTCGCCGATCGGACGTCCGGCGATGGTCCGGCTGTTCTCGACGATCCTGCGTCGCGAGGCCGATGGCAGCCACGTCCTCGTCACCCCCGTCGAAAAGCTCGATATCGAGGTCGAGGACGCGCCCTTCATCGCGGTCGAGATGAAGGCGGAAGGCACCGGTCGCGACTCGAAACTCGCCTTCCGGCTCAACACCGGCGATCTCGTCACCGCGGGTCCCGAGCATCCATTGCGCTTCGTCGAGGATACCGATGGCCCGCGCCCATATCTCGTCGTGCGCGGCGGGATGGAGGCGCTGGTCGTGCGCTCGGTCTATTACGAACTCGCCGAGCGGGCGATCGCCGATAATGCGGAGACACCGGGCATCTGGAGCGACGGGGCGTTCTTCCCGCTGGAGCCTGCCGCATGAGCTTGACGGAACGGCTGACCGCAGCGCTGGCGAAGGGCGCCGGCTCGCACATGATCTTGCTGACCGGCGACCAGCATGACGGCGACCTCACCGCCGCCGACACGCTGCTCCCCGCCGCGGTGCTGATCGCGGTCACCGACCGCGCCGATCCCGGTGTAATCCTGACGCAGCGCACCGATACGATGAGCCGCCATCCCGGCCAGATCGCATTTCCCGGCGGTCGGATCGATCCCGGCGAGGACGTCGTCACCGCCGCGCTTCGTGAAGCCGAGGAGGAAATCGCTCTCCCGCGCGATGAGGTCCGGGTGATCGGCGAGGCGGACAGCTACCGCACCGTCACCGGTTTCCAGGTTACGCCGGTGATCGGCATCATACCGCCCGACCTGGTGTTCACGCCGAGCGAAGCCGAAGTCGCCAGCGTCTTCGAAGTGCCGCTCGCGTTCCTTCTCGACGAGGCGAACCATGTCGAGGCGACGCTCGAATGGCAGGGCCATGACCGGCATTATTACGAAATCATGTGGAACGAGCGCCGCATCTGGGGCGCGACAGCGGCGATGATCGTCAACCTCGCCCGCCGCCTGAGGTGGTCTTGATACTCCCGGCCGCGCCGTGGCGCGATCGTGACGGTCTCGAAGCACTGACCAAGGTTCTCGGGGCAACCGAGGGCGAGTCCCGCTTCGTTGGCGGCGCGGTGCGCGACACGCTGCTCGGGATCGACGTCGCCGATGTCGATATCGCCACGCGCCTGCCCCCGCAGGATGTGATCGAACGTTTCCAGGACGCGCGGATCAAGGCGGTCCCGACCGGCCTCGCGCACGGTACGATCACCGCGGTCACCCCCGCCGGCCCGGTCGAGGTGACGACGCTGCGCCGCGACGTCTCGACCGACGGCCGCCACGCGATCATCGCCTATACCGACGACTGGCGCGAGGATGCGGCGCGGCGGGACTTCACGATGAACGCGCTTTATGCCGATCCAGCGACGGGCGAGATCTTCGACTATTTCGGGGGCCTCGACGACTTAGCGGCCCGGCGCGTGCGCTTCATCGGCGACCCGTTGCAGCGGATCGCCGAGGATCACCTGCGCATCCTCCGATTCTTCCGCTTCCATGCCCGGTTCGGCACTACGATCGACGAAGCAGGCCTGAATGCCTGCACCGCTCGCGCGAACGACCTGATGGCGCTGTCCCGCGAACGCGTGGCGAGCGAAGTGCTGAAACTGCTGGTCGCCGCCAACGCGGTGCCGGTAGTCGCCTTGATGGTCGAGCGCGGCATTTTCCGCGCGGTCCTGCCCGAGATCGACGCGGCGGGTGCGGAGCGTCTCGCTCTCCTCGCCGAGCGCGAGACGGCGGCGGGGATCGCACCCGACCCGATCCGCCGCCTCTCCATGACGATCGCCCCCGCTGCGGCCGAAGCGGTCGGCGCGCGCCTCAAGCTGTCGAACACCGACCGCAAACGCCTGATCGCCGCCACTGCCGGGCCCGGCACCGAAGGCCCGCAGGCGCTTGCCTACCGCGCCGGCATGACCGTCGCGATCGACCGGCTGCTGATCGCGGGCGAAGACGTTTCCCCGATCAAGGACTGGACGCCACCCTCCTTCCCCTTCTCCGGCGGTGCGCTCGTGGAACGCGGTCTGCGCAAGGGCCCGGACGTCGCGGCGATGCTGCGACAGGTCGAAACGCAGTGGATCGCGGAAGGCTTTCCGGATGCGGAACGCGTCGCGGCGATCGCAGATCAGATGGTGGCTGAAGCGCTGAGTTGCTAAGTTGCGGAGGTGCCGGAGCGGTTGGATCGGCGAGCCGTATTCGCCGAGCGGTGATTCCCAATGCCGACGCGCCACCCGCCCCAAATCCGTCACCCCAGCGGAAGCTAGGGTATCCCCGTTGGCGAACGCCGAGACCCGCACGGTGAGATCCCAGCTTTCGCTGGGATGACGGTAGTTGTTGGGATGACGGTGGCCGTTGCGACGACGGCAGCCGTTGCGGCGACGGCGGCTGGTGGGTGTTAGGACGACGCGGTGGCTGACGGGACGACGCCGACTGCTGGGACGACGACGCTACCTGCTGCCACGACGGTAGTCACCCGGATGCCGTCGGCCGTTGAATAACCAGCGCTCAACCTTGAGCGAACGGCGACACGCCCCCACCCGCGCCGATCATCGCATACGCCGCCTCCGCCTCGAGCGGCTTGGCATAGAAATATCCCTGCCCGAACGTGCACCCGAGCGCCGCCAGCGTCTGCGCGAGTTCGTTGGTCTCGATCCCCTCGGCGGTCGTCTTCATCCCCAGCGCCTGCGCCAGACTGAGGATCGCGCGGACGATCGATACCTTGTCGCGGTCGGCCAGCATCTCGGTAACGAAACTGCGGTCGATCTTCAGCACGTCGATTGGCAGCTTCTGCAGATAGGCGAGGTTGGAATAGCCCGTCCCGAAATCGTCCATCGCCAGCGTCGTTCCCAACGCCTTCAGCGCGTGCATGGTCCCGGCGATCCGATCCGGGTCCGTCACGATCGCGCTCTCGGTCAGTTCCAGCGTAAACCGGTCGCCGGTCAGCCCGGTCGATGCCAGCGCCGCCTCCAGCACCGGGGCGATGTCGTCGCGCTGCAACTGGATCGCCGACAGGTTGACCGCGAATTTCACCCCGCAAGCCGCACCGTGCCGCGCATCCCATGCGGCAAGCGTTCGCGCGGCCTCGTCGATCGCCCAGCGCCCCAGCGGCACGATCAGCCCCGATTCCTCGGCGACCGGAATGAACTCGGTCGGACAATGCCGACGGCCCTGTTCATCGGTCCATCGCGCAAGTGCTTCGAAGGCCACGATCCGACCGGTCGCCAGGTCGCAGATCGGTTGATACGCCAGCCGAAGCTCGCGATTCTCGATCGCGCGCCGCAGGGCGGTCTCCATGCCGAACTGCGCACGCGCGATCGCGAAATCCTGCGGCAGATAGCTTTCGGCCAGCCCGCTCGCCTTCGCCCGCTTCACCGCGAACTGCGCGTGTCGGATCAACTCGGCGACGTCGCTCGCTTCGTCCGCGCCATAGGCGATCCCTACCGAGCACTCGACGCTGATCTCGTAATCCGTCAGTCGAAACGGTGCGGTGAGCGTACGCTGGATCCGCTCGGCCAGTGCATGCGCTTCCTCGCGATCGGTATCGATCGTCATCAGGATGCCGAACTGGTCGCCGCCGATCCGTGCAAGCGTGTCGCGCGCGCGCAACGCTCCCTTGATCCGGCGCGCGACGGTGATCAGCAACTCGTCCCCGGCAAGCGAACCGAGACACGAGTTCAGCCGCCCGAACCGATCGAGATCGACCGCAAGAACCGCGCTGACGCTGCGATCCTCGACGTCCTCGATCAATTCCTCGAATCCCTCGCGGTTGGGCAAACCGGTCAGGCTGTCGGTGGTCATCTCACGGCGCAGGCTGCGCTCGGTCTGGACTTGCGAGGTCTGGTCGATGAAGCTGATCGTGCAGCGATCGCGGAACGACGCGAACGTCCGCGCGATCGTCACCCGGTAATAGCGGCAGTCGATGACATCACCCAGGGTCCATTCGAAATCCGACCGGAGGCTGGCCGATTCCAGGAATGCCAGGATGCGCGGTCCGAGATCCGCGATCATCGGCGATCGCTCGGCGACCACGCCAAGGCCGGCGAGACGATAGGCGCGGTTCATCGCGAAGAGATCGAACACGCCGCCGTTGACGACCACATGGGCAGCCGGGATCGGGATCAGTTCCAGGGCCCGCGCCACCAGTTCGGTCGCGACGATCGATTGCGTAATCGCATCCGGGGCTATCGATGCCATTCCCCCGTTGTAGCGACGCTTCCTTAAGACGTCCTAAAGGAACCGAAACGGCTCCATACTGTCAATTATCGCCAATCTTTTGGTTTTTCAGGGTGCTAAGCGGATCGCTCGCAAAGCGATTGTCACGCGGAAACCCCGTTGGCGGCATTCTTCCTGCGGCGCCCCGTGCCGCGCGCCACGGCCCGAGGTCCGATTCGGTCCGCGTGCGTCCCGTGCCGCCGCCCATCGCCCAGCTCAGTCCTTCGGCGAAGACGAACGTGATCGCGTCGGCCAGTCCGCCATCGCGATAACGCTGGAGTTGCAGCCCCTGCCCGCGCGTCATCTCGACCAGTTCGGCGAGCGGGAACACGAGCATCTTGCGGTTGTCGCCGATTGCCGCGACGTAATCGTCGTTCGGCCCGATCGGTCGAACGATCTTCAACTGCGCGCCCGGCCGCGGCGTTACCACCGTCTTGCCCTTGCGCGTCTCGGCGATCACCTCCGCGCTGCTCACCGAGAAACCACGCCCATCGGTCGCTACGACGAGCAGTTTCGGATGCTTGCTCGCGGGCAGCAACGCGACGATGCCGATGCTGCCGTCGAGATCGATCATCGCGCGCACGGGCTCGCCGAACCCGCGCCCGCCCGGCAGCTTGTCCGCCGCCAGCGTGTAGAACCGCCCGTTCTCAGCCGCGAGCAACAGCTTGTCGGTGGTCTGCGCATGAAACGCGAACGCCGGGCCGTCGCCCTCCTTGAACTTCAGCGCCTCCGGGCTGGCCAGATCGTTATGCCCGCGCATCGCCCGGATCCAGCCACGCTGCGACAGGATGACGGTGATCGGCTCGCGCTCGATCATCGCCTCCAGCGGAATGTCGCGCGTCGGCGCGGCCTCCTCGATCGTCGTGCGTCGTTTGCCGAGCACCGTCTCCAGCCCATAGCGATCGCGGATCTTGGCCATGTCGCGCTTCATCCGCGCGCGCTGCTTCTTCGGATCGGCAAGCAACGCGGCAAGCGTCGCCTGCTCCTTGTCGAGCTTGTCGCGCTCGGTCTTGATCTCGAACTCTTCGAGCCGCCGCAACGATCGCAGCCGCATATTGAGGATCGCTTCCGCCTGGCGATCGGTGAGCGCGAACTCGTCGATCATGACCTTCTTGGGCTCGTCCTCGGTCCGGATGATCTCGATCACCCGGTCGAGGTTCAGATACGCGATCAGATACCCGTCGAGCAGTTCGACCCGGTCGGCGATCTTGCTCAGCCGGTGCTCGGTGCGCCTGCGCAACACGACGAACTGGTGATCGACCCATGCCGCCAGCGCCTCGCGCAGGCTCATCACGCGCGGCGTGCGATCCTTGTCGAGCACGTTGAGGTTGAGGCTGATCCGCGTCTCGAGGTCGGTCAGCCGGAACAGCCCGTCCATCAGGATCTGCGGATCGACCGTGCGGCTGCGCGGTTCGAGCACGATGCGGATTTCTGTGTCGGATTCGTCGCGGACGTCGGCGAGAATCGGCAGGCGCTTGGCGTTGATCAACTCGGCGATCTGCTCGATCAGCTTCCCCTTCTGGATGCCGTATGGGATCTCCGTCACGATCAGCTGCCAGCCGCCGCCCTTCTCCCGCTCGGTCTCCCAGCGCGCCCGCACGCGGAAGCCGCCACGCCCGGTCGCGTAGGACTCACGGATGACGGCGGGCGGATCGACGACCAGCCCGCCGGTCGGGAAATCGGGGCCCTTCACATGCCCCAGAATCGCCGCATCGTCCGCGTTCGGCGTATCGATCAGCACGATCGCCGCCTCCAGCAACTCGGCGGCATTGTGCGGCGGGATGCTCGTCGCCATGCCGACCGCGATCCCGCTCGCGCCGTTCGCCAGCAGGTTCGGGAACAGCCCCGGGAACAGCTCGGGCTCGTGATCCTCGCCGTTATAGGTCGGGCGATACGCGACCGCGTCCTCGTCGAGCCCGTCCATCAGGTCGATCGCGACCTGAGTCAGCCGCGCCTCGGTATAGCGATAGGCGGCCGCGTTATCGCCGTCGATGTTGCCGAAATTGCCCTGCCCGTCGACCAGCGGATAGCGCATCGCGAACGACTGCGCCAAACGCACCATCGCGTCGTAGACCGACTGATCGCCGTGCGGATGGTATTTGCCGATGACGTCGCCGACCACGCGCGCGCACTTCTTATACCCCTGTGCGGGATCGAGCTTGAGCAACCGCATCGCCCACAACAGGCGCCGATGCACCGGCTTCATCCCATCGCGGACGTCGGGCAGCGATCGCGCGGTGATCGTCGACAGAGCGTAGACGAGATACCGCTCGCTGAGCGCGCTATCGAAGGGGGCGTCGACGATGGAGTCGAAGGGGTCTTTGAAGTCGCTGCTGGCCATTGCCGACATCGGTAGCAGGTGAAAACGCAACGATCAAAGCATGAACGTACCGCGTTCTTCGTCCGCACGAAGAACGCCAGATGACAGCATGACGCCGCGGGTCGAGCGCGCTAGACCAACCCCATGATCCGCCTAGCCATTCTCGCACTCGCCGCCATCTCGACGCCCGTGGTCGCGCAAACCTCCGCCCCCGCCAAGCCGTCCTTATTGACGTGGCCGGACCTGACCAAACGCCCCAAACCAGCGCCCGACGCGACGATCGACTACGGCACCGACCAGATGCAGAAGATCGACGTCTGGCGTCCGAAAGGGAGCGGACCGTTCCCGGTCGTGGTCATGGTGCATGGCGGGTGCTGGACGACCAACATCGCCGATCGCAGCCTGATGAACTGGATCGCCGACGATCTCCGCAACAGTGGCGTGGCGGTGTGGAACATCGATTACCGCGGAGTCGATCGCGCCGGCGGCGGCTATCCAGGCACGTTCGCCGATACTGCGAACGCCGCCGATCAACTCACGGTAAACGCCAAGAAGTTCAATCTCGACACCCGGCATGTGGTCGCGATCGGCCATTCCGCCGGCGGGCACCTCGCGCTCTGGCTCGCCGGCCGGCCGAAGTTGCCCGCGACCAGTCCGCTCCGCACCGCAAACCCGCTCCGCATCGATCATGTCATCAGCCTCGGCGGGCTCCCCGATCTCGAAGCCACCGCCGCCAGTCCCGAGAATGGCTGCGGGGTGGAGGTCGTCGCGCAACTAATCGGCAAGCCGACCCCGCAGCATCCGGACGTCTACGCCGACACCTCCGTCCCGCGCCTCCTCCCGCTCGGCATGAAGCAGGATCTGGTCAATGGGCGCGAAGACCGGATCATCCCCTTCGTCATGGCCACCGACTATGTTGCGAAGGCAAATGCGGCCGGCGACACCGCCACGCTCCACACCATCCCCGGCACCGGCCATGTCGAACTGATCGCGCCGGAAACCGCCGCCTGGGCGGAAGCAAAGCGCCTGATCATCGCCGACCTCAGGAAGACCAAGTGACCCTCGAAAACGCCCGCGCGCTCGACGCAACCGATCCGCTCGCCGCCTACCGCGACCAGTTCGCGCTACCCGAAGGCGTGATCTACCTCGACGGCAACTCGCTCGGCGCGCTCCCTCGGGCCACGTCCGCCGCACTCGCCGACGTCGCCACGCGCCAATGGGGGGACCGCCTGATCCGCAGCTGGAACGAAGGCTGGATCGACGCCCCCCAGCGGATCGGCGCCAAGATCGCCCCCCTGATCGGCGCCGCGCCGGACGAGGTCATCATCGGCGACACGACCTCGACGCATCTTTTCAAGGCCTTGGTCGCCGCTCTTCGCAGCAATCCGAAGCGTCACACGGTCGTCAGCGAAGCCGGCAACTTCCCGACCGACCTGCACATTGCCGAAGGCGCAGTCGCCTGCGTTCCCGGTGCACGCCTCAACGTGGTCGCACGCGAAGACCTGGCCACCGCGCTCGACGAAGACACCGCGGTCCTCCTGCTCACCCATGTCCACTACAAGACCAGCGACCGCTTCGACATGCCCGCCTGGACCGCCCGCGCGCACGACGCCGGCGCGCTGATGCTCTGGGACCTGAGCCACAGCGTGGGCGCCGTCCCGATCGACCTCAATAGCGCGAACGCCGACCTCGCCGTCGGCTGCACATACAAATACCTCAACGGAGGCCCCGGCGCCCCCGCGTTCCTCTACGTCGCGAAACGCTGGCAGGACGCGCTCGCCAGCCCGCTCTCCGGCTGGATGGGCCACGCCGCGCCGTTTGCATTCGAGGATGCCTATCGCCCCGCCCCCGGCATGAAGCGCTGGCTCGCCGGCACCCCCGCCATGCTCTCCACCGCTGCATTGGAAGCTGCACTCGACCTCTGGGCCGATGTCGACCAGCACGCCATCGCCACCAAAAGCGCGCAACTCTTCGATATCCTTGCTGCCGCAGGTGACACACTGGGCCTCGAATGCGTCAGCCCCCGTGACCCCGCAAACCGCGGCAGCCACATCAGCTTCCGCCACCCGCACGCCTACGCCCTAACCCAAGCGCTGATAGCCCAAGGCGTCATCGGCGACTTCCGCGACCCCGACATCCTCCGCTTGGGCCTGACACCCTTGTATCTGAGCCATGAAGACGCCTGGCGCGCCGGCGACATCCTGCGCGAAATCGTCGAAACCGAGGCCTGGCGCGATCCCGTTTTCTCCCAACGCCTCGCCGTAACGTAAAACGAGCACACGTCGGACGTTTGAACAGATGGCGGAAAATTTCCGAGGCTTGCGTTCCCAGGCTTTCGTTCACTGCGTCGGTATGAGCGTATCGACATTCTTTGCGGCAACAGCCCAGCGGTAGACCGCGTCGGCAATATAGAACCGGAACTGGATACCGTCGAAATACACCTTGCGGGCGTTGCCGACGCATATCCTACCTCGGTTGACGATCGCCGCCTCCAGCCGACGGACGGCAGCTAGAGGTTTGTCCGTCATGGCGAGTTTGACGGCGAGTTCCGGTTGGAGGCGTACAAAGCAGACGGCAGCCTCGAAATACCGGCGATCGAGGGGCAACCGAAATTTGGCAAGCGATGTCTCCCGCGCATTGAAGCGTGCCTGCACAGCGGCATCCGCGGTCTGCTCTTTCGTCAGTCTCAGGTCCGGCGCGAACGCCTTCAAGGCCTCGATCGTCAAGGCGCCCCTGTCGTAATAAACGTTCTGGATGATCCCTAGATGAGCGTCTTCGGTATCGGGCGCACATGCCGCGTACATCTTGGAGAGGCGCAACATCGCGAACTCCTGTCGCGTGCTGTTGGTCCGGGAATCGATGGCCGTCTGCAACCAGCCGCGGCGATCGGGGCCTGCTCTTGCAGGGCATGCCGCCCATCGCTGCGACAGGTCGAATATCTGGCGGCTACGGACCGAGCTTCCCGTACGCGACGTGCCAAACGAGTTCTTCGTTACCGCCGAGTCCTCATCATCGATATCACGCAAGGCGGTAACGATGATCTCTTCGGAAGGTGGTTCGACCGGCTTGACGCTCGGATGGCAGGCGATCCTGGGCGGCGTATAGGAGAGCCGATCCAAGCAATGCAGCAGGAAGCATGAAGGTCTCCATTAGGTCGCGGGTGCTCGTCATCACATTAGTACATGTGATGACGAGCGAACCAATCTTTGCTTGTGCTTCTTTGATCGAAAATCGTTCCATCCAGTACGGCCGTGCCCGAGCCGTTGCCGGGCCATTTCGGCCATGTCACCCGCACACGCCCAAGACCCACCGATCCGATTGCACCCCCCGCACCCTTCGCCTATAGGCGCGGCCTATTCCGGCCTCGGCTTCGCGGTGCATAGCGCGTAGGCTGGGGCCGCTCGATTTTCACCGCTCGATTTCCAGGGGACCGCGTATGGCTCGCCGCCGCCAGATCTACGAAGGCAAGGCCAAGATCCTCTACGAGGGTCCCGAGCCGGGCACGCTGATCCAGTATTTCAAGGACGACGCGACCGCGTTCAATGCCCAGAAAAAGGGTACGATCAACGGCAAGGGCGTGCTCAACAACCGGATCTCCGAGCACATCTTCACGCTGCTCGATCATATCGGCGTGCCGACGCACTTCATCCGCCGCCTCAACATGCGCGAGCAGTTGATCCGCCAGGTCGAGATCGTCCCGATCGAAGTCGTCGTGCGCAATGTCGCCGCAGGCTCGATCTCCACGCGGCTCGGGATCGAGGAAGGCACCAAGCTGCCCCGCACGATCATCGAATATTACTACAAGGACGATGCGCTCGGCGATCCGATGATCTCCGACGAACACATCGCCGCGTTCGGCTGGGCAAGCCAGGAGGAGATGCACGACATCGCCGACCTCGCGATCCGCGTGAACGATTTCCTGTGCGGGCTGTTTGCCGGCGTCGGCATCCGCTTGGTCGACTTCAAGCTCGAATTCGGCCGCATCTTCGACAACGACTTCGGCCGCATCATCCTCGCCGACGAGATCAGCCCCGATGGCTGCCGCCTGTGGGACATGGAAACCAACGAGAAGATGGACAAGGATCGCTTCCGTCGCGATCTCGGCGGCGAAGTCGAGGCCTATCAGGAGGTTGCACGGCGTCTGGGGCTGCTGCCCGAAGGCGGCGACAATTCGGTCCTCGACCTCGAAAAGCATCGCAAGAACCGGGGCAAGTAAATGAAACTCAAGGTTTTCGTGACATTGAAGCCCGGCGTACTCGATCCGCAGGGCAGGGCGATCCACCACGCGCTCGGCAGCCTCGGCTTCGACGGCGTGCAGGACGTCCGCCAGGGCAAGCTGATCGAACTGGAAGTCGCCGACGACACCGACGACGCGACCATCGACGGCATGTGCCGCAAGCTACTCGCCAACACGGTGATCGAGAATTACCGCGTGGAAAAAGCATGAAAACCGCGGTCATCGTCTTTCCCGGTTCCAACTGCGACCGAGACATCGCCGTCGCGCTGGAGGCGGTGACCGGCGTCAAACCGCTCATGGTCTGGCACGGTGATGCGGACTTGCCGTCGGACGTCGGCCTGGTCGCAGTGCCGGGCGGGTTCTCGTACGGCGACTATCTCCGCTCGGGCGCGATCGCAGCGCGATCGCCGATCATGCGCGCGGTCGTCGAGCAGGCGGGCAAGGGCCTGCCGGTGCTCGGCATATGCAACGGCTTCCAGGTGCTGACCGAAGCGGGGCTCCTACCCGGCGCGCTGATGCGCAACGAGGGGCTGAATTTCGTATGCCGCGACGTTGCGCTGACGGTCGAAACCGCAAGCTCGACCTTCACGTCGGGCTACAAGGCCGGCGAGCGCGTGTCCTTCCCGGTCGCGCATCATGACGGCAATTACTTCGCGGACACCGAGACGCTCGACCGCCTCGAAGGCGAAGGCCGCGTGGCGTTCCGCTATGCGGAGAGCGTCAACGGCTCGGCGCGCAATATTGCCGGCTTGCTCAACGACAAGGGCAACGTGCTCGGCATGATGCCGCATCCGGAACGTCGCATCGAAGCGGCGCACGGCGGCACCGATGGCCGGCGTTTGTTCGAAGGTTTGCTCGAGGCTGTCAGCGCCTAAATCGTCATCCTGGGCTCGACCCAGGATCCAGAGCCACGAGCGCATCCGCCTTTGGCTCTGGATCCCAGCGTTCGCTGGGATGACGGGGGGTTAAACCCGCGTCCGAAACGGTGAAAAGTCCGTCCCCCGGTCGTAAACATCCACCCCCTCGCGCCGCTTAAGCCACCCCACCGCCACATAGGTCAGCGGCGTCAGCAACACCTCCCAGGACACCTTCAGCAAGAACTGGCTGACCATCACCATCAGCATCGCCTCCACCGGCCAGTCCGGCGCGCCGTAAAACGCGAGCGGATAGAAGATCAGGCTGTCGAACGCCTGCCCCACCACCGTGCTGCCGATCGTCCGCGTCCACAACATCCGCCCCTGCGTCCAGATCTTCATCCGCGCGAGCACGAAGCTGTTGGCGAACTCCCCCACCCAGAACGCACAGATCGATGCGAACACGATCCGCGGCACCTGCCCGAACACCGATTCGTACGCCGCCTGCCCGGTCCACCCCTTGTCGGGCGGCAACGCGACGACGACCGCCGACATGAACACCATGAACAGCATCGCCCCGAACCCCGCCCAGATGCAGCGGCGCGCGCGCGCATAGCCGTACACTTCGGTCAGGACGTCGCCGATCACATAGCTGACCGGAAAGAACAGGATTCCCGCGCCGAACGGCCACGCGCCGACGAACGGCAGGTCGATCACCGCCCGCTTGCCCGCGCCGATCACGTTCGACAGCAGCAGGATCGTGACGAACGCCGCCATCACGAAGTCGTAATAGCGGAAATGCCCGCCGCTGACCGCGTTGGCGGCCACCGGTTCGAGCCCCCGCTCCTCATTACCGTCAATATCCATCCCGGCGGTTATGATCGAGGTTCCAAGCCCGCACAATCCGCGCTAGTCGTCGCGGCAGCGCGCGCCCGTAGCTCAGCTGGATAGAGCAAGGAGCTTCTACCTCCTCGGTCGGGGGTTCGAACCCCTCCGGGCGCGCCAACCGCCCGCCTTTTTGCGCCGTATCGTATACACATAAGAGAATTCGCTGCGTTGTAACCTATATCAAGGCAAAGCTTGTCGTTTAGTCCACCGCAAGGTGTGAACGGGATCGTCCCGCCCGGCATTTTGCGAAGACACATAATCCGCCATCCCCTTGCCCTCTGGATATCCAGACTCGACGCACACGTCGTCCTCGACGCGGCGGACCGGTCGAGCATACTGAAGCTGCCGGTCTCGATGCGGACGTATGACGGTTCGGGCGATATCTTCAGCCAGGGCGTCAGGCCGGAGATGGTGGCGTTTCTGACCCGCGGCTACACGGTCGGACAGCTGATGGACGACGACGGGAAGGGCCAGATCCTGTCGCTCGGCATCCCTGGCGACGCGCTCGGGCTCGAGCATCTCTATCTGCGAGAGGCCGATTACGGCACGCGGGTGCTCGGCACGGCGGAGGTCGCGCTGGTATCGCGACGAGACCTGGCGGATCTCGCATCACAACGTCCGGCGATCGCGCTGGCGTTTGCGGTGAGCCAGGCCATCGACGCGGCGATCACCCGGGAATGGCTGCGCAATGTCGGCAGCCGCGACGGCCTGCGGCGTATCGCGCATTTCCTCTGCGAATTTGCGTGCCGGATCGATGCCCGCGGGCTGAAGACCGACGACTGCTACGAGCTGCCCTTGTCGCAGCAGCAGATCGGCCGGGCGACGGGGATGACCGCGGTCCACGTCAACCGCATGCTCAAGACGCTCCACACCGCCGGCCTGATCGAACGCAGCTGGCGCAACGTCCGGTTCCCGCGCTGGGACCGGTTGCGCGAGATCGCCGGCTTTTCCGACGCCTATCTGCACGGGGGCGCCCCGCTCGCGGAAGCGCCTGCGCGCGCCTAACTGCCCAACGGCACCAGTCGTGCGTGGAGATAGGCGCTGTCGAACCGGGCAGCGTCCTTCAACCCCTCGAAATCGAGCATCAGCAGGCGGTTCTTGGCGGCATCGACGAGCCCGCTCCGCTTGAGCGCCCTGATCGTGCGGTTGACGTGCACCGAGGTCAGCCCGAGCGCCTCGCCGACATCGGTCTGGGTCAGCGGCATGAAGAAATCGCCATTCCCCTCCCGCGCGACCGCGCCGGCGCGGATGTAGAGCTCGCAGAACAGGTGCGCGATCCGGCTATAAGCCTCGCGCGCACCGATATTCACCAGCCATTCGCGCAGAATGCCTTCGTCGACCAGCGTGCACCACCACAGCGCCTGCGCGACCCGGGGATGGTTCTCGATGATCGCCAGCATGTCGTTTGCCGGGATCGAGACGACCTGCCCCTCCGACATCATCGAGATGCTGTGGTCCATCTTCTCGAGGATGAACACGTGCGTGTCGCACAGATCCCCCGGCATCAGGAACGCGACGATCTGTCGCTTTCCGTCGGGCAGGATCTTGTAGCGTTGCGCCCAGCCTTCGAGGATCAGGAAGACATGCGTCGGGTCGTCGCCCTCGCGGATCAGGTGCTGGCCGCGGACGACGGGACGCGTCACCATCGTCAGGCGATCGAGCGCGGCACGGTCCTGGTCGTCGAACTTTGCCCAGCGGCGTAGTTTCCGGGTGAGGATATCGCTCATTCGTTACTCATTGCCGCGCGGTATCATGGATTTAGACAAACACGAATGTCGCTCCGAGTCCTCATGATCGCCAGGGCCTAGCCTCGACCCGGTTCCGCCCGATCGATGGAGGCTACTACTGCCACACGTCGCGCGTCCCACGGCGCCCCTCCACTCGACACTCCTTCTTCAGACAGAAGAACGCGCGAAAGCGTCGAAGATCTACGCCGATCCATACTAGTCCGAGCTTGTTAAGCATTGGTTAGCCATGACGCTGTGCAGAAGAAAAATCTCAGATCCGTGGCAATTGTAAGGTTAAGACAAGATTATCATAGATTTGTCTTGAATTACTGTTTCTTGTGACATACATAGGTTAGGCCGATCCTAGTGTAAGCCACACACCGCGAGCCCCCGCGGCCGGCGACACTCTAGCCATTCTACGCTTGCCCCTGAGTTCGATGGTGACGGGGATCGTCCTCTGCGGTGTCGAAGGCTTTGTCCTCTTTTCGGCGCTTTCCCCATTTCAAACGGCTCCCGCTGCTGCGGATGGGATAACCGTGTCTTCCTCCGCGGTGACTTTCGAGGTGTTCATGTACAAGTCGACCCTTTGGGCCGCCGCGCTTGCGGCTGTGAGCCCGGCTGCCCTGTTGGTTTCGACTCAAGCGGAGGCGCAGGTCCCGATCGGTGCCGGCGGTCAGCTTCAGCAGATCCCGCCCGCACCGCTCAACGACCAGCCCGCGCCCGATCTCGGCTTCGAGCGCAAGACGCCCGTCGTCGTTCCCGCCACCGGCGGCCCGAAGACGCTCGTCCGGTCCCTACGCGTGACGGGCGCGACGCTGTTCCCCGAGGCGGACCTGATTGCTGCGACCGAGTTCGTGCCCAACAGTGAACTCGATCTGTCCGAAATGAAGACGCTCGCCGCGCGGATCACCGACTATTACACGAGCCGCGGCTATTTCGTCGCGAACGCCTACCTCCCCGAGCAGGACGTCCAGAGCGGCGCGGTCACGATCGCGTTGATCGAAGGGCGCTTCGGCGCGGTCGGCATCAAGAACGAGTCGCGGCTATCGGACAGCGTCGCGAAGGGCATCCTCGATGGGCTGGACGTCGGCGATCCGGTCGCGGTAGCGCCGCTTGAGCGCCGCCTGCTGATGCTGTCGGACCTGCCCGGCGTGCGGGTGCGATCGACGCTCAGCCCCGGCACCGCGGTCGGCACGTCGGACCTGCTGGTCGACATCACCCCCGGCCAGAGCATCACCGGCAGCGTCGAGGCCGACAATGCCGGCAACCGCTACACCGGCGCCTACCGCGTCGGCGGATCGGTCAACTGGAACAACCCGACCGGGTCGGGCGACGTGCTGAGCCTGCGCGCGCTGACGTCGTTCTCCGGGCTCGCCTACGGCCGCGCCTCGTACCAGGCACCGATCGGCCAGGTCACGCTGGGCGTCGCATTCGCGCATCTCGAATATTCGCTCGGCAAGGAATTCGACAGCCTCGACGGTAGCGGCAATGCCGATGTCGCCAGCGTCTATGCCAGCTATCCGCTGATCCGTTCGCGCGACAACAATCTGTACGTGACCGTCGGCGGCGACGTGAAATGGTTCGAGGACAAGATCGGCATCGTCGATACCACCAGCTATCGTCGCGCGCAGGTGATCACCGCAGGGCTCAGCGGCGACCAGCACGACACGCTGCTCGGTGGCGGCTGGAGCGCGTATTCGCTGAGCTATTCGGTCGGCAATCTCGACATCCGCGGCGCGTACGAGCGTTCGATCGACGCGCTGACCGCGCGCACCGATGGCAGCTACGGGAAGCTGCAATTCAGCTTCGCGCGGTTGCAGACGATCGCCGGGCCGCTGTCGCTGTTCGCCTCCGCCCGCGGGCAGATCGCGTTCAGTAACCTCGACATCTCCGAGCGGATGGAACTGGGCGGCGCCTATGCGGTGCGCGCCTATCCCGAAGGTGAGGCGTATGGCGACCAGGGCTATGTCGCCACCGCCGAGGCGCGGCTGGCGCTGCCGCAGGTCGTGCCGGGTGCGCTCCAGCTGTTCGGGTTCGTCGACGTCGGCGAGGTCGATTACGTCAAGCACCCGTATTTCACCGGCTCCAACCACGCGAAGCGCAGCGCGTACGGCGCGGGCCTGAGCTGGGCGGGACCGTACGGGATCGCCGCCAGGGCGACCTATGCGCGCAAACTCGGCGATGAGGACGCGACGTCCGCCCCCGACAAGTCGGGCCGCGCCTGGTTCCAGGTTTCGAAGACCTTCTGACCGCGCCGCCAAACGCTGCTGGCACCCCAATTTTGCGGCCATCCGCCGCCACCAAGGATACCGCCCATGACCGCCATTCCCTCTTCGCTCAGAAACACCAGCCGCCCCGCTCCCACCGTTACGCGCACGCGGCGTGGCGGGCTGTTCGGCACGACCGGGCTCGCGCGGTTCGCGTGGCTGATCGGGTTCAGCCTTGCGGGCACGATGGCTGCACGTCCGGTCGAGGCGCAGACGCTGCCGACCGGGGGTGAAGTCGTTGCGGGCCAGGCGAGCATCGCGACCGGCGCTAAGTCGCTGACCGTGACGCAGACCAGCGACCGCGCGGCGATCAACTGGCAGTCCTTCTCGGTCGGCAAGGGCAATAGCGTCGTGTTCGACCAGCCGACCAGCAGCTCGGTCGCGCTGAACCGCGTGCTCGGCACCGATCCGTCGGTGATCCTCGGCAATCTGTCGGCGAACGGAAAAGTGTTCCTGGTCAACGCCAACGGCATCCTGTTCGGCCAGACCGCGAACGTGAACGTCGGCGGGCTGGTGGCCTCGACGCTCAACATCTCCGATGCCGACTTCCTCGCGGGCAAGAACAGTTTCGCAGGGACCAGTGGCGCGAGCGTCCAGAACGACGGCCGGATCACCGCGAAGAACGGCTATGTCGCACTGCTCGGCGCGAACGTCGGCAACGGCGGCACGATCAAGGCGAACTTCGGCACCGTCGTGCTGGCGGGCGGCGAAGCGATCACGCTCGACGTCGCAGGCGACGGGCTGCTCAACGTCGCGGTCGACAAGGGCGCGGTCGGCGCACTCGTCCGCAACGGCGGTCTGATCCGCGCGGACGGCGGCAAGGTCGTGATGACCGCGCAGAGTGCGGGCGACCTGCTCCACACCGCGGTCAACAACACCGGCATCGTCGAGGCGCGCACGTTGCAGAACCGCGGCGGCACCATCCTGCTGCTCGGCGACATGAAGACCGGCACGGTCACCGTCAGCGGCGAGCTCGACGCTAGCGCACCGGTCGGCGGCGATGGCGGCTTCATCGAAACCTCCGCCGCGACCGTCACCGTCGCGGACAGCGCCAAGGTCTCGACCTACGCACCGGGCGGCGCGACGGGCATGTGGCTGATCGATCCGCAGGATTACGTGATCGGCGCGGGCGGCAACATCTCGGGCTCGACGCTGTCGGCGCAGCTTGTCACGACCAGCATCACGATCAGCACGATCCCCGCGGCGGGCGACACGACCACCGGCAATGGCGATATCTTCGTCAACGATGCGGTCGCATGGACCGCGTCGGGCGTGCCGACGACGCTGACGATGAACGCGTTTCGCGATGTCAATATCAACGCGCCGATCACCGCGACCAACGGCAACATCGTCGCGTGCTGCGGTCGCGACGTGAACGTCAACGCCGACCTGACGACGACCAACGGCAGCATCCTGCTCAACGCTGGGCAGAACGTGAACGTGTTTCACGCGATCACGACGACCGACGGCAACATCGCGCTCTGCGCCGGCCACGACGTGCTGATCGATGCGGCGGTGACGCTGACCCGCGGCACGACGATCCCGGCGCAGAGCCTCGGCCTGCCGGTCGGGCTCACGCTGATCGCCGGCGCGGACGGCACCGGACCGGGCATCAACGGCGGCACCATCGTGTTCTCCGCGCTGTCGCCGCCGACCACGGTCACAGCGGCGCCGGTGTCGATCAACTACAATCCCGTTTCGTACACGACGCCCACCGACTTCACGACCGAGTTCGTGCTGACCGAAGGCGCGGCGATCACCGAGCGCATGCTGCTGTTCCCGACCGCGCAGAAGGTCGCGGACGGCACCAATGCGGCGGTGCTGAGCGGGTTCAACACCAACGGTACCTCGGGCACGCCGACCGGCGTATCGCTGGTCGCCGGCCCGGATGCGACCGCGACGTTCGACAGAACCGGCGAAGGCACGGGCATCGGCGTGAGCTTCAGCGGCTACACGCTGACAGGGGCCAACGCGGACCAGTATGCGCTGGCGAGCTCGTGCTGCGTCGCCGGGTTCCGGACGACCGGAACGATCACGGCTGCTCCGGCGCCTGCTCCCGCGCCTGCTCCTGCTCCGGCTCCGGCTCCTGCTCCGGCTCCGGCTCCGGCTCCGGCGCCTGCTCCGGCCCCAGCGCCTGCTCCCGCCCCGGCCCCAGCGCCAGCCCCGGCACCGGCTCCGGCACCAGCACCGGCACCGGCACCGGCTCCAGCTCCGGCTCCAGCTCCGGCGCCTGCTCCCGCACCAGCGCCCGCCCCGGCACCAGCGCCCGCTCCCGCACCAGCGCCCGCTCCCGCACCAGCTCCCGCCCCGGCCCCATCGCCAGCACCTTCACCTTCACCTTCACCGACGCCCACGCCCACGCCGACGCCGCCAGTCATCGTCACACCGACACCTGTGCCAAACCTGCCGACCGCGGCACGCCCGATCCTGGACGTTCCGCCGGTGATGGTCCGCGTGCCATCGCCACCGCCGCTCAAGGTCGTCGAGGGTGGCGTGGCATTCCCGCCGCCGATCCGTCCGGGTACGGTCATCGTCGAGACCCCGGGCACGCCGCAGGCCGTGCAGCCGACACCCGATCGTCCCTTCGTGCAACCGATCCCGCCGAACACGCCGGCCGTCCCCGACTATCCGCGCAAGCAGGCGCGTCATTAAAGTGATCGGCCGGGATAGGATCGGACGGCGATGGCGCGGTACGCTGATAACGGGACTCGTTGCGCTCGCGGCGACCTCCCCAGGCGTGGCGCAGGCCGTACGCGCCGAACCCGTCGGACGGTTCGGGACCGAGGCGGTTTCGAACGATGCGCGCGACACCGCGGACTGGGTTGCCGCGTCGCACGATAATCAGGGCCTGCCGTTCATCGTCATCGACAAGGTGAACGCCGTGGTCTTCGCATTCGACTCTACCGGTCGATTGCGCGGTACGGCGCCAGCCTTGCTCGGCATGGCGCGCGGCGATGCGAGCGTGCCCGGCATCGGCCAGCGCAAGCTTGCGACGATCACGCCGGCCGAACGCACCACCCCCGCGGGCCGGTTCAAGGCCTCGCTCGGTCGCGACTTCGAACAGGACATCCTGTGGATCGACTATGACGCCGCGCTGTCGATGCACCGCGTGATCAAAGGACGCCGCGTCGACGACCGCGCCGGCCGGCTCGCGTCGCCGACGCCCAGCGACAACCGGATTTCCTATGGCTGCGTGAACGTGCCGCCGGGGTTTTACGATGGGGTGGTGAAACCGTTATTCACCGGCACCGTAGGGATCGTCTACATCCTGCCGGAGACGAAGCCGCTGCGAAGCGTGTTCGCCGTGCCCGACTGACAGACAAAGAAATCCTCCCCCGCCAGGGGGAGCCAGGGGGAGGTGGCTGGCACTTGCCAGACGGAGGGGGAGGACACGGAACAAAAATTATCGCGCCCCGTCCCACCCCAGCACCTCTCAGCCAGGTCTGGTGAAACCCCGCCCCGCCCGGGCATCTACCTCACCGGCACCAAGGCCGCTCACGATACCATTTGGTCAGCACGTATTTGACGCCCTGCTCGACCGGCATGCCCTGGTGCAGCGACCCCGGGTTCGGCCGCCCCAGCGCATCCATGTTGTTCCAGATCACCAGATTGCCCGCCTTCGGCGCGATCATCACGCCCGCGGTCGGAAAATTCGTGCGGCCGCCCAAGGACGGTTCGTTGAGGAAGGTCATCGCCGACCACGTCCGCTGTCCGCCGATCGGCACCTGGTTTCGCCAGTAATGCTGCCCGGTATCGAAGAAATCATGGTGCGGCTTGAACTCCTGCCCGACCGCATAGCGCTGACCCTGCAAGGCTTCGCCGAAGATCGGATCGAGACCGGTCAGATCATCGAGCTTGCTCTCGACGGCCGTTACCGCGTCGGGTCCGGGATAGAGATAGCAGGTCTCGCTCGTCCGATACGACGGTACGGGATCGTCGGAGACCACGGGCGATGGCACGCGATTGGCGTCGATCAGGCGGATCAGCGCGGCGCATTCGCCCAGCGTCAGGAAATTGCGGACGACATAGAGTTCGACGCCATTGGCGGGGATCCGGACGGCGCCGGCATAATGGGCGATCCGCTCTCGGACGCGCACGGCGGAGTCGGATCGGGCCAGAGCCTCCATCTGGCCATCGCGGAGATCGAGCGCCGACAATGGAGCCGACATCAGCGACGTGTTCTCGGATTTATCGGTCGGCCAAGCGCCAGTATCTAGGAATTCGGCCATGGTTTCGTAACTCTGATCATCAGCCCCCTTACTAAACCAATAGCAGCATCCTTATCCTATGTTTATATTTTTTATTGATGCATCTTTATACTCTCACCTACGTTTATCAAGTACGACCAACACAGATTAGGCTCGGTTGAGCGAATTTTCGCCACCACCCCGCCCATTGGGATGCGCATAAGTCGCACCAGGCCGAAGAGTTCGGGAACATCCATGCTCCGCTGCCGGCGAGAGCCACGGATGACGTGCCTAGACCGACATCGGCGGAGAACCATCATGCAACCGGGATTTATAGCGGGCGCGGGACCGACACCCCATGCTCTACATACTGCCTATGTCGACGTCGCTGCGGTCACCGCCGTCTCCGGCGTCGCCTCGATCAAAATCGGCGATAGCGTGGATCCCAGGCCTCGACGTGAACCCAAGGCATCGACACCCCGTTTTCCCGTGATCCGCGGCATTTTATTCGCGCTGCCGATCTCGGTGTTGTTCTGGGTCGGGGTCCTCGTTCTGTCGGTCGGGTAGCACCGCCGCCGCGCACCCTCTCGAATTTCAATTCTGGAAGTCCTCGCGCACGGCGGGGCGGGGATAGTCATGGTCAAAAATCTTTTTGCATGCGTAGCGGCCACGATACTGGCATTCGCTCCCCCCCCTGCTGCGGCTCAGACTCTCATACTGCCCGGCGCCCTCCTCCTTGCAGGTTACCGCGCGACGTGCGGGCCCGTCGATACGATGATCCAGCCGATCAACGATATCGCAGCCGCATACCGGGGCCGGATATACCTTCATCCGCGGGTCCTCGACTTGCCGCGCGCGCAGCAACTCTTCTGGTACACGCATGAGTGCGCCCACCAGATCTTCGGACCCGGCGAGGCCGCTGCGGATTGCTGGGCGGTCCAGCAAGGCAAGATCCAAGGCTGGCTGTCGCGCGTCGAGCTGACCAGGCTCAGCGGGTCGATGCGCCAGTTTCCACGCGATGCCTCGCACGAAGACGGCGCCGCCCGCATCGCGCATATGGAAAAGTGCTTCGCCGAGTAGCGTCTTCGTCGCGATGTGCCGACGTGGTGGTCGGCAAATTCGTGCAAAGGCCTACGCCACCGCCACCGCCGTCGCATGGATCGGCAGCAGCGCCGCACCGATCGTCGCCGCGGCCCCCTCCAGCGTGGACACCGAGATGATCGGCACGCCGCTGACGTGATCGCCGATGTGCATCGCGCCGAAATCGATGTGCTCGACCAGCGCACGCAGGATGCGGTTCGGCAGCGGGCTTGAGATCACGAATTCGCCCGGATCGATCCACGCGAGTCCCCAGTTGATGATCGGTGCGATCTGCCCCGCGGCGCGACGCACCCACGCGTCGACGACGTCCTCGTACCCGGCCACCACCACCTCGAAATCGACCAGCGAATGGATCTCGCAACCGGCTTCACGCAACGTCATCAACAGGTCGAGCGTCGACGGGCGCGGCCGGTCATTGGGATAGAGGCAGCCGATCTCCCCCGCGCTCGCCATCGCGCCGCGCAGAATCCGCCCCTCGACGATGATCCCCGCGCCGATCCCGTGGCCGAGCAGGATCACCACCGCGGTCGAGCAGCGCCGCATCAGCCCGCCGACATAATATTCCGCCAGCGCCGCGGTGTTGGCATCGTTCTCGATCCAGATCCGGTGACCGATATGCTCCTCGAACAGCGTCTTCAGGTCGATCCCGCGCCATGCCCCAAGACTGTCGACCGTCCAGCGCCGGTTCCCCTCGGGCGATAGCGAAGAGCCCGGAACGCCGATCCCGACGCCCAGCAGCCGCCGTCCGAGCAGCCGGTTCTCGATCGCCATGGCGTGCATCGATTCCGTGACGCGCGCGGCGAAGACGCGTGGATCCGGATCGTCGAACGGCTGCGAGCTGTGCGCGATCACCCCGCCCGCGTAATCGACCAGCGCCACCTCCATCAGCCCGCGGTGGAGCATCGCGCCGACCGCATAACCGGCATCGGGCGATATCCGCAGCGGCACGGCGGGCCGACCGGGCGTCGCCGGCTCCGAACTCGGACATTCCTCGATCAGTCCGTGCGCGAGCAGGTTGCTCGACAGCCGCGTCAGCTTCGACGCGCTCATCGCCAGATCGGCAGCGAGTTGCTTGCGCGATCGTGCACCGATCGAGCGCAGGACCTGCATGATCCGCCGCTCGTCGTCGTCCAGTCTCAGCTTTGCATAGGCCATCGCCCGCTCCCTCGCCGATCGCGATAGTCAATTAGTTTATTTCGTGAAATTAATTAAAATCGTCATATTCCGCGTCCAGCGGCGGGGCATCGAACAGGGTTGGGGACGAACAGATGACCAAATTTGGCCTGCGCACGGGTTGCGCCATTATCGCGTTGAGCATTGCCGCGCAGTCGTCGGCCTGGGCGCAGACGGTTCCTGCCACGCCTCCCGCCGCCACGCCTGCGACCGATGCGGTCCCGGAAGCCGCCGCACCGGACGCCACGACACCTGACGCCGCAGCGCCCGACACCGGCGGCGACATCATCGTCACCGGCTCGGCCCGCCAGCAACGCCGCTTCGACGTCTCCTACGCGGTCAACTCGCTGAGCAACGCCGACATCCAGAAGCTCGCGCCGATCAACTTCGCCGACCTGCTCGGCAAGCTCCCCGGCTTCGCGGTCGAGAACACCGGAGGCGAGGTCCAGAACATCATCCGCCTGCGCGGCCTGCCAAGTGACGGTGGCCTCGTCACCTTCCAGCAGGACGGATTGCCGATGTTCCACGAGAACGACGGCAACTTCTTCCGCGGCGACAGCATCAACCGGTTCGATCTGATGACGCAGCGCGTCGAGGTGGTGCGCGGCGGCCCTGCCCCGGTCTATGCCAGCTATGCCGCGGCGATCGTCAACAACATCACCGTGTCGGGCACCGATACGACGCGCGGCAAGGCGCAGGTGACGCTCGGCGACACCGGCCTCTACCGGCTCGACGCGTACCAGGCCGGCCCGATCGACGATTCGACCTATTACGCGATCGGCGGGTTCCTGCGCCGCCACGACGGCTACCGCGACAACGGCTTCCCCAACGATCGCGGCGGCCAGGTCCGCGCCAACATCAAGCACGACTTCTCGAACGGATCGCTGCGCGTGTCCGGCAATTACCTGAACGACCACAACGTCTTCTATCTGCCGATCCCGACCGCCGACCCGCGCGATCCGAGCAAGTCGCTCAACCAGTATATCGACTTCTTCAGCGGCACGATGAACTCGCCCGCGCTGCGCAACGCGAACATCCGTTTCCGCGAGGCCGACGGCACGACGCGCAACGTCGACGCCGATCTCGGCAATGGTCGCCACACCCAGTTCGGCAATGTCGGCGTCCAGTACGATGCGGACTATGACGGCTGGAAGGTCGCGGCGAAGGGCGGCGTCAGCGTCGGCAAGCTCCATTTCAACGCGCTGTATTCGACCAGCAACCCGTCGGATGCCAACGCCTATGCCAACGCGACCAGCAACGGGATCGGCACCCCGACCAACCTGGATAATGCCCGCAAGGCGTTCGGCGCCGGCGTGACCCGGCTCGGCTATGCGATTGCCGGCACCAACGGCGCGGAGGTCTACGACCCGAACACCGCATCCGGCCTCGTCGTCCCCGCGCAGTTCCGCGACGTCGTCTCCAAATATTATTCGACGCAGGGCGATCTCAGCGTCACGCGCTCGATCGCGACCGGCTTCGGCACGCACGATCTCCGCGTCGGCGTATACGGCAGTCTGTACGGCGAGACCAACGAGGTCGCGTATCAGGACTATCTGCTCGAGGTGAAGGGCAAGCCGCGGACGCTCGATCTGATCGCGTACAACGCCGCGGGCCAGGCGGTCGGTTCGATCACCGACAACGGCGTGCTGCGCTATACGACCACGCTCAACCGCGGCAACACCGACGCCAAGATGTACGCGCTCTACGCGAACGACACGTGGGAGCTGACCAAGGGCCTGACCCTGGACGGCGGTGTCCGCCACGAACGGTACAGCTTCAACGGCTATGCCTTCGCGACGACCTCCGCCAACCTCGGCGATCCGACCACGCTGGCCGACGACGGCGTCCGTGCGTTCACCGGCCAGATCATCAATTCGAAGCTGAGCCCGAACATCACCAACTGGACCGGCGGGATCAACTACGACGTCACGCAGCATCTCGGCGCCTATGCCCGCGCATCGCATCTCGAAACGCCGCCCTCGACGCAGGTGACGTATCAGATCAACCCGACGATCATCACGTCGAAGGCGAACCAGTATGAGGTCGGTCTGAAGGCCGCATTCGGCCGGTCGTATTTGTACCTGATCGGCTTCTATACGCGCTATAATCCGCTCAACGCATCGTTTGTCGCGCTCGACCCGGTCACCGGTCGCAACGACCAGTCCGTGCCATTCGTCGGCAAGGCGGAGATCAAGGGTATCGAGATCGATGGCAACCTCGCGCTGCCGTACGGCTTCGCGGTGACCGGCGCGCTGACGATCAGCGATCCGCAATATAAGAGCCTCGTCAACGCCAACGGTGCCAGCGCCGGCGATGTCGAGGGCAACCAGCTCGTCCGCGAACCCAAGGTTTACGGCAACATCCGTCCCTCGGTCGACTTCGACGTCGCGGGCAGCGCCGTGCAGATCTACGGCCGCTACGAATATACTGGCAAACGCTATGTCGACTTCTTCAACAACACCGCGCTGCCCGCCTACCAGACGGTCGGCGCGGGGATCACGCTGACGCACGACACGTGGCAGATGCAGGTCGTCGGCGACAATCTGTTCAATGCCAAGGGCCTGACCGAAGGCAATACCCGCACCGACCAGTTGAGCGGCCAGGGCACGGCCGACGCGATCTACGGCCGACCGAACTTCGGTCGCAACGTCCGCCTCGTGGTCAGCAAGTCCTGGTGACGGGCTTGCGTTTGATGCTTGCGGCGCTGGCGATGACGGCGGCTGCACCGGTGTGGGCGGAGACGCCTGCACCGGTGACGGTTAGCGACACGGTCGTCGACACCTTGTCGGAGCGGCTGTTTCCGATGCTCGGCGCGCTGGGGCGGTTGCCGACAGCGACGTTCGATACGCGGGCGCGACGGATTGCCGCGTGCGGTGACGTACCCGCCTGCGTGATCGAGGCGACGATCTGGACCGATCAGGACCGAGCGATGGTCGTCGCCAGTCTGTCCAAGAATGGCGCGCGGCCGAAGTCGAATGCCGACCTGCCAGTTGCGGCCGGCATCGATCAGGAACTCGAGGCACTGAACGTCGTGCTCCGGGTTTACGGCCTCGGCTTGCCCGGACGCTACCCGAAGATCGACGGACCGATCTTCGCCACCGACACGCCCTTCTTCGCCGACAGCGTGAAGGTCGCGATCGATACCGCGCGCGCCGCGTCGGATGCGCCGCCCGCGACGATCGCGGCCAGCGTGCGGTTGGCCGTGGCGTTGCTCGATGCCAACGATGCGACAGCGGCTATGCGGTTCGAACCGCTCGACCAGCGCGAGAATGCAGGCGCACGCACGCTTGCCGCGCGGACCGACTGGAAGGCCTTCCGCTATTCGCTGCTGATCGTGCCCGGCGTCGGTCCAGAGGATGTCGGCACCACGCTCAGCCCACGCAGCAAGCTCCACGCGCTGCTCGCCGCCCAACGCTATCGCCAGGGCCTCGCGCCCTTCATCCTCGTCTCGGGCAGCGCGGTGCATCCACGCGGCACGCGTTTCGTCGAAGCCGTCGAGATCCGCCGCGCACTGGTCGAACGCTATGGTATTCCCGCCGACCGCGTGATCCTGGAGCCGTACGCGCGGCATACGACCACCAACCTGCGCAACGCAACGCGGCGCATGGTGGCGATCGGCATCCCGCTCGGCCGCCCGACGCTGATCGTCACCGACGCCGAGCAGAGCAAATACATCGAAAGCCAGACCTTCACCGACCGCAACCGCACGGAGCTGGGCTATCTGCCGGGCGCGATCGGGCGGCGGCTGTCAGTGTACGACCTGGAATTTCAGCCGTCGGGGCTATCCCTGCGGCAAGATCCGCGCGATCCTCTCGATCCATGAGGCACACGAGACGGCCAAGCCCGATACGCACTTATACCTCCACCCCGGCGAAGGCCGGGGCCCAATTGGGGGACGGCCGTAACCGGGGATCGCGCTCCGTTACGTCGACCTTTCCAATTGGGCCCCGGCCTTCGCCGGGGTGGTTGAAATATCCGCTGCTTCTCGTGCTGTTCGCGACCCCCGCCGCCCTAACCGCGCAACAAACCCCCGCCGACCTAGTCGACCCGTTCGTCGGCACGCTCGCCGATTTCGGGCAACTCTCCCCCGCCGCCGTGGCCCCGTTCGGCATGATGCAGCTCGGCCCCGACACCAGCCCCGCCAACCACGCCGGCTACGATCACGCCGCAACCACGCTGCTCGGCTTCTCGCACACCCGCGGCGTCGGGGTCGGCTGCGGCGGCGCAGGCGGCGACCTGATGATCTCGCTGCGCTATGCCGGACAGTCCGGCCCGGCGCTGATCGACAAACCCAGCGAAACCGCGCGGCCCGGCGTGTACCGCGTCCGCTACGACGGCGGCATCCTCGCCGAAATGGCGGCGACCCGCGGTGCCGGCGTGTTGCGCTTCACCCTGCCCCGCGCCGGCACGGTCGACCTGCGGATCGACCCGCGCCACAGCTATTCGAAACGTCTGGCCGCCAGCTGGGGCAGCCTCGCCAGTGACGACCTCCGCGCCGACCTCGTCGCGGGCACGGTCTGCGACCAGGGCGCCTATCATCTCCACAGCGCCAGCCGCATCCTCGTCAACGGACGCCCGATCCACCAAAGGTTGACCACCGGCGCGAACGGTCTGGCCACGCTCCACATCGCCGGCAAAGCGGGCGACGCGATCGAAATCCGCACCGGGCTATCGTCCATCGACGGACGCGGCGCGGCGTTGGTCCGCGACACCGAAATCGGAAGCAAATCCCTCGCCGCCGTCGCGAGCGAGACGCGCGCCGGCTGGAACCGCGTCCTCGGCCGCGTGGTGCCGAGCGGCTCGCGAGACCAGCGAGCGCTGTTCTACACCTCGCTCTACCGCGTCATGGAAACCCCGGTCGCAATCGACGATCCCGACGGCCGCCACCGCGACAATGACGGCGCGGTGCAGACCTCGCCCAAGGGCCGGACGCGCTACGCCAACTGGTCGCTATGGGACAATTACCGCACCCAGATGCCGCTGCTCGCGTTGCTCCAGCCCGAGCGCAGCGCCGATATCGCGCAGTCGCTGGTCGCGCTCTACGCGAACGGTAAAGCGCAATGGTCCACCCCCCACGAACCCTTCCTGACGGTCCGCACCGAGCATGCCGGGATCGCGCTGCTCGACATGCACCGCAAGGGCATCGCGTTCGATACAGCCGCGGCGCTGGCAGGAATGGCGGCGGACAGCGAGACGCTCAAGCGCGGCACGCCCGACGAACAGATCGAAGCCGCGTATGACGATTGGGCGACCGCCGAACTCGCACGCGATCTCGGCCGCACCGACCTCGCGAAGACTTTCACTGCCAAGGCGCAAAGCTACCGCCCGATGTGGCGATCGGTGTTCCAGACGCCCGGCGCGGACGGCGACGTGGTCAAAGCACGCGGGCTGTACCAGGGCACCTTGTGGCAATATCGCTGGGCGCCGATCTTCGACCTGCCCTGGATGACGCAAACGGTCGGGCGCGATCGACTACTCGGCGAACTGCATCATTTCTTCGATGCCGGCCTGTTCAACATGACCAACGAGCCCGACATCCAGGTGCCCTGGATGTTCGCAGCACTGGGCCAGCCGCAGCCGACCGCCGATCTGATCCGGACGATCCTGACCAAGCCGATCGCGCATCCCTATACCAACAGCGGTAAGCTGCCGGTGCCGTTCGTCGGCCGCAGCTTCGCGCTCTCGCCTCAGGGGTTCGCCGACGGGATGGACGACGATGCCGGCGGGATGACCGCGTGGTACGTGTTCGCGACGCTCGGCCTGTATCCGCTGGTGCCGGGCGAGCCCTGGTACGCCGTGACCACCCCGGCGTTCGCGCGGTCCGACATCGATCTCGGCAAGGGCCGCACGCTGACGATCCGGCGCTCGGGCCCAGAGGACGGCCGGATCACGCAGGCCAGCCTCAACGGACGGCCGCTTCCGAACTATCGCGTCCAGCACGCCGACCTGCTCCGCGGCGGCACGCTGACGATCACGACGGTAAGAATTGTCCCGCAACTGCAAGACGCCGCCGCTAAGACGGTGAACGATGGAGCAAGCCGCCCCCGCTGACGTCGTCGATCCCCGGGTCCAGCGGGCCCGGATGATCGGCTATGCGAGCGGCAATTTCGGCAAGAACGTCCTCGCGTCGACGATGGATGTCTTCCTGCTGTTCGTCCTGACCGAACGCTGGGGCGTATCGCCAGCGGCTGCCGGGCTGGTGGTGATGATCGGGCTGGTGTGGGACGGCCTCTGCGATCCGCTGCTCGGCCGGCTGGTCGATCGGTCCGCGGACCGGCTCGGGCTGTACCGGCGACTGCTGTTCGTCGGCGCGCCCCTTGTCGGGGTGTTCTTCACGCTGTTCTTCCTCGATCCCGGCTGGCGCGGACCGGCGATCCTCGCATGGGCGACCGTGATGGTGCTGCTGTTCCGCACCGCCTATTCGGTGTGCGACGTCGCGCACAACGCGTTGATGATGCGGATGACGCGGGCGCCGGGCGCCGCGACGACGCTGTCCGGCTTGCGTTATATGTTCAGCTGCGTCGGTGCGCTGACCGTCGCACATTTCGCGCGCGCATTCGTCGATCCGGCGGCCGACGGCGGTGGTTATGGCCTCCTCGCCGTCACCGGCGGTGCGGCCCTCGCCTATGTCGCGACCCTCTGGCTGTCGGCTGCTTCCGCACCGCGATCGGTGGTCGTACCTCGCGCCTCGGCCCCGCGCGCGCCGCTCGCCTGGATTCTCGGCAACCGGCCGTTGCTGCTATTGCTGGCGCTCGGCTTCGTTCAGGCGCTGACGCTACCGTTCTTCGCACGGTCCTTCGCCTATATCGGCAAGGGGATATTTCACGATCCGGGCTGGACCGGCAAGGCGCTGACCACACTGGCGCTCTCGCAACTCGTCGCGCTGCCCAGCTGGATGAGCGTCGCACGGCGTATCAGGCAAGCGCACGTGCTTGCTCTCGCGCTGATCACGACGGCGACCGGTCTGACGCTGTTCGCGGCGGTGCCCGCAGCGATCGCCGGTATCGCGCTGTTCGGAATCGGCAATGCAGGGTTGCAGATGATGATCTGGGTACTCCTCGCGAACGCCATTGACCACGGCGAACGCCACACCGGCGTCCGCTTCGAGGGATTGCCGGTGGCGCTGTTGCTACTCGTCCTGAAGCTCGGTGGCGGCCTCAGCGGCGCATTGCTCGGTCAGGGACTGTCCTGGGTCGGATGGCCGGTCGCGACGCCACTCGCATTTGAGAACGGCGCGAACCTGCTGACGATGGCCTGGGCCGTGCCGCTGGTCGGCGCGCTGATCTGCCTCGTCATCGTTACGCGACAAGTTCCCAAGGCAACGCCCGCCGTCTGAAGCCCGCCGCCGGTCGGCTGTGCCGACAAGGCGGCGTTCTAGGTGCAAGCTCATGGCACTTTCCTGATCGTTTCATCCAGCGTCGCGACGGCAATGCCGAGCTTGCGGACGATCATGTGGTTCTGCGCGATCCGCGCGTCGGTCGAGAGCGTCAGCCACTGGTCGACACGAAGCCCGCCCTTCATCGCAAAGGACAGATGCATCCGGTCAGCCGGCATGTCGCAATTCCGGATCGCATGCCCGGTCAGGTCGTTGCCGCTGCGATCGCCATCGCGGTCGCGCCATCCGGAGCCCCGCCCGCGTCCTTGCGCTCCGAATAGCGATCGACCAGCTGCGCACTGTGCGGCCGAAGCAGCACCGTGAAGCGCACCAGTTCCTCCATCACGTCGACGATCCGGTCGTAATAGCTCGACGGCTTCATCCGGCCGTCGTCGTCGAACTCCGTAAACGCCTTCGCTACGCTCGACTGGTTGGGGATCGTCACCATCCGCATCCACCGGCCGAGCACGCGCAAGGTATTGACGCTGTTGAACGACTGCGACCCTGCCGACACCTGCATCACCGCCAGCGTGCGCCCCTGCGTCGGCCGCATCCCGCCGATCGCGAGCGGCAGGTGATCGACCTGCAGCTTCATGATCCCGGTGATCTGGCCGTGCCGCTCGGGACTGCACCAGACATGCCCTTCCGACCACATCGACAGCGTGCGCAGTTCGTCGACAGCGGGATGATCGTCGTTCGCGATCTGGTCCGGCAGCGGCAACGTCGAGGGATCGAAGATCCGCGTCTCGCAACCGAAGAATTCCAGCAGCCGCGCGGCTTCCTCGACGCACAGTCGCGAATAGGAGCGCTCGCGCAGGCTGCCGTACAATAGCAGGATCCGTGGCCGCGGGTCGTTCGGCCCTAGTCCCAGCGCGGGGCGATCGTGCACGTAACGCCGATCAAGCGCGGGCAGATGGGTTGGGTCGGAAAGCGTACGAAGCGGCATCAGGCGGTCCTCGGTGCGAGTAGAATGACGCAGGTGCCGACCAGGCAGAGCGCTGCGCCGCCGACGTCCCAGCGATCCGGGCGGACGCCCTCGACCGCCCACAGCCACAGCAACGACGCGCAGATATAGACACCGCCATAGGCCGCATAGGCACGCCCGGCCGCGTCGCTGTCGACCCGCGTCAGCAACCAGGCGAACAGCACGAGACACGCCAAGCCGGGCGCGAGCCATAGCGGCGATCGGTCGAGCCGCAGCCACGCCCAGAATGCGAAGCACCCGCCGATCTCGGCCAGCGATGCGGCAAGATAGACGAGTGCGGTCACGCCATCCCGATCCGAAGCGCGAGGGCGGCGAGCGTCACCAGCAGCACCGGGACCGTCAACGTCGCGCCGACCCGGAAATAATAACCCCAGCCGATCCGGATGCCCTTCTGCCCGAGCACGTGCAGCCACAGCAACGTTGCGAGCGATCCGATCGGCGTGATCTTCGGCCCGAGATCGCAGCCGATGACATTGGCATAGATCATCGCCTCCCGGACCGCGCCGGTTGCGTGCGTGGCGTCGATCGACAGCGCCCCGACCAGCACGGTCGGCATGTTGTTCATCACCGACGACAGCAGCGCGGCGATGATTCCCGTACCGAACGCCGCCCCCCAAACGCCGCCTTGCGCGGTACGGTCGAGCAGCGCCGCGAGATGGTCGGTCAACCCGGCGTTGCGCAGGCCATAGACGACCAGATACATGCCGAGCGAGAAGATCACGACCTGCCACGGCGCCCCGCGCAGGACCTTGCGCGTCTCGATCACATGCCCCCGCCCGGCGATCGCCAGCAGCAGGAGCGCGCCCGCAGCGGCGACCGCGCTGACCGGCACCCCGATCGGCTCGAGCAGGAAGAACCCGGCGAGCAACAGCGCGAGCACGACCCAGCCCGCCTTGAACGTCGCCGGATCGCGGATCGCAGCGGCCGGTTCGCGAAGCGCCGCCACGTCATAGTCCGTCGGGATATCGCGGCGAAAGAACAGCAGCAGCACGACCAACGTCGCGGCGATCGATGCCAGGTCGACCGGCACCATCACCGACGCATAATCCGCGAAGCCGATTTGGAAGAAGTCCGCCGAGACGATGTTGACGAGGTTCGAGACGATCAGCGGCAGGCTTGCGGTATCGGCGACGAACCCTGCCGCCATCACGAACGCCAGCGTCGCCTTGTCGCGGTAGCCGAGCGCACGCAGCATCGCGATGACGATCGGCGTCAGGATCAGCGCGGCGCCGTCGTTGGCGAACAACGCCGAGACCGCCGCGCCGAGCAACACGATCAGCACGAACAGCCGCCTGCCCTGCCCGCCGCCCCAGCGTGCGACGTGCAACGCCGCCCATTCGAAGAACCCCGCCTCGTCGAGCAACAGGCTGACGATGATGATCGCGACGAAGGTGGCGGTCGCGTTCCAGACGATCCCCCACACGGTCGGGATATCGCCGAGCGAGACGACGCCCGCGAGCAGCGCGACCGCCGCGCCACCCAACGCACTCCAGCCGATCCCGAGCCCCCTGGGCTGCCAGATGACGAGCGCGATCGTGACGACGAAGATGGTCAGCGCGAGCAGCATCAGACGGGCTGAGCGCCCGCGTTTAGGACGCGTTGTCCATCTTCGCCGATGACTCGCTCGCCGTCTTCCTTGGCGAACGCCGCGCGCTGCGGCGCGGACAGCAGGTCGAGCACCGCTTCGGACGGGCGGCACAGCTTCACGCCTAGTGGCGACACCACCAGCGGCCGGTTGATCAGGATCGGATGCGCGATCATCGCGTCGAACAGCGCGTCGTCGGACAGGGCCGTGTCGCCCAGGCCCAGCTCGGCAAACGGCGTCCCCTTCTCGCGCAACAGATCGCGCGGCGTCATCCCGGCGCGTGCGACGAGGTCGGCGAGCAGCGCGCGCGACGGCGGCGTCTTTAGATATTCCACGACATGCGGCTCGATGCCCGCATTGCGGATCAGCCCGAGCACGTTGCGCGACGTGCCGCATTCCGGGTTGTGATAGATCACGATATCGACGGCCATGACTTGTCCTTTCAACAGCACGGGGTGAGTTCGGCGAGCAGCGGCGCGCACAGGTCGGCATTGCCGGCGCAGCAATCCTTGACGAGGAACAGCATCAGCGCACGCACGCCGTCGAGGTCGGCACGATAGACGATCGAGCGACTGTGACGCTCGGATCGCACCAGCCCGGCGCGTGCGAGCACCCCGAGATGTGCCGACATCGTGTTCTGCGGCACGTTCAGCTGCCGCGCGATCTCGCCGGCAGCGATCCCGTCGGGCTCATGCCGCACCAGAAGCCGAAACGTATCGAGCCGCGTGGTCTGTGCGAGCGCGCCGAACGCAATAATTGCCGAATCGCTATCCATATATCCAGCATAGTAGATATGTCTGATTTGGAAAGAGCGGCGTTCGATCATCGATCGGGTTCGGCTGTCGCGCTGGCCAAGATGCGGCGGCCGCAGCGCCGAAGAGGCGTTGCGGCTGGGCGCTACTGCGGCATCCCCGGCCCCGCCGACGTGGCGAACCAGATGACGTGCCGCGGTCCCTTGCCGTTGCTGCGGGCACGAACGACCACTTCGTCGGTGCAGAACCCGGCCGATACCAGGCGCCGGCTGAAAACCGGGTCGGGTGCGGCCGACCAGATCGACAGGATACCGTCGGGCGTAAGGGCCCGCTTCGCCGCCGCCAGCCCGCGCGTCGAATAGAGCCTGTCATTGTCGGTACGGGTCAGGCCATCCGGACCATTGTCGACATCCAGTAGGATGGCGTCATACGCCGAGGCGGTCTCGGCGATGACCGAGGCGACGTCGCCCTGGACCAGCCTTACGCGCGGATCGTCGAGACACCCGGCCATCAACGACGCCATCGGACCCCGTGCCCAGGCGATGATCTCGGGTACCAGTTCGACCACCGTTATCCGTGCCGTGGGGTCGAGAGCCGCCAGCGCGGCGCGGAGCGTGAAACCCATCCCATACCCGCCGATCAGCAGATGCGGCCTTGGCCGGTCGAGCAATCGCGCGCACGTCATCTCGGCCAGTGCCTCTTCCGAACCGCTCATCCGGGTGCTCATCAGCTCGGCACGATCGAGCAGGATCATGAAATCCGCCCCACGCCGATAGAGCCGCAGCTCTTCGCCGCCGCCCGGCACGATCGCCGTCGCCATCAATTCCCGCGGGGTCATATCATTCTCGAGTCCGAGGATACCGAACATGTGCATCACCGATGCCGATGCCTCGGCGCTGTGCCGCGTGTCGTTACCCGGCGCAGCGCGGCGCGTACAGGAGGATATGGCGCATGTCGGCCCATACCGGAACGCCGCGGCCGCGAATCACGCCCGCAGATCACGCCCGCAGATTACGCCCGCAGATTACGCCCGGTGAGCAAATCGCAGGACGACCGTCGTCCCCCCGTCGGTATCCGCCAGCGTGACATTTGCCTTGAGGCGGGCGGCGGCGGAGCGGACGATCGCCAGTCCCAGGCCGCTTCCCTCGGGGCTGCCGGGCGCACCGAGCCGGACGAACCGGTCGAACACCATTTCGCGGTGTTCGGGCGCGATGCCGGGGCCGTCGTCGGCGATCGTGACCGTCGTCGCCGCCTCGGTCGCCTCAAGCATGATCGACACGGTGCCGCCGCGCCGATTGTAGCGGATGCCGTTGTCGACGAGGTTGGAGAGGATCTCGAAGATCAGCGTCCGGTGACCCGACACGACCGGGCCGGCGGTCCCCTCGCCTTCCAGCGTCAGGTCGATCCCCGCCTCGATCGCGTGCTTGATCTGGCGGGTGATGACCGCGGCGGCGACTTCGCGCAGGTCGACCGCTTCGAGCGGGGCCGACACGCCAGCTTCCTCGGCACGCGCCAGGGCGAGCAATTGCGTTACGAGCCGTTCGAGCCGGACGACCGCGTCGGCGATTTCGTCCAAAGCCTCGCGCCGCTCCGCGTCCGAACCGCGGCGAGCGAGCGCGACCTGCACCTTGAGCACCGACAGAGGCGTGCGCATCTGGTGCGAGGCGTCGGCGGTGAAGCGGCGGACGCCGACGGTGGCGGTGTCGAGCTGCGCCAGGAGACGGTCGAACGCGCCGGCGAGCGGGCGGAGTTCGCTGGGGAGCGGACCGGTGTCGAGCGGCGAGAAATCCGGGCGCGCGCGTTCGTCGCGCGCTTCGACGGCACCGCGGAGGCGAGCCAGCGGACGCAACGACCAACCCAACGCCGGGCGCAGCAGCAGTGCGGCGGCGCCGACGAGGACGCATTCGCCGATCAGCAGCGCGAGCATCAGGCGGCGGGTGAGCGCACCGCGGTTGTCGAGCGTCTCGGCGATTTGGACGATGACCGGCTTGTCGATCCGCGGCAGCGAGCGGCGGACTTCGGCGATGCGGATCTTCTGGTCGCGGTAGCGCGCGAAGCGGTAGCGTGGCACGTCGATCGCCAGTGTTGCGGGATCGGGCGCGGGCAAGTCCGCATAGCCGGTCAGCAGGTCCGGCCCCACGGCCACGCGGTAATAGACGTTGTCGCGTTCGGTGTTCTCCAGCATCCCGAACGCGGCCGCGGGCAGGTCGAGCGTCACCTCGCCGCGCTCGACCTGCACCGTCTCCGCGATCGCGCCGAGCGCCCCGCCGAGCACGCGGTCGTTGGTGCGGCGGACCACGTCGGCGATCAGCGTCGCGCCGACCACGCCGATCAGGATCGCCGCCGCCAGCAATGGGCCGAGCACCGCAACCAGCAGCCGGGTGCGCAGCGCCGACGTGCCCCGATCTGCAGCTACGGTCTCAGCCGGCATCGAGCATGTAGCCGACGCCGCGGACGGTGCGGATGCCCGGGCCATCCGGCGCGAGCTTGGTGCGCAGGCGGGTGACATGGACCTCGATCGCATTGTCGCCGACCGGCTCGTCGAACCCGAACACCTCGCCGATCAGCAGCGCGCGCGGCACCACGCGGCCGGCGCGCGTCGCGAGCGCCTCCAGCACCGCGCGCTCGCGCCTGCGCAGGTCTAGCGCGCGGCCCGCGATGTCGGCGTCGCCGGTCGAGCGGTTGATCGTCAGCGTACCGACACTGAGCACCGGCAGCGGATCGCCGCCCCGCCGCCGGCCGAGCGCGCGCACCCGCGCCTCCAGTTCCTCGGGCTCGAACGGCTTGCGCAGATAGTCGTCGGCACCCAGGTCGAGCCCCCGCACCCGATCGTCGAGCGCATCGCGCGCGGTCAGCATCAGTATGGGGACACGCTCACCACGCCGCCGCAAGGTCTCCAGCACGGTAAAGCCGTCGATACCGGGCAACCCGACGTCGAGGATCACCAGCGCATAGGGCTCGCCTGCGACCACCGACAGCGCGTCCTCGCCAGTCGCCACGTGATCGACCGCATTGCCACCCGCGCGCAGCAACGCGCCGATGCTGCGCGCCAGCGCGGCGTCGTCCTCGATCACCAGGATGCGCATGGAAACCCGTGAAAGGTTGGTGACAGCTTCAATTCGTACTCCACCCCTGCAGTCTATCCGAACACAGAGACGGAAGGCGAGGAGAGTGATGATGGCACGAATTTTTCTGAAGATCGCATTGCTGGCCACGAGCTTCACCGCGACCGCCGTCGTGGCGCAACGCCCGGCCGGCTATCCGCGATCCTACGACCAGCTGATCGACGAGGCGCGCGCCGAGCGACAGGTTAGGATCTACGGCAATGCCGATCGCGCAGAGTTGCTGCCGGTCGTCGCCGCGTTCCGGAAGCGCTATCCGGGCATCACCGTGCTGTACGCGGACCTCGGCTCGACCGAGATGTATCGCCGCTTCGTCACCGAGACGCGCGCACGGAAATTGTCCGCCGATCTCGTCTGGTCGTCGGCGATGGACCTCCAGGTGAAGCTGATCAACGACGGCTTCGCGCAAGGCTATGCGAGCCCCGAAAAGCCCGCACTGCCGCCAGTGTCGGTGTGGAAGAACATGGGCTTCGGCGTCACCGCGGAGCCGATCGGGATCGTCTATAACAAGCGCCTGGTGCCGCCGGCACAGGTGCCACGCACGCATGCCGCGCTGGAAACCTGGCTGCGGCGGAACGCGGCAGCGCTGACCGGCCGCGTCACGACATTCGACCCGGCGCGCTCCAATGTCGGGTATCTGTACCTGACGGAGGACCTCGCCATCACGCGCGATACGCGGTCGCTGCTGGAGGCGATCGCCGCGACCAAGCCAGTGCTGTCGCAGACCAGCGAACCGATGCTGCGCGGGGTCGCCGAGGGGCGGCAGGCGATCGCGTACAACGTCATCGGCTCCTACGCGCTGGAACGTGCGCGGACCGACCCGCGGATCGGCGTCGCGTTCCTCCAGGACTACACGATCGTCACATCGCGGATCGCGTTCATCGCGCGCGAGGCGGCCCACCCGGCGGCGGCAAAACTGTTCCTCGATTTCCTGCTGTCGCGCGAGGGCCAGTCGCTGCTCGCCAAGCGCAGCCTGTGGCCGGTCCGCACCGACGTTTCCGCCCGCCGCCTTCCCACCGCGCAGGCCCGCCCGATCCGCGTCGGCCCGCAACTTCTCGTCAACCTCGACCGCGTCAAGCGCCAGCGTTTCCTGCGCGACTGGACCGCGATTCTCGCCACCGGAGCCCAACAATGACTCTCTTCCGTACCGGGTGCGCCGCACTCGCCTTGATTGCAGCAACCCCGGCACTCGCGCAGACTCCGAGCGACGCAGACCTCGCCGCGCTCGTACGAGCGCAAGCGGCCGAGATCGCCGCGCTGAAGTCGCGGCTCGACCGGCTGGAGAACAACGCCGCCGTCGCGCAAGCATCCGCGCCGGTCGCGCCGTCGCAGCCAGCACCGCAGGCGGTCGCGCAGAACAACGAGCCGCGACGCACCCTGCCGTTCGCACCGCAGCTGGCGCCCCCTGGCCCGGCCGATCGCAGCGTCGCGCAGGCGGTCGCCGCGCGCGACAATCCATCGGGCGTGACCACCGAATGGGGCGCCGGCCTGCCCGTCTTCCACTCCGCGGACGGCGTCTACACGTTCAAGCCGCGCGGCCGCATCCTGACCGACGTCAGTTCCAGTTTCGGCTCCAAATACGACGGTCGCAACATCACGACGACCGGCATGCGCGCGCTCCGCCTCGGTCTCGAAGGCGGCGTCGGCACGCATTTCTTCTACCAGTTCGAGAGCGACTTTTCGGAGAACGAGGTCGACGTCGTCACCGCGTTCGTCGGCTGGCGCAACAAGATCAAGCCGGGCCTCGACTACGACGTCCGCGCCGGTCACCTGTTCAACGACCGCAGCTTCGAGGGCTCGACGGGCTCGGACTCGACGCCATTCCTCGAGCGCTCCACCGTCTCGACCGCGATCATCCCGCAGCGTGGCTTCTACGGCATCGGCGTGATGCCGCGCATCTTCTGGAAGACCGGCCACGCCTCGGTCACCGTCACCGGCGACCGGATCGACGGCACGCAGACCGTCGGCGACAGCCGCACGGTGCTCGGCCGCGCGCACTGGAACCCGATCAAGTCCGATACCGGCGTGCTCCACATCGGCGCATGGGGCTTCGACGAATCGCTGTCGTCCGTGGCCGGCACGCTGACCCGCAACACGGTGATCGGCGGCCGCTTCAACGGTGCGCTGCGCGTGTCGACCGGGCCGTTGATCGGCGGCACCGGCACGACCGGCTACGGTGTCGAGCTCGGCGGCTATCGCGGACCGTTGTGGGTGATGGGCGAAGCGGGTCGCCGCAACGCGCGGCTCGACGGCGGGCGTCCCGATTTCGTCAGCAAGGCGTGGAGCGTCTCGGGCGGGCTGTTCCTGACCGGCGACCTGCCGCCGTACAACCCGCGGCTCGGCAGCTTCGGCCAGCCCAAGGTGTTGAAGCCCACGTTCGACGGCGGTGTCGGCGCGATCGAACTGACCGCGCGCTACGAAAGCCTCGATTTCGACAACCTGCTGACCGGCGGCGACGGCTGGGCGGCGACCGTCGGGGTCAACTGGTACCTCAACAGCTTCACCCGCTTCCAGGTGAACGCAATCCAGTGGAACACCGACAACCGCGCCGGCGACTATGTCGGCAACGACAGCGGCCAGACGGTGAGCGCCCGTGTAGGTGTCACGTTCTGATGCTGGCAGTCCTAACATCACTCCGTCACCCCGGACTGGTTCCGGGGTCCACCGTTCCGCAAACCAAACGCTCTCGATTTTGCGGTGCCCTGGATGCCGGAACGAGCCCGGCATGACGGAGAAAAGAGCGATTTCGTCGACTCAAACCAATCGACGTTCGGCGCACGTACTCGACACCCCGCGCCCCTTTTTCACGCCCTTTCCTAGGACGATGCGATGAATCTTGCCCTGCTCGGCTTCCTGATGGTGGCCACGTTCATGACGTTGATCATGACCAAGAAGATGACGCCGCTGGTCGCGCTCATCGTGATCCCGTCGCTCTTCGGCGTGTTCGCGGGCGAGGCCGCGGGTCTTGGCCCGATGATGATCGACGGCATCAAGAACCTCGCGCCGACCGGCGTCATGCTGCTGTTCGCGATCCTGTTCTTCTCGACGATGACCGACACGGGGCTCTTCGATCCGCTGGTCGGACGGCTGATCCGGATGGTCCACGGCGATCCGATGCGGATACTGATCGGCACGGTCGTGCTGTGCGCGCTCGTCAGCCTCGATGGCGACGGTTCGACGACGTACATCATCACGATCGCCGCGCTGTTGCCGCTCTACAAGCGCTTCAACATGAACCGGCTGTACCTCGTCTGCCTGTTGATGACGACGAGCGGGATCATGAACCTGACGCCGTGGGGCGGGCCGACCGCGCGCGCCGCGAGTGCCTTGAAGCTCGACCCCGCCACGCTGTTCCTGCCGCTGATCCCCGGCATGATCGCCGGCCTCGCCTTCCTGATCGGCCTCGCCGTGTATTTCGGGCGGAAAGAGCGCGTCCGGATGGGTGAAGCGGGCATTACCGCAGACACCGAGTTCACCGGCATGGCCGTCTCGCAATATCCCGAGGCACGCCGTCCCAAGCTGATCTGGTTCAACGCCGCGCTCGTTATCACGCTGCTGACGTTGCTCGTCTGGGGCATTCTCCCGCTGTCGGTGTTGATGATGCTGGCGTTCGCGATCGCGATGATCGTCAACTACCCCGGCGTCGCCGACCAGAAGGAACGCATCTCCGCGCATGCCGGCAACGTGCTGGCGGTGGTGTCCCTGATCTTCGCCGCGGGCATCTTCACCGGCATCCTTGGCGGCACCGGCATGGTCGAGGCGATGAGCAAGGCGGTGGTCGGCGTGATCCCGCCCGCGCTCGGGCCGTACATGGCGCCGATCACTGCAGTGCTGAGCATGCCGGCCACCTTCTTCATCTCGAACGACGCGTTCTATTTCGGCATGCTGCCGATCCTCGCCGAGGCCGGCGCGCATTACGGCGTCGCACCCGAAGCGATCGCGCGCGCGTCGCTGATGGGCCAGCCGGTTCACCTGCTCAGCCCGCTGGTGCCGTCGACCTATCTGCTGGTCAGCCTGGTCGGCATCGACCTCGCCGATCACCAGCGCTTCACGCTCGTGCCGGCCATCGCCGTCTGCACGGTGATGACGCTGGTCGGGATGATCGCGCTCGCCTTCCCGTTCGTCGCCTGAGGTGAGCATCCCCGCAACCCGCCGCTACCGGAGATTTCGCATGGTCCGACCGCGTACACCGTTGATGCTGCTCCCTGCGATGGGCTGCGACGGGCAGCTCTGGGCGCGCCAGATCGTCGACCTCGCCGCCGTCGCGCAGGTCGAGTTCGGCGACCTGTCGCAGGACGATACGCTGTCGGCGATGGCCGCGCGCGTGCTCGCCGCCGCACCGCCGCGGTTCGCGGTCGCCGGTGTCAGCCTCGGCGGGTACGTCGCGATGGAGATGGTTCGCCAGGCCCCCGATCGGATCGAGCGGATCGCGTTGTTCGGGACGCGCGGATCGATGGACGTCCGTCCGCGTACCGTCGCAGGGCAAGGCATGCTCGCCACCGCGCCGCATGCCGATCCCCTGCTCAGCGCGATCGTCAGCGGTCCCGCGCAGGCGATGGCCGACCGCGTCGGGCCCGTGGTGTTCGAACGCCAGCAACGCGCGCTGCTAGCCCGGCCCGACATCAGCGAGGCGATCGCCGCGATCCACGTGCCTACGCTGGTCGCGGTCGGCGATCGCGACCGGATCTGCACCCCCGACGACGCGCTGTCGCTGAGCTTGCGGATTCCGGGCGCACGCTTCCATCTGCTCCGCGGATGCGGCCATCTTTCCCCGCTCGAACGCCCGGGCGAGGTCACCTCGGTGCTCCGCCAATGGCTTAGGCAGGACTGACTGTCGCCCCGTCGGCGTGAATGGTGCCCGCCGGCCCGCCCGGCCCGGCCCGGCCCCGCCCCGCTACGTGGTTTCCGATGCTGGGGCGCCATCCGTGCTCCCGTTAGGCGAGTGCATGTTCCGGCTGTCGGAACATGCACTCGCAAAAAAGGGCTCCACGCCATGGTCGAACTCAACCTCGCGGATCGTCGCGCCACCTCCGGGACCATGGCGTCGAGCGCCGACCTGACGACGCGGAACGGCTATGTTTTCCGCGTCCGGCCCGCGGCACCGTCCGACGAAGCCGAATTGGGAGAGCTGTTTCGGCACGTCGACCGCGACGATCTACGGTTTCGGTTTCTCAGTGCGATCCACAAGGTCGGGCATGACCAGCTGAAGGCGCTGGTCACGGTCGATCACGAGCATGTCGAGAATTTCCTCGCCTTCGACATCGCCAGCGGGCGAATGATCGCAACCGCGATGCTGGCGGCGGACGACACGCTCAGCCGCGCCGAAGTCGCGCTGGCGATCCGGACCGACTATAAGCGGCTCGGGATCAGCTGGACGCTGCTCGATCACGTCGCGGCGTTCGCGAGGGCGAAGGGGATCCAGACGCTGGAATCGATCGAAAGCCGCGACAACCATCAGGCGATCGACCTCGAGCGCGAGCGGGGCTGGATCGCGTCGGCCTGTCCGGGCGATCCAGCCTCGATGATCCTCAGGATGACCCTGACGCCGCCAGCCGTCTGACGCGCGCGACCGTCCACTTCGTCGCCTCGGTCACGATCACGGTCGCGACCGTCGCAACGAGGCAGAAGCGGAGCGTTCCCGCCGTCACGGGCGACGTGCCGAGCACCCCGCCGAGTGGCGGCCACAGCATCGCGCTCGCCTGCAACGCCAGCGCGATGCCGACGCCCAGCAACAGCCACGCGTTCGACAATACCGGCTCGCGAAAGATCGAGCGCCGCTCGCTGCGCATGCACAGTACGTAGACGTTCTGGAACAGCACGGTCATCAGCAGCACCGCGTTCTGGATCTCGGCAAGCGGGCGCGCCTCGCCGCGCATTTGCGCCACGAGATACAACGCGAGCCCGGTCATCAACAGCGCGGGCGGGATCATCAGCGCGATCGCGCTCCCGTCGAGGATCGGCGCGCTCGGCGGACGCGGCGGCTGGCGCAGTTCGTCGCCCTCGCCCCGGCCGAAGCCGAGCATCACGTCCTGCGCGCCGTTGGTGACGAGGTTGAGCCACAGCAACTGCACCGCGGTCAACGGCATCGGCAGGCCGAGCATCACCGCGCCGATGAACATGCCGATCTCGGCGATCCCGGTGGCAAGCAGGATGATGACGATCCGCCGGACGTTGGCATAGGTGACGCGCCCCTCCTCGACCCCAGCGACGATCGACGCGAAATTGTCGTCGGCCAGCACTAGGTCGGCCGCGCCGCGCGCTACGTCGGTGCCGGCGACGCCCATCGCCACGCCGATATGCGCGGCCTGCAGCGCGGGCGCGTCGTTGACGCCGTCGCCGGTGACCGCGACGAGTTCGCCGCTTGCCGCCAGGATGCGGACGATCTCCAGCTTCTGCACCGGCTCGATCCGCGCGAACACGCGGCCGCCTAGCACCAGCACGGCGAGATGCTCCGGTTGCCCCGCCAGATCGGTCATCTGCGCGCCGGTGACGACCTGCTCCTCGGTGACCTCGAGCCCGAGCCCGCGGGCGATCGTCAGGGCCGTGCCGGGATGGTCGCCGGTGACCATCCGCACGCCGATCCCCGCCTCGGCACAGCGCGCGATCGCGGCGGGGACTTCGGGGCGGACCGGGTCGATCAGCCCGATCCAGCCCAGCACCACGAGATCGGTCGGCGCGGTCGGGTCGGTGGTCGTCGCGCCATCCGATGCAGCGACCGCGATCACGCGATACCCTTCAACAGCCATCGCCAAGGCAGCGGCGAACGCGGCAGGGTCGATCGGACGACACATCTGCCGGATGATCTCAGGCGCACCCTTGGCGAACACGCGGACGCCCTGCCCCTCGGTCACCGCGACGGTCGAGAATTTGCGGACCGGTTCGTAAGGCAGCGCCGCGGTCCGCTCGACCGCATGCAGCACGGCCAGATCCTCGCCGCCATCGCCCGCAAACCGCAGCAGCGCGACGTCGACCGAATCCCCAACCGGCGTACCGTCGGGTCCGATCGATGCCTCGTTGCAGAGCGCAGCGGCGCGGCGCATCTCTGCCAGAGCACCCGCAGGCCAGTCGGCGCTCGCGAATGCCCGCCCGTCGGCGAGCAGTATCTTCTCCACGGAAAGAACGTTCCGCGTCAGCGTGCCCGTCTTGTCGCTGGCGATGATCGTGCACGCGCCGAGCCCCTCGACCGCGGGCAGCGAGCGGACGATCACCTTCCGCGCCGCCATCCGCCGGGTCCCCGCCGCCAGCGCGACCGTCACCGCGATCGACAGGCCTTCGGGGATCGCCGACACCGCCAGCGCAACCGCGAGCAGCAGGATCTGGTCGCCCGGCCGCCCTTGCATCAGCAGGACGAGCGCGAACGGGATGATCAGCACGATGGTCGCGATGCTGATCTGCCGCGCCAGTCGGTCGAGCCGGACGACGAGCGGCGGCGGCGTCGCCTTGGCGGTCCGCAACGACGCGTCGATCGCCCCCAGCGCGGTGTCGGCCCCGGTCGCGACGACGACGCCGGTGCCGCGCCCTTGCTCGATCATCGTGCCCGCCAGCACCATCGTCGTGCGCTCGCCGGGCGGCGTGGCGGCGGCCAACAGCGCCGCCTGATCCTTCGCGACGGCCACGGATTCGCCGGTGAAGGTCGACTGGTCGACGCGCAGCGCGCTGCTCGACGAGAGACGGATATCGGCAGGCACGGCCATGCCGCTCTCCAGCGCGACGACATCGCCGACGACGATCGCGCGCGCGTCGACCACCGACACCGCGCCACCGCGCAGGACGGTCGCGGTCTGACCGATCATCCGGCCGAGCGCGGCGAGGCTGTCCGCCGCCTTGCTCTCCTGCACCGTGCCGATCGCCGCGTTGACGAGCAGCACGACACCGATGAACCCTGCATCGGTGCGGTGGCCGAGCCCGAGCGAGATCGCCGCCGCCGCGATCAGCAGATAGATCAGCGGACTGTTGAACTGCCGCGCGAACAGCAGCAGCGTCGAGGGTGCCGGCGGTGGCGCGAGCTCGTTCGGCCCGTCGCTGAGCAGGCGCGCGGCGGCATCCTTCGCGCTGAGGCCGGTCGCACTGGTATCGAGCAGCGCCATCACGCGTGCGGCAGGCGTCGCATGCCATGCCCGTGGGACGGGCGTCTGGTCGTGCCGCTGGTCGATCGGGCGCTCGGCGATCATTGTCCGGTCGCTTCGATGATCGTCACGGGAGTACCGGTGCCGGCGCTCGCCAGCGTCTCGCGCGTCACCAGCAGCGTCGTACCCGGCGTCGTCACGGTCGCCAGCGCGGCGCGGAATCCCTCCGCCAGATGTCCCTTGGCGCGATCCTCGGCGGTCAGTTCGCCGGTTCTCGGATCGCCGGGCAGCGGCAGGCGCAGCCAATGCTCGCCGTCCGCGTCGATCGATTGCAACGTGAACGCGGCGGTCCGCTCGATTGGCGCATCGAACGCGATCGCACCGGAGCCGATCTCGATCCCGTTGCGCAGCACGACCACCCGCTTGTCCCGCCCGCTGATCACGATCGAGACGGGCCCCTTGGGCGACAGCGCCGGGTTCCACACGAAGTCCCCGCCCGCCGATCCCGCCGACGTCAACATGCCCGGTTTGGCGGCCACCACCGGAACGCGCGCGTCCTGCGTGATAACGACGGTGATCCCCAGCCGGGTGATCCCGAACAGCAGTTTGGCGAACGCGGGCGGCAGGCGGATGCAACCATGCGACGCGGGATAGCCCGGCAGATTGCCCGCATGCATCGCGATCCCGCCCCAGGTCAGCCGCTGCATGAACGGCATCGCTGCGTCCTTGTAGAGGTTCGACACGTGATCCACGTCCTTCTGGAGCACGGTGAAGACCCCGGTCGGCGTCGCATGGCCATCGCTGCCGGTCGACACGGTCGAGACCCCGATCGCCACGCCGTTGCGATAGGCATAGGCCTTTTGCGCGGCGAGGCTGACGATCACCGTCACCGGCCCGGCGGGGGCGATCTCGGGTGCCCAGAGATATTCGCCGGGCTTGAGCTGCTCGATCCGGCCGTCGATGCTCGGCGGTAGCTGGGCCGAAGCCGTAGTCGCGAAAACGAGGGCGAGCGCGAGGCTGCACGTCAGGCGGCGCGTCGTCATGATGGGTTCCGATCGTAGAGGTGTCGCCGAAAAGGCGGTCGACCAGACGCTACCGATCGGGCCGCACCCGCATCACCATCGGAAACTACGCATCGGATCGTCACGATCCTCCCCCGCCAGGGGGAGGTGGCGCCGAAGGTGACGGAGGGAGCGGACACGGAACCTCGGTTTCCCTTTCCGCCCCCTCCGTCTGGCAAGAGCCAGCCACCTCCCCCTTGCGGGGGAGGATCGTTTAGCTGTCCGCCTGATTGCTTTTATACCGCGCCGCCGATGAGCTTCCCGATCGCCGCGGTCGCCACCATCGCGAACGCGCCCCAGAAAGTAACGCGGACCGTGCCGCGCCAGACGATCGCGCCGCCGGTCTTCGCGCCGATCGCGCCGAGCAGCGCCAAAAACAACAGCGAGCCTATCCCCACCGCCCAGACGAGCAGCCCGGGCGACACCAAGAAGACCGTCAGCAACGGCAGCGCCGCGCCGACCGTGAAGCTCGCCGCCGACGCGAAAGCAGCCTGCACCGGCCGCGCCCGTGCCCCAAGTGGGATGTCGAGTTCGTCGCGGGCGTGTGCTCCCAGCGCATCCTTCGCCATCAACTGCGCCGCGACCGTCGTGGCAGTGGCCTCGTCCACCCCGCGCGCGACGTAGATCGCCGCGAGTTCGGCCAGTTCACCGCCTGGATCGTCGACCAGCTCGCGCCGTTCCCGCGCGAATTCGGCATTCTCGGTATCCGCCTGCGCGCTGACCGAGACATACTCGCCCGCCGCCATCGACATCGCGCCGGCGACCAGCCCCGCCGTCCCCGCGATGACGATAGCGCTCGTCTGGTTCGCACCCGACGCGGACGCCGCCGCGACGCCGATGATCAGGCTCGCGGTCGACACGATCCCGTCATTGGCACCGAGCACCGCCGCGCGAAGCCAGCCGATCCGGTCGACGACATGACGTTCGCCGTGGCTGGAGATCGCGCGGGCCATCACGCGATTTCGAGCATGTTCTCGACCTTCACCGCGCCCGGCGCCGCCCAGGCGGTCCGCTCGGCGACCATCCGGTCATGCGGGGAATCGACCGATCCGGTAAGCCGCACGGTGCCGCCATCGACCGAAACCTTGATCGTGTCGCCGTCGAAGAACCACGAGCGGTGCAGCGCGGTGCGGATGTCGTTGCTGACATCGGTGACGTCGACGCGCGGTTTCAGCGTGATGTGGTTGACCACGCCGACCACGCCCGCGAGCGGCCGGACAGCCGCCTCGGCTGCATCCTTCTGGAAATGCCAGCGCACTTCGCCGCGCAGGCTGACCCAACCGTCCTCGACCTGCGCCTTGATGCAGTCGGCCGGGATCGTCGTGTCCCAGGACAGCCGCTCGACGATCGCGCTGGCGATCGCCTCGTCGCCGCGCTTGAAGCGGTCCTCCAACTGGACTTCGATCTTCTCCGCGACCGCCTTCACGCCGTCGACGCGCGCCGCGGCCCGTTCGGCGGCGTATTTCGCCGCATAGCTGCCCGCGTGGCCGCTCAGCGTGACGACGCCGTTGTTCGCGGTGACGCCGATATGCCCGGCGGGGACGCTCGGATCCCAGTTGAGTTCGGCGAGTACGGCCTTCTGTAATCTTGCGTCGTGGGACATGATACCCTCCTGAAGCGACGCGGAGAGGCCCGGCCGATGATCGCAAGCCTATCGATCCGGCCGATCGCCGACAGCGTCGGGAACTACGCACATGCCGGGGACCGGCGGCGCACTTGCGTAATTCCCGATCCTTTCGCGCGCCCGCCCGAACGCCGAAAGCTCGGCGAAAGAGGGAGACCCCGCATGACCTATTCGACCCTGATGGTACATCTCGATGGCGGGCACGCCAACGCCGCGCTGCTCGACGTCGCGGCCACGCTCGCCGACCAGTATGACGCGGCGGTGATCGGCATCGCCGCGTGCCAGCCTGTCCAGATCGGCACGTGCGACGGCTATCTCGGCGGCGACTATGCGGTGATCGAGCGCGACATCGTCGCCAGCGAACTGGCCCGCGCCAAGACCGAGTTCCACGCGCACGAACGGCTAGCGCGGCACACGCTCGAATGGCGTTCGATCCCGACGCTGGCCAATATCGCTCACGTGGTCGCAGAGAATGCGCGCGCCGCCGATCTCGTCATCACCAGCGCCGGGCCAGGGTTCGCCGACCTCGCCACGCATGCCGATACAGGCGACCTGATCCTGCGTGCGGGCCGCCCGGTGCTGGTCGTACCCGACGGCGCCGCCACCGCGACGTTCGAAACCGTCATGGTCGCCTGGACCGACACACGCGAATGCCGCCGCGCGATCAGCGATGCGCTGCCGATGCTCCACGCCGCCGACCGCGTCGTGATCGCCGAGGTCGCGATCGATGCGATCGACGCGCGAGGGCCGATCGACGATGCCGCCGCCTGGCTCGCGCGCCACGGCGTCGACGCGGACAAGATCGTCGCGCGGATGAAGGGCACCAGCATCGACACGCTCGCCGCGGTCGCCGACGAGGTCGAGGCCGATCTCGTCGTCGCGGGCGCTTACGGCCATAGCCGGATCCGCGAATGGGCGTTCGGCGGCGTCACCCGCGACCTGTTGCTGCGCGACCGGCGCTGCACCTTGTTGTCGCACTGAGCCATGACCGGGGACGGCAAGTATTTGCGGCCGTTCGCGGCGGTGAACCCAAGAATAGCGATCGGCGGGACGATATTGTCCGCAATCACGATTATCGAAGGATTATTGGCGTATAGTGGATATTTCGCTTAACATGGGTCATGTTCCGATTTCGGAGGTCGAAACCTCGACGCCCGACGGATCAGAATCGTCCGCAGGACAAGGCCCCCGTCTCAATGACTTGCCGCTTCGTGCCACGAGCAACCGCACCGCCCGCATGATCGCGTCGCAATCCCCCGACGGCACTGCCGCGTCCGTCGCGCGCGGCGATGCGACGCTGGCGGAGGAACTAGGGCTGCTGATCGACGGCGCGACGACCTACGCGATCTACATGCTCGATCCGCAAGGCCGCGTGACGATCTGGAACCGTGGCGCCGAGCGGATCAAGGGCTGGGCCGAGGCGGAGATCATCGGCCGCGACGTCGCCGTCTTCTACCCGGCCGACGATATCGTCGCGGGCAAGCCCGAAGCCGACCTCGCCCGCGCGCATGCCTGCGGCCGGATCGAGGAGGAGAGCTGGCGGGTGCGCAAGGACGGCTCCGAGTTTCTTGCCGCGGTCACGATCACCGCGCTGCACGACGAGGCCGGCGCGCTGCGCGGCTTCGGCAAGGTCATCCGCGACATCACGCACGAAAAGGCCGCCGAGGCCGCGATCGTCCGGCGCGAACATCATCTGCGCTCGATCCTCAACACCGTGCCCGACGCGATGATCGTGATGAACGAGAACGGCATCGTCGCCTCGTTCAGCGCGGCCGCCGAACTCGTCTTCGGCTATGCGGCGAGCGAGGTGGTCGGCCAGAACGTCGCGATGCTAATGCCGCACGCCGACGCGCGCGACCACGACGCGCACCTGCGCAAATACCGCCATACCGGCGAGCGTCACGTAATCGGCAACGTCCGCCTCGAACGCGCGATGCGCAAAGGCGGCGAGACGTTCCCGATCGAGCTCGCGGTCGGCGAGGCGTCGATCGGCGGCGAACGCATTTTCACCGGCTTCATCCGTGACCTCACCAACCGCCACGCGACCGAGCGGCGGCTAAAGGAACTCCAGTCCGAACTCGTCCACGTCTCCCGCGTCAGCGCCATGGGGACGATGGCGTCGACGCTGGCGCACGAGATCAACCAGCCGCTGACCGCGATCGCCAATTATCTCGAAGCAACGCGGGCGATGATCGACGACAGCGACGATCCGCTGCTGACCGATATCGCCGAGGCGCTGGATCTGGCGGCGGCGCAGTCGCTGCGCGCGGGGACGATCGTCCGGCGACTGCGCGCGTTCGTCGACGGCGGCGATACCGGGTTCCGCGATGAGCGGCTCGACCTGCTCGTCGAGGAGGCGACCAGCCTCGGCCTGCTCGGCGCGCACGAGGCGGGCATCACGGTGACCAGGTACGTCGCGCCGGGCGACGTCATGGTGCTGGTCGATCGCATCCAGATCCAGCAGGTGCTGGTCAATCTGATCCGCAACGCGATCCAGTCGATGGCGTGCTCGCCCGCCAAGGTGCTGACGATCGCCACCGCGCCCGAGCGCGAGGGCTGCATGCAGATCACCGTCGCCGACACCGGCACGGGCATCGACACCGCCGTCCGCGCGCGCCTGTTCGAGGCGTTCGCGACCACCAAGGAGGACGGCATGGGCCTGGGCCTGTCGATCTGCCGGACGATCGTCGAGGCACATGGCGGCCGGATCTGGGCGGAGGGCGTCGCCACCGGCGGCACCGCGTTCCACTTTACCGTGCCGCTGGCCGCACTGCCCGAAAGCGAAATCCATGACTGACACTTTGCGAACGGTCCACATCGTCGACGACGACGAAGCGATCCGTCAGTCGGTCGGCTTCCTTCTGCGCAAGGCCGGCTACGCGGTCGAGACCTATCCCGCCGGCACGCACTTCCTCAAGGCCGTGACGCGCGAGACGCGGGGTTGCGTGCTGCTCGACGTCCGGATGCCCGATCTCGACGGGTTCGAGGTGCAGGCGCGCCTTGCCCAGACCGGCATCGCGCTGCCGGTGATCATGCTGACCGGCCACGGCGACGTGACGCTCGCGGTCCGTGCGATCAAGGCGGGCGCGATCGAGTTCCTCGAAAAACCGTTCGAGCGCAGCGCGTTGCTGGCGGCGATCGAGTCCGCGCTGGCCCACGCCGCACGGTCCGACCGCGAGCACCTCGCCGCCGCCGACGCAGTCGTCAGGCTCGCCGCGCTAACCCCGCGCGAGCGCGACGTGCTCGACGGCATGGTGCTCGGCCGCCCCAACAAGCTGATCGCCTACGACCTCGACATCGCCACCCGCACGGTCGAGGTCCACCGCGCCAATCTGATGGAGAAACTGGCGGCACGCAGCCTGTCCGACGTCCTCCGCATCGCGTTCGCGGCGGGGCTGGGCGCGGCGCAGTACGCATGTCATCCACGGTCGGGACAAAGGACCGCCCGATGATCGACCAGCCCAACTACACCCATGACGGCATCGGCGTTTCGCTGGTCGACGGCGACCCGGTGATCCGCCGCGCGCGCCAGATCATGCTGGTCTCCGAACGCTACGACGTCCGCTCCTACGCGACCTGCGCCGCGCTGCTCGCCGACCCGCGTTCGCGCGACGTCTCGTGCATAGTCGTCGATGTCGCTGGTGACAGCGAAGAGGGCGGCGGCATCGCTGCGCTCCATGCGATGCGCGCCGCGGGCTGGCGGGGAAAGGCGATCCTGCTCGACAGCGGACCGCCCTTGCCTGCGCTGATCCACGCCGCCGAACGCCACGGCGACCGCATCCTCGATCGCGCCACCGGCGACGCCCCCCTCCTCACCGCGATCGCCGCCTCGATCGACCATGGCTGGTCCACCTGGAACGCCGAGGGCTGAAACGAAAGGCCGGAGGAATACCCTCGGCCTTTCCGTGCTCCACGTCGGGCGTCGCCTCAGCAGGCGAGCTTCAGCGTAAGACGGGGACGGACCGTCGCCTTGCGCAGCGTCGGCGGCGTCACCACGCGCTCCACCCGCAACACCCGCCGCGGGATCGCAGCCACCGGCTCGGCGATCAGGCAGGGCAGCGTCGCGCCCAGTGCCGCCAGCGTCTCGCCATACAACCGCGCGAGCGTCTCATGCGCCGTCCGCGCGCAAGGCCCCGCCGCAGCGTCGGCCATCGCCCGCGTCGCGTCCAGGCGGCGCTGGAAATAGAGCATCTCGGTATGGATAGCGTTCATGGCGAAGTCCCCGCCGGTCCGCCCTCGCCGCCGCACGATGCGGGTCTCGAAGGGCTGATCCGTATCAAGACAATAGCGCGGGCGGGCGAAGCCGTCGGGCCTCGGAAAGCACGTACCTCGCGAAGGTCGTCAGGCGATTGCGGCGGCGTGGAGCGCGATCTGCGCGTCCTCCTGCGAAGGCAGTATCCGGATGTCGAGCCCGGGCAACCAGGCAAGACCCGCACGGATCGCCTGCCGGGTCGCCGCGTCGTTCTCCCCGATTCCCCCGGTCAGCACGAGCATGTCGGCACCGCCGAGCGCCGCGATCATCGCCGCGACCTGTTTGCACACCGACCGCTCGAACATGCGGGTCGCGAGGTCGGTATCGTCGGTCGCAGCGGCGCGAAGAACCCGCATGTCGCCGGACAGGCCGGATACGCCAGCCATCCCCGATGCGTGATCGACCAGCGTCGCCAACGCGCTCCCGTCCAATCCGGTCTCACGCAGGAGATACAGCAACACGCCAGGATCGAGATCGCCCGTCCGCGTTGCCATCATCACGCCGCCGGACGGAGTCAGCCCCATGCTGGTGTCGATCGAGCCGCCATCGCGCACCGCGGTCACGCTCGCGCCATTGCCGAGATGCGCGATCACCAGCCGCGCCGGCCTGTCGTCGCCGAGTTGCCGGACGATCGACTCGCACGACAGCCCGTGGAAGCCATAGCGCCGCACCCCGCCCGCCCGATACGCACGCGGGATCGGCAGCGTGCTCGCGACGTCCGGCATCCCCGCATGGAACGCCGTATCGAAGCACGCGATCTGCGGCACGCCCGGATAGCGCGCCCCCGCCGCCCGGATCAGCGCCAGCGACGCCGGTCCATGCAGCGGCGCGAACGCACACGCCGCTTCCAGATCCGCCATCACCGCATCGTCGATCCGACAATGCGCGTCGCGATGCGGGCCACCATGGACGATCCGGTGGCCGATCACGGTAGGTGCCGCCTCCCCCTTCAACGCGGTCTCGATCGTATCGAAAAAGCGCCCGTGATCGTCGCCATCATCGTCGGGCGTTTCGATCGTCCCACCAACCCGCAGGATCGGATCGCCATCGACCGCGTACAGCCCGTATTTCAGCGACGACGACCCGCTGTTGAGCGCCAGAACTACCGCGACCCCCTTCACCGCGACCATTGCCAGTCACGCACCTCCGGCAGATCGTCGCCCTGCTCGGCGATATACAGCTTGTGGCGTTCCATCGTCGTCCAATAGCGCGCCGTCTCGCGCGGCACCCGGTCCTTGAACCGCGGAATTCGCTCGATCGCATCCAGCGCCAGCCGATACCGGTCGAGATCGTTCAGCACGACCATGTCGAACGGCGTCGTCGTCGTGCCCATCTCCTTGTAGCCACGGACATGGATATTCGCGTGGTTCGCCCGCCGATAGGTCAGCTTGTGGATCATCGCCGGATAGCCGTGAAACGCGAAGATCACCGGCGTGTCGCGCGTGAACAGCGCGTCGAACTCGCGCTCGTCCAACCCGTGCGAATGCTCGGAGCGCGGCTGCAACACCATCAGGTCGACCACGTTCACCACCCGGATACGGATGTCGGGCAGATACTCGCGCAACAACGTCACCGCCGCCAGCGTCTCCAGCGTCGGCACGTCCCCCGCGCACGCCATCACCACGTCGGGCTCGGCGTCGTTGCCCGCCCAGTCCCAGATCCCCGCGCCCGCGGTGCAATGCCGTACCGCCGCGTCGATCCCCAGCCATTGCCACTCGGGCTGCTTTCCCGCGACGATCACGTTCACATAGCCCCGGCTGCGCAGGCAATGATCGCTGACCGACAATAAACAGTTCGCGTCCGGCGGCAGGTAGATCCGCGTCACGTCCGCAGTCTTGTTCGCGACGTGATCGATGAACCCCGGATCCTGATGCGACAGCCCGTTATGATCCTGCCGCCAGACATGCGACGTCAGCAGGTAATTCAGCGATGCGATCGGCCGCCGCCACGGGATCGTCCTGGTCGTCTTCAGCCACTTGGCATGCTGGTTGACCATCGAATCCACGATGTGGACGAACGCCTCGTAGCACGAGAACAGTCCGTGCCGCCCGGTCAGCAGATACCCCTCCAGCCAGCCCTGGCAGAGATGCTCGCTCAGCACCTCCATCACCCGGCCGTCGGTACTCAAATGCTCGTCGACCGCCTCGATCTCCGCCATCCAGACCTTGCCCGACACGTCGTACACGTCCGCTAGCCGGTTCGACGCGGTCTCGTCCGGCCCGAACAGGCGGAAGTTCACGCTCGCGAGGTTGAGCTTCATCACGTCGCGCAGATAGCGGCCGAGCACCCGTGTCGCCTCGGCCTTGACCCTGCCCGGCACGTCCACCGGCACCGCAAAGCTGCGGAAGTCGGGCAACGACAAAGGCACCATCAACTCGCCGCCATTGGCATGCGGGTTCGCGCCCATCCGCCGATGCCCGGTCGGCGCGAGCGAGGCATACTCCTCCAGAAACTTGCCGTTCGCATCGAACAGCTCCTCGGGCCGATAGCTCCGCATCCAAGCCTCGAGCTGGCGCAGATGCTCGGGATCCTTGAAATCCGCGATCGGCACCTGATGCGCGCGCCACGTGCCCTCGACCGGCTTGCCGTCGACGAACTTCGGGCCGGTCCAGCCCTTCGGCGTGCGGAACACGATCATCGGCCAGCGCGGGCGCTCGGGCGTCACGCCCTCGGCCCGCGCCGCCGCCTGGATCGCCTGGATCTTCGCCAGTGCCTTGTCGAGCGCGGCCGCGAGCTGCTGGTGGACCGCCGCCGGGTCGCTGCCGCCGACATAATAGGGCTCATGCCCATAGCCACGCAGCAACGCGTCGAGCTCATGCCCATCGATCCGCGCGAGGATGGTCGGATTGGCGATCTTGAACCCGTTGAGGTGCAGGATCGGCAGCACCGCACCGTCGCGCGCGGGATTGAGGAACTTGTTCGAATGCCAGCTCGCCGCCAGCGCGCCGGTCTCGGCCTCGCCGTCGCCGACCACGCAGGCGACGATCAGGTCCGGATTGTCGAACGCAGCGCCGTAAGCATGCGCGAGCGAGTACCCCAGCTCGCCGCCCTCGTGGATCGATCCCGGCGTCTCGGGCGCGACATGGCTCGGGATCCCGCCCGGCCACGAGAACTGCCGGAACAGCCGGTGCATGCCGCTCCGGCTCCGCTCGATCGCCGGATAGCGCTCGGTGTACGAGCCCTCCAGATAGGTATTCGCGACCAGCCCCGGCCCGCCATGTCCCGGCCCGATGATGTTGATCATGTCGAGGTCGTGCTCGACGATCAGCCGGTTGAGATGGACGTACAGGAAGTTCAGTCCCGGCGTCGTCCCCCAATGGCCGAGCAACCGCGGCTTCACGTCGGCGATCGTCAGCGGCCGATCGAGCAACGCGTTGTCGCGCAGATAAATCTGCCCGACCGAGAGATAATTGGCCGCCCGCCAATACGCATCCATCCGCCGCAGCATGTCCGGGGACAGCGGATGCGTCTTGGGGTGCGTCGTGTTCGGCAACAAGGCCGACGACCGTGTCGCGATATCGTTCATGACTGGCTTCCGAAATCGAGGACGACGCGCGAGGCGACCTGGCCGTGTTCGAGGCGGTCGAAGATGGCGTTGATCGCCGACAACGGCTGCAATTCGATATCCGCCTTAACCTTGCCGTCGGCGGCAAAGGCGAGCGCCTCGGCCATGTCCTTGCGCGTGCCGACGAACGATCCCCGCACGGTGATGCAGTTCGCGACCACGTCGAACAGCGGCAGTGGGAAGTCGCCCGGTGGCAGGCCGACCAGCACGCACGTCCCGCGCCGGCGGGTCATCGCCACGCCCTGGTTGAACGCAACCAGCGACGGCGCCGTGATCAGGACGCCGTGCGCGCCGCCGCCCGTGCCGTGCTTGAGCGCGGCGATCGCATCCTTCTCGCGGGCGTCGATCAGCAGGTCCGCGCCCAAGGATTCCGCATGCGCGAGCTTTCCTGCGTCGACGTCGACCGCGGCGACGCGCAACCCCATCGCCTTGGCATATTGCACCGCCAGATGCCCCAGACCGCCGACACCCGAGATCGCGATCCACTCGCCCGGTCGTGCGCCCGTTTCCTTGATGCCCTTGTAGGTCGTGATGCCCGCGCAGATGATCGGCGCCGCCTCGACCGCGGACAATCCGGCGGGAATGTGCGCAACATAGTTCGGATCGGCCAGGATATACTCCGCGAACCCGCCATTGCGCGTGTAGCCGCCGAACTGCGCCTCGGCGCACACCGTCTCCCACGCGGACAGGCAATATTCGCAGTGTCCGCACGCGGAATAGAGCCACGGCACGCCGACCCGGTCGCCGAGCTTGACGATCGTCACGCCTGCGCCGACCTCGACGACGATGCCGATCCCCTCATGGCCGGGAATGAACGGCGGCACCGGCTTGACCGGCCAGTCGCCACGCGCCGCGTGCAGGTCGGTGTGGCAGACGCCGCACGCTTCGGTCTTGACGACGATCTGCCCCGGCCCGGCGCTCGGCACCGGCCATTCGCGCAGGGTCAGGGGTTTGCCGAATGTCTCGACGACGGCGGCTTGCATCATACGGGTCATGAAACGTCCTAAAAGATGCGGGAAGATCAACGCGCCATCCGGGTGACGAGCGCGGGGTCGGCGAGCAACGCCTCGTCCCCGAACGCGATCTGCGCGCAGGTCCGCTGCGCCTGCGCGGCGACATCGCGCAGATACTGGTCGGCGAACCGCGCACTGAGCCCCGGCACGATATGCGCGAACCGGCGATGCTCCTGCGATCGCATCCCGAACGCGTGCACCAGATACTGGTCGAACACGCTGTTCAGCCCCTGCCCCTGCCCCTGTTCGTCGAGCCAGATCTTGCTTGCGGCCGAGGTCGAGAAACTGAGCAGCCGCTTGCCGCCGAGCAGGTTGGTACGCGCCCGCCCCTGCAGCGCCTCGGGCTGGACGCCAGCCCCGAACACGCGTTCGACATAGCCCTTGAGCATCGCCGGCGGGGTCCCGAACCAGATCGGATAGATCAGCACGAACACGTCGCACCCGGCGATATGCTCGATCTCGTCGAGCACGTCCTGGCCGTAGGTCGCCGCGACATTGGTCGGCCGCTCCGCCGCCTTCAGCACCGGGTCGAACCCGATCGCATACAGGTCGCGCAACACGACCGTCTGCCCGGCCGCACGGACCGCCGCGCAATAGGCGTCGGCGATCGCATGGTTGAAGCTGGCCGGACCGGGATGGCAGAGGATCACGGCGTGCCGCCCCGTTCCTGTCTCTTGCGTGTCGCCCATCATCGCCTCGTCCTCCGTCGCAAGCTCACCGGCATCGGCATCGCGGCGCCATCGACCGCGACGTCATCCGATGACCTCGAAACGGTCTACGCCATGCCGGGCGGGTGCTTGATCCCTCGGAAACTACGCAGTCGGTCCGGCGCGCTAAGTTTTTCGGCTAAAAAGATAAAATCGGCGCGTTCGTCTCGTTTGGGGCAACCGCAGCGCGAGTATTAACGTTTCTTTCACCTCGCTACCCGCCATGTACGGATCGATGACCGGTCTTATTTCCCGCCTGCGACAGTTGCGACAGTCCGACCAGGCGATCGCCGCGCATGTCCGGCATACCCTTGTGGAATCGCTCTACGCATCGCCCCAGTCGCTGGTGATCGGGGCGCTGACCAGCGGCGCGATCACGGCGATCGTGGCGCTGGTCGGCGGAAGCCGGTCGATGGTCGTCTGTGCCGTCGCGATCGTCATCGTCGCCGGCATCAGGATCGTCGACGCGCTGCGCCTGCGCCGCTCTGGCTCGACCCGAAGCACGCTGGCCGGGCGCTGGGCCAACCGTCAGGAATTTCTCTATCGCACCGGCGCGCTTTGTTACTCGGCGCTGCTCGGCACGTTCGGCTTGCTTACGCTGGTGCATACGACCGACGGCGTGCTGCAGTTGCTCGCGGTGACGACGGCGGTGGGATATGCGGCGGGTATCGCCGGTCGCAACGCGGGTCGACCGTGGATCGCGCTGTCGCAATTGTGTTTCGCGTCGGTCCCGCTGGCGCTGGGACTGTTCGCCTCGGTCGAGCCGCTCAAGATCGTGCTCGGCGTGGTCATCCTGCTGTTCGTGGTGGCGATGATGGATATCACGTTGCAGACCTATGGCGTGATTCTGCGGGCGACGATCGCATCGCGGGAAAAGACCGCGCTGGCGGAGCACCATGCTGCCGTCGCCCGTCGCGACGACCTGACCGGGGTCGCCAATCGCACCGCCTTTCGGGAGCGGTTCGAGGCGCAGCTGAAGGCCGTGGTCGGCCGGGATCACAGCCTTGCGATCCACTGGATCGACCTCGACCGGTTCAAGGAAATCAACGACTCGTTCGGGCATCTTGCCGGCAATGCGGTCCTGGCGGGGATTGCCCGCCGCCTCGACGATGCGTTCGGCCGAAGCGGGATCGTCGCGCGATTGGGCGGCGACGAATTTGCCGTCGTTTGCGCGATCGCCCGGCAGGACGATGCGATCGACATCGGGCGGAAGATCATCGCGCTGGTCGAGCGCCCGGTCCGGCATGACGGTCGCATGCTGCGGGTCGGCGCGTCGCTCGGGATCGCGATCGCCCCCATGGACGGCACCAATGCCGATACGCTGCTGAAAAACGCCGATCTCGCGCTGTACCGTGCCAAGGACAGCGGGCGCGGGCAGATGTGTTTTTACGAGCCTTTGATGGATGAGAAGATCGAACGCGGCCGCGATCTCGCGGCGGAAATGCAGGGCGCGCTGGAACGCGGCGAATTCCACCTGATGTTCCAGCCGATCTTCGACCTTGCCGGCGAGCGCGTGCTTTCGTGCGAGACGCTGTTGCGATGGACCAACCGTCGGTTAGGCTCGGTCTCGCCCGCCGAATTCATTCCGATCGCCGAGGATAACGGCCTGATCGTCGGGATCGGCGGCTGGGTGATCCGGGAGGCGTGCCGAATCGCCAGCGAATGGCCGGCGGACGTGAAGATCGCGGTCAATCTCTCGCCGATCCAGCTACGTTCCACCAATTTGCCGATGGTGATCATGAGTGCGTTGGCGAGCAGTGGGTTCGCGGCGGACCGGCTCGAACTCGAGGTGACCGAGTCGGTGCTGCTCGACGATATCGAGGCGTCGCTCGCGGCGCTCGACGCGATCAACCGGCTCCATGTCCGGACCACGCTCGACGATTTCGGCACCGGCTATTCGTCGCTGAGCTATCTTACCAAATTCCCGTTCCAGACGCTGAAGATCGATCGATCGTTCATCACCGACCTCGAACAGAGTCCCGCGTCGGTCGCGATCGTCCAGACAGTCATCGATCTCGCCGCAAAGCTCGGCATGCGAACGGTCGCCGAGGGCGTCGAGACGCAGGCGCAACTGGATCAACTGCGTCGGACCCGGTGCGATGCGGTACAGGGCTTCCTGCTTGCGCATCCCATGCCGGCAAGCATGGTGGCGTCGATGCTTGCCGACGGTGGGATCAAGGCGCAGCAGCGGTCCTGATCAGCAGGACGCCACCTGCGCCTTTTCGAGCAGTCTGGTCTGGGCCCCCACGAGGCGTCGCATGAGTTTCAGGTCCGCGTCGCTGAGCCTGAGGGCTGCATCCGCCCAAAGATCGACGACGGCCTCGAGCTCGCCGAGCGCCAGCGGATTGACCGATCGCGAAGCCTCGTAGATCGCGCAATGACCGCTATGGCGTCGACGGTTCTGCCGAATATAGCTCTCCACTTCCGCGCGCCCCCTGCCCGGATCGGCCAGGGCGTGAACGATACCGAGGTCGTAGAGTTCTTCGGCGCTGTAGCTTCGTCCGCTGAGGATCATCTGCTCGGCTCGCGCCGCCCCGAGCCTGCGAGACAGGAAGCAGTGCGCCCCCATCCCCGGGAAGAGCCCGAAATTCGTCTCCGGAAGCCCAAAGTTCGTCCCGCGTTCGGCGATGACGACGTTGAACGACAGCAGCGCCTCGAAGCCACCACCCAGCGCATCGCCCTCGACAAGGCCGATCGTGATGATAGGTCGATCGAGGCTCAACATGTTGCGATGCAGTATGCGGACGCAGGCGCGTCCGTAAGCGACCAGCGCTTCGCGATCACCGTTGCGGATGTGGTCGGAGAACAGATCCAGATCGCCGCCCAGCGAGAACACGCCGGGAAAGCGCGATCCGAGAACGACGTAGCGGATCGGCATGTCGCCCGACGAACACGCCTGGGCTATATCGGCCTGCCAATGTCCGAATTCGGCGAGCAGGCCCGGATTGAAACTCGGCCTGACCCGTTGCCGCATATAGGTCCACAGCGTGTCCAGCTCTGGGTCGAACTGGGTTTCCAGATCCGCGAAGGCGAACGGCCGCCGGGGTTGCGGGGGCGGCGAAATCTCGACCGATCGTTGATGACGCGGCTTGGTGCGATCGACGGGCTGGATAGCAGGATATTCGAGAGTCATGGCGACGTCCTTGTTCACCCGCAGCCTTTTGCTGCGAGCGACATAGGTCGCATTTTCTGGCGAAAGCGCCCGCGAGAAACGCGTTCCGCAACCGCTAAACGCATATGCTCGAGGACGACGTCGCATCTTGCGATGCCGGACTGAAATGCATTGCCGGAATCGCTCGGAGACTATCCCCCCGAATCAGCCGCTCTGGTCGGAGACGTTTCGAAACGCACCAAACCCGCGTCGCCGGTCAGCGATCGCGGGCTTGAGATTAAATTTGCGCTACGTCCTAGTCCTTCTTCAGGGTCGAGACGTTGCGACTGTCTGCCTTAGTTAGCCGACCGCCAACCTGACCCTAAGTAAAGGAGTTGGCCGCGCTAGTGAGTGCGGGAGGCAGCACGAGCGTCGCGCCGCCCCCCCGTCCGCTCAGCGAACCGAGCCGCGGCGAAACATGTTGACGATCGCGAGCAGGATCACCGCACCGACCAGCGAAATCAGGATCGACTGGATGTTGAGCGCGCCGTCCATGATCGATGCGCCACCGATCAGCGGGGTGATCAGGAAACCGGCGAGCAACGCACCGACGATGCCGACGACGACATTGAGGAACACGCCCTGCTGAGCATCGGTCCGCATGATCATGCTGGCGACCCAGCCGATGAGTCCGCCGACGACGAGAAGAATGATGAGGTTCATGATGTGGCTCCTGGTGGATAATGGTACTGGGCCATCAACCGACATGGTGCGCATTCCGTTCAGTTCCAGCGCGCTTCACGGATTTTGGGATTGGTGCACACGCACCGGGGGCATTGGTATATTATGCCGACGCGTGCGGAACCGGAGGCCTGGGTCCGGCGCTGAACGCGCATGACGAAAACCTCCGGCAAGCCGCTGCATGCGCCCACCCTGCACCACCTGGAACAGCTCATGACCGGGCTGCTGGAGGGCGTGATCCTGATGGATCCGACCGGGATCATTCTCAGCGCCAACCCCGCCGCGCTGAAGATGCACGGCGTCTGCGCGGTCGAGGATCTGGGCGAAACCGCGGACGACTATGCCACGCGGTTCCGACTGCGCTACCGCGACCGGCGCGCCTTGCCCCGGCGCGAATATCCGCTGATGCGATTGCTCGCGGGCGAGAGCTTCCCGGACCTGATCGTCGAGGTCGCACCGGTCGATGCCGACGAACCACGCTGGGTGCACCAGGTGCGCGACATCGTCATGGACGAGGATGGCGGCGAACCCGATTGCCTGGGGCTGGTCATCAACGACGTGTCCGAACGGTTCGATGCCGAGGACCGGTTCGAGGCGATGTTCCATGCGAACCCCGCGCCGGCGCTGATCATCCGCGTCGCCGATCAGCGCTATGTGCTCGTCAACCAGGGCTTTCTCGACCTGTCGGGCTATGGCCACGAGCAGATCATCGGCAAGACGCTGTTCGATCTCGACTTTCTCGCGCAGGTCGAGCGCAAGGCGTTCGTCAAGGACCGCGTCGTCAACGGCCAGACGGTGCCGCAACTCGAAGCCGAACTGCCGCTCGCGAACGGGGATACGACGCTGGTCATCCTCGCCGGCCAGCCGATCGAAGTCGCCAACCAGGATTGCGTGTTGTTCACCTTCGCGGACCTCGAGCCCAGGCGCCGTGCCGAGCATGCGCTGAAGGCGAGCGAGCGGCACTTCGCCTCGGTGTTCGAGATGGCGCCGGTCGCGATGGTCGTGACGCGGGGCGAGGACAACCGCATCGTCCAGGTCAATGCGGCGTTCAAGGCGCTGACCGGGTATGCGGACGAGGCCGTGATCGAGCGGGTCGCGGACGATCTTCAGTTGTGGAACGACGCGGCGCAGCGGGAGGGACTGGAGACCGAAATTCGCGATCGGGGCGGGTTTCGCGGGCTCGACGTCCAATTGCTCCACCGGAACGGCGAACCGCTCGACTGCTTGGTCTCTGCCGAGCGCGTCAGCATCGACGGCGATCCGTGCGTGCTGTGGCTGTACCAGGACATCTCGGCGCGCCGGCGCGGCGAACTCGAACTGGTCGAAGCGATCGACGCGGTGATGAAGGACGCCAACTGGCTCAGCCGGTCGATCATGGACAAGCTGGCGACGTTACGGAACCCGCGGACCAGCGCAGGTGCGAGCGCGCCGGTGGCAGACCTCAGCAAGCGCGAGCGCGAGGTGCTCGAACTGATCTGCCAGGATCTCGATGACGCGGCGATCGCGGACCGGCTCGATCTGTCGCGCAACACGGTGCGCAACCATGTCGCGCGGCTCTACGCCAAGATCGGCGTCAACCGGCGCAGTGCTGCGGTGGTCTGGGCGCATGAGCGCGGGGTCGGTGCGTGAGCCGGCCGCCGGATCAGCGCTCGCCGAACAGTTCGCGTTGCGATTTTTCGAGTTCTTCGGCGTAGCGGCGTCGTACGAAAGATTCCGACAAGATGCCGAGCACCATCCGGTCTTCGTCGAGGACCGCGAGTTCGTCGGCGCCGGACGCGTCGAAGCGGCGCATGACCTCCGCGATGTCCATCGTCGGGGTCAACGCGGCGTCGGTATTGACGCCAAGCGCACCGACCGGCGACGCGGGATCGAGCCCCTCGGCATAGGCGGTCGGAGTCTGGACGATCCCCGCATAGCGATCGTCGGCGTCGACCAGCACGGTGCGGCTGGTCGCCCCGAGCGGCACCCGGCGGCGGAACTCGGCGATCGTCGTCGCCGCCGGCATCGCCTTGGTCTCGCGCCGCATCATCCGCCCCGCGGTCAGCGTCCGCACCCAGCCGACGTCACGAGCGCTCTTGATCGTCTCGCCGCGCAGATGCAGCCGCCAGGTCGAGAAGCTGTAGCCGAACGTCTCGCGCACGATCGTCGACGACACGAGCGCCGCCGCCAGCACCGCACCGGTCAGCGCGAAGTCGTGAGTCGCCTCCAGCACGAGCATCGCCATCGTCATCGGTCCGCCGACCACCGCGACCGCGAGCGCCGCCATCCCGACCAGCGCGGCGTTGCGCGGATCGAGCACCTCCTGCCCGACCACCGCCGCGAGGCTGCCGGCGAACAGATGCCCGACCAGCGTGCCGAGGAACAGCGACGCGAAGAACAGCCCGCCGCGAAACCCGAATCCCAGCGACACGATCGACGCCGCGCATTTGGCGAGGAAGATGGTCGCGATGAACGCCAGCGGCGCGCCGAGCGCGAGATCGGCGTGGAGCGCGCCATGCCCCGCGGACAGAACCTGCGGCGATACCAATGCGACCGGAATCAGCAGCAGCCCACCGACCGCCGGACGCAGCCAATCCGGCAGGCGCGCACGCCGCGTCCCCCGCTCGACCAGCGCGACCGCGTGCATCAACGCGATACCGATGCCCGCACACAGCGCGCCAAGCCCGGCATAGAGCAGGTAATGATGCGTCTCGGTCGGCATCGTCGAGACCGAATCGATCACATAGGGCTGGATCCCGAGAAGGTGCGCGACCAGCGTACCGGCCAGCGCCGCGGCGACCACCGGCGCGAGCGCGGTCGGCGTATAGGCGCCGATGACGATCTCGAACGCATAGAACGCCCCGGCCAGCGGCGCACCGAAGGCGGCGGCGATCGCCGCACCCGTGCCGGCCCCGACGAGGTTGCGCAGATCGGCGCGGCGCAGGTTGAACGCTGCCCCCGTCACCGACCCGATCGCGCCGCCGAGCTGCGCATAGGCCGCCTCCAGGCCGACGGATGCGCCGAAGCCGTTGGACAGCATCGTCTGCCCGGAGATCACCAGGCTGTCGGGCACCGACATGCGGCCGCCATGCAGTGCGTTCGCCTCGACCGCATCGACCATCCGCCGCTTGCGCGCGCGAGTCGCCCAGGAGAACAGGGCGAGCACGATCCCGCCGATCGGCAGCACGATCAGCGCCGCCAGCGGCAGCGAGGGCAATGCGCTGAGCCGGGCGGCGGATGAAAGGCCGAACAGGATATGCTGCATCGTCCGCGCGGCCGCACCCTGCAGCACGCTGAGCAACCCCGCCCCCGCCCCGACCAGCGTCGCCAGCACGATGAACGCGGCTTCGCTCGTCCGGACGCGCCGGCGAAACCATTTGAGGGCGGACAGAGGTTGCAGGATCAGGCACTCAATCGCGACGGTCGATATCCGCCTCTACGTCCTGGCGCGCGTTTTGCCACCGCGCTTTCGTCGTGCGCAGGCGCGCGGCGGTCCGCGACGTGGCAATCGGACCGTGGCGATCGAACCGCGGCGCAATTTCGGGCTGCGCGGCCGGCGTCGATGATATCGTTATCATCAAAGCGGTCGCGCCGTGGCCCTCGGTTTGTGCTTCCGCGCACTACCGCCCGGCCCTGCGTTGACCGCGTCCCGACCTCGTTTCATAAGGCGGTTGATTTATCTGATCAATGTCGTTCAATTGTTCATTGCGGAAGTCGGATCGGCGATCGCATAGCGGATGGGATGATGTAACGCAGGGGGCTTGACGGGCTCGCTGGCGCGCATAGGGTAACGCTAACAATATGGAGAGGGATATCGTGGAGATCGCATTCGCATCGGCGGTGGCGTTGCCTGCCGACTGGGACCAGGCCATTTTGCTGGGCAGAATCGACAGCGGCGATGGACCTACCCCGGTGATCGTTCGTGGCGGTCGCGTCTACGATATGTCCCGTGTCGCACCGACGGTCGCCGATCTGGTCGCGTCGGGCGAGTTCGACACGAATGCCGGTACCGATCTGGGTCATCTCGACGACCTGCACCTATCACCCGAATCTGGCGCCAAGATCCGCCTGCTGAGCCCGATCGACCTGCAATGCGTCAAGGCATCGGGCGTGACCTTCGCCGTGTCCGCGCTGGAACGCGTGATCGAGGAACGGGCGCGCGGCGACGCGTCCGCCGCGGTCGCGGTCCGCGCCCGTCTCGAGGAGCGCGTCGGCGGCAGCATCCGTTCGGTCGTACCCGGATCGCCCGAAGCCGACGCGCTGAAAGCCGCGCTGATCGAAGACGGCATGTGGTCGCAATATCTCGAGGTCGCGATCGGCCCCGACGCGGAGATTTTCACCAAGAGCCCGACGCTGTCGACGATCGGCTGGGGCGGCGAGATCGGCATCCGATCCGACTCCACCTGGAACAACCCCGAGCCGGAAGTCGTGCTGATCGTCGACCGCGACGGCAAGACCGTCGGCGCGGCGCTCGGCAACGACGTCAACCTGCGCGATTTCGAGGGGCGTTCCGCGCTCCTGCTCGGCAAGGCGAAGGACAATAACGCGTCCTGCTCGATCGGGCCTTTCATCCGCCTGTTCGACGACAAATTCGGCATGGACGACATTCGCGCCGCAGAGATCGCGCTGACGATCGAGGGCGCCGATGGCTATCGTCTCGACGGCAGCAGCTCGATGGACCAGATCAGCCGCGATCCCGAGGATCTCGTCCGCCAGGCGATGAGCGAGCATCAATATCCCGACGGCTTCGTGCTGTTCCTCGGCACGCTGTTCGCACCGACGCAGGACCGCGACGAGCCCGGCCGCGGCTTCACGCACGCGGTCGGCGACGTCGTCACGATCTCCAATCCGAAGCTTGGCGCGCTGGTCAATCCGGTGACGACGTCGAAGGATGCCGCACCGTGGAATTACGGGATCAGCGATCTCATGCGCAATCTGGCAGGTCGTGGCCTGCTCGCGCACACCAAGAAACAGGGAGCGTAACCACGTGCTGCAAAAGACCAAAGCCGCCGACCAGACGGCGATCTATCCAAGCCTGAAGGGCAAACGCGTCCTGATCACCGGGGGCGCGTCGGGGATCGGCGCCGGCCTGGTCGAGGCATTCGCGCGGCAGGGTGCGCACGTCGCATTCGTCGACATGGCCGAGGACGCAGCGAACGCGCTGATCGAGACGCTGACGCCCGACGTCGCGACCGCACCGATCTTCCTGCCGCTCGACCTGCGCGACATCGATGCGCTCAAGTCCACGGTCGCTCGGATCGAGGACCAGCTCGGCGGGATCGATATCCTGATCAACAACGCCGCCAACGACGATCGCCACACGATCGAAGAGATCACGCCCGAATATTGGGACGAGCGGATGGCGACCAACCTGCGCCACCTGTTCTTTGCCGGCCAAGCCGTTGTGCCGTCGATGAAGCGCGCCGGCGGCGGCGTCATCCTCAACTTCGGCTCGATCTCGTGGCATCTCGCGCTGCCCGAACTGCTGATCTATCAGACGGCCAAGGCCGGCATCGAGGGCATGACCCGCGCGATGGCCCGCGACCTGGGTGGGGATGGCATCCGCGTGAACACGATCGTTCCGGGCAACGTCGAAACGCCGCGCCAGCTGAAATGGTACACGCCCGAGGGCGAGGCCGAGATCATCGCCGCGCAGTGCCTGAAGACGCGCGTCCAGCCCGCCGACGTCGCGGCGCTGGTGCTGTTCCTGGCCTCGGACGATGCGCGGATGTGCACCGGCCATGATTATTTCGTCGATGCGGGCTGGCGCTGACATGCCCCGCGAGATCCAGGCGACGAGCATCTGCGCGGTCGGCGCGACGCTCGGCGAAGGCCCGATCTGGGTCGAGCGCGACGCGGCCCTGTGGTTCGTCGATATCAAGGCGCCGAGCGTGTACCGCTTCGATCCCGAGACCGGCACGCTCGACAGCTGGGACGCGCCCGACCAGACCGGCTGGGTGATCCCCGCCGACGATGGCGGCTTCCTGGCCGGGGTGCGCGGCGCCCTCCACCGGTTCGATCCGGCGACCGGCGTGTTCGAGCATCTCGCCGCCGTCCACCCCGAAACTCCCGGCAACCGCCTGAACGACGCCGCGCGCGACTCCGCGGGCCGCGTCTGGTTCGGGACGATGGATAACGCCGAATCCGACAAGACCGGCCATGTCTATCACTGGCATCGCGGCGCGCTGACCAAGACCGACATCCCGCCGGTCGCGATCACCAACGGCCCGGCGATCGCGCCCGACGGCCGCACGCTCTACGCGGTCGACACGCTCGGCAAGCGGATCGATGCATATCCGGTCGACGCCGACGGCACGCTGGGTACGCCGCGCGTGTTCCTGACGGTCGGTCCCGACGACGGTCATCCCGATGGCGCGATCTGCGATTCCGAGGGCGGCGTCTGGGTCGGGTTCTTCGGCGGCTGGGCGGCACGCCGCTACGCCCCCGACGGCAGCCTGACCGATATCGTCCGCTTCCCGGTCGCGAACATCACCAAGATCGCGCTCGGCGGTCCCGACGGTCGCACCGCCTATGCGACGACCGCCGCCAAGGGCCTCGACGACGACGCCCGCGCCGCCCAACCGCTCGCCGGCAATCTGTTCACTTTCCGCGTCGCCGTTCCCGGCGTGCCCGTCGATCCCGTCACCCTGTAAATTGCCAACGATGCCGCCAGAGCGTCGTACCGGAGAGGAAATATAATGACCATTGCGGCAGATTCCGGCCAACATGTGAACCGAGCGCTCATCGCGATGATCGTCATCGTCGCGACGATCGGCGGGTTCATGTTCGGCTATGATTCGGGCGTCATCAACGGCACGCAGGCGGGGCTCGAGAGCACGTTCGCGCTGTCGTCGCTCGGCACCGGCTTCACCGTCGGCGCGATCCTGATCGGTTCGTCGGTCGGCGCATTCATGGCCGGGCGGCTCGCCGACAATCTCGGCCGCCGCAACGTGATGATGATCGCCGCGGTACTCTTCATCGTCAGTGCACTGGGCGCCGGCGCGGCCACCTCGGCCACCATGTTCGTGCTCGCGCGGATCATCGGCGGGCTCGGCATCGGTGCCGCCAGCGTGCTCGCACCGGTCTACATCTCCGAAGTCGTCCCCGCGAACGTCCGCGGCCGGCTGTCGAGCGTGCAGCAGATCATGATCATCACCGGCCTTACCGGTGCGTTCGTCGCCAACTGGTATCTCGCCCGCATCGCCGGTTCGTCGACCGCGCTGTTCTGGCTCGACTATCCGGCGTGGCGCTGGATGTTCTGGATGCAGGTCATCCCCGCCGCGATCTATCTCGTGACGCTGTTCCTGATCCCCGAAAGCCCGCGCTTCCTGGTCCTCAAGGGGCGTTACAACGAAGCCGAGACCGTTCTTACCCGCCTGTTCGGAGCCACTGAAGCCAAGCGTAAGGTCGCCGAAATCCGCGGTTCGCTGTCGGCCGACGCGCATCGTCCGAAGCTGTCGGACCTGATCGACAAGGCCAGCGGCAAGATCCGCCCGATCGTCTGGACCGGCATCGGCCTCGCGATCTTCCAGCAGTTCGTCGGCATCAACATCGTGTTCTATTACGGCTCGGTACTGTGGCAATCGGTCGGCTTCAGCGAGAGCGATGCGCTGCTGATCAACATCCTGTCGGGCTCGCTGTCGATCATCGCCTGCCTGCTCACCGTCGCGCTGGTCGACAAGGTCGGGCGCAAGCCACTCCTGCTGATCGGATCGGCCGGCATGACCGTCACGCTCGCGATCGTCGGCATCTGCTTTGCCAGCGGCGCGATCGTCGAGGGCACGCTGCGGCTGTCCGACCAGAACGGCCTGATCGCGCTGATCGCGGCCAATGCGTATGTCGTGTTCTTCAACCTGAGCTGGGGCCCGATCATGTGGGTGATGCTCGGCGAGATGTTCCCAACGCAGATCCGCGGTTCGGGGCTCGCGGTCGCGGGCTTCGCGCAGTGGTTCGCCAACTTCGCGATCTCGGTCAGCTTCCCGACGATGGCGATCTCGCTCGGCCTGTCGCTCACCTATGGCTTCTATGCGCTGTCGGCGTTCGTCTCGTTCTTCTTCGTGTGGAAGATGGTCTCCGAGACCCGCGGTCGCGAACTCGAGGACATGCCGGGCTGATGCTGCATCTCGAAGCAGGCGACTGGAAGGTCGCGCTCCAGCCGGAACTGGGCGGCACCATCGCCGCCCTCACCTACCAGGGCCGCGATGTGTTGCGCCCGACTCCAGCGGGCGCGACCAACCCGCTGGAGACCGCGTGTTTCCCGCTGGTGCCGTACGCGAACCGGATCGCCGATGGACGGTTCGTGTTTGCGGGGGAGGCGTATGCGCTGCCGCGCAACATGGAGGGGCAGGATCATCCGCTCCACGGGGTCGGGTGGCTGCGGGGCTGGGACGTGGAGGCGTCGGAGGCAGGCTCGGCGGTGCTGGTCAATCGTCACGAGGCGGATGCGAACTGGCCTTGGTCCTACCGCGCCGAGCAGCATGTCACGCTGGACGAAACCGGGCTGCGCGTGTCGCTGTCGGTCCGGAACGACAGCGACCGGGCTATGCCGGCGGGGCTTGGGTTCCATCCGTATTTTCCGGCCGGCGAGGACACGCGGCTGATCTTCGATGCGGGGTCCGTCTGGCTGGCCGACGACGCGATGCTGCCGACCGAGCGGACCGGGGCGACGCACTTCGCGGATTGGTCACGCGGTGACGGCGTGGTGCGGTCGTCGCTGATCGACAACGCGTATGAGGGGTGGGACAAGGCGGCGACGATCGCGACGCCCGACGACACGATCACGCTGACCGGCGAGGGCACGCCGTATCTCCACGTCTTCACGCCGCCGGGGCTCGGCTTCTTTTGCGCCGAACCGGTGAGCGACATGCCGAACGCGCTGAACCTGGCGGACCCAACGATCCTGGCACCGGGCGAGACGCGGACGATCGCGATGGGGCTCACGGTGGTGGTGGGCTAGTCGGGCTACCTGCTTGTGTCGTTGTGGAGCACCACCCCGGCGAAGGCCGGGGCCCGATTGGGATGGTCGCAGTAACTCCGCGTCGCCCTTCGTCAGCAACGTTCCCCAACTGGGCCCCGGCCTTCGCCGGGGTGGTGCGTTTTGAACGAGCAGCGCGGACAACCTGACCAAGCCCGCTACCGGGATCCCGCTCCCAAAATCCGTCACCCCAGCGGAAGCTGGGGTATCTCGCAGCGCAGATGACGCTCGCCACACGGGGAGATCCCGAGACCACACCCTCACTTTGTCATCCTGACGAAAGTCAGGATCCAGAGTCGCCGACCACAGCGCGTTTGGCTCTAGATCCTGGATCAATTCCAGGATGACGGAGGAAAGGACGCCGGGCACCGCAAGTCACCCGCCCGCGCCCTCCCCCTGGACCTCAGTGATTATGCCGAGGTGTCTTCGCCGAAATCCCGCGATATTTCACCGCGAAGTCGAGCACGCCGCCTTCGGCCAATTGCCCGGTCTTCTCGCGGTAGAGTTCCTCCCAAGGCGTATTGCTTTCCGGCACGGGCGGGAGTCCCTCGCCCCGCCGCCGTGCGATCTCTTCGTCGGAGACCAAGGCGTCGCACGTCCCCGCGACCAGATCGATCCGGATCGTGTCGCCGGTGCGGATCCACGACAGCCCGCCGCCGACCGCACTCTCGGGCGAGACGTTCAGGATCGACGGACTGTCCGACGTCCCCGACTGCCGCCCGTCGCCGAGCGTCGGCAGCGCCAGCACGCCGCGCTGGATCAGCGCGTCGGGCGGCTGCATGTTGACGACTTCCGCCGAGCCCGGCCAGCCGATCGGCCCCGCCCCGCGGATCACCAGGATACAGCCCTCGTCGATCTCCAGCGCGGGATCGTTGATCCGGTGGTGATAATCGTCCGAGCCCTCGAACACGATCGCCCGCGCCTCGAACCGATCTTCCGCGCCCGGCGTCGACAGATAGCGCGCGCGGAATGCCGCCGAGATCACCGACGTCTTCATGATCCCGAAATCGAACAGATTGCCCTTGAGCACCAGGAAGCCCGCACGCTCCATCATCGGCGCGTCGAACGGCTTGATCATCTCGCGGTCGCGCGTCTCGCGACCCGCAATGTTCTCGCCGATCGACCGTCCCGTGACGGTCAGGCAAGACGTGTCGAGCTTCCCGCCCGCGATCAGTTCGTGGAGCACCGCCGGTACGCCGCCCGCCCGGTGGAAGCGCTCGCCGAGATACTTGCCCGCCGGCTGCATGTTGACCAGCAGCGGCAGGTCGTAGCCGTGATCCGACCAGTCCTCCGGGTACAGCGTCACGCCGGCATGCTGCGCCATCGCCATGATATGCGGCTGCGCGTTGCTCGATCCACCGATCGCGCTGACCACCCGGATCGCGTTGAGGAAGCTCTCGCGCGTCAGAATCTTCGACGGGCGCAGGTCCTCATATGCCATCTCGACGATCCGCCGTCCGGTCTCATACGCCATCTGCCCGCGCTCGCGGTAGGGCGCCGGGATCGCCGCGCACCCAGTCAACGACAACCCGAGCGCCTCGGCGACCGCGTTCATCGTCGACGCCGTGCCCATCGTATTGCAATGCCCGGCCGACGGCGCGCTGTCGGTGGCGCGGTTGAGGAACTCCTCCTCGTCGATCTCGCCCGCGGCCAGCTTGCGCCGACTACGCCAGATCACCGTGCCCGACCCGACCAGCTCGCCATCATGCCAGCCATCGAGCATCGGCCCGCCCGACAGCACGATCGCCGGAATATCGACGGTCGACGCCGCCATGATGCCCGACGGCGTGGTCTTGTCGCAGCCGGTGGTCAGCACGACCGCGTCGATCGGATAGCCGTACAGCGTCTCGACCAGCCCCAGATACGCCAGGTTGCGATCGAGCGCCGCGGTCGGCCGCCGGCAATTCTCGAAGATCGGATGGACCGGAAACTCCATCGCGATGCCGCCCGCGTCGCGGATCCCGTCCCGCGTCCGCTTGGCAAGTTCGAGATGGATGCGGTTGCACGGCGACAGGTCGCTGCCCGACTGCGCGATGCCGATGATCGGCCGGCCCGAGCGCAGTTCCGCCGGGGTCAGCCCGTAGTTCATGAAGCGTTCGAGATAGAGCGCGGTCATGTCCGAGCGGGCGGGATCGGCGAACCAGTCGCGCGATCGGAACGGCTTCACCGGTACACGGTCCACTGCAAACTCTCCTGAACGCGACGATTTATCTTGTGGGAGCGCTACCTTGCGAGGCAGGGCTCGGTCAAGCGCGGACCCGCGCCGGCGGACGTCGCCGTGGCGCCGCATCCGACTGTCGTCGTACCAGCGTATAGTCGAGCACGACATGCCGGTTGGCATCCTTGCCGCCGCCCCGCCGATGCACGATCGCCGAGACGAGCAGGTCGACCGCCGCGCGCGACATATCGGCGATCGGCTGATGGATGGTCGTCAGTTCGGGCCAGATCGTCGTCGCGAGCGCGCTGTCGTCGAACCCGCACACCGTCAGATCGCCCGGCACGTCGAGCCCGCGGCGATGCGCGACCGCCACGCTCGCCGCCGCCATGTCGTCGTTGCTCGCGAAAATCGCCGACGGTGGATCCTTCGCGTCGAGCAACTGCTCCGCCGCATCGAGCCCCGATCGATAGGTGAACAGCCCGCCGACGATCAGTGACGGATCCTCGGGCAGCCCAGCATCCGCGATTGCCGCGAGGTAGCCCTCGTGGCGCTGTTGGCTGGCCGTCTGGTTCGGATTGCCGATGATGAAGCCGACGCGCGCATGACCGAGTCCGATCAGGTGGCGGGTCATCGCCCGCGCTGCCTCGAAATCGTCGATCGTCACCGCCGCGGTATCGGCGGGCGGCGATCCGGTCGCGACGACGACGGTCGGCACGCCGGCCGCGATCAGCGTGTCGAGCACGCCGCGCGAGTCGCACAGCGGCGGCGGCAGGATCACGCCGTCGACGCCGCTGCGGATCATGTGTTCGGCCACCTCGATCTCGTGATCGCCGATATCGCATTTCTCGACGACCAACTGCACGTCGCTGCGGCTCGCCTGTTCGAGGCTGCCGACCAGGAACTCGCTGAGATAGGCCGAACTCGGATTGCTGTAGAGCAGTCCGATCCGCATCTGCCCGCCGCCCGCCAGGCTGCGCGCGGCGCGGTTCGGCGCATAATGCAACGTCGCGATCGCCGCGTTGACCGTCTCGCGGGTCGCGTCGCGGACCTTGGCCTCGCCGTTGATGACGCGCGATACGGTCATCGGCGATACGCCGGCGAGCGTCGCCACATCGGATATCGTCGGTGCGCCGCTCCGGCGTCCGGTTGCGGTGCGCGGCTTGCGCGGTTCTTTCCCCATGCCGGATGTTTAGCAGGGGATTACGACATAATCAGCCTGCAATCGTTATCCGGTGCTAGATGATCGGACAACCGGCGGAACGGCCGGAAATGGGCGGGAACGCGGGCTTGCGTGTTACCGCTCCCAACATTAATCAGACAGGGCTTCCGCGGGTCCCCGACACAGGGGGCGAGGATGGCCCAGGGGAGGATAAGCGGATGACGAGAGATCTGGTACGTGGGCTTCTGCTCGCGAGCGCAACGCTGGCAATACCGGTCGCGGTCGTCGCGCAGACCAGGCCCGCCGTCACGCCGAACGCGCGTTCGGCTGCCACCGCCGGCGTGGCGCATCCCGCTTTGTGGCCGAAGGCGAAGAGCCCGGGCCTGATCGACCCGCGGACCGAGACGTTCGTCACCGACCTGATGGCGAAGATGACGCTTCGCGAAAAGATCGGCCAGATGATCCAGGGCGATATCGGCGCGATCACGCCCGAAGACCTGCGCAGCTATCCGCTCGGCAGCGTCCTGGCGGGAGGCAGCTCCGCTCCGATCGGCGCCAAGGACCGCGCCCCCGCCCCCGCCTGGATCGCCACCGCGCGCGCATTCAACGCGGTCGCGATGACCGCGCGGCCCGGCCATGTCGCGATACCGCTGATGTTCGGTGTCGATGCGGTCCACGGCAACAACAACGTCGTCGGTGCGACGCTATTCCCGCACAACAGCGCGCTGGGGGCGGCGCACGATCCCGATCTCATCCGCCGGATCGGTGCCGCCACCGCGCAGGAGACCGCCGCCGCCGGGATCGACTGGGCGTTCGGCCCGACGCTGGCGGTACCGCAGGACGATCGCTGGGGCCGCACGTACGAAGGCTATTCGGAAGATCCCGCGGTCGTCCGCAGCTATGCCGGCGCGATGATCGAGGGGCTTCAGGGCAAGACGGGGACGGGCACGATTCAGACCGGTCACGTCGCGGCGAGCGCCAAGCATTTCCTGGGCGACGGCGGCACCAAGGGTGGGCTCGACCAAGGCGACGCCGACGTCTCGGAACAGACGCTGATCGACATCCACGCGGCCGGGTATCCGCCTGCGATCGACGCCGGCGCGCTGACCGTCATGGCGTCGTTCAGCAGCTGGCAGGGCCAGAAGATGCACGGCAACAAGAGCTTGCTGACCGACGTGCTGAAGGGTCGGATGGGGTTCGACGGCTTCATCGTCGGCGACTGGAACGGCCATGGCCAGATCCCCGGCTGCACCAACACCGATTGCCCGGCGACGTTCAACGCCGGGCTCGACATGGCGATGGCGCCGGACAGTTGGAAGGGCCTGTTCGACACCACGCTCGCCGCCGCGGAGAAGGGCACGATCCCGATGGCGCGGATCGACGACGCGGTTCGCCGCATCCTTCGCGTGAAGGTGAAGATGGGGCTGTTCGACACCGCGCGGCCGTATGAGAGCAAGCCCGGTATTATCGGCTCGCCCGAACACCGCGCCCTGGCGCGCGAAGCGGTCGCCAAGACGCTGGTGCTGGTGAAGAACCAGGGCGTCCTGCCGATCAAGGCGAGCGCCAACATCCTCGTCGCGGGCGATGCCGCGGACGATATCGGGCGTCAGTCGGGCGGCTGGACGCTGAGCTGGCAGGGTGACGGCAACACCAACGCCGATTTCCCCAACGCGCAGTCGATTTATGCGGGGATCGCGGCGGCGATGAAGGCCGGCGGCGGCAATGCCACGCTCAGCGCCGACGGCAGTTTCGCGAAGAAGCCCGACGCGGCGATCGTCGTGTTCGGCGAACAGCCCTATGCCGAGATGCGCGGCGACCTGCGCACGCTCGAATTCCAGCCCGGCGACAAGCACGCGCTTGCGCTGCTGAAAAAACTCAAGGCGGCGGGCATTCCGACCGTCTCGGTCTTCCTGTCGGGGCGGCCGATGTGGGTGAACCCCGAACTCAACGCCTCGGATGCGTTCGTCGGCGCGTGGTTCCCGGGCACCGAGGGTGGCGGCATCGCCGACGTGCTGATCGGGACGCCCGATGGCACGCCGCGCAAGGATTTCGCCGGCCGCCTGTCGTATAGCTGGCCGAAGACCGCCGGGCAGTTCGTGCTGAACAAGGGGCAGCCTGGCTATGACCCGCTGTTCGCGCTCGGCTATGGCCTCAGCTACGCGAAGGGCGGCAGCGTCGGTACGCTCGGCGAGGTCTCCGGCGTCGACGCGAGCCTCGCCAATACGAGCCTGTTCTACAGCCGCGGCAAGGTGCCGGCGCCGTTCGCGTTGAAGGCGGATGCCGGAATCGCGCAGGCGCCGGTCGATGGCTCGCAGACGCAGGAAGGCGCGTTGTCGCTGACCTGGCCGAAGCAAGCCACCGCGACGGTGAAGATCGCAGGGCCGACGCTCGACCTGTCGCGGGAGACCAACGCCGACCTGGTGCTGCAGCTCACCTACCGCGTGACGCAGCCTGCGACGGGCCCGGTAACGCTTGCGATGGGCAGCGGCGGAACCGGCGTGACCGTCACATCCTTGTTCAAAACCGCGGGTACGGACTGGAAGACGGTCCGCGTCACGCTTAAATGCTTTCGTAGCCACGGCGCCGACATGACGAAGGTCGCCGCGCCGTTCGCGATGACGGCGACCGGACCGTTGGGCTTCGCGCTCGCGGACCTGAGAATTGCGACCGACCCTGCGGGTGCGGTCTGCCCTGATTGATTTGGAGAACTGACATGGACGGCACCTTCCCGATCGGCGCGCGCGCCGTTGACAGCGACATCACGTTCCTGGCGATCGACCCGTCGACCGACGCCAAGATCGAGCCCGCCTTCGCGGTATCGAGCGAGGCTGACGTCGCCGACGCGTGCAAGCTCGCCGAGGCAGCCTTCGACATTTTCCGCGAGATCGACCCCGAGGCTCGCGCGGTTTTCCTCGAGACGATCGCGGACGAGATCGAGGCGATCCACGAGCCGCTGGTCGCGCGTGCGATCCAGGAGAGCGGCCTGCCCCGCCCGCGTCTCGAGGGTGAGCGCGGTCGTACCACCGGCCAGCTCCGCCTGTTCGCCAAGCATCTGCGCGCCGGCACCTGGGCCTCGGTCGTGATCGATCAGGCGCAGCCCGACCGCAAGCCGATGCCGCGTTCCGACCTGCGCCAGCGTCGCATCGCGGTCGGTCCAGTCGCGGTGTTCGGTGCGTCGAACTTCCCGCTCGCCTTTTCGGTAGCCGGCGGCGACACCGCCTCCGCGCTGGCCGCCGGCTGCCCGGTCGTGGTCAAGGGCCACCCCGCGCATCCCGGCACGTCGGTGATGGTCGGCAAGGCGATCCAGGCCGCCGTCGCCAAGTGCGGCCTGCCCGAGGGCGTGTTCTCGCTGGTCCAGGGTCCGGCGAACGAACTCGGCGCGGCGCTCGTCACCGACCCACGGATCAAGGCGGTCGGCTTCACCGGCTCGCGTGGCGGTGGGCTCGCGCTGGTGGCGCTCGCCGCGGCGCGTCCCGAGCCGATCCCGGTCTATGCCGAGATGAGCAGCATCAACCCGGTCATCCTCTTCCCGGCCGCGCTCGCGGCACGCGGCGAGGCGCTCGGCAAGGCGTATGTCGGGTCGCTGACGATGGGCTCGGGCCAGTTCTGCACCAACCCCGGCATCGTCGTTGCGGTCGAAAGCCCGGATCTGGACGTGTTCCTCGCTGCGGCTGCCGCCGCGCTGGGCGAGGCCGCGCCGCAGGTGATGCTGACGCCTGGCATTCACGCCAGCTATGAGCAAGGCGTGTCCGCGCTGGCCGGCCATGATGCGGTCGAGACGCTGGCGCGCGGCACCGAGGCCGAGGGCGCGAACCGCGGTCGTGCGGCGTTGTTCTCGACCACGGGGAAGGCGTTCGTCGCCGACCCCGCGCTGTCGCACGAAGTGTTCGGGGCGGCGTCGATCATCGTCCGCTGTACCGATCTCGCTGAGGTCCGCGAGGTTCTCGAAAAGATCGAGGGTCAGCTGACGATCACGCTGCAGATCGACGAGGGCGATCATGCCGACGCCGCGGCGCTGCTGCCGGTGCTGGAGCGCAAGGCGGGCCGCATTCTCGCGAACGGCTGGCCGACCGGTGTCGAGGTCGCGCCGGCGATGGTGCATGGCGGCCCCTTCCCGGCTACCTCGGACCCGCGCACGACCTCGGTCGGCACCGCGGCGATCGAGCGCTTCCTGCGCCCGGTCTGCTATCAGGACCTGCCCGACGCGCTGCTGCCCAAGGCGGTCAAGCACGGCAACCCGCTCGGCCTGCCGCGCACCGAGGCCTGATCCCCTAAGCGAGAAGGTGGTGGGGGTATTCGCTGACATCCCCCGCCCCCTTGTTCTCCCGCGAAGGCGGGAGCCCAGTCTGGGTCCCCGCCTTCGCGGGGAAACAAAAGTGAGATCCGGTTACCTCCACCAAGGACCATCCCGGCGAAGGCCGGCGCCCAATTGGAGAGTGGCAATAATTGCGCGCAACGCTCCGTTAGCGACGTCACCCAATTGGGCCCCGGCCTCCGCCGGGGTAGTACCAGGGGGACACACGCCCTTTCCAGACCGCCCCTAACCACGCGTATTCATTGACACGCGTGCCCCACAAACCCACTAGTCCGGGATGACAAACCCAGGCTCGTCGCTCCTCTCGTCGCGCACCGTCTCCCTGCCCTCCGACCTCGGCAGCTACATCGACGAACTCGCCGCCGCCGGCCACGGCGACGCCACCGCGATCGTCCGCACCGCGCTCGAACAGATGCGCGCGCGTGACGCCCTGCAGAAGCCAACCGAAATCCTGATCGGCGGCGGCGAATGCGGCATGCTGGTCCGCCAGCGCGACTGGGCCGCGACCGCGCTCGGCCCGATCGACTCGTGGCCCGCCGAGCTGCGAGTCACGCTCGCCAACATCCTCAACTCGCCCGTTGCCAAGGTCGTGATGTGGGGCCCGGAGCACATCATGCTCTACAACGACAGCTACCGCGCCGTCGCCGGCGATCGCCACCCCGCCGCGCTCGGCAGCCCGGTCGCGACCGCATTTCCCGAAGTCTGGGACTGGAACCGCGCCGTCCTCGAAGCGGGCTTCCGCGGCGAGACGGTCGCCTATCGCGACCAGCCGATCCTGTTCCAGCGCCACGACGGTCCCGAGCTGCTGACGCTCGACCTGTTCTACACCCCCGTCTACTGCGCCGGCGGCACGGTCGGCGGCGTCCTCTGCACGATGGTCGACAATAGCGGCCGCGTCGAAGCCGAGCACCGCCTCGCCGCCAGCGAAGCCGAGCTGCGCCGCGTCACCGACGCCGTGCCGATGCTGATCTCGTACGTCGACCGCGACCATGTCTACCGCCTCGCCAACGCGCAGTACGAGGAGTGGCTCGGCGTCGCGCCCGAGGCGATGATCGGCAAGCCGGTCCGCGAGGTGCTGGGCGACACGGTCTATCAGGATCGCCGCCCCTCGTTCGATCGCGCGCTGGCGGGCGAGAGCTTCATCGCGCAGACCGTCTTCCCGCACCGCGACGGGCGCCCCCGCCGCGCCGAATTCCGCTACGTGCCGCACACTGCGGCGGACGGCTCGATCCCCGGCATCTACGTGCTCGGCATCGACGTCGAGGAGCGCGCCGAACGTGAGGCTGAACTCGGCATCAGCAACGGCCGCTTCCGCACCGCGATGGATGCGGTCCACGGCGTACTATGGACCAACAGCCCGGACGGCCGGATGATCGGCGAACAGCCCGGCTGGGCGACGCTCACCGGCCAGTCGATCGACGAATACCAGAATTTCGGCTGGGCCGACGCGATCCACCCCGACGACGTGGCGTCGACGATCAAGGCCTGGACCGCCGCGGTCCTCAGCAAGTCGATGTTCGTGTTCGAACACCGCGTCCGCCGCCATTGCGGCACGTGGCGCACGTTTGCGGTGCGCGGCCTGCCGATCCTCGACGAGGCCGGCGAGGTGCTCGAATGGGTCGGCGTCCACACCGACATCACCCACCAGCGCGCCGCCGAAGCCGCCTTGCGCGACCAGGCCGAGGCGCTTGCCCGCCAGGTCCGCCACCGCGAGCGCGCGGAGGACCAGCTCCGCCAGCTCAACGAAACGCTCGAAGCGCGCGTCATCCGCGAGATCGACGAGCGTCGCCAAGCCGAAGCCAAGCTCGCCCAGTCGCAGAAGATGGAGACCGTCGGCAAGCTCACCGGCGGCGTCGCACACGATTTCAACAACCTGCTCCAGGTCGTCTCGGGCAATCTCCAGCTGCTCGGCAAGAATCTCGAAGGCAACGAGCGCGCCGAACGCTGGGTCGCCAACGCGATGGCCGGCGTCACGCGTGGCTCCAAGCTTGCGGCACAACTGCTAGCGTTCGGGCGTCGCCAAGCGCTCGAGCCCAAGGTCGTCAACGTCACGCGGTTCGTGCGCGGTATGGACGACATGCTGCGCCGCGCGATCGGCGAAGGCGTCGAGATCGAGACCGTGGTCGGCGGTGGCCTGTGGAACACCTTCATCGATCCCGCGCAGATCGAGAACGCGCTGCTCAACCTCGCGATCAACGCGCGCGATGCGATGGAGGGCCAGGGCAAGCTGACGATCGAACTCGGCAACGCGCATCTCGACGACAGCTACGCACAGGGCCATGACGAGGTCGAGGCCGGCCAATATGTCATGCTCGCCGTGTCCGACACCGGCACCGGTATGAGCCCGGAGATCATCGAAAAGGTCTTCGAACCGTTCTTCTCGACCAAAAGCGAAGGCAAGGGCTCCGGCCTCGGCCTGTCGATGGTCTACGGCTTCGTCAAACAGTCCGGCGGCCATGTGAAGATCTATTCGGAGGTCGGCGAAGGCACCACGATCAAGCTCTATCTGCCGCGCGCGATGGAGAGCGAGGACGTCGAGGTCGTCGCCGATGCCAGCCCGATTTCCGGCGGCACCGAGACCGTGCTGGTGGTCGAGGATGACGACGAGGTTCGCGGTACCGTCGTCGAACTGCTCACCGATCTCGGCTACAGCGTGCTGAAGGCAGTCGACGCGGCCAGCGCGCTGAACGTGGTCGAGAGCGGCGTGCCGATCGATATCCTGTTCACCGACGTCGTGATGCCCGGCACGCTGAAAAGTCCTGAACTCGCGCGGAAGGCCAAGGACCGACTGCCCGATCTCGCGGTGCTGTTCACGTCTGGCTATACCGAGAACTCGATCGTCCATGGCGGCAAGCTCGATGCCGGTCTCGACCTACTGTCCAAGCCGTACACCCGCGAAGCCCTCGCCCGGAAATTCCGTCAGGTCCTTGCCAATCGCCAGCGTTCGGGCAGCGCGTCGGCCAAGGTCGCACGCGATGCCCGGATCGACACCGACCGCCGCCTCGATACGCCTGCCCGCCGCACCGTCCTGCTGGTCGAGGACGATGCGCTGATCCGCGCCAACACCGCCGAGATGTTGCAGGGCAGCGGCTTCGTCGTGGTCGACGCGGCGAGCGCGGAGGACGCGATGACCGCGCTCCAGACGGTACCGATCGACGCGCTGGTAACCGACGTGAACCTGCCGGGCGTGTCCGGCCCCGACTTCGCACGGACGGCGCGGACGTTGCGTCCGGGCGTAGGTATCGTGTTTGCGACCGGGGATACGGCATCGGTCGCCGACGAAACCGACGCGATCATGCTGGAGAAGCCGTACGGCCTCGACGCGCTGGCGGCGGCAGTGCTGGCATCGCTTGGTGAAACGGCGCTGGCAGAGCCACTTACGGCGACTGTCGCAGATCGGGTCCCGGAAGCGGACTGACAGTCCTTTCGGCGGGCGGGGAGTGGTTCACTACCGTCAGCGACCCCCACTAACCATGCCATTCCCGCGAAGGCGGGAACCCATAATGGCGACCCTTGCGATAGGATCGCGGAAACCTGAGCATATGGATCCCCGCCTTCGCGGGGATGACAGACGTAGCTGGGAGCGGCACGCCGCTAGCCGTTTGCGTGTAACATTCTTCACAACCCGACACGCCCCACCCCCGCGCAACCGACACCAACACCCGCCGCCACGCCGTATTCCCAGTAAAAACCCTGTCAACAACCCTACACGACGATCAACGCAGCAGCGAAGGATCGCCCGTGACCTACCAGACCCACATCGCCCAGTTGACCAACCTCATCGCCGACCGGAACGGTACCTGGGACGCGATCTCGCCCGAATCGGTCGCTCGGATGCGGCTCCAGAACCGCTTCGCCACCGGGCTCGACATCGCCCGCTACACCGCAGCGATCATGCGCAAGGACATGGCCGCCTATGACGCGGACCCGGCGAACTACACGCAGTCGCTCGGCTGCTGGCACGGGTTCATCGCGCAGCAGAAGATGATCAGCATCAAGAAGCATTTCGGCACCACCGACCGCCGGTATCTGTACCTCTCGGGCTGGATGGTCGCGGCGATGCGCAGCGAGTTCGGCCCCCTGCCCGACCAGTCGATGCACGAGAAGACCAGCGTCCCCGCGCTGATCGAGGAACTCTACACCTTCCTCCGCCAGGCCGACGCGCGCGAGCTCGGCATGATGTTCCGCGAGGTCGACGCCGCGCGCGCCGCCGGCAATGCGATCGAGGAACAGCGCCTGCTCAACGCGATCGAGAACCACCAGACGCACGTCGTGCCGATCATCGCCGACATCGACGCGGGCTTCGGTAATGCCGAGGCGACGTACCTGCTCGCGCGAAAAATGATCGAGGCGGGCGCCTGCGCGCTCCAGATCGAGAACCAGGTCAGCGACGAGAAGCAGTGCGGCCACCAGGACGGCAAGGTCACGGTGCCGCACGAGGACTTCCTCGCGAAGGTCCGTGCCTGCCGCTACGCGTTCCTCGAACTCGGCGTCGAGGACGGCATCATCGTCACGCGCACCGACTCGCTCGGCGCCGGCCTCACCAAGCAGATCGCGGTCAGCAAGGAGCCGGGCGACCTCGGCGACCAGTATAACTCGTACCTCGATTGCGAGGAGATCGATCCCACGACCGCGCGCAACGGCGACGTCATCCTCAATCGCGACGGCAAGCTGCTCCGCCCGAAACGCCTGCCGTCAAACCTGTTCCAGTTCCGCGCGGGCACTGGCGAGGATCGCTGCGTGATGGACTGCATCGCGTCGCTACAGAACGGCGCCGACCTGCTCTGGATCGAGACCGAGAAGCCGCATATCGAGCAGATCGCCGGCATGGTCGACCGCATCCGCGAAGTCGTGCCCAATGCGAAGCTCGTCTACAACAACTCGCCCAGCTTCAACTGGACGCTGAACTTCCGCCAACAGGTATTCGACGCGTGGGTCGCGGAAGGCAAGGATGTGTCCGCCTATGACCGCGCGCGCCTCATGAGCGTCGACTATGACGGCACCGCGCTGGCCGACGAAGCCGACGAGCGGATCCGCACCTTCCAGGCGGATTCGGCCAAGCGTGCGGGGATCTTCCACCACCTGATCACGCTGCCGACCTACCACACCGCCGCGCTGTCGACCGACAATCTCGCCAAGGAGTATTTCGGCGACGCGGGGATGCTCGGCTATGTGAAGGGCGTCCAGCGCAAGGAAATCCGCGAGGGCATCGCTTGCGTGAAGCACCAGAACATGTCCGGCTCCGACCTCGGCGACGACCACAAGGAGTATTTCGCGGGCGACGCAGCGCTGAAGGCCGGCGGCGCGCACAACACGATGAATCAATTTGCGGCGTGATGCCCAAGCCGGAGCGAAAGCTCCGGCGCGGATCCCGCATCACGCCCGGCCGGCGGGGCTAGCAGCCCCGTCCGACGACGCGGCTTCGCCGCGGCGCGCCTCAAGAGCACCCCCGTCACCCCGGACTAACCGGACAACGATCCTCTTCGGCGAGATGCCGACCTTCCCCCCTCCCTGGAAGGGAGGGGTCGGGGGTGGGTCGGTTCCTCGGGCCGGGACGGTGGCCAAATCAGGCCGACCCACCCCCTGCCCCTCCCTTCCAGGGAGGGGAGTTCCACATCTCCTCCGCTCCAGAAACCACTTGGAAACCCACCCGATCCCCCGCTAGGCGTCCCCGCATGGACACCGATATCGCCATCGCCCGCAGCGTCGCGCTGCGCCCCATCGCCACCATCGCGGACGGCCTCGGCATCCCCGACGCGGCGATCGAGCCCTATGGCCGCTACAAGGCCAAGATCGCACTCGACTGGCTCGAAACGCGTAAATCGGGTGCGAAAGGCCGCCTGATCCTCGTCACCGCGATCAACCCGACCCCGGCGGGCGAAGGCAAGACCACCACCTCGATCGGCCTCGCCGACGCGCTGCGCCACACCGGGCGAAAAGCGGTGCTGGCGTTACGCGAACCCTCGCTCGGCCCCTGCTTCGGCACCAAGGGCGGCGCCACCGGTGGCGGACGCGCACAGGTCGCGCCGATGGAGGACATCAACCTCCACTTCACCGGCGATTTCCACGCCATCACGACCGCGCACAATCTGCTTGCGGCGATGATCGACAACCATATCCACTGGGGCAACGCGCTCCAGATCGACGTCCGCCGCGTGGTCTGGCGCCGCGTCCTCGACATGAACGACCGCGCACTGCGCGACATCGTCCAGTCCATCGGCGGCGTCGCCAACGGCTATCCGCGCGAATCGGGGTTCGACATCACCGTCGCCTCCGAAGTGATGGCGATCCTGTGTCTCGCCAACGATCTCGCCGACATGGAGCGCAGGCTCGGCGATATCGTCGTCGCCTACACCCGTGACCGCACGCCGATCACGGCGCGCGACCTCAAGGCCGACGGCGCGATGGCGGTGCTGCTGGCCGAAGCGATCAAGCCCAACCTCGTCCAGTCGCTCGAGGGGACGCCCGCGTTCCTCCACGGCGGCCCGTTCGCCAACATCGCGCATGGCTGCAACTCGGTGATCGCGACGCGGGCGGCGCTGTCGCTCGGCGATTACGTCGTCACCGAAGCCGGCTTTGGCGCGGACCTGGGCGCGGAGAAGTTCTTCGACATCAAATGCCGACAGGCGGGCCTCGCCCCCGACGCGGTCGTGATCGTCGCCACCGCGCGCGCGCTGAAGATGAACGGTGGCGTGGCGAAGGCCGACCTCGCGCTCGAGAATGTCGACGCAGTCCGCAAGGGTGCGGTGAACCTCGTCCGCCACATCGAGAATATCCGCCAGTTCGGCGTCCCGGCGATTGTCGCGATCAACCATTTCTACACCGACAGCGATGCGGAGATCGCCGCGATCCAGGAGGCCGCAGCCCAGCACGGCTCGCGCGCGATCCTCTGCCGGCATTGGGCCGAAGGCGGCGCCGGCGCGGTCGAGCTGGCCGATGCGGTCGCCGAAATCTGCGAGACGCATGGCGGCGGATTCGCACCGATCTATGGCGACGAACTCTCGCTGTTCGACAAGATCGACACCGTCGCCCGACGCATCTACCGCGCCGAACACGCCGTCGCTGAGCCGAGCGTGCTGGCACAACTCAAGCGCTGGGAGGATGCGGGGTACGGGCACCTGCCCGTGTGTCTCGCGAAGACGCAGTACAGCTTCTCGACCGATCCCGCGCTGCTCGGCGCGCCGACCGGCCACATCGTCCCCGTCCGCGAAGTGCGGCTAGCGGCAGGCGCGGGCTTCGTCGTCGCGATCTGCGGTGAGATCATGACCATGCCGGGCCTCCCGCGCGTTCCGGCAGCTGAAGCGATCCGGTTGAACGACGAAGGCCTGATCGAAGGATTGTTCTAGGGGCTTAATCCTCCCCCGCCAGGGGGAGGTGGCTGGCACTTGCCAGACGGAGGGGGAGACACGCAAAACGCTGGTTGCGTGTCCTCCCCCTCCGTCGCTTCGCGCCACCCCCCCCTGGCGGGGGAAGATCAGAAGTTACCCAAACATCCGCTTCATCGACCGCTCGAGCATCACGAACTGCCACAACGTCCGCCCGTGCTCGGCGCGGCCCATCCGGTGCTCGTCGGCGATCCGCGCGATCGTCGCCATGTCGAACCACCCCGTCTCACCGAGCGTACGCGATTTGGCGAGCGCGATCGCCTCCCCCGCCAGCGCTTCGCGGAACCACGCGCTGATCGGCGTCACGAAGCCCATCTTTTGGCGATAGAGGATCTCGCGCGGCAGATACGGCTCCATCGCCTTTTTCATCAGCCATTTGCCCTCGCCGTGGCGCAACCGCATGTTCGCGGGCAGCGTCGCGCAGAACTCGATCAGGCGGTGGTCGAGCAACGGTTCGCGCGCTTCGAGCCCCACCGCCATGCTGGTGCGATCGACCTTGGTCAGGATGTCGCCGGGCAGCCAATGCTTGATGTCGGCATATTGCGCGCGGTCGATCTCATCGCGCGCGGGCGCGTTCGCCATCGTCGCGACATAGCGATCCTCGGCACGATACCCGCCGAGCGTGGCACGGGCGCCGGGGGTGAAGAGGTGCGCGCGCAGCTCGGGCGTGGTGACGCCGACCGACCGCGCATACGCCTCGCCCCCATCTTGCGCGAGCGCGAGCAACGTCGATTTCGCGCGCAGCGGCCGCGGCGCCCAATCGGCCTTGGGATAAAAGCGGCCGAGCGTGCCGAACACGTCCGCGCGCAGATGCGCCGGGAGCAGCCCGCGGACGCGCTCCTCGACGGACTGGAACTTGTAGCGACGATAGCCGGCGAGCGCCTCGTCCGCACCGTCGCCCGACAGCGCCACGGTGACGCTCTCGCGGGCCAGCGCGCAGACTTGGTACGTCGCCAGCGCAGAGGCGTCGGCGAAAGGTTCGTCGAAGCTCGCGACCAGCGTGTCGATCAGCGAGACGTCGCCCGACTGGACCACGCGCTCGCGGTGATCGGTAGCGAAACGCCGCGCCACGGTGGTGGCGAAGCTGCGCTCGTCATGCCCCGCTTCGTCGAAGCCGATCGTGCAGGTGCGGACCGCCTTGGGGCTTGCTTCGGCCATCAACGCGACGACCGCCGAGCTGTCGACGCCGCCCGACAGAAACGCCCCGAGCGGCACGTCGGCAACCATGCGCGAGCGCACGCCCGCGCGCATCCGGTCGACCAGTTCCTCGCCGAGCGCCTTGGCGGAGCCGGTCGCGCGGTTGGAGAAATCGATGTCCCACCATTTGCGCGGTTGGGGGACCGGGCGCCCCCGCTCGACCAGCAGGAAATGCCCCGCCGCCAGCTTCTTCACGCCCGCGACGATGCAGGCATCGTCGGGAACATAGCCGAGCGCGAGGTAGTCCTCGACCGCACTCAGATCGGGCACCCGCCGGAGCTGCGGGTGCGCGAGCAGGCCCTTCAGTTCGGAGGCGAAGGCGAGCGAGCCGTCGGCGAGTTCGACGTAGAAAAGCGGCTTCACGCCCATCCGGTCGCGCGCGAGGAACAGCGTGTGCGCGGCGGAATCGTGGATCCCGAAGGCGAACATGCCGTTCAGCCGGTCGAGCATCGACGGACCCCAGGCGCGCCAGGCGTGGAGCAGGACTTCGGTATCGCCCGCAGTGCGGAAGATCGCGCCCTTGGCGATCAGTTCGTCGCGCAGTTCGGCGAAGTTATAGACCTCGCCGTTATAGGTGATCGTCAGCGAGCCATCGGACATCGGCTGCGGCGAGCCTTCGAGGTCGATGATCGACAGCCGGCGATGGCCGAGCCCCACGCCCGGCGCGGTCCAGATGCCGTCGCCATCGGGCCCGCGATGCGCCAGCGCGGCGATCATCGCATGGACGCGGTTGGGATCGACCGGCTTGGGCGTACCCGGGTGGAAGATCCCGGCGATGCCGCACATCTAGCGCATCCCCGCGGCGCGATCGGCAACCGTTGCGATCGGCCCCAATGCGGCGAGGAAGCGGGCGATCGGACGCGGATCGGCGCCCTCGACCGAAAGGTGGATCGCCACCGCGCGTTGCGGACCGCCGAGCAGCCGCGCCTTCATCGTCTCGATCTTCACCAGCGTCTCGTCCTGCGTGGTCGTGTCGCCGACCCGGTACCACGTCGCGACGATCCGCTCTACGGGCCCCGGCGCGGTGATCCGCATCGCCGAACCGCCTGCCCCCGCCCCGTCCACGATATCGGGCAGATCGGCGACCCGGACCCAGCGATCCTCCTGCCGCAGGACGCCGGTACCGAACGCGATCAGCTCCTTGCCCTCATGCTGGTTGCCGAACACCGCGATGCTCATGTCGACGGTCGCGCCCGAGGCGTCGGCATAGCGGCCGAACAGGTAATGGTCCGCGCCGGGATGATAGGGCGTCCAGGGCGCGCGCGTGCTGACCGGAACGCGGTGCCAGCCGGGGATGTCGGGCAGGTCGATATGCGCGGGCAGCGGCTGCGCGCGACCGGCGATGGCAGCGCTCCAGCTCGGGAAGATCGCGACCGTCGCGAGGACGAGTGCGGTGGCGACCAGCAGCTCGGTGCGGTGGCGTGGCACCGCCTGGAGCCTCGCCGGATCGAACGCGGGATCGTCGGGGGCCCGGTCGAACCAGCGCCAGCCGATCGCCAGCACCGCGGCCATGACGAGCGCGAAGAACACCCAGCCATAGACGATATGGTCGAACCCGGTGGCCGCCTCGATCGAGGTCAGGTCCGCCGCCCAGATCGTCCCGAACGCGCGGAACCCGTTGGCGATGACCGGCACGACCACCGAGACGATCAGGAAGATCGCGCGGCGCCGCCACGACAGGAAGCAGAGATTGGCGACCAACACCCCGAACGCGACCATCGCGATGACGAACTTGGCGCCCGAACACGCCTCCGCGACCTCGAAATAATAGCGGCCGGCGTGGATCAGCACGCCGTCGACGACCGCCGACACGCCGGCCAGGTGGAGCAGCGGCATGACGATCGCGACCGTGATGGTCTGCAAGGGTGGTTCGAGGCCTTCGCCGAACGGCACGAGGAAGAACGCATAGCATAGCGGGAACAGCAGCCCGCGCGCGACATTGGGGCCAAGAATCGTGACCACCGCGCCTTGCAGCATCATGACCAGCCCGAGCTGGCGCGCGAAACCGACGGAGCCGGCGTCGCCCGTCAGCCAGCCGAACCCACCGATCGCGACGAGCGCCAAGCCCGGCCACCAGCCGGTCGGGGTGAGTTGGGCGAGGTCCGCGCGGCGCTGCCAGATCAGCCACGCGACGACAGGGCCGATGAACAGGCAATGCCCGAAGGTCGTGCTGTTCCACCAGATCTGCACGAGATCGCGTACGTCGCCATGAAAAACCAGCAGGATCAGGACGAACGCGACCGCCAGCGCGATGCCGTGTCGGCGCCACGCGGTCATGCGGTCAGGCCGAGCAGCGCATCGAGCGGGGCGAGGCGCGCGTCCCAGCCGTAGCGGCGGATGACCTGCGCCCGGGCGGCGGCGCCGAGCGTGGCCGCGGCGTCCGGCGCGTCGAGCACCGCGATCACCTGATCGGCGAAGTCCTGCGCGGTGCCGGCGACGCGGATGGTGTCGGCGTGGTCGATCCCTTCGGCGGCGGCGGCGGAGGCGACGACGGGACGTGCCATCGCCATCGCCTCGAGCACCTTGTTCTGGATCCCGCGCGCGAGTTTCAGCGGCGCGACGCACACATCCGCGGCGGCGAGCCAGCCACGGACGTCGTCGACCGCGCCGGTGACGGTGACATGGTCGCCGGCGAGCGCCTGCACCGCGGGCGTCGGTGCGCGGCCGACGATCGCGAAGCGCGCGGAGTGGCGTTGGCGGACCAGCGGGAGGATGTCGCGCGCAAACCAGGTTACCGCGTCGATGTTGGGGCGATAGTCCATCTGGCCGGTGAAGACGATGAGCGCTCCTTCGCCCCTCCCTGGAAGGGAGGGGTTGGGGGTGGGTCGGCCGGCTTGGGTCACAACCGTTCGCGCCTGCGGAAACCGACCCACCCCCGGCCCCTCCCTTTCAGGGATGGGGGAAGAGCGCGTGTCGGCAGCCGCAGGGTTGAACCTGGCCGCATCGATACCGTTTTCGACTGCGAGGACCTGACCGGTAGCGCCACCTTCCCGGAAGAGATGTGCCTCGGCCTCGCTGACGAACAGACTCGCAGAAGCCCGCGCCGCGATCTCCCGCTCGAAAGCTCCCAGCAACCGCGCTTCGCGGCGCATCATCCAGCGCATCGGGCCGCGGGCGTCGTCCGCAAAACCCGCGAACTTGGCGGAATCGACATCGACGAAATCCATCACGACCGGCGGCGCGTCGCCCGGCAGATACTGCGCTATCTGACCCGAGAAACAATAGACGCCACCGACTTCCGGCAGGATACGATCGACCGCGGCCTGCATCGCCGGACTGGCGAATGCGGTCAGCGAAACCGGCTTACCGACAGCCAGCGCTTCGATCGCAGCGCGCTTCTGCGACTTGCGACGTGGCAGGATCGTGCAGCTCGCCAGCATATCCGTGAACGCCGCAGGCGGGCGCAAATCCGCCTCGTCGTCGGCAAACGTCACCAGATGGACCGGCGTGCGCTTCGCCAGATATTGGAGGATATGAAAGCTGCGGATCTTGTCGCCACGATCGGGCGGAAAGGGCACGCGGTGCGCCAGGAAGAGCAGGCTCACCCCAGCCCTCGAGAAATCCACGGTCCTGCGGCGGTCGCGGCCCATAGCGGGAGGCGCTTCCACGTTTTCACCATCAGCGCGTATTTGGGGTTCAGCGGGTTGACCTCGCGCGCCGGCCCGTCGCTGCGCTTAGCGTACAAACGTGGTTCGGGCGTGAACCCCCAGTTCTTCTTGAACGCCGCCGCGCCGGTGCCGGTCTTCGAGCGCCCGAAATCGAACCGCGTGCAGCCGCGCGCGCGCGCATGCGCCATCAGCGCGAAATACATCCGGTCGTTGGCGCGAAGCCCGCGCGCCGCTTCGGTGCCTCCGCCCCAATAGGGGTAGACGGTGCCGTCGAAGTACAGGCTGAGCACGCTGGCCACCGCCCTGCCCTGATGCCGTACGGTGAGAACATCCGCGTCCATCACGCTGACGACGCTTCGGAAAAGCTTGGCCGGAAATACCGGCGTGCCGAGGTTGCGGACCGACTCGGCATAGACCCGGTAATGCTCGGCGAGCAGCATCCGTTCGTTACCGGTGACGACCTCGAGATCGAAACCGAGCGAACGGCGGACTTCGGCGCGCTGCTTGCGCGGGATCGCAAGAAGCTCGGCGTCATCGTCCACCGCCAGATCGCGCGCGAAGCCGAGATAGCTGGTGTCGTCGCTCGCCCAACCCTTCGGTGCGGGACCGCCGCGCAGTTCGACCGACGGGCAGCCGGTCCGCAGCGCAAGGTTCCAGGCCCCCGCCGCCAGTGGCTCGATCGACGCCCCCAAGATGCCGCCATCGACGCCGAACCCGGTCGACACCAGCGCGCGCCCGAACAGCGGCGAGCGCATCTCGGTCAGCGGCAGCACGCCGATGATGGCACCGCCTGCACCTTCGGAGACCACATAGCGCGCGCGCTGGCCGCAGCCGTCCTGCACGGCACGGCTCCATTCGGGCAGGTGAAAGGGCGTGGCGCCTTCGGTCTTCGCAACGAACGCCGCGATCCGCGCGCACTCGGCCGGATCGCGAAGGTCCGCTTCGCGCACGCCGACGGGCATCGGCGCGGTCACGCCAGCCGGGCCGCTTCGCGCGCGACGACCGCATCGACGCGGCCCCATTCGTGACGGGCGAGCAACCCGCGCAACTTGCCCGCCATCGCGCCGAGCCGCGAGTAATGACGGATCTTCGATCGCATCGGCGCCGCATCGACCCGCGGCTGCGCCGGATCGATCTCCCACGGGTGGAAATAGAACATCGCCGGGCGATCCTCGCGGTTGACCTGACGCACCGCGAAATCGGTGATCGCCGCGGGCAGCAGGCGGAAGAACCCGCCGCCGGTGGCGAGCTTGCGCTCGCCGAACTTGGCGACCGTCACCGGCACCTCGATCAGCGCGCTGTCGGCGAGCGGCTTGAACCCGTAGCGAGGCGCGTCGAGCCAGCCGTAATGATCGTGCTTCACCGGCGCGACGCTGGAGGAATAGGTGTAGCCAGCCTCGGCGAGTTCGACATGCGCCCACGGCGTCCGCTGGTCGATCGAGAAACTCGGCGCACGGTAGCCGGTGACCTTCGTCCCCGCCGCATCCTCGATCGCGGTTCGTGCACGGACGAGGTCGGCGCGGAAAATTTCCGGCGTCATCGTGAAGACGCGCTGGTGGTCCCAGCCATGGCTCGCGATCTCGTGCCCGGCCTCGACGATACGCCGGATCATCGCGGGATAGCGGTGCGCAACCCAGCCGAGCGTGAAGAACGTCGCTTTCGTCTCGCGCTCGGCGAACAGCGCGAGAACCGCATCGGTATTCGCCTCGACCCGGGGCTGAAGCGAGTCCCAGTCGGCCTTGTCGATGACCTTCTCGAACGCGCCGACCTGAAACCAGTCCTCAACATCGACCGACATGCCATTGAGAACAGGGCCATTGAGAACAGGGCCATTAAGAACAGGCATTTCAGGCGGCATCATGCCAGGCGGAAACACCGCGGATCGGGGCGTATTCGGGCTTGGCGTCCTCGCTTTCGACCCAGTCGACCAGCAGCGTCAGCACGCGGCGCAGCGCCTCGTCCTGTAACTCCACGCGAGCCTCCAACGCGGCGATGCGCGCTTCGGTCGCCGGATCGGTACGCGGCGTATCGGCGACCGGTACAGGCTGGGCGAGCGTCTCGACCGAGGCAGCTGCACCCTTCCCCGTATCCGTGGCCAGCGTCGGCAGGTCGCCCTCCAGGTCGCGCTGAACCGACCGCACGACGGCGGCGTCGATCACCCGCAGATCCTCGATCGCGGCGTGGAGCATCACGCGCCCGGCGAGCAGGTTCAGACGGCGCGGCACGCCCGCCGAGCCGGCATAGAAGGCGGCGAACGCATCGTCCGCGAAGTCCGGGTTGCCGGTCCAGCCGACCACGGTCAGGCGGTGGGCGAGATAGTCGGAGACCTCATGCTCCTCCATCGGATCGAGATGGTGGATCGCGATCACGCGCTGGCGAAGCTGTTCGAGCCGGTCCAGGCCGTGCAGGCGATCGCGGAACTCGGGTTGGCCGAGCAGGACGATCTGCAACAGCGCATGGCCCCCCGCCTGGAAGTTCGACAGCATCCGCAGTTCTTCGAGCGCGGACACCGGCAGCGCCTGCGCCTCGTCGACGATCAGCAGCGTGCGCTTGCCGGTTCGCGCCACCGCGTGCAGCCCGCGCTCGATCGCGGTCAGCAGCTCGGCCTTGGTTAGTCCCGCCGGATCGACGTGCAATTCGGTCGCGACGATCCGCAACAGGTCGTCCGCCTCGATCGCGGTCGATACCAGCCGGATCGCGTTCAGCCGCTGATGGTCGATCGTGTCCATCAGGTGACCGACGAGCGTCGTCTTGCCCGCGCCGATATCGCCGGTGATGACGATGAAGCCCTCACCCTGCGCCAGGCCATAGCCGAGATACGCCATCGCCTTGCGGTGGGTGGCGGTCTCGAACCAGAATTTGGGATCCGGGGTGAGCTGGAAAGGCCGACCCGTCAGTCCGTAATGTTCGTCGTACATCTGCTCTCGCCTTCAGAACTGATATCGCGCACCGACCAGCGCCTGCGCCGACCAGTCGCTGTCGAGGTCACCGACCTTGAAGCTGTAAAGCCCGAGCGACGCGGTGGTGCCGAGCCGTCCGAAATTGCGGTAATAGGTTCCGGTCGCGCCATACGACCAGACGCCGTCGTCGCCCGATACGTCCGCCGCCGCAATGTTGGGCACGCCGGGATCGTAATAGTTGACGAACAGGTCCGCGTTAACGCCGGAGACCTGGGTCAGGGTCCGCGCATAGAACAGCTGGCCATAATAGCTCTGGTCCTCGAGGCCGGTGACGACCAGCCCCGGCGCGACGTTCGGCGAATACAGCTTGCGGTTGGCATAGCCCGCGCCTGCTCCCCAGGTCGATCGACCGCGGGTGGCGACGATCACGCCGTCGACGCCGCGTGCGCGGTAGCTGGCGGTCGAGATCGATTGGAACACGTCGTTGAGGCAGGCGCCGGGTTGCGCGCCGCTGGAGCCGAACACGCAGCCGTTGAACTGCTGGCCGAAACCTTGCTGGTTGCCGGTCAGGAAGCTGGTCGGCAGATTGCCGATGCCGGTGCGAAGCTGGCGGCCGAAGGTCTGGACGCCGTCATACACATTGACCGCGAGGCCAACCGACCGGGAGGCCTGATAGGTCGCCGTGCCGGTGTAGCTGAGCGAGCCATAGCGCTTGCCGACATGCGCCTCGACCGAGGTGCGGCGATTGGGCCGCCAGATCACGCCGGCATCGTAATAGAGGCCGTCGGTCCGGTAGGCGACGCGCCGCGGCGAGGCTTCGTTGGTGATGAAGCGACCATCGCGGTCGAGCACCGGCGTCCCCGTGGCATCGACGACCGCGTCCTTCTGGCTGGTCTCGATCTTTTCATACCCGACGCCCGCGGTCAGCGCGACATAGGGCGAAACCGGCTGGAGGATGTCGCCGCGGCCGTAATAGCCCTCGTAGCGTTGCTTCAACTGGCTGGCGGTCTCGCGGTCATAGGCGCCGCTCAGCGTGACGCCGAACGGCGCGACGAGACCGGGCGCGACGGAAGCGCGGGCGGTGGCGGTATTGCCGATCGAATCGTCGTAATAGTCGAGTCGCCGCCCGCCGATGCTGGTGTCGCCGAAAGTGGGCGTCTCGACCTTGGTATAGCCCAGGCGGTAATTCGCATCGAAGACGACCGGCCCGGCCGTGGTGGTGAAGCTCGGCCCCGCATAGACAGCATAGACCTGGCTGACGTTGTTCACGTTGCCGACCAGCAGGCCGGGTGCGGCGCCGCGGATGTCCGAGCGTGCGCGCGTCGCGATGCCGGCGGCTTCGAGCGTCAGGTTGCGCGTCACGCGGGCGTCGACCCGGGCAAGTCCGGAATGGATGTCGTCGTCGCCGAGCCGATCGCCCCAGCCGAACCGGCGTTCATACCGATAGCTGAGCTGACCCGTGACGCGCTGCGTCTGGATCGCGGCATCCACGCCTGCGGCGAGGCTGGTATAGGTCAGCACGTCACCGCCGTTGAGGTCGGCGGCGAGCGTCTGGCTGGCCTCGACATACGGGTTGATGGTGATGCGTCGTGCTCCCGGGGTCGCGGAGCCTCCCGTCGTCGCGTTTTCGGTGAGGATACCGCCCGTGGCGGCATTCGGCGCCGTCTGCGCAACGACAGGGCTAGCGCCCGCCACGATGCCAGCCACGACGAACGTGGCCGCGACGCCGGCCAGTACGCGAGCGCGCACCGTCGGTCTGATCATCGGCCCGGTCATCAAGAGCTCTCCTGGCCGTAATAGCTGCCGAACCGCGCGCCGCCCTGGACGAACGAAACGGCATTCAGGACGAGCTGGATGTGCTCGCACCCGTCTAGGATGTTGACCGCGGCGCGCAGTTCGCTTTCGGGCGTGCGATCGGCGCGGACGACGAGCATAACTTGGCCGACGCGCATCGCCAGCACCGACGCCGCGGACGCAGCGAGTGCGGGTGGTGAATCGATGATCAGGATGCGGCGCGGATTGGCGGCGAGAAGCCGCGCGATCACCACCTTGGTGCGCGCGCTGGCGAGCAATTCGGTGTCCATCGCGGTCTTGGTGCCGGCGGGGAGGATCGACAGATGCGGCACGTCGGTATGGATCACCATATCCTCGACGTCGATCCGCGAATCACCCAGCGCGTCGAGCAGGCCAGGACCGTCGATCAGTCCCAGCTGCTTGACGATATCGGGCTTGGCGACATCGGCATCGACCAGCAGCACTTCGGTATCGCGCTCGGCGGCGATCGAGAGCGCGAGGTTGATCGCGCAGAACGTCTTGCCGTCCTCGGGCCGGGCCGAGCAGACCAAGATCATGCGCGCCTTGTCGGGGCTGTCGCTCTCGGCGATGCGCGCGCTCGCGATCAGCAACTGGCGCTTGATCAGGCGGAATTCCTCCGCGAGCGGGCCGACCGGTGCGCCCGGCACGATCATGCCATTGCCGGCGAGCATCCCACGATCGATCCGCGCGGTGTCGTCCGAGTCCTCGGGGTAATAGACCTCGTCGGTAAACTCGTCGCCGACCGGCGCGCGCAGTTCCTCGGGGATCGCGAGGAAGGTCGCGTCGGCAAAATCATGCGTCGGCGCCGGGGCGTGGGCGATTTCGGACGCAGGCGCCTCGGCCACAGCGGGCTCGACCTGGACGGCCTGTGCCTCGGCGACGGGCACTTCACGAACGGGCGCGTCGACGACCGGCGCTGCGGGCACCGCGATGTTGCGCGCCTTCGCATGTGCGCTGAAATCATACACCTTGGCTGCGCGCTCGAGCAGCGAGGGTTCGCGATCAGGTTTCGTCACGGCCATACCCCCTTATGCCGCCAGCCCGCGCTGAAGGATCTCGACCCCCAGCAACAGGACATAGGCGACGCCCAGCGCAGCGGTGCCGCCCAGGAACAACTTGAACTTGCGACGGCGCTGGTTCGACTGCACGCGCGTCACCACTTCGCCGATCGATCCGATCACCGGCATCCCCGCCGCCTTTTCGAGCCGCGAGCTGGTCGAGAACGTCGTCCGCAACTGCCCCATCGCGAACGCCGCACCGATCCCGGCCGCCAGTCCGACGATCAGCACACCCGTCAATAGCAGCATTCGGTTCGGCGCGCTCGGCGTACTCGGCATCGTCGGGGGATCGATCACGCTGAACTTCACATGATCGCTCTGCGACTGCGCCTGGCCGACCAGCGCGGTCTGTTCGCGCTGCCGCAGCAGCGTATCGTACTGATCCTTGAGCACCTGATAATCGCGGTCGATCGAGCCCTGCTCGGCCGCAACCTCGGGATCCCCGGTCAGCTTCGAATTGAGCAGGTCGAGATCGCTCTGCAACTGGCTCCGCCGCATCCGCAGCGACGCGACCGTGGCGGTACGATCCGCGACCATCGACTGAAGCGACGCGTAGAGCGGGTTCTGCGCGCTGCCCGCACCGCTGCCACCGGCGAGAGGCTCGCTGCGCGCCGCCGCCGTCGCCGCGGCAAGCTGGCTCTTCAGCGCCACCACATCGGGATGATTCTCGGTATAGCCCCGCGCGCGGGCATCGGCGAGCTGGCCCTGGATCGCCTGGAGGCGCGCGCGCGCCGGTCCCGCAGCGCCCGCGACGCCACCCGCTCCGGCAACCGTCGCCGGGGTTCCCGCCATCTGTCCCTGCACCGCGGCAAGGCTCGACTGCGCAGCGGCGAGATCGCCATCGACCTGCGCCATCTGCGAACGCGCCGCGCCGATCCGGTCGCTGACCGATCCGGTGCCCGGCAGCGCACCGAGATAGCGGTTCTGGAAGTCGGCACGCTTGGCTTCGGCATCGGCGAGCTGCTTCTGCCGCGCCGCGAGTTGCTGGTCGAGGAAGGTCAGGCTCTGCGTCGTCTTGGAGCGATCGCCCGCCAGATTCTGCTCGACGAACAGGTCGATCAGCTTCTGCGTGATCTGCCGCGCGAGCTTCGGGCTCGCCGCGCTCGTCGTGATCTGGAACAGGTTATCCTGCTGCGACACGATCTTGATGTTCGGCGCGAGCGCGGCGACGCGGTCGGCGACGTCGCGGTCGCTCGACACGGTGTTGGCGAGATCGGTGCCGCGCACCACCTTTTCGAGGTTCACCGCGGAAATCAGCGTCGTGCGGATCGTGTCGACGGTCATCGGCACGCTCTGCGGCACGCCGTCCATCCCGGCGGGCAGCACCGTCTGCATCTGCACGAACACGCGCGCGGTCGATTCGTAGCGGCTCGGGATCTGCGACACGACCAGCCAGCCGAGCACGCACACGCCCCACGCCACCGCCAGCGCCAGCCAGCGCCGCGTCCAGATCGTGTGCAGGGCGATGCGCACCTCGTCGAAGATCCCGTTCATCGCGGCGTCCCTCAGAACATCGATTCGGGGATGATGATCACGTCGCCCGGCTCGAGCCGGACGTTCGCCGACGAATCGCCCTTCTTGAGCAGGTTGCCGATCTGCAGGCCATATTCGGTCTGCTTGCCGGTGGCGCGGTCGTAGCGCACCAGACGCGCCTTGTTGCCCGCAGCATACTGGCTGAGACCGCCGACCGCGATCATCGCGTCGAGTAAGGTCATGTTGGCGCGGTAGGGGATCGAGGCGGGCTTTTCGGTCGCGCCGACGATGCGCACCTGCTGGCTATAGGTGCCGCTGAAATTCTCGACGATCACCGAGACGATCGGGTCCTTGATATACGCCGTGAGCGCCTTCTTGATATCGTCGCTGAGCATTGCCGGGGTCTTGCCGACCGCGGGCATGTCGTTGATCAACGGCGTGGTGATCCGGCCGTCGGGACGCACCTGGACCTTCGACGACAGTTCGGGATTGCGCCAGACGAAGATGTTGAGCTGATCGAGCGGCCCGATGACGTATTCCTCGCCCGGCAGCTCCTGGTTCGCGACATAAGCGGCAGGCGGCAGTTCGGGACGGCTGCCGGTGCTCGTGCACGCGGATAGCGTCGCCCCGACGAGGCCGAGGGTCAGCAGGGATTTCGATACGGGTCCGGAACGCATGGGCACTTATTCTCCTGGCGCCACACCGGCCGTCGGTTGCCCGGCGGTCGGCTAAACTCAGCCTCGGCTATGCGAGGAACAGGTGAAGATAGCGTTAGGAGCGCCCTGTAACCACGCTCCCGACCGGCAATGGCCCCAGATTGGGACATATGAGTGGCAGGCTATGGAGCAGTAACGATCTCGATCGCCGCTGGATGCCCGAGAAAAGCACTTGGGCTGGCGCTCGCGCCATAGGCGCCGGCCATGAAGATCGCGATCAGGTCGCCGACCTCGACCGGCGGCAGCGCGATCTTGTCGCCGAGCCGGTCGAGCGGGGTGCAGAGCGGGCCGACCACCGAGACGGTGTTCCCAGCGTCCCGGCCCATGCGCCCGGCGACCGCGATGGGATAGTTGCGGCGGACGACGGTACCGAAATTGCCGCTGGCGGCGAGCTGGTGGTTGAGGCCGCCGTCGACGATGACGAAGGTCTCGCCCTGGCTATGTTTGATGTCGATGACTCGCGTCAGATAGACGCCGGCCTCGGCGACGAGCCAGCGACCGAGTTCGATCGCGAACCGTGTTTCGGCGAGAATTGGCGGGCGGGACGCGAGCGCTTCCGCCAGCGCGGCGCCGACACGCTCGATATCCAGCGCCACGTCGCCAGCGAAATAGGGCACGCCGAAGCCACCGCCCAGATTGACGAGCGGGGGCGCGACGCCGGCCTCCTCCGCCAATCGCGCGGCGAGTGCGATGGTCGCGGCCTGCGTCTCGATGATCGCGCCGGGATCGAGCGCCTGGCTGCCGGCGTAGATATGAAAGCCGCGCCAGTCGGCGCCGGCAGCGACGATCGCCTTCACAAGCGCCGCTGCGCGCACGGCGTCCACCCCGAACGGCGACGCCCGTCCGCCCATCCGCATGCCCGATCCGCGGAGCTCGATATCCGGGTTCACGCGTACCGCCATGCGCGGCGGAACGCCGAGGCGGTCGCCGATCGCGAACGCCCGCGCCGCTTCGCCTTCGGATTCGACGTTGAGCGTGGCGCCGGCGGAAATCGCTGCGGAGAGTTCGTCGTCACGTTTGCCGGGCCCGGCGAAACTGATCGAAGCCGCTGGCTTGACCGCGAGTGCCTTGCCGAGCTCGCCCGACGACGCGACGTCGAGCCCGTCGACCAGCGGCGCGATCGCGGTCAGAAGGTCGGCATGCGGATTGGCCTTGATCGCATAATGAAGATCGATCGCGGGCATCGCTGCTTTGAAGCGTGCGATGCGCGCGGCGACGATCGCCATGTCGTAGACGAACAGCGGTGTGTCGCCGGCCTTGGCAACCCAGTCGTCGGCCGGCCGGCCGCCGATCTTCAGGAGGCCGTCTTGCTGAACGAACTCCGGCGGAAGGGCACCCATCGGTTTCATGTCGCGCTCCCTTCCTTGTTCCCCCGCGAAGGCGGGGGCCCAGACTGGCCCCCCGCCTTCGCGGGGGAACAAGCTTTCACCTCCAACGCGATAGCAGACCTGTCCAGCTTCCCATTGGCATTACGCGGCAATTCATCCCGCCACAGATACGCCCCCGGCTGCATGAAGCTCGGCAGTGCCGCCCGCAACCGCGCCCGCAATCCCGCCTCCGCGCCAGTATCCCCGGCCAGCATCACCACGATCCCCTGCCCCAGCCGCTCGTCCGGCACGCCAACCGCGACCGCCTCACGCGCCTCGCCACCCGCCAGTACGGCCTCCTCGATCTCCAACGGACTGATCCGGTTCCCCGCGCTCTTGATCATCTCGTCGTCGCGCCCGACGAATCGCAAAAGCCCGTCCTCGCCCTCCACCACGGTATCCCCCGACCAGACCGCCATGCCGTTGCCATCGGGCGCCGGCCGAAACCGCTGCGCCGTCCGCTCCGCATCCTGCCAATACCCTTGCGCGACGAGCGGCCCGGCATGCACCAGCTCCCCCGCCTCGCCCGGTGCGGCGCGCGTGCCGTCGGGCTTGACCACCGAAACCTCGGCAAACGGGATCGCCCGCCCCATCGCATCGGGACGCGTATCGATCAGCGCGGGATCGAGATACGTCGATCGGAACGCTTCGGTCAGCCCATACATCGCGTACACGTCCGCCGCCGGAAACCGCTCCCGAAGCCCGCGCACCAGCCGCGGCGTCAGCGCCCCCCCCGAATTGGTCAGCCGCTTCAAGCACGCCGCAGTCTCCGCCGGCCAGTCCGCCTCCAGCAACTGCACCCACAGAGGCGGCACGCCCGCCAGCGTCGTCGCCCCGACCCGCTCGACCGCCTTCACCACGTCGCGCGCGACCAGATAATCGAGCGGCGCCACCGACGCACCCGCCGCCCAGGTCGAGAACAGCTGGTTCTGGCCATAGTCGAACGACAGCGGCAGCACGCCAAGCACGCGGTCTTCGGGCTCCAGCTTCAGATAATGCGCAACCGAGATCGCCCCCAGCCACAAATTCGCATGGCTGAGCATTACGCCCTTCGGCCGCCCGGTGGACCCCGAGGTGTAGAGGATCGCGGCTAAGCTGTCCGTATCCGCATCCGACGGCCCCATCGGAGAACCGCCGCCAGCCCCAATGCCGTTCCCCCGCGAAGGCGGGGGCCCAGGAACCCCAAGCGTTGCACTCTGTGATCCTGGCCCCCCGCGTTCGCGAGGGAACAGGAGAAGGAGGTCCGCCTCATCGACGATCGAACAGCCGTCTGGAACATCGCTGCCCTCCAACATTCCAGCCCGCGCGCCCTGCGTCACCAGCAACCGCGCCCCGCTATCCCCCAGAATATGCGCGACCTGCGCCCGTCTCAGCAACGGATTGACCGGCACATGCACCAGCCCCGCCCGCGCCACCGCCAATGGCATCAGGCACGCGGTGCGCGTCTTGGGCAGCCACGTCGCCACCCGATCGCCCGCCGACAGCCCCCGTCCAGCAAGCCACCCCGCCAGCGCCCCGATCCCGGTCTCAAGCTCGGCAAACGTCATCGCGCCGGCCTTGTCGACCAGCGCAACGGCGTCGGGCGCACCTCGCAGCGCGATATGGTCGATAGGGTATGGCTTGGGGTCGAGCGCGATCATGGGGCACTAATAGCGCCAAGCCCCCTTAGCGCGAACCCGTTGCCGAATTCCCCCCCACACGCTAGCGGGGCCCGGTTCGTAACGGTTCAGGCGATGCTCGTGATCTTCGAAGGTACTTCCCAAGTCGAAACGACGGTACGCGCCGTCCTCGCCGACATCCTCGGCCTCAGTGCCGACCGAGTCGCGACGTTCACCGCCGACACGCCGTTGTTCGGTGCGCTGCCCGAACTCGATTCGATGGCGGTGGCCAGCGTGCTCACCGAACTCGAGGACCGGCTCGGCATCCTGATCGAGGACGACGAGATCGACGGCGAGATGCTCGAGACATTCGGCGCGCTCGTCCAGTTCGCCGCGGGCAAGGCGCTGGTCTAACCCTGACCGGCGGTCTAGCCTCCGCCGGAATGACCGGCCTCCGCTTCGATACATATGACTGGAACGGTGGCCGCGAAGCGATGCTGCGGTTCGGGCCCGAAAGCGGCCCGATCGTCATCGCCGCGCTCCCCCTGTTCGAGGAAGCGAACCGAACCCGGCAGTTCACGTGCACGATCCTGCGCGCGCTGGCGGATCACGGCATCGGCAGCATACTCCCGGACTTCCCAGGCAGCGGCGAAAGTGTCGTAGCGACGATCGATGCCACGCTGACCGATCAGCGCCAAGCTTATAGCGAACTAACACAACAGCTTGGCGCCCATAGCTACGCGCTTTCGATAAGAGGCGGCGCGTTGCTCGATACCGACGCCGACGTCGCCGGCCGCTGGCACCTCGCTCCACAAACCGGCGCCGACCTCATCCGCGACCTCGAACGCATGCGCGCCGCAGCGGGTAAGTCCGACCGGGGAGACGAGTATGCAGGTAACCTCCTGTCCCCCGAGATGCTCGCCGAACTGCGAGATGCCATGGCGTGCGAGGATGGACGGTACCGCGTCGTACGTCTCGACACCGATCCCCGAGCCGCCGATGCGACCTACGCCGGAGCGCCGCTCTGGCGCCGGTCGGAACCCGGCAACGATATCGCGTTGGCACAGCAGCTTGCAGCCGATATCGCACACTGGATAGCATCATGCGAAGGCTGATCGGGTTCGCATGCGAAGGTGAAACGCTTGCCGCCACGCTGGACGAAGCCCCCGGCACGACCGGACTTCTCATAGTCTCCGGCGGCAACGAAATCCGCAGCGGCGCGCATCGCGGGATGGCGGTGCTGGCCCAACGCCTGGCCGCTACCGGCACGCCCGTCTTCCGCTACGACCGCCGCGGCGTCGGAGACTCGACAGGCCACAATGGCGGCTTCCTCAGCGCAGAGTCCGACCTGATCGCAGCCGCCGCCGAGTTCCGGCACGCAGCCCCGCATGTCACCCGCCTGATCGGCTTCGGAAATTGCGACGCAGCCAGCACGCTCGCGCTGTTCGGACGGTCGGCCGGCTTCGACAAGGTCGTCCTCGCCAACCCCTGGGTCATCGAACCGATCGACGACCTCCCCCCCGCCGCCGCCATCCGACATCATTACCGCACAGCGTTGCGAAACCCCGCGACATGGCGCCGAGCGCTGTCCGGAAATTTGAATATCATAAGCTTTATCAAGGGCTTGATGAGGATGGCTCGGACAGGTGAAGAAAGCCGAAACCCGCTAGCCAGCCGGGTCCTGACCGCGATCGCAGCTTGGCAAACCGACGCCGCCGTCATTCTGGCCCGCAGCGACGTGACCGCCATCGCCTTCGCAGCGGCAGCCGGCACCGCCGTCCCGTCAGAGACGATCGACACCGACTCGCATAGCTTCACCGGTCCGGCGGCCGCCGCGCTGGAGACCGCACTTAGGCGTAACCTGGCCTAATCTTCTTTCCCGATAACGCCGATTATTCAGCGGCTTCGGCAAGCTCCGCAAACTCGGCCGCCGCCAGGAAGCGCTCCGCGTCCAGCGCCGCCATGCAACCCGTCCCAGCCGCCGTCACTGCCTGCCGGTACACCTTGTCCGCCACGTCCCCGCACGCGAACACGCCCTCGACGCTGGTGCGCGTCGAGCCCGTCTCGACCGAGATATACCCATCCGAATCGAGTTCCAGATGCCCGCGGAACAGCTCGGTCGCCGGGTGATGCCCGATCGCCACGAACCCGCCATCGACCGCCAACCGCGACCGCTCGCCCGTCACCGTGTCCTCCAACTCAAGCGCGACCAGCCCCGCATTGCCGCCGCCATCGACGAACTCGCGAACCTCCTTGTTCCACAGCACCGTCACGCCCTTGTGCGCGAACAGGCGCTCCTGGAGGATCTTCTCCGACCGCAGCGAATCGCGACGGTGGATCAGCGTCACGTCGGGCGAATGGTTGGTGAGGTACAGCGCCTCCTCGACCGCGGTGTTGCCGCCGCCGATCACCGCCACCTTCTTGCCGCGATAGAAGAAGCCGTCGCAGGTCGCGCAGGCGCTGACGCCCTTGCCCTTCATCGGCTCCTCGCTGTCGATCCCGAGCCATTTCGCCTGCGCGCCGGTCGCGATCACCAGCGTGTCGCCCTCGTACACGTCGCCGCTGTCGCCGATCAGGCGGAACGGGCGGCTGGTGAGGTCGACCTGCACGATCGTGTCCCACATCATCCGCGTGCCGACATGCTCGGCCTGCGCCTGCATCTGCTCCATCAGCCACGGGCCCTGGATCACGTCCTTGAAGCCGGGATAGTTCTCGACATCGGTGGTCGTGGTCAGCTGGCCGCCGGGCTGGATGCCCTGCACGACGATCGGCGCCATCCCGGCACGCGCGCCATAGATCGCAGCCGAGAGCCCGGCAGGCCCCGAGCCGAGGATAAGCATGCGGGTGGTATGGGTCGTCATCATTGTTCCTTGGAGATTCGTAACCGCATCTAGGGGATGCGCGCCCGGATTTGAACCGCCGGTAAATCTGTGCCGCCTGCATCGAAAGCTTTGCCGCTTCGTTGGGGTATAAAAGCGGAGATGAGCATGAGCGACGACCGGACCGTAGAGATCGAGGACTACACGGCACCAGCAGGCGGCTGGGGCTCGATGAAGTCGCTCGTCGAGATTTCCGCCCGCGAGAAGGTCGGACCAGAGGTGATCCGCGAACTCGCGCGGCAGAACAAGCCGGACGGGTTTGCCTGCGTCAGCTGCGCGTGGGGCAAGCCCGCGCACCCGCATGTCGCGGAGTTCTGCGAGAACGGGGCGAAGGCGACCGCGTGGGAACTGACCTCGTTCCGCGTCACCCCCGCATTCTTCGAGCAGCACACGGTCAGCGAACTGCTGGGCTGGAAGGATTACGACCTCGAACAGGCCGGGCGCCTGACGCATCCGCTGAAATACGATCCGACCACCGACAAATACACCGCGTGCAGTTGGGACGAGGCGTTCGCGGGCATCGGTGCCAAGCTGAAGACCTACGACCCGACCAAGGTCATCTTCTATGCCTCGGGTCGCGCCAGTCTCGAAACGTCATACATGTATAGCCTGCTCGCGCGGATGTACGGCAGCCACAACCTGCCCGACAGCTCGAACATGTGCCACGAGACGACCTCGGTCGGGCTAAAGTCCGCGATCGGCTCGGCGGTCGGCACCATCCATCTCTCCGACTACGAGAAGTGCGACGCGATCTTCTACTTCGGGCAGAATCCGGGCGTGAACAGCCCGCGGTTCCTGCACCCCTTGCGCGATTGTGCGAAGCGCGGGGTCGAGATCGTCGTGTTCAACCCGCTTAAGGAACGCGGGCTGGAGAAATTCCAGGATCCGCAGAACCCGATCGAGATGGTGACGGGCAAGTCGACGCCGATCGCCTCGCAATATCATCAGGTTAAGACCGGTGGCGACGTCGGCGCGATCATGGGCATGTGCAAATACCTGATCGAGGCCGACGACCACGCCCAGCGGATCGATGGCCTGCGCGTGCTGGATCATGCGTTCCTCGCCGAGCACACGACCGGTTTCGACGCGTTCGCCGACGTCGCGCGCAAGACCGAATGGGCGGTGATCGAGCATGAGAGCGGCCTCACTCGCGCCGAGATCGAGGCGGCCGCCAAGGTCTACGCCAAGTCGAAGGCGGTGATCGCAGTGTACGGTATGGGGCTGACGCAGCATGTCGGCGGGATCGACAACGTCCACATGGTCGTCAATTTGATGCTGCTCCGCGGCAACATCGGCAAGCCCGGTGCGGGCATGGGGCCGGTCCGCGGTCACTCGAACGTGCAGGGCCAGCGTACCGTCGGCATCACCGAAAAGCCCGAACTCGCCCCGCTCGACAAGCTTGCCGAGCAATATGGCTTCGAGCCACCGCGCGAGAAGGGCTGGGACACGGTCGAGGCGTGCGAAGCGGTCCTCGACGGCAGTGCGCAAGCCTTTATCGGGCTTGGCGGCAACTTCGTCCGCGCCATCCCGGATCACGCGCGGATGGAGCCGAAATGGCGCGGCCTCGACTTGACGGTCCATATCGCGACCAAGCTCAACCGCTCGCATCTGCTGCCCGGCGAGACATCGTATCTGCTCCCGTGTCTCGGCCGGATCGAGACTGATATGCAGGGCACCGGGCCGCAGAGCGTATCGATCGAGGATTCGTTCAGCCAGATCTATGGTTCGAAGGGCAAGGCGACGCCGGCAGCCGAAACGCTGTTGTCCGAGCCAGCGATTGTCGCGGGGATCGCCAAGGCGACGCTGGCGCCCAATCCGAAGCTCGACTGGGATGCGTGGGTGCGCGATTATGCGCGCGTTCGCGATGCGATCGAGGTGACGTATCCGGAGATGTTCAAGGACTTCAACGCGAAGATGTTCACGCCTGGCGGCTTCTGGAAGGGCGTTCCCGCGGCGCATCGTGAATGGAAGACCGAGAGCGGCAAGGCGGAGATCAACGTGCCGCAATCTCTCAACGTCACCGGGTTCGAGGAGGCGGAGGGCCGCTTCCGGCTGATGACGCTGCGATCGAACGATCAGTTCAACACGACCGTCTACGGCTATCACGACCGCTTCCGCGGCGTGAAGGGCACGCGCGACATCGTGTTCATGAACCGCAGCGACATGATCCGGATGGGCATCACCGATGGCGACGACGTCGATCTGGTCGGCGATGCGGGCGGCAATTCGGATCGCCGCCTCAACAAACTGCGCGTGGTCGAATACTCGATCCCCGAGGGCTGCGTCGGTGCCTATTACCCCGAGAGCAACCTGCTCATGCCGGTCGCGCACCATGCCCGCGAAAGCCATGTTCCGGCGGCGAAATCGGTCCCGGTACGGATCGAGAAGACGCGCTGACCGACACGCATATCCTCGGCGTCGTATTGGCTGGCGGGCGATCGTCCCGGTTCGGTTCGGACAAAGCGCGGGCGATGTTTCGAGGGCGTGCGCTGTCCGAGCACGCGCGTGACCTGCTGGTGCCGTACGTCGATACGGCGGTCATCGTTGGCAGAGACGGCCCGATCGCCGACCTCCCCGGCCCCGACCTCGGCCCTTTGGGCGGGATCGCCGGAGCACTGTCCTATGCCGGCGAGCGGGGCTTCACGTCGGTCCTGACGATCGCATGCGACATGCCGGTTCTCCCCGACGGGTTGCTGGCAGCGCTCGCACGGGGAGCGCCCGCCTATTGCCCGGATGCGCCGGTGCTCGGCCACTGGAACACCGCGTCGATGGAGGCTCTGCTCGAGCATATCGCGGCATCGCCACGCCGTTCGGTTCGCGGTTGGGCGGCGGCAATCGACGCCGTGCCGATCGCTGCGCCCGCGCCGATCCCCAACATCAATACGCCGGAAGACATCGCCGCCCTATGACGACCTCTCGCACATTGCCGATCAAGATCCTTCGCCCTGATTCGGTCGTGGCGGGAGAGCGAACGATCGCGATCGAGGTGCCCGTCGCGATCGAGATCGACGGGCTCGGCTATGCGGTGATGATGATGACGCCCGCCGACCTGCCCGAGTTCACGACCGGGTTCCTGCTGACCGAGCGGCTGGCCGACAGCGCCGAGGACGTGCGCGACATCGACGTGTTCGAGGCGGAAGCGGGCTGGATCGTCCGGGTCGGCCTGTCCGAGCGCTGCAAGGGGCGCATCCATGACCGTGTCCGCCACCGCACCAGCGACACGAGTTGCGGGCTCTGCGGGATATCCGGGCTCGAACAGCTCCGTAAACGTGTCCCTGGAACGCCACCGAAGCCCGACACGCCTGTCAGCGCGTTGTTTGCCGCACTCGGTGGCTTGCGCGCGCATCAGCCCCTCAACGCCGCCACGGGCGCCATTCACGCCGCGGCGGCATGCGATCGCGAAGGCCAGGTCGTTGCTTCCTATGAGGACGTCGGTCGCCACAACGCGCTCGACAAGCTGGTCGGAGGACTGGCGATAAAAGGCCACGCGATCGACGGGTTCATCCTCGTCACGTCGCGGATCAGCTTCGAGATGGTCGACAAGGCGCTGATCGCCGGCGCGCCGATGCTGGTCGGGATCTCCGCACCGACCAGTCTCGCAATCGATCACGCGCGCGCGCATGGCCTGACGCTGCTCGCCCTCGCCCGCAGCGACGCGATCCTGGTGGTGAACGATCCCTGGAAGGTCTTCGACTAGCCGCAGACGCTGCGACTAGTCGAAGCAGGCGTCACTTGGTGGCCGTCACGACATCGGTCTTGGCCGCCACGAGATAGCCCCCGACGACGAACACCAGCCCGCCGACGATGTTGCCGACGCTGACGATCGCCAGGTTGCGGATCACGCCCACCATATCGATCGAGGCGTTCGGGACGAGCAAACCAAGCGTCAATGCAGTCATGTTGGCGACCGAATGCTCGAACCCGGCTGCTACGAAGGCCAGCAGGATCCAGGCCATGCCGATGCACTTGGCGGCATCGCCGGTCATCCGCGCCGCGGTCCAGATCGCAAGGCAGACGAGCCAGTTGCACAGGATGGCACGTGCCAGCAGCGCGGTCGCGTCGACGGACACCTTGTGCTGGACATAGCCATGAAACATCGCATCGGCGTTGGCGAAGATCGCGCCGCCCCCGCCCGCCGCGAACACGAGCGACAGCACCACACCGCCGACGAGGTTACCGATCCACACGACGACGGTCAGCTTCACCGCGTCCGCGACGGTGATCGTCCGCTTGGCCAGACCGAAGCCGAGATACATCACATAGCCGGTGAAGAGTTCGGCGCCCGCGAACACGGTCAGGATCAGCCCCAACCCGAAGGTCGCGCCCATCACCAGCGGGCGCACGCCCGGTTCGAGCCCCGACCCGGTGCTGAGCGCGAGGATCATCGCGATACCAATATACGTACCCGCAAGGATCGCGCCGGCGAAGAACCCTGCCGGAGAGCGCCGCAGCGCCTCCGCCTTGGTCGCGGCGAGGGTAGCGTAAGTGTCGATCGTCGACGTGTAACCGGTGCTCATGCGTCAATTTTGCTTTTCTGGCCGACGATCCCGGCACGCACCACGCCGCGATCCGAACCCATGTCGGCCGCCGCGGGACGGACGGTCACCGGAATGGATTTGTAGGAAGGCGTGAAGCTCTGCGGATCGTGATCCTCCAGTGCGATCAGCGGCTGCGTCTCGGGATAATAGGAGGCGACGCAACCATCGGGCAGCGCGTACCGCACCAGCATCAGCTTCTGCACGACCCGGTCGGGCCGCGCGAACTGCAGCGCGGTGGCGATATCGACTACGTCGCCTTCCTTGTGCCCGAGCCGCGCCATGTCGCGCTCGTTCATGAAGAGGATGTCGCGACGTCCGAACACCCCGCGATAGCGATCGTCGAGGCTGTAGACGGTGGTGTTGTACTGGTCGTGCGCGCGAAGCGTGGTGAGCCGCAAGACGGTCGGATCGCCCGCACTCTCGTCCTTCTCCACGCCCTGGGTGACGATGAAGTTGGCCTTGCCGCTGTCCGTCTTCCACTCGCGCATCGCCGCCGAATTCGGGAGGTGGAAGCCGCCCGGCTTGCGGATGCGTGCGTTGTAATCGGCAAACGCGGGGAACACCGCCTCGATCTTGTCGCGGATCAGGCTGTAGTCGCCGACATAGGCATCCCAGTCGACCTCGATCGGCGCGCGGCCCTTGGCGACGAAGGTCGCCTTGGCGATCTCGCCGACGATCCAGATCTCCGACTTCACGTTCTCGCCCGGCGGCATCAGGAAGCCGCGCGAGGCGTGGACCATCGACATCGAATCCTCGACGGTGACCGCTTGCTGGCCGGTCGCCTGCATGTCGAGTTCGGTCCGGCCGAGACACGGCAGGATGTACGTCGACTTCGCCATCAACAGCATCGTGCGATTGAGCTTGGTGGTGATGTGCACGGCAAGATCGAGGTTGCGGAAGCCCTCCGCGCAGGCCTGCGGATCGGACGAGGCGATTGCGAGATTGCCACCGAGGCAGACGATCGCCTTGGCCTTGCCGTCGCGCATCGCGGCGATGCTCTCGACCACCGAATGGCCGTGGTCGCGTGGCGGCTCGAACCCGAACACGTCGCGCATCGCGTCGAGCAGCACCGGCATCGGCCGCTCGGTGATGCCGACGGTGCGGTCGCCCTGGACGTTGCTGTGGCCGCGCAGTGGGCAGATGCCCGCGCCCGGCTTGCCCATGTTGCCGCGCAGGAGGAGCAGATTGGCGATCTGCTGGACGTTGGTCGTGCCGGTGCGGTGCTGCGTGACGCCCATGCCGTAGCAGCAGATCGTCGCCTTCGACTTCGAATAGGCAAGTGCGACCTCTTCCAGGTCGGTGCGCGAAAGCCCGCTGGAGCGTTCGATGTCCGCCCATTCGGTGGTCGCGAGGTCGGCGATATAGTCGTCGAGCCCCGCGGTATGCTCGGCGATGAACGCGTGATCGAGCGCAGGCTCGCCGCCCGATACCTTGGCCGCCTCGTCGAGCGCGACCAGCGCCTTGGCGATGCCCTTCAGCGCCGCCGCGTCGCCGCCGACCTTTACCTGGTAATAGCTGCTGGCGATCGGGGTCGCGGACATCGTCGCCATCTCGACCACCGACTGCGGCGATTCGAAGCGTTCGAGCGAGCGTTCCTTGAGCGGATTGAAGACGATGATCTTGCCGCCGCGCTTCGACACTTCGCGCAACGTCGCCATCATCCGCGGATGGTTGGTGCCGGGGTTGTGGCCGATCGACAGGATCAGGTCGGCGTGATCGAAATCCTCGAGGCTGACCGTGCCCTTGCCGATGCCGATCGACTTCGGCAGCCCGACCGAAGTCGCCTCGTGGCACATGTTCGAGCAGTCGGGGAAGTTGTTGGTGCCGTACATCCGGACGAACAGCTGGAACAGGAACGCCGCCTCGTTCGAGCAGCGGCCCGAGGTGTAAAATTCGGCCTGGTTCGGGTCCGGCACGGCGGCAAGGCCAGCGCCGATCCCGCGCATCGCCTCGTCCCAGCTCACGACCTCATAGTGATCGGTCGCGGCGTTGTAGCGCAGTGGCTCGGTAACGCGGCCCTGGTCCTCGATCCAGTGATCGCTCTGTTGCCAGATGTCGGATACGCTATGCGCGGCGAAGAAATCGGCGCCGATCGTCTTCGCGGTCGATTCCCACGCGACGGCCTTGGCGCCGTTCTCGCAGAATTCGAACGACGAGGTATGTTTCGGGTCGGGCCATGCGCAACTCGGGCAATCGAAGCCGTCCGGCTGGTTCGACTTGAGCAAAGTCTGGCCGCCGCGCACGACGATCTGCTGCGCCTTCAGCGAAACGGCGACCGCCTTCAGCGCTCCCCAGCCGCCGGCCGGACCCGTATAATCGGCGATCCCATCAGGGCGCCCATCAGGGCGTTTGTCACGCATACTCGTATCTCCCGTAAGGCCGGGCCGACGCGTGCACCCGAAATGCGGCACACAGGCTGACCATTAACCCAAGGCAATAGAAGCGCATTTTGCGATTGCGAAGACGAGTTTCCCGCAGTTGGTGATCGCCTGCGTCGGTCTGCGGGTGATATGTCGGCGACGCCTTGCGCCAGGTCCGAAATGGTAGCGAAGGAGGGACTTGAACCCCCGACCCCAGGATTATGATTCCCGTGCTCTAACCAACTGAGCTACTTCGCCGTACCGTCCGTCAGGGAAGCATTCTTCCCTGCGAGGCGCGGCCTATAGGAAGCGGTTTCCGGACGGTCAAGCGAACATATGCCGGGAAATCGCTTCCCACGGTCCGCCGCGATACCACCATGCCCCCAGACCGGCGATTTCGACGTCCTTCGAGACGAAATCGCGTTGCAGATTGCCGAGCAGGAGCTTGGCGACCGGCGGGCTTACCTTGTTCTGGATCGTCACGTGCGGACGCCAGCCGCCGGCGTCCTGCGGCGTCAGCATGCCGGTGAACGCGTCGGCGAGACGCGCGCGGATACCGACAAGGTCCGGGGACTCGATCCGATAGGCAACACCGCGGCCGAGCGACATCAGCCCGCCGATTCGCGCTTGCGGCGCACGAATGCCGCGGGTTTCCTGGTTGAGGCGGTGTTTCAGCTCGTCGAGCCCCGACGGTGGCAGATGGTGGAACAGCGTCAGATGCGCATCGAGTTGGTTGCGCTCGGGCGGGAAATGCTCGCGGCGCATTGAATCGAAGAACGCCGTGTCCTGGCGACCGAATAGAGCGGTGACGATGATCGGCGCTAGTCCTGTATCGGTCACGCTCAAATCTCAACCTGGCTGCCCAGCTCGACGACGCGATTGGTCGGCAACCGGAAGAACTCCATCGCGCTTTCAGCGTTGCGCAGCATCCACGCGAACAGCTTTTCACGCCACAGCATCATCCCGGGTTTGTCCGACGCCAGCAGCGTCTGGCGCGACAGGAAGAAGCTCGTGTCCATCATCTTGAAGTCCGCACCGCAATTATGAACCTGGCGCAACGCCGCGGGCACATCGGCGTCCTCCATGAAGCCATAGCGCAGAATAAGACGGTGGAAGCCATCGCCAAGCTCCTCGCGCACCGCACGATCATTGGCGGGCCAATAGGGCTGGCCGACAATCTTCACGGTGAGCAGGATGACGCGCTCGTGCAGCACCTTGTTGTGCTTGAGGTTGTGGAGCAGCGCGTGCGGCACGCCGTCCGCGGTCGATGTCATGAAGACAGCCGTTCCCGGCACGCGTGAGGCCGAGCTTGCCGCAGAGCCGATGAACACCTTTATCGGCATCGCCGCCTCGTGCATCCGGTCGATCATCAGCTGCCGCCCCTTCGACCAGGTCGTCAGGAAGGTGAAGATGATGAAGCCGACCAGCAGCGGGAACCACCCGCCGGCGGGCACCTTGGTGAGGTTCGCCGCGAAATAAGCGCCGTCGACGGTGAAGAAGATCGCCAGCAGTGGAATAGCCGCGATCTTCGGCCAGTTCCACAGGCGGAACAGCACCACCCCGAGCAGACACGTGTCGATGAACATCGCGCCCGTGACCGCGATCCCGTAGGCGCTGGTCAGGTTCGACGAGGTGCGGAAGAACAGCACGAGCAAGATTACCATGACCATCAGCGCGCCGTTGACGAGCGGGATGTAGATCTGGCCGGCGGTTGAGGCGCTGGTGTGCTCGATCCGGAGGCGCGGGATGAAGCCGAGCTGGATCGCCTGCTGCGTCACCGAGAACGCGCCCGAGATCACCGCCTGCGACGCGATCACCGCGGCCATCGTCGCGAGGATGACGAGCGGCAGCTGAAGGCTTTCGGGGGCGAGATTGTAGAACGGACTGACCAGCGCGGCCTGGCCATCACGGAACAGCAGCGCGCCCTGCCCCATGTAATTCAGAATCAGCGCGGGGAGCACGAAGAACAGCCATGACAGGCCGATCGGCTTGCGCCCGAAATGCCCCATGTCCGCATACAGTGCCTCGGCGCCGGTGACCGCGAGCACGACCGAGCCAAGTGCCAGGAATGCCCGCTCCGGATCGATGATGAAGAACTCGACCGCGTAATGCGGCGACAGCGCCCAGAGGACGCCAGGGGTCTGGACGATGCTGAGGATACCGAGCACCGCGATGACGCTGAAATACACCAGCATGATCGGGCCAAAGACGAGTCCGATGCGCGCGGTTCCGCTCTTCTGCACCCAGAACAGCGCGATCAGGATGACGATCACGATCGGTAGCACCAAGCCGGCAAAGGCGGGTGCGGCGACGGCCAGGCCCTCGACCGCGGACAGCACCGAGACCGCGGGCGTGATCATGCTGTCACCGTAGAACAAAGCGGTCGCGAATACGCCGAGCAGGATGATGCCCTTGCTCCAGCGCTTTGTCTTGGTCTTGCCCGAGACGAGCGCGAGCAATGCGAGGCTACCGCCCTCGCCCTTGTTGTCGGCGCGCATGATGATGATGACGTATTTGACCGTCACGACGATCATCATCGACCAGAACATCAGGCTGATGACGCCCATGATGTGCGCCGCGTCGAGCGCGAGCTTGTGGTGGCCGGCGAAGGTTTCGCGGAACGCGTAGAGCGGGCTGGTGCCGATATCACCGAAGACGATGCCGATCGCACCGAAGGCGAGCTTCAGCATGCCGTCGGAATGGTGATGCCCCGTCTCGAGATCGAGATTGGCGGGTGGCACGGTCGAAGCCGCGGCGGTCTGATCGACGCTCACTGGACGGTGAATCGACCCGGAAGTGCAGCAATCTTCATCGAATTTCCGATTTCACCCTGTGCCCTAAGCGCGCGCATTTAGCATGAGGGGTAGAGGGCGGCAACGGCGGGGCGGTTAGCGTGGATTAACCGGGGCTGATCGGTGGCGCGCAGAGATGAGGTGTCGACACTCTACTCCCCTCCCTGGAAGGAAGGGGTTGGGGGTGGGTTGGTCCGCTTGTGCCGCAGGCGTTCGATGATGCGGAAGCCGACCCACCCCCGCCCCTCCCTTCCAGGGAGGGGAGAAGAGTCGCTGGCCTCTAGCGGGTGACGACTTCGCGGATGACGAAGTGCGACGCCAACCGCGTCACGCCCGGCAATTGCGATAACGTCTCGCGGTGGATGCGCTCGAACGTCTCGCCGTCGCGGATCTCGACGTGGAGCATGTAATCCGCCTCGCCGCTCATCAAGAAGCATTGCACGACTTGCGGGCAGTCGACGATCTCCGCCTCGAACGCCGCCATCGTCTCCTTGCGCTGGTCGCGGAGCGTGACGTTGACCAGGACGATGCTCGGATCGCCGCGAGCTCCGCGCGACAATACCGCACGGTAGCCGGTGATTGCGCCGCTCTCCCGCAGTTGCGCGACACGCCGATGCGCGGCGCTCGCCGATAGGCCGACCGCGTCGCCGAGCTCTGCGCTAGTCAGGTCGGAATTGGCGGCGAGCAGGTCGAGTATCCTGCGTTCGATCGTGATGCTCAAGATTTTCTCGTTTCGACGGCAAAGGATGCACGCATCTTGCAAACGCGTTATCGTATTGAAACGAGTTTGCGAACCCTTCCCGTCCAAGGCGCGCTACTATCGCGCAAACGATAATGGAGTGGAATCAATGCGCGTCGGTGTCCCCAAGGAAATCAAGAACCACGAATATCGGGTCGGCCTGACCCCGCCATCGGTCGCCGAACTGGTCGCGGCCGGTCACGAAGTCGTGGTCGAGACGCAGGCCGGATCGGGCATCGATTTCGAGGACCAGGATTATATCGACGCGGGCGCGACGATCCTGCCGACCGCTGCCACGGTGTTTGCCGGCGCGGACATGATCGTGAAGGTCAAGGAGCCGCAGCCGGGCGAGATCGCGATGCTTGAACCGCGCCACCTGCTGTTCACCTACCTCCACCTCGCCGCCGACAAGCCGCAGGCCGAGGGGCTGATGAAGTCCGGCGCGACCTGCATCGCGTACGAGACCGTCACCGACAACCGCCGCGGTCTGCCGTTGCTCAAGCCGATGTCCGAGGTCGCGGGCCGCATGTCGGTACAGGTCGGCGCGCATTATCTCGAGAAGGAGCAGGGCGGACGCGGCGTATTGCTCGGCGGCGTCCCCGGTGTGGCGCCGGCGAAGGTCGCGATTCTCGGCGGCGGCGTCTCGGGCGTCAACGCCGCGCAGATGGCGGTCGGCATGCGCGCCGACGTGACGATCTACGACATCTCGAACGATCGTTTGGCCGAGCTCGACATGTTCTTCTCGAGCCAGATCAAGACGGCCTACGCCTCGAAGGCAGCGATCGCGGCGGCGGTGAAGAACGCGCATCTCGTGATCGGCGCGGTGCTCGTGCCGGGCGCCGCTGCGCCCAAACTCGTCACGCGCGAGATGCTCAAGACGATGAAGCGCGGCTCGGTGCTGGTCGACATCGCGATCGACCAGGGCGGGTGCTTCGAGACGTCGTACGCCACCACGCATGAGGATCCGGTGTTCGAGGTCGACGGCGTGATCCACTATTGCGTCGCCAACATGCCGGGCGCGGTCGCGCGGACCTCGGCGTTTGCGCTGAACAATGCGACGCTGCCGTTCGCGTTGAAGCTGGCCAATCTAGGTGCGGAGGCGGCGATGAAGGCCGACCCGCATCTCGCCAACGGGCTCAACGTCTACAAGGGCAAGATCGCGTACAAGGCGGTCGCGGATGATCTAGGTTTACCGTACGAAGCTTGGGCCGGCTGATAGGGAACGGATACGGAACATGGGTGTTGGACAGGGGAAAGGAATTTCCAATGTCCGACACCCCGAACCCCAAGTCCGAACCGTTCTCGAACGCCGAGAAGGACCCGGACGACTGGACCACCGGCGACGAGAAAATGACCGGTGCGCAGGCAAGCTACCTCAAGACACTGTCCGAGGAAGCGCATGAGGAATTCGACGAGACGCTGACCAAGGCGGATGCGTCGAAGAAGATCGACGAACTACAGGCGAAGACCGGCCGGGGTCAGTAAGCCTTCATCCCGTCATCCCGACGCAAGTCAGGATGACGGTTATTGGCGCGGCGTTTCAGCGTCCTGAGCAGCAAGCAATCGGTCGAGCAACGCCAGCCGAACTGCTATCTCACCGCGATACGAGATATCCGATGGGGTTAGCGCCAAAGCCTTCGCCCAATATGGCCGAGCCTTCGCAAACTCCCCTGCTCGGACATACGCCAGCCCCAGAAAGAACGGCGGCGCCGGATGCTTCGGGGCTAGTCGCGTCGCCTGTTGAAACGCGAACAGCGCCGGCGGGGAAACCTGGTTCGCATCGTGCGCGGACAGCGCGTTAGCGAGTCCGGTCCATAACACCACGCTCTTCGGCGCGATCCGAATCCCGCCTAGCAACACCTGCACCGCCGCGCGGCGATCGCCGATCCGCGTCATCGCGTCCGCCGCCACCAGATACGCTGCGGCTCCGGTGTACCGCTCCAGCATCTGGTCGCGCAGTTCTAGCATCGCGCCGTCGTCGGGTGTCGCTGCGAGCCCGGTCGTGACCGGATGCCCGACGAGGCCCGGCTGCCCCTGCAATGCATAACCAGCCGCACCCAGCATCAACGCCGATGCGACCATCGTCCACAACAGCCGATCGACCCTCAGCACAGCGAGCAGCGCGAACACGCCCGCACCGATCGCGGCAAGCCATACCCAGCCCATCAGCGTGTCCTTCGCCGGAAACTCGACCGCGCGATCCAGCCGCCGACGCCGAGCAGCAGGATCGGCGCGAGCCACAGCGGCCAGGTCAGCCCCGAAAGCGGCGGATCATAGGTCACATAATCGCCGTAGCGGGCGATCAGCCAGTCGCGGATCGACGCAGGCTTTTCACCGCGCTCGATCCGCTCTCGGACGAGCGCGCGCATGTCGGCGGCCATGTCGGCATCGCTGTCGGCGATCGACTGACCCTGGCAGACAAGGCACCGCAGCGTCTCCATGAGCGCGCGCGCGGATGCTTCCTTGGCCGGGTCGGCGAGTTGGACGTTCGCGTAATGGGCTGGTGGCGTGACCGGCTGGGCGAAGGCAGGTGAAACGCAGAGCAACAACGCCGCAAGAACCTCCCCTCCCGCTCGCGGGAGGGGCCGGGGGAGGGCACGACGCAAACGCGCGGATGCCCCTGAGAAGAAAACCCCTCCCCTAACCCCTCCCGCAAGCGAGCGGGGAATGAAGCTCGCGAACCTCATCGCGCGTCCTTCACGGCTTGCACGATCTCGGCGACATTCTCCGGGCGGATATCGCCGATGATCTGCTTCACGACGATCCCGCGGCCGTCGATCACGAACGTCTCCGGCACGCCCGACGACCCCAGCGCCAACTGCACCTGACTCGCCCTGTCGCTGCCAATCCGTTCGTAAGGATCGCCGTTACGGCGGAGGAACCCGGCGATCGCCGGCGCAGTGTCGCGGATCGCGATCGCGTCGACGGGTATGCCCATCGCCTTCAGCCGCATCAGTTGCGGCGCCTCGGCGACGCACGGGATGCACCAGCTCGCGAACACGTTGAGCAACCGCGGCTTACCCTGTCGGAACGATGCGCTGCTCAAGCCCGGCTTGCCGGGGACCATCGCCGGCAACGCGAAATCCGGGAGCGGCTTGCCGACCATCGCCGATCGCACCACCTTATCGGCCGGCCGGAACAACCCGCTCGCCACCACGGCGAACAGCAGCGCGAAGATCGCCAGCGGTGCCCAGAGTGCGAACCGCTTCATGCCCATTCAGCCCGCATTGTCGCCCGCCGCTCGCGCCGCACACGGCCGAGCAGCGACAGCATCCCGCCGAGCGCGATCAGCACGCCGCCGAACCAGATCAGCGTCACGAACGGCTTCCACCACAATCGAAGCTGCCACCGCCCCTGCCCGTCCGGTTGCCCGAGCACAGTGTAGAGCTGGCCGTCAAGCACCGTCAGGATGGCGGACTCGTTGGTGCTGGTCGGCGGGTTCGCAAAGAATCGGAGTTGCGGGCGCAGGATGCGCTCGCTGCCGCCTCGGGTTGCGGTCAGTCGCGCTTCCAATGCTGACCAATTCTCGCCGATCACCGGCGATATGCCGTCGAGCGTCACGGTGTACGGTCCGACCCGCGCCGGCTCGCCTGTGCGTACCGCGACCAGCGTTTCCTGGGTGAAGGCGCTGTCGGATGCCATCCCGGCGAGGCTGACCGCGATGCCGAGATGCGCGATGACCATGCCGTAGGTGAACAGCGGCGTGCGCCTGAGGTTGCGCTTCCACAACGGAGCGACGCTGGCGACGGCAAGCCCTGCCGCGAGCGACAGCCCTGCCCAGGGGAGCCAACCCGGCCACACGAACAACAGCGCGATCGCGGCCGCTACCGCTGCGCCGATCGGCAGCATCACACGGCCGAGCACCGCATTTGCGTCGTCACGCCGCCAGCGCAGCAACGGCCCGACCGCCATCACCGCGACCAGCAGCAACGCGATCGGTCCCGCGGCCTTGTTGAAGAACGGTGGGCCCACCGACAGCTGCACGTCGAAGCTCGCCGCGACGATCGGATAGAGCGTGCCGATCAGGACAATCCCGAGGATTACCGAAAGGAGCAGGTTGTTGACGACCAGCCCGCCTTCGCGACTGACCGGATCGAAGGTCGTGCCAGCACGGACGGTGCCGATCCGCGCGGCGAAAAGCGCTAGCGCCCCGCCAATGTAGATCGCGAGCAACGCCAGAATGAACGCGCCACGCTCCGGGTCGACCGCGAACGCATGGACGCTCGTCAGGATGCCTGAGCGGACCAGGAACGTGCCGATCATCGACATCGAGAACGCGACCACCGCCAGCATGATCGTCCACGCGCGCAAACCGTCTCGCGTCGCAAGAACGGTAACTGAGTGGAGCAAAGCGGTCGCCGCGAGCCACGGCATCAGTGACGCGTTCTCGACTGGGTCCCAGAACCACCAGCCGCCCCAGCCGAGCTCGTAATACGCCCAGTAACTGCCCGCGGTGATGCCGAGCGTCAGGAATATCCAGGCGATCAGCACCCATGGCCGCATTGCCTTCGCGAACGCCGGTCCCACGTCGCGGGTGACGAGCGCACCGACGGCGAACGAGAAGGCGACCGAAAGGCCGACATACCCCGTGTAGAGCGTCGGCGGATGGAACGCCAAGCCGGGGTCCTGCAGCAGTGGGTTGAGCCCGAGGCCGTCGGGCGCTGCCGGATTGAGGCGCGCGAACGGGTTCGAGGAGAACAGCAGGAACGCGTAGAAGCCGAGCGCGATCGTCGCCTGGGCGCCGAGCGTCGCGGTCAGCGTGCGTTCGGGTAGCGAGCGTTCGAAGATCGCGACCGCCCCGCCGGCTAGCCCCAGGATCGTCACCCAGAGCAGCATCGAGCCTTCGTGATTCCCCCATGCACCTGCGAACTTGTAAAGCCACGGCTTGGCGGAATGGCTGTTCTCGACGACCAGCTTCACCGACATGTCGGACTCGAGGAACAGCTCGATCAGCAGCGCCATCGCCAGCAGCGCAAGCAGCCCCTGGACGATCGCCACAGGTCGTACGGCCGCCGCCACATCGTCACGATCGCGCGCGATGCCGATCGCCGCCATCACCAGCTGCAACGCAGCCAGCGCGCCCGCGAACCAGAGCGCGGCGAGGCCTGCTTCGGCGATCACTGCTTGGCGTCCGGTTCGAGTGTCTTGGTTTCGTGCATCTTGCCGGCCATTTCGGGCGGCATGTATTTCTCGTCGTGCTTGGCGAGCAGGTTCGAGGCGACGAAGCTGCCGTTCGGCTGGAACTGGCCTTCGGCAACGACCCCTGATTTCTCGCGGAACAGGTCCGGGACGATGCCGGCGAACACGACCGGCGTGGTTGCCTGCCCGTCGGTGACAACGAAGTGGACGGTGATGCCGTCCGCAGCGCGCTTCACCGAACCGCCCTCGACCATCCCGCCAAGCCGAACCGCACGACCGAGCGGCAGTCCGTCGCGGCGCACGTCAGACGGAGCGTAGAAAAACGCGGCTTGGTCCTTGAGGGCCGACAACGCCAGTAGGCCTGCAACGATGACGGCGCCGACTGCGAGCAAAGCAAGCGTGAGGCGTTGATGCTTGGCCTTCATCGCTCGGCCCTGCGCATCGCGAGGTAGCTCAACAGCGCGAGCATCGCACCGCCGCCGAGCGTCACGGCATAGGCAGCTGTCACGAATGGCCAGGGGTTCATGCTCTAGCCATCCTGCGCATGCGGGCTTCGGTCTTCGCAACGGCGAGCATCGTCCGCATCCGCATCAGCACGATCCCCACGAACGCGAAGGTGAAGCCGGCCAGCATGATCGGCAGCGGCCACAGGATCGAGCCGTCGATCGTCGACTTGGTCAGCCCGATGCTTGGCCCCTGATGCAGCGTGTTCCACCACACCACCGAATAGCGGATGATCGGCAGCAGCACCGATCCGGCGATCCCGTACAGCGCCGGCACGCGCCCGTCGCCGCCTCGATCCGCATCGGCCTTCGCGAGCGCCATGTAGCCGAGGTAGACGAAGAACAGCAGCAGCATCGAGGTCAGCCGGCCGTCCCATTGCCACCACGTTCCCCAGGTCGGCCGCCCCCAGATCGAGCCGGTCATCAGGCAAAGCGCGGCGAACACCGCACCCGGCAGCGCGATCGCGCGTGCCGCTACGCTGGCGAGCGGGTGGCGCCAGACGAGAAACATGATGCTGGAGATCGCGATCCCGCTCCACCCGCCCATGCCGAGCCAGGCGGCGGGGACGTGGATGTAGAGGATGCGGACCGTCTCGCCCTGGAGGTAATCGGGCGGGGTCTGGGTCAGGCCTGCCCAGCAGCCGAGGACGATGAGCGCGACGCCGGCCCAAAAGAGCAACGGCGTCAACGGCTTGGCGACCTTCAGGAAGCGCGCGGGGTTTGCGAAGGCGTGTAGGGTGGCCACTGGATGTAGCCTTATTGGCTTAATTCGCTGACGTCACGCGAGAGTTAAGCCCTCTACCCTTGGGGAGAGGAAGGGGCCCGCCGCGCTTGCGGTGGGAGGGTGAGGGGGAGTGAGGCTCAGGCGTTCACCCCAACCACCCCTCATCCGGCGCTAAGCGCCACCTTCTCCCCGGAGGGGAGAAGGACTCTTACCGACCGATCAGGCGCTTTGCGATCGAGTCTGCGACGTCCGACGACGGTTCGCCCGAGCGGTCGCTTTCGTCCCAGACCTGGGTCAGGCGCTCGGGGATACGGGCGATCCGTGCCTTCACTTCGGCTTCGTCACCATGACCCAGATATTCGAGGCCAACGTTGATGATCCCGCCCGCGTTGATCACATAATCCGGCGCGTACAGGATGCCGCGAGCATGCAGGCGCGCGCCGTCTTCGCGGACGCTCAGCTGATTGTTCGCACCGCCCGCAACGACCTTCGCCTTCAACGCCGCGATCGACATCTCGGTCAGGATCGCACCAAGCGCATTCGGGCTGAAGATATCCGCCTCGGTCGTCAGGATCGCCTCGGCCGCCACCGCGGTCGCGCCGAGCTCACCGGCAAGCTTCTGCGCACGGCCTTCGTCGACATCCGCCAGCGTCAGCACCGCGCCGTCCTTGGCGAGCAGCCGCGCGAGACCGCCACCGACCGAGCCGACGCCCTGGATCGCGACGCGCACGCCCTTCATGTCAGTCGCGCCGAGGCCGCGCTGTGCCGCCGCCTTCACGCCGAGATAGATGCCGAGCGCGGTGTACGGTCCGGGATCGCCGCCGGCAGCGCCGCTCGCGACAGGCAGGCCTGAGACGTAGCGCGTCTGCGTGGCGATCACCTTCATGCGTTCTTCGGACATGCCGACGTCTTCCGCCGTCACGTAACGACCGCCGAGCGAATCGACCGCGCGGCCGAACGCCTCGAGCTGCGCCGTCGTGATGACGTCGCCGGGCTTGGCTGCGAGGACCACGCCCTTGCCGCCGCCCAACTCGAGCCCGGCCATCGCGTTCTTGAAGCTCATGCCGCGCGAAAGGCGCAGCGCGTCGGTCACTGCGCGACCGTTATCTGCGTAATGCCAGAAGCGCGTGCCGCCAGCTGCCGGCCCGAGCTTGGTGGAGTGCAGCGCAATTACCGCGCGCAGGCCCGATTCGGGATCGGTGAAGGCATGAACGCCCTCGTGGTCGTCGAAATCGGGAAGGTCCCAAACCGCTGTCATCGCCGGCTCCTGAGGAGGAATAAAATTACCGGGAGGCGAAATATTATTTTCTGGGGCGTTTGACCAGCCCAAAGCGCCCGCAGTGCGGGGGCTCGTCGAAAATACTGAGATAATGGGGCGACCGACGGGACTTGAACCCGCAACATCCGGCATCACAAGCCGACGCTCTAACCAATTGAACTACGATCGCCGCGAAGGCGTCGCCCCTAGCGGGGGTCGTCGGTCCCCGTCAACCGCCGACTTGCACTAACGCCTTAAAATCGTCCCTCGATGGCGAGACGGTAACCGTTCGGTCCGCGCACGAAGCCGGACTGTTCGAGCTTCTGGACGGCCAGCGGATCGGACGGGCGCAGCGAAAGTTCGGCGCGGTAGGTTCCTGCCCCTTCGATCCTGAGCGCAATACTTTCGGTGCCGGACTGGCTCGCCAGCGGCAGGAGCAAAGCAGTGCCGTCGCAGCGCGCCGTGCCGCTCACCGACTGCGGCAGGGCGATCCCGCCGACGTCGCCCGCCAGCGTCGCGCGTACGCGGCCCTCGGCGGCTTCGCACTGCCCGTCGCGGAAGCGGACCGACACGTCGTCGAGATCGAGCGCGGAGACGGGCACCGGCGCGAACAACCGACCGGTCGCGACGGTGGCGGTCATGTGGTCGACGCCGAAGCCGTGGCGACTGACGCTCGCCGAGCCTGTGAGAGGTTTGGCGGATACCGATTCGGGACCGGCGAAGACGATCGTCGCGCGCCCAACTAGCAGCGGCAGGGGCGACAGCCGTGCGTGCAGGTTGCCGAGCGCGAGATCGCCGAACCGTGCGTCGGTCAGGGTCGCGCCCCAGATCGTGCCCGAGACGCGGCGTGCGACGAGCCCTTCTTCGCCGACACCGACCCAGCCGAGTACCGCGCGCATCGGCAGGAAGACGATCAGCGCGATCAGCAGCATGCCGCCGAACAACGCCGCGGGTCCGGTCCGCAGTCGAATCCGCCTCATGCCGCACGCGCCTTCAACGTGAGTGCGACGCCGACGGTCTTGTCCCCCTTGTCGGTCATCGTAACCGAGTCGACGAGGATGCCGAGCCGTTCGAGCCGCGCGAGCCAGGCGGTCAGCGCAGCGGGTCGCGCCGACTGGATACCGACACGGACGCGGTCCGCACCATCCTGATCGAGCGACGCGAGCGCGAAACCGGCCTGGTCGGCCTCGGCACGCACCACGTCGGCAAGTGCCCCGGTCAGCGGCGTCGCGCGCGTCCGCTGGATATCGCGCAACGTGGCAACCTGCGCGCGAGTCTCGCCGAGACGCGTCACAGCAGCGGCGTGGCGTTCGCGGGCGCTCGACAGACCATCGCCGACCGGGCGGATGATCACCGCCCACAGCAATGTGAGCACCGCGAGCGCAGCCATCACGAGCAGCAGGCGCCGCTCCCTGAGCGAACGCCCCTCGAACCATGGCTTCAGGCCGGTCATCGTCCGCTCTCCGATGCTGGACTGATCGTAAGTTCACCCGTCACCCGCCCGGCCGTCGCCTGGAACACACCCGCCCGGACGGTGAAGCCCGCCGCCTCTAGCGCTCGCTTGAGATCGGTGGCCAACGCCTCACGCTCGACTGCTACCGACAGCCGCAGGTCGCCGTTCGCCTGGAAATCGAGCCCGGTGACTTCGCTTCCCGGCGTAGCGCGTACCGCCGCAAACGCCGCCGCCGTCGTATTGGTGAACCCGAGCCCTGGCCCGCGCACGCGCGACAGCCGCTCGTCGAGCTGGCGGGCGGCATCGACCACCGTCTCGCCACGCGGCAGGCCGGTGACGGCCACCGTGTTGGCTTCCGCCTCCAACGCATCTGCGCCAAAACTGTATTTGGCGATGCGAACGAGCGAGATCGCAAGCGTCACCGCGAGGATCGTCAGCGACAGGAGCGCGAGCCGTCGGATCAACCGCCAGTCGATCGCGAACCGGCGCCGCCGCGCGAACGGGCCCTGGCGGAGGTCGAGCGTGGGCGATGCGGCGGCGGCAACGATCGCCGCCTCCAGCGTGTCGCGGTCTATCGTCGTTGGCGCGCTGCCGCCGGTTACGAGTTCAGTCAGCCGCGCCTCGTCCGCAAACCCGCTGGAGGTGCCGCGCACCACGCCGCTGCCGGCGAGTTCGGCCCGTGCATACCCCTCTTCGGGTCGCGGCAGGAGCATCGGCGCGGGGATGACGGCGACCGGATCGACGCCCACCTCGGCGAGCATCCGCAGCCAGTCGCGCATCGTGGCCGCACCGACGACGCCGATCGGACGGTCGCTTGCGCCCTCGTCCCCGACCGCGACATGGAGTTCGACAAGTGGCGATGCGCTAGCCTCGGCTGCCAGTATCCGTGCGGCGGCGGTCGCCTGGGCCGTCGAGCGGGAAGGCAATTCCGCCCAATGCAGCGTCACCGCATCGGCCGGCGCCACCGCGATCGTCTCGTCGTCGATCGCTTCGGGAATGCCTTCCCCCTCCCCGACCACGCGCGCGTCCACGACGCGCATCCAGCGATATCCGGTCTCGCCGGCGGGAAGGAACAACAGCGTCGTCATGATGGCTCGCCCCATTGCCGCGATACGAGCTGCGCGGGAACCCTGTTCGCATCGATCAGCGCACGTTCCTGCATTTGCGTTGTCCCGAGCGTCACGTCGATATCGAGCGTGAACCATTTCGACACGACCGTGGCTTCCGCGCCTGGCGCGATCGTCGAAGCCCCGAGCAGCGACAGACTCGTCTGCATCTGGCCGATCTCGGCATAGCCCTGCACCGGCCGCCGCAGCAGCGCCTGCTGCGCGTTGCCGATCGACAGCGTATCGGGATACATCATCGCCAGCAGCACGGCCTGTTCGGGCAACAGCGTATTGACGTTGATCGGCGATGGTTTCGCGATCGGCAGCGTGCAGATCCACGGCCGCAGCCTGGCGTAGATTTCCGGCGTCATGCCGACCACGGCCCTGAGTTCGCTCGGGTCGGTCATCAGCGTACCGGCGGTACGATACGGCGTCTCGCGGCCAAGATAGGCGCCGTCCTCCGCCCCCATCAGTTGCTGATCCTGATCGGTGTCGATCCAGTCCGCCGTGCCCGCTGCAACCTGTTCGGCGACCTGTACCGGCACGTCGAGAAGTCGCATCAGGCGGACGAACTGCGGGCGAACCTCGCGTTGCGTCGTGTAAACGCCGGGTCCGGTCATCCGGACCAGGCTGTTGAGATTAAAGCAGTTCGCGCCATCCCGCACGCGCGCGGTTGCGAAGCCACCGGGGACCGGCAAACCGAACGGGGTGTTGCTCCAATTACCGGCGAGCGTGACCCGCTTGGAGCTCTGGCCGAGCAGGTTGGAGATGCGGGTGAGTGCCATCGTCTCCGCTGCCAGCGCATAGGCGCGCGCCTGCTCGCCGGTCGCGGCATTCCCCGCCAACCGGGTCGACAGCCGCAGCTTCTCGAGCGCGGCGCCCGCCATCACGGCGATGATCGCGACCAGCATCAGCACGGTCAGCAACGCGGCCCCCCGCTCTGCCCCCCGCTCCATACCGCTCGATGGCACCGGATCAGTTTCGCGCACCAGACGCCCCCTGTTGCGAGGCGGGCGTTGCCGGAGAAGCAGCCTCGCCGACGTCGGCGGGCATCGGCGTGTAGCCGGTGCCGACCAGGAACATCTGGCGAAACTGCGTCCCGTCGTCACGTTGGACACGCAATTCCATCGCATCGGGCAAGGGCACACCGCCTGCCCCGTCCCAGCGATCGCTCCAGGCGCCGGCGATCCGGTAGCGAAGCCCGACCTGGCGGACGCGCGTCAGGAGTGCTGCCGGGGGCAGAGGCTGGGCACCATCGATCATCGGATAGGCGATCCGCTGGAGCGTGCCCGCATCGACGCGGTAGGCGACCTTCTGCAGGTTGGACCGCGCGGTACCGTCGATATTGCTCCAGCCGGCGCGCACGAGGCGGAGCATCGGCGTCACCCCGGATCCGCTCTCGCCGACGAACGCCGGTATGCGCGTTCCTGCTTCGTCGCGCGTGACGCGATTCGAGGCCTGGGCGAGATCCGCGGACAGGATCGACATCGTTCGGGTCAGCGCGCTGATGTCTTCGAGCTTGGCGCCGGTCGAACTCTGCGCCCTCACGCTGAACGACAGGATGGCGACGCCCGCGGCCGCGATCATCCCGAAGATCATCAGCGAGACCATGACTTCGATCAGCGTAAAGCCCGCCTCCCCTGGCCTCCGATCGACGGTCATGTCGCCGACCGCGGCGCAGGGCGCACCATCGTCAGGCGGCCGAGTTGGGTGCCGGTACGGTCGGCGACCACCACGTCAACACGCAGCACGCGCGACCCGCCGAGCGCGCTGACCTGCCGGGTCCAGGTCCAGGCTTGGCCGCCATTCGTCTCGACGCCGGTGACGCGTCCCGCGGTCGGCGGTTGCGCATCGGTCACCGCCTCGATCGCAACGTTGCGCGCGACCATCTGCGCAACGAGGGTTTCGTCAAGGATCGAGGCACCCCGGATCGTCGCGCTTTCAAGACGCACGAGCGCCATCGCCGCGAGGCTGAAGACGGCCAGCGCGACCATGATTTCTATCAGAGTAAAGCCGCGCTCAGCCTGCATCGGCGCGCACGCTGCCGTCGGCGTCGATATGCACGGTGGCCGCAACCCCGCCGCGGTCGAGCCGAATTTCCGCGGGGCGATCGACCAGTCCGGTCGGGTCGAAGGTTACGCGCATGCGGCCGCTCGCGTCGCCGATGCTGGCCCTGGTGCCGTCGTTCCAGCGTTCGACGCGCATCGGTTTCTCGGCGATCGGCGTCCAGCCCCCTGCCAGCCGCTGATCGAAGCCATAACCGCCGCCGGTGATCCAGACGCTGACCGGACGCGCGTCGACGATCGCCGAATCATGCGCCGCGCGGGTGCGCAGGGCGAAGCGCGTCGCTTCATCGAGCACGCGGCCGCGCGGGTCCGGCATGACGAGCACGGCCACCGCCGATGCGAGGCCGATGATCGTGACGACGACCATCAGCTCGACCAATGTGAAGCCGAGTTCGGCGGAAAGCCTCACAGGCGTGAAACCGGCTTCGCGCTTATTGCCAGCTGCCGATATCGGCATCGATCCCCTCGCCGCCTTCCTTGCCGTCGGCCCCGAAGGTCCAGACGTCGGCCTCGCCGTGCGTGCCGGGTGACGCGTAGAGATACGGGCGACCCCAGGGATCGTTCGGCAGCTTCTTGAGATACCCGCCACGCTGGTAGCGCGAGGGATCGGTCAGGCCAGCAGGCGCGGTGACCAGCGCGTTCAGGCCTTGCGAGGTGTTGGGGAAGGTCATGTTCTGGAGCTTGTAGAGTTCAAGCCCGCCCTCGATCTGGGCGATGTCGGCCTTGGCCTTCTGGATCCGCGCGGTGTCGCCGGAGGGCAGGACGTTGAGCGCGACGATCGTGGCGAGCAGGCCGATGATGACGATCACCACCATGAGTTCGACGAGGGTAAAGCCGGCTTCGCGGCGCTTCTTTTTGTCTTCTGGACGCATGTACGACCTCATTGTCCGGCCAGCGTGTTGAGCTGGAGGATCGGGAGCAGGATGGATAGCACGATCGTCGCGACGATGCCGCCCATCACGACGATGATCAGCGGTTCGAGCAGCGACAATGCGGTGGCGGTGAAGCGGTCGAACTCGCGTTCGAGATAGTCGGCGGCGCGCTCGAGCATCTCGTCAAGGCGACCGGCCGCTTCGCCAGATGCTGCGAGATAGGTCAGCAGCGGGGGGAAGACGCCGGCGCGGCGCATCGCGGCGGACAGCGAGCCGCCGCCGCGGATCGCGTCGACGATCTGGTCCGAGGCGAGGCGCAGGCGGCGATTGTGGATCGTGCTGGCGGTGAGGTTGAGGCCGTCGAGCAGCGGCAGGCGGCTGGCGACCATCGTGCCGAGCGTGCGCGCCATGCGGGCCGCGTGGAGGTCGCGGATCAGGCGGCCGAGCATCGGAATGCGGAGCAGCCAGCTGTCGAAGGCGAGCCGGAAGGTCGGGTCTTTGAGGGCGCGCCACAAAAGAAGGTTAGACAGGGTTAGGCCAAGAACGATCACCCACCAATAGCCGACCAGGAAGGCGGAGAAGGCCATGACCATCCGCGTAAGTAACGGTAATTGCTGGCCAACTGTGTCGAATTGCTCGACCACCTGGGGCACGACGAACATCATCAGAGCGGTCACTACGCCTAGAGCGACGAGCGCGAGGATGGAGGGATAGGCCAGCGCGGTGATGAGCTTGCCGCGGATCTCGGCCTGGCGTTCGAGCAGCGCGGCGAGGCGGTCGAGGATGGTCGGGAGCGAGCCCGAACTTTCGCCGGCCGAGACCATCGCGCGGTAGAGTGGCGGGAAGCTTTTCGGTTCCCGCGCCATCGCGTCGGCTAGGCGGCGGCCTTCGACGACGCCGGCGTGGACGTGCTGGACTATGGTGCGGACGCTGTCCTGTTCGGTCTGGCGGGTGATCGTGCGGAGCGATTCCTCCAGCGGGGATACGCGGTTCAGGGTGGCCAGCTGGCGGGTGAAGAGGGTGAGATTCTTGCCCGACATCTTCGGCGTGCCGAGCTGGAGACCGAACAGCGGGCGGCCCTTGGTGGCCTGCGGCGGGGCGCCGGGGGTGATCTTGACGACGTAGAGTTTGCGCGCGTCGAGGGTGGCGCGCGCGACGTCTATGTCGGGCGCGGCGACGTGGCCGCGGCGTTCGGCGCCTTTCGTGTCGATCGCGATGTAGTCGAAATCAGCCACGACTTGCGCCCCTCCCTGGAAGGGAGGGGTTGGGGGTGGGTTGGTTTATGATGCGGGGGGCGGTGGCCCAAATTGGCCTACCCACCCCCGGCCCCTCCCTTTCAGGGAGGGGGGAAGAAGGGTTACGCATCTGGCACCTCTTCCACGATCTCGGTGGTGTCGCGGCGGGATACTCGGACGGCTTCTTCTGCCGTGGTTTGGCCGGACAGGACTAGGTCACGGGCGGATTGGGCGAGGTTCGGGGACTTGGCGAAGGCGTGCGCGGTGATTTCGGATTCGTGGCCGTCGGTGTTGATCAGGCGGCGGATGGTGTCGTCGATGCGGACCGCTTCGAAGACGCCGATGCGGCCCTTGTAGCCGGTCTGGTTGCAGTCTTCGCAGCCTTGCGCGACGTAGACGATCGCCTCGGGGGCGATGCCGAGCAACGGGGCGACGGTGTCCGAGGCGGGGACCGCCTTGCGGCACGTCGGGCACAGCCGCCGCACGAGGCGCTGGGCGATCACCGCGCGCAGCGTCGAGGCGAGCAGGAAGCTCTCGACCTTCATGTCGCGCATGCGGGTGATCGCGCCGATCGCGTCGTTGGTGTGGACGGTCGACAGCACGAGATGCCCGGTGAGCGACGCCTGCACCGCGATCTCGGCAGTCTCGCGGTCGCGGATTTCGCCGACCATCACGACGTCGGGATCCTGGCGGAGGATCGCGCGCAGGCCCGCCGCGAAGGTAAGGCCGACCTTAGGATTCACCTGCGTCTGGCCGACGCCGTCGACGGCGTACTCGACCGGGTCCTCGACCGTCAGGATGTTGCGGCTGCCGTCGTTGAGCAGGCGGAGCGCGGCGTAGAGCGAGGTGGTCTTGCCCGAGCCGGTCGGGCCGGTGACGAGGATGATGCCGTTGGGTTCGCTCAGCGCTTCGTTCAGCAGCGCGAACAATGCGGGCGGCAGACCAAGCGCTTCGAGGTCGATGCCGGCATTCTCCTTGTCGAGGATACGCAGCACGACGCGCTCGCCGGCCCGGCTCGGCAGCGTGGAGACGCGGACATCGAGCAGCTTGCCGCCGAGCGTCAGCCCCATGCGGCCGTCCTGCGGCACGCGGCGCTCGGCAATGTCGAGGCGGGCCATCACCTTGATGCGGCTGACGACGACCGGCGCGACGTTGGGCGGCATCCGCAGCGTCTCGCGCAGCACGCCGTCGATCCGCATGCGAACGACGAGGCCGGTCTCGTAAGGTTCGATGTGGATGTCGGACACGCCGTTGCGCGCGGCGTCGGCGATGATGCCGTTGATCAGGCGGATCGCGGGCGCATCGTCGGCGGTGTCGAGCAGATCCTCCGCGGTCGGCATGTCGCCGGCGAGCAGGTCGAGTTCGTTGCCCATCCCGACCGCGGCGAGCGCGTTGGCCTGGCCGTCCATCGCGTAGACGTTGGAGAGGAGGCGGTCGAAGGCGATCTGTTCGACGAAGGTCACGTCGAACGGGCGGGCGAGATAGCGGCGGAGTTCGAGCAGGACTTTCGGGTCTGCGCCGGCGCGCATGGCGATGGTGAGGTGGGAGTCGGTATCGGTGTGGTCGATGACGACGCCGAATTTTCGGGCGAAGGCATAGGGGATGGTGATTTGGGGGAGTGCTATCTCACTCCCCTCCCGCAAGCGGGAGGGGTCGGGGGAGGGCACGGCGTATCCCTCGATCGCTTCGTCCGTGAGTAAGGCAGCCCCTCCCCCGACCCCTCCCGCAAGCGGGAGGGGAGTAGCGGCGTCGATCTCGTGGCCTTCGCGGATGATCATTTCTTGGGCCGGACGACCATCGTCGAGGTCCGCACGGGGACCGCAATGCGCGGGTCTTCGATGTTGCCGGGGATCGGCGCGCTCGGGATCGGCGGGGCGGCGCCCATATAGTCGCGGACGAGCTGGTCGATCGACGGCTCGGCGCCTGGCTCCTGCAAGCCCTGTTGCAGACGGACATAGCCGTAGCGCTGTTCGGTCAGCTTGCGGCTGTCCTCCGCGGTGCGCAGGATCGTCGGGCGGATGAAGATCATCAGGTTGGTCTTCGACCGCTGTTTCGCCTTCGAGGTGAACAGATGGCCGAGGACGGGGATGTCGCCGAGCAGCGGGATCTTCTCGATCGTGCGGCGCTCATTGTCGTCGAGCAGGCCGCTGATGACCGCGATCTGGCCGTCGTCGACGGTGCGGACGGTCTCGACCTCGCGCTTGTTAAGGATCAGGTCGCTGTTGTCGCTCGACACCGGACCGGCGATCGAGCTGACCTCGAGGCGGAGGTTCAGTTTCACCGTGCCCGACGAGTTCACCTGCGGGCGGACGGTCAATTCGATACCGACATTCTGGCGCTGCGTGGTGCGGAAGGCGTTGTCGAAATTGGTGCTGAGCGCCTGCCCCGTGGTGATCGGAATTTCCTGCCCCACGAGGCTGTGCGCCTCCTGGTTGTCGAGCGTGACGAGGTGCGGGACCTGGAGCAGATTGGAGGTCGTGTCGCTCTTCACCGCGTTGATGATCGCGCCGAAGAAGGTGCTGCCGATCTTGCCGCCGAAGCCGCCGAAGCCGCCGGTGGCTGCGAGGATCGAGCTGATCGCCGACTGCTGCAGGGAGTCCGCGGCAGCATTGGGCGTGTTCGTTTCGGTGCGCGTTCCATCCGGCGCGACGACTGTCGTGCCGTTACCCGTGATCGATCGCGCACCGATCGCGCCCGCGATCTGCAGGATGTTGGGCGCGGAGTTGGAGAAGGTCGACGCGCCGAACGCGCCGCCGCTGGGGTCGCCGACGATGAACTGCGCGCCGAGCGTGCGGGCGGTCGAATCCGACACTTCGGCGACGATCGCCTCGACCAGCACCTGTTCGCGGCGGGTGTCGAGCTGGCGGACGACGTCGTTGAGCTGACGCTGGATCTCGGCGGGGGCGGCGATGACGATCGCGTTGGCACCGGCGAAGCGCGTCACGACCGCGGCGGTCTTGCCGCCGGCCGCGGTGATCGCGGGCTGGCCCGAGCCGCCGCTCCCACCGCTTGGTGATGGCCCCGACTGCGGGATCTGCGGCTGCGACATGTTCGACTGGCCGCCGGACGCCCCGTTGGTACTGCTAGATCCGAAGTTCGAGCGCGACAAGGCTGTCTGCACGGGCTGGGTCGGGGTCTGGCCGACGAGTTCCTGCAACACCGGCAGCAGCTGCTCGGCATCGGCGTTCTCGAGGAAGACGACCCTGATCTCGGTGCCGTTGCGCGCCTTTTGATCGAGGTCGGCGGCGACCTGTGCGAGGCGGGCGACGGTGGTCGGATCGCCGCGGAGCGCGACCGCGTTCGAGCCTTCGACGGCGACGACCGAGGCGCTCGGCCCGGTCGCGGCTGCTCCGCCCTGCCCGCCCCCGGTGCCCGCGCCGATCAGGCCCTGGAGCGCGGTAGCGATCTCCTTGGCGCTGGCGTTTTTCAGCGCGACGACCCGCGTCGACGAGGTGTCGGTGTCGATCCGGCGGAGGACTTCGCGGATGCGGCGGATGTTGTCGGCGAAATCGACCACGACGAGGCTGTTGCCGCCGCGGTTCGCGCTGACCGAGCCTTGCGCGCTGACCAGCGGGCGGACCGTCTCCACCGCAGACTGCGCGTCGATCGCACGGAGGCGGACGATCTCGGTGACGTAGCTGTTGCGCGCGGCCCCCGCGACGCCGATCCGGCTCGGCTGCGAGGCGGCGTTGTCGAGCGGCTGGACGCGGAACGCGCCGTTCGAGGTCGGCACCGCGACGAGACCGTTGGCGCGCAGGGTCGAGAGGAAGACCTCGAAATATTCGGAGCGCGACAACGGGCGATCGGTGACGACGGTCACCTTCCCCGCGACGCGGTTGTCGATGATGAAGGTCCGCCCGGTGACCTTGGCGGCATCGGCGATGAACGCGCGGATATCAGCGTCGCGGACGTTGAGCGTGGTCTGTGCGTGGACGCTTGCCGCCAGCGCGAGCGCAACGACCGGACCGAGGATCAGTTTTTTCATTTGGCCGTTTTCATTTGGGTGGCGCGATCGTGATGGCGAGCGGCAGGGTATCCTGGCCGCGCTCTACGGTGATGGGGACGTTGCCGCCGCCCGCGAAATCCTTGGCGATCCGGTCGAGATCGCCGGGGCCCGAGACGGGGCGCCCGCCGATCGAGGTGACCACGTCGCCGTCCTTGAGCCCGGCCGAGCGGAATGCGTTACCGGTGCCTTGCGCGCGGACGGTGAGCCCGCTGATACGGCCGCCGTCGATCCGCGGGATGAAGCCGATCTCGCTGCGGAGTTGCGCGATGGGGATGCCAGCCGCGGGGATGCCGGAAGACGCGGTTGGCGCGCCGACCGGAGCGGCACCGGGCGCGACCGGGGTGACGGCGCCGGACTGGTCGAGGAACAGGTCCTCGTCGGCGCCGCCGCGGTCGATCGTGACATGGTCGAACGCGACCGCCTTGAGCCGCACGCCGGGCTGGATCTCGTCGCCGATCGCGACGCTCTGCTGCACGCCGTCGGGGCCGGCGATGATCGCGGAGCTGCGCCCCATCGCCTCGTCCATGCGCGTGCCGAACAGCGTGAGTTGCAGCGACGTCACGGTGGAGGGCTGGCCGCTGGCACCGCCCAGGCGGAAGAACGGGTCGAAGCCGCGGAGGATGTCGGCAGGCGAACCGGCCACCATCGCCGCAGCCGGACGCCAGTCGCCGAGCGGGGTGATCGGCGTCACGATCGTCCACGCCAGCCGCGCGCACTGCACCGCCAGCCCGGCCAACAGCGCGAGTTCGACGACACTATAGACATTCACGACCGGCATACGCCGCAAGATACGGCGCGCCCGCGCGTCCAGCTTCAATCGCATCCGCGACCCACCCCATTTTCCCGCATCTCGTCGCGTAGGCATGCCATGTTACAATTCCGCGTCAATGGCTTGCGCGTTGGTTGCCCGCATTCCGATGGGGTAGCGCATCGCGTTCGGGGTTGGCAGAAGACGCGGATGTCCGAGCATATTCCCTCCAGCGGCTCCGGCCTGCCCCCCGAACCGGTCATCGCGCGGCTGTCCGCCCCCGGCGTGCAGCGGGTGCCGAGCGCGAAGCTCGACCTGTTCGTGCGGAAAGACTTCCTGCCGCCGGAGCTGTGTGCGGCGCTGATCGAGCGGATCGATGCGGTGCGGCGGCCGTCGACGATCTCCGATTCGAACGGCGACGCGAGCTATCGGACGAGCGAGACGGGCGACCTTTCCGCGGAAGACCCTGCGGTGATCGAGGTCGAGCGTCGCATCCTGGCGCTGACCGGACTGGACCCTGCGCACGGCGAACCGTTGCAAGGGCAACGCTATGCGGTCGGGCAGGAGTTCAAGGGACACACCGATTATTTCGAACCGAGCGGCATCGATTACCAGCGCTATTGCGGGGTCGCGGGAAACCGGACGTGGACCGTGATGGTCTATCTCAACCAGCCCGAGGCGGGCGGCGCGACGCGGTTCAAGGCGATCGACAAGATCGTCCAGCCGGAGACGGGCAAGCTGCTCGCGTGGAACAACCGTCGAGCGGACGGGAGCCTGAATGCGGCGACGCTGCATCACGGGATGAAGGTGCGCGCTGGGGTCAAATACGTGATCACGAAATGGTTTCGGGAGAAGGAATGGCGGTGAGGCAGGCGGCTCGCCGCGATCCTCCCCCGCCAGGGGGAGGTGGCACCGAAGGTGACGGAGGGGGGAGGACACGGAACGGTGGTCATCCCTTTCCTCCCCCTCCGTCTGGCAAGCGCCAGCCACCTCCCCCTGGCGGGGGAGGATTGAAGAGTGGAACCCCGAAAGCCTTTAAAACTGGACGCTCGCCCCCAGCGTGAAGACACGGCCCAGCTTGTAGCGGTTGATGTCGACTTCGTTGCCGTTCGAGAAGGTCTGGTACTCGCGGTAGCCGGTGCCGGTCAGGTTGCGCGCCTCGAACTTCACCTCGATCTGCTTGCCCGCCACCGGGATGCCCTGGCGCGCGACGACGTCGAAGCGGATGCCCGGCTTCTCGATCAGGTCGGGCAGGCGGACGCCGCCGCCGCCGCCGACCGGACCGCGGTTCGTCACGCGGTCGCTGGCGTAGTTGAACAGCAATGTCAGCTGCGACAGGCTGGCCTTGTCCTCGATCCCGAGCTGCAGATTGACGAGATGATCCGACTGGCCGGTCAGCGCCGCGCCGTCCTGGAACAGCACGTTGGCAGGCCGCAGGCTGGCGGTGGTGCCGTTGGACTGGATCGGGCTGGCGATCAGCTCGTCGCCGATCTTCAACGCCGAATGCGTGTAGGTGTAGTTGGCGATGGCGACGAGGCGACGGGTCGCGAAGAAATCGCCGCCCACGCCGTCGAGCGGGATATACTTTTGAAGCTCGACCTCGCCGCCGTACAGGTCCGCGCGGGGTGCGTTGGCGAAGCCGGTCTGGAGCGTGTCGCTGCCGGCCGGGAAGAACGCAACCGCCTCGATCGGGTTGTCGATGCGCTTGTAGAAGCCCGCCAGATTGAACTTCTGGTCACGCGCGAAATACCATTCATAGCGCAGTTCGCCGTTATACAGCTGCGAGTCGGTCAGGAACGGGTTGCCGAAGAACAGGCGATCGCTCTCGAAATCCTGGTAGAGCTGGGGTGCGAGTTCGCGGAACTGCGGCCGGGCAAGCGTCTTCGACATATGCCCGCGAACCTGCATGTCGGACGCGAAGTTCCACGTCACCGTGACGGCCGGCAGCCAATATGACCGCGCGAGGTTGGTCTGCGCGAACGAGACGCCGACGCCACCACCCGGCAACACCGTTTCCAGTGCGTCCTCGTAGCGGATGCCGACATTGGCGCGCAGGCCGTCGGTGATCTCGCCCTCGACCTGGGCATAGGCACCGTGGATCCGCAGCGACGCATCATAGGTCGGCGCGCAGGTTGGTGCGACGCAGGTGTTTGCGAGGCCGATGCCATAGGTCTGGAGGTTGAAGTCCGACAGCAGGAAGTCGGGCCGCTGCTGCGCCACCGCATCGTTCAGCGCCACGTTGCCCGCGGTCTGGTAGCGGAAGGTGTAGCGGCTCGAGGTGCGATCGGTGTCGCTATAGGCATAGCCGACCGACAGCGCGAACGGGCGGTCGAACGGCACGTTCCAGGTGAGGTTGGCCTGTCCCGACCACAATGTCTCGTCGAGTTCGCTGAACGCGACCGTCGCGCTCTGCAAGCCGCTGAGGTTGTTCGTGTAGTCGCCGACGTTCTCGTTATATTGATAGGTGAACTGGCGCTCGTAGGGCGAATTGCGCTCGGTCTTGGCATAGCTGCCGCGGGTATCGAGCGCGAAATCGCCGAACTTGAACTCGCCGACCAGCTGCGTGTCCATCAACTGGCGTTCGAACCAGCTGGTATTCTGGACGATGAACGGCTGGATGCCGGCGACGTCGCCGATGTTCGAGGTCGAGCCGGTGCTGAGGCGACCCTGCTTCAGCGTGTCGTGGATGTAGAGGTTGGTCCAGCGGATCTTGTTCTCGCCGAACTCCGCACCGAAGCCGAGCAGGCCGTTGACGATCGAACGGTTGTCGGTCAGCACCGTGCGAAAATCGCGCGTGAGGATGCCGCCGACGTCGTCGGTCGACTGCTGGATCGTGTCGCGCGTCCGCCACGTGTTGCTGATCCCGGCCGCGGCGATCACGCCGACCCGGGTGCTGCCGATATCAGCCGAGGTGCCGAAGCTGGTCTCGCCCGACAGATTGGCGGGGATCTGGTTGTTCTGTTGCAGCAACGTCGTCTTGGCGTTCGACAGCGCAGTGATCTGCGCGCCGGTCAGCGACGTGCCGTCCGCGCCCGCCGTCTTGATGAAGCCGGGCACCTTGCGCTCGCCGCTGTCGAAACCGGTCCAGTCGTGCTTGCCGCCGTCATAGACGTAGCCGAGTTCGCTGGTCGTGACGGTGTCCGCGCCGACCGATCCGCCGAACTGGAAGAACGTCTTTTCGGGGACGGCCTTGGTCGTCAGGTTGATGACGCCGCCACCGAACTCACCCGAGTAATTGACCGAATAGCTCTTCTGGACGACCGCCGATGCGATCACGTTGGTCGGGAAGATGTCGAGCGGGACGACGCGGCGAAGCGGCTCGGGCGACGGCAGCGGCGAGCCGTTGAGCAGCGACGACGAATAGCGATCGCCGAGCCCGCGGACATAGACCAGGCCGTTGCCGACGACCGACAGGCCGGTGACGCGCTGGAGCGCGCCGGCGATATCGCCTTCGCCGGTCCGCGCGATATCGGCGGACGACAGCACGTTGACGACTTCGGCGGTGGCGCGCACCGCGTTGGGCACGTTGCGTCCGATGACGACGATGTCTTCACCGCCAGAATTGCCGCCGGGGGTCGATATCTCGACCTGCTCCTGCGTCTGGGCGGCCTCTGCCGTCGGGTTGCCACGGTCTTCGACCGGCGTGCCCGCCTGCGGCGAGACGACGCTGCCGGCTGGAGCGCTTTGCGCGAACGACTGCGCCGGGACGAGCGTCGTCGTCGCGAGCAGGACGGAGACGAGAACGGATGACTTCATGGCTGCCCCGGCAACAAGAGGAATTCGGTAGGTAAAAGGCTGCGCGGCGGGCCCCCGCCCCCCGCGCAGCCTCAGGCTTGCGTCGGTATCAGCTGGTCGGCAGCGCGGTGCAGGCGGTGCTGGTCGTACCGAAGCTCGCGCGGTTCGAGTTGCAGGTCCAGCCGCGGTACCAGGTGTCGGTGCTGCCGTTGACCGCACCGACATAGCTCGTGTTCACGAGGAACGAGCTGCCCGATGGGTTGAGCGTCGCCGCGTTGAACGCAGTGGTCGTGGTGGACACGCCGGCGGGCAGGAACGTGCCCGTGACGGCCGAACCGACTGCCGCGCTCTCGGTGTTGTTGGTGCCGGCACGGAACAGCGCCTGCTGCTCTTCGGTCGTTACGGTGATGCCGTTGACGGTGGTCGTCGCGTACGGCGTCAGGCAGCTGAACACGACCGAGTTGAACACCGGCGGGCCCTTGTCTTCCAGCGTCGTGCTGGCGGGACGGATGGTCGTCTTGCCGCCTGCATCGGCACCGGCGATGACGTTCAGGCATGCGCTGCTCGGATTGCTGACGATGCCGTTGACGAAGGTCGCATCGGCACCACCGCGCAGACGGATCGCCGCGTTGGTCGCGGTCGAGGTCTGGATGAAGGTGAAGTTGGCAAGGTTGTAAGCCTGGCGCGGCAGGGCATCTTCCGAACCGTTCGAGTCGATCTCGGTGGAGTAGTTGTCGGTCTGCGTGTTGTTCGGCTTCTGGATCGCGAGCACGAACTGCACGAAACCCTGCCAGCCGACATCGGTATCCAGGCCGTCATCGTCCGAACCGGTCAGCGCCAGATAGCGCAGGTTGCTGCGGCCGCCGAAGATCTCGATGCCGTCGTCCGAGCTGTTGTGGATCTGGATGTGATCGAGCACGGTCGCAGACCCGGTGCCGCCGAGCGTCAGGCCCTGAAGCTCGTTGTTCGGGCTGATGACGGTGCCCGAATACCGGATCTGGACGTAACGGATGGTACCGCTGTTGTCGGTCGGGATGGCGCCGCCGTACAATGCGGTGCTGGTGCCCTCGACGACGTTCTCGCAGGCTGCGTTACCGCCGGGGACGGTGGTGTTGCAGTTCGAGATCGGCGCGCGGCCGGCCAGGATGATGCCGCCCCACAGGCCCTGCGATTCGTCGGTGACGCCGCCGGTCAGGTTCGCCTGTGCGGTGAAGATGATCGGCTGAGTCTCGGTGCCCTCGGCGATCAGCTTCGACCCGCGGTTGACGACCAGGTAGTCGTTGTCCGCGTTGGTGGTGTTCGCATAGACCAGCGAGCCGGCTGCGATCGTCAGCGTGGTAGGAATGCCCGTCGGCGAGGTGCCCGCGCCGCCGATGTCGACACCGACATCGACGCGGCCGTTGATCTCATAGGCGACGCCCGCGACCTTAGGCAGGCTCAAAGCGGACGTGATCAGCGACTTCAGGCGGCACGATCGGTAATTGCCAATGATGCCGACATCCTCGGTACCGGTCGGGCACGACGTGGCGGGCGTACCCGGGGTCGGCGTCGGCGTCGGCGAAACTGGCGGGGTCGGCGTTGGCGTACCCGGAACGACGATCACGCCCTCGCCCGGCGAGGCGACACTGTCAGCGCCATCGCAGGCCGAGAGTGCGAGGCAGGCAGTGCCGGCCAGCAGAACAAGGCTCGTGCGCTTGAAGATGGTCATTCGAGAGACTCCCGGTCGAAATCGTTGATCTGATGGATCGACTCAGGCTCCCCCCTGCCGACCTCGATTAGGCGACTATGCGGGGCGCGTGACGTTACGATGCGATTTGCGTGACGCTTGCATGACTGGGATATGACCGTTCGATGACAGCGCGCCCGGCGATGGGTTGAAATCGGCGCGCGCGAACACATCTCTTCCGATCCGGCGCGCGATGATTTACAGGCGCAGCCAGAGTCACCGCTGGCGCATCCCTGCGACCGTGCGGTCAGACCATCATTACAGGATATCTCGACAACAATGGCCTCTTTCAAGGACCCCAGTTTCCAGGACCGCACGAGCAGCGCAGCCGCCGCCAAGCAGAAGGCGCTCGAAGCGCTGAAGGCGAAGCCGCCGATCGACGAAGCTGTCGTCGCCGAGCGCCTTGCCGCGCGCGAAGCCAAGGAACTCGCCGAGCGCGAGAAGCGCGCCGCCAAGCGTGCGGCCGAGGACGAGGCCAAGGCTGCGAAGAAGGCCGAAGCTGAGGCTGCTGCTGCGAAGAAGCGCGAGGCCGAGGCCAAGGTCGAGCTGACCGACGCGGAGAAGAAGGCGATTCGCGACGCGAAATATGCGGCGCGGAAGAACAAGAAGAAGTGATTTTGGGGCGGCCGTGGTGCCGCCCCGCTAATGCGGCGTTACTGACAGGTCGCCCGAACCCGAACTCCACCCCGGCGAAGGCCGGGGCCCAATTGGAAAAGTTCCGGTAACGGAGCGCAGTTCGTCGTTAGAGACGTTACCCAGTTGGGCCCCGGCCTTCGCCGGGGTGGTTGCGTGTGGGGCGCCGCACGACCTTCTACCAAATGTTCTCCCGCGAAGGCGGGAGCCCAGACTGGGCTCCCGCCTTCGCGGGAGAACAAGGAAGTGCGGGTAACGGACGGCTAGAGGGCGTCCCTTACTCCGCCTGCTCCCAACCGCCCCCTAGCGCCTTGAACAGCGCTACCGTCAGCTGACGCAACTGCGCGTCGCTCGCCACGAGCTGCTCCCTCGCCGACAAAACATCCGTCTGCGCGTCCAGCAGCGTATTCTGCGCCACGAACCCAGTCCGGTACTGCGACTCCGCAGCCTTCGCGCTGCTCTGCGCATCGACTACCGCGCGCTGCAACGCGGCGTTCCGGCGGCGCTCGGCGGCGATCTGCGCCAGCGGATCCTCGACGTCGCGCAACGCCTGCAACACGGTCGAGCGATAGCGGAGATACGCCTGCTCGCGGTCCTCCTCGCGTGACTTCACGGTCGACTTGCGCCGGCCCCAGTCGAGCAGCGGGAACTGCGCCGCACCGCTCGCGGTCAGCTGGAGGCTGTCGCCCGAGAACAGGTTGCCGAGCGCGGTCGAGATGAGCTGGCTCATGCCGGTCAGGCTGAACTTCGGGTACATATCCGCCACCGCGACGCCGATATCGGCGGTAGACGCGGCCAGATCGCGTTCGGCCGCGCGGATGTCGGGACGCCGCCGCAACAGCTCGGAGGGTAGCCCGGCGGGGATCGTCGGCACGCCGAGCGGCGCGACCGAAGGCGCCGCGAGTTCGGTCATCAGCGTCGCAGGCGGCTCGCCGAGCAGGATCGCGAGCGCGTGCATGCGGACGTCGACATCGGCGCGAACCGGTTCGGCGCGTGCCTCGGTCGAAGTTATCGAGGCCCGCTGGCGCGTCACGTCGATCGGCGGGACGAGGCCGACCTTGGCGATGTTGCCGGAGATGGTCAGGGAACGGCGCTGGTTGGCGATCTCGCCCTCGATCGTCGCGAGCTGCGCCTGATCGAGCCGGAGCGCGAAATAGGCCTGTGCGACTTCGGCGGCCAGCGTTACCGCGGCGTCGCGCTTGGACCAGACCGCCGCTTCGGTGCGCGCGCGCGCGCCCTCGGTGCTACGGCGGACGCCGCCGAACAGATCCAGCTCCCAGCTTGCGTCGAAGCCGACCGAATAGGTCGTGATCCCGCTGCCGGGCAGCGCGATGCCGCCGGTCGAGCCGGTGCCGCCTGCGCCCGTACCGCCGCTGAACGCGCGCGCGATCGACGCGAGGCCGGCATTCTTGCTGAACTCGATATGGCTAGGGCTGGCGCTGGCGTTGACGCTCGGCAGGCCTTGCGAGCGCGCGACGATCTCCTGCAACCGCGCCTGCCGTACGCGCGACGCGGCGATCGCGATGTCGGGATTGCCCTTCAGTGCGCGCTCGACAAGGCCGTCCAGCTGCGGATCGCCGAACGCCGACCACCAGCGCGCCGGGTCGACGGTCGCACCTACGCTAGCCTGCGGCCCGACGAACGCGGGCGGCACCGGCATTTCCGGCGCGACATAGTTCGGACCGACAGTACAGCCCGCGAGCAGCGCTGCTCCAACGAGCGAAAACCGCGCACGCATCAATGCATCCCTCCCGAGGGCGCGCTGCCGGTCTTGCCGGAGCGCATGAATAGAACCAGTGGCGCGACGACCAGCACGACCACCATCATCGCGCGGAACACGTCGAGGAACGCGAGCATCGTCGCCTGCCGCTGCATCTGGCTGTAGAGCACCGCCAGCGGCGTGGTCGACGGATCGCCCTGCCCCGCAAACGCGCCCGCCGCCTTCTGCATCCAGTCGTTATAGTTCGGATCGAGCGGGTTGAGCGTCTGCGTCAGTTCCGACTGGTGCCGCTGCAAGCCGCCTGCGAGCTGCGTCTGCGCGAAACAGATGCCGATCGTGCCGCCCAGATTGCGCGACACGTTGAGCAGGCTGGAGGCCTGCGCGGTCTGTGTCTGCTTCAGCCCGACATAGGCGATCGCGTTGATCGGCACGAACAGGAACGGCAGCGCCATCGCCTGGAACAGCCGCGCGAACGCCGCATCGGAGAACGCGATGTCGGCGGTCAGGTGGCTCATGTTCCACAACGCGAACGCCTGGACGAGCAACGCCGGGAACAGCAGCAGCCGCACGTCGATCAGTCCGCTCAGCCGCCCCGCGAAGGGCACCATGACGAGCGTCGCCAAACCGCCGGCGGTCAGCGCGAGGCCTGCGTCGAGCGAGCTGTAGCCGAGCACCTGTTGCAGCATTTGAGGAATAAGCTGGGTCGTGCCGAACAGGATCATGCCGGTGACGCCCATCACGCCGATCGTCAGCGCGAAGTTGCGGTTCTTCATCAGCTTGAGGTCGATCACCGGGTCCTTGTGGTTCAGCTCCCAGATGACGAGGCTGACCAGCGACACCGCGGCGATGATCGCCGACATGACGATGAAACCGCTCGCGAACCAATCCTCGCGCTCGCCGCGATCGAAGGTGAGTTCGAGGAAACCGAGCCCGAGCGCGACCAGCGCGACGCCGACGTAATCGATCGTCAGGCCGTTCTTGAACCGCTCGTCGCGGTCCTTCTTCACTTGCGCCGGTTCGTCGACGAAGGTCTCGACCGCGAACCATGCGGCGATCCCGACGGGGACGTTGATCAGGAACACCCAGTGCCAGCTCGAATATTCGACGATGTAGCCGCCGAGCGTCGGCCCGAGCACGGGGCCCACGACGACGACGATCGCGAAGGCCGCGAACGCCATGCCGCGCTTTTCGGGCGGGAAGGTGTCGGCGAGGATCGACTGTTCGACCGGCGCGAGGCCACCGCCGCCGATGCCTTGCAGCACGCGCGCGACGACCAAAGTACCGATGTTGGGCGCGAGGCCGCAGAGCAGCGACGCCAGCGTGAACAGCGCGATCGACAACAGGAAATAGCGCTTCCGGCCGATCGCGTCGCTGAGCCAGCCCGAGATCGGGATGACGATCGCGTTGGCGACGAGATAGCTGGTCAGCACCCAGGTCGCCTGATCGGTGGTGATCGACAGCCCGCCCGAGATATGATCGAGCGCGACGTTGGCGATCGAGGTGTCGAGCACCTCCATGAAGGTCGGGATCGAGATGATCGCGACGATCAGCCACGGGCTGTACTTGCCCGCCGCCGACCGGCTCGGCGACCAGGTGTGACCACCCCCCGCATCGGCTTTGGCAGGAGCTTTGGCCACGTCAGCGCACCTTTACGGTCGGCACCACCGACATGCCGGGGCCGATCGGATAGCGCTTCGGATCGGGGCCGTTTTTGGCGTCGAACACGATGCGGACGGGGACGCGCTGGACCACCTTCACGTAATTGCCGGTCGCGTTCTGGGGGGGCAGAAGCGCGAACGCCTGGCCTGCGCCGCGCTGGATCGAGTCGACATGGCCCTTGAAGTCGACGCCGGGATACGCGTCGACGTGGATGTCGACGGGCTGGCCGATCTTCATCAACGTGAGCTGCGTTTCCTTGAAATTGGCGGTCACCCACATCTTGTCGGGGACGATCGCCATCAGCTGCGTGCCGGGCGCGACGTACGAGCCGACGTTCACCGAGCGGTTGACCACCTGCCCTGCGACCGGGGCGGTCAGGCGGAGATCGCCGATCGTGACGTTCGCCTGCTCGACCTGCGCGCGGCGGGCGTCGATCACCGATTTGGCAGCGCCGACCTGCTTCTTGGCGACGCTGATCTGCGCGGTGGCGGTGTCGATCTGCTCACGCGCGGCGGCGGCATCGGCGGCGGTCTGGCGGGCGGTGGCACGCGCCTGATCGAGCTGCTGGCCGGCGACCGCGCTCGGATCAAGCCGCAGGAGCGCCTCATAGCGCGCGAGGTCCTGCTGGGCCTTCACCGCGGCCGCCATCGGCACGCGCGCCTGCGCCGCGGCCTGCTGGCGCTGCGCCTCGGCGGCGGTCACCTGCGCCTGCGCCTGTGCGAACTGCGCACGCGCCTGCGATTCGTTTGCCTGCGCCTCGGCGACCTGCGCATCCCGGCCGGATGCCTTGATGACGGCGAGCAGGCGGCCGGCCTCGACGTGGCGGTTGTCGATGTCGGCGACCTGGACCAGCGTGCCTGCGACCTGCGGCGCGAGGCGGACGATGTGCGCGTCGACGAACGCGTCGTCGGTCGATTCGAACTGCCGCGCGTGCAGCCAGTAGAGCACGCCGCCGATCACCAGCGCGCCGATCACGACGATCAGGATCACCCAGAACAGCGGCTTTTTGAACACCGACGGCTTCTTGTCGTCCTCGTCCTCGTCCTGCTGCTCGGTATCGGACTGCTGGTCCTCGCCGTTCGGATCGGGCTTGCGGCCGTCGTCCTCGTGGTCGGTATCTGAGTGGTTCGTCTGGTCGGTCATGCCTGGCCCTGTTCTTCAGCACGCATCGAATCGAGAATGGCGTCGATATTGGCGTCGATCCGCGCCTTGATATCGAGGATGTCGGAAGGCTCGAGCGTGTCGCACTCGAGCAATTTGAGGCAGGTCGCGCGGCTCGATCGCAACGCCACCACCTGCCCAAGCAGCGTGATCGTTGCGATCCGCGCGGTGCGGACGTTGCGCAGGCCGGTCGCGATGCAGACGAACTCGCCGAGCTGTCGCACCATCTGGCCCATCACGCCGCCATAGATCCGTTCGAACGCCTCGCTCGGCTTCATCTGCTCGCGCAGCACGAACAGCGTCCAGTCGGCGCTGTCGGCGCTCGCCATTTTGTCGGCCAGCCGGCCGAGGATGCGGTGGATCTGCGCGCGCGCGCCGGCTGCATCGTCGGACGCGATGTCGTGGTCGAGGTCGACCGGATCGCCCATTACCGCGGACATGCGCTCGGCGATCCGGTCGGCGGCGGCGAGGTACAGACCCTCCTTGCCGCCGTAATGATAGGTGATCGACGACATCGCGGTGCCGGCCGCAGCGGCGATACCGCGCGTGCTGGCGCCTTCGAGGCCCTTGGCGCCGAATTCGCTGATCGCGATGTCTAGGAGTCGAGACTGGACCACGCGGGGGCGTTTAGTTCGATCGAACGAACGGACCTAATGAAGAAGATGTCATGTTTGGCGGAGTGGGTCGTCAGGCTCTATCCGGACGCTCCTCCCCTCCCTGGAAGGGAGGGGTTGGGGGGTGGGTAGGCCCGCTTGTGCCGCAACCGTCGGCCGATACGGAAGCCGACCCACCCCCGGCCCCTCCCTTTCAGGGAGGGGGGAAGGCGGAGGCGCTCCCAGATGGAAGGGAGAAAAAGGGTGACGCCATGGCCAGAATCAGAAACGCCGGCCCCTTCGTGCGAAGGAACCGGCGAAAATCTGGTGGGCGCGACAGGGATTGAACCTGTGACCCCACCCGTGTGAAGGGTGTGCTCTACCGCTGAGCTACGCGCCCGAAACTCGTTCGGAAGCGGGCCTTTAGGCAGGGGATGCCTGCCTGTCCAGCCCTTAAGTGGCTAGCCTTTCGATCCTCCCCCGCCAGGGGGAGGTGGCTGGCGCTTGCCAGACGAAGGGGGCGGTAAGTGATCACGTAGGTTCCGTGTCCTCCCCCTCCGACGCCTTCGGCGCCACCTCCCCCTGGCGGGGGAGGATTGAGAGCTTGTTAGTTGACTGCGTCCTTCAGGCCCTTGCCGGCCTTGAACTTGGGTTGGGTCGAGGCCTTGATCGTCATCGGCTCGCCGGTGCGGGGATTGCGGCCGGTCGAGGCCTTGCGCTTCGAGATCGAGAACGTGCCGAAACCGACCAGGCGAACCTCATCGCCCTTCTTCAACGATGCCTCGATCGCGTCGAACACCGCCTCGACCGCCTTGGTTGCGTCGGCCTTTACGAGCCCAGACGTATCCGCAACCGTAGCGATCAGCTCCTGCTTGTTCATATAGTCCCCCGGAAAAACTCGAATCGCCTGCGATGGACTCGCAGCCGCACTCAGCGCGCAATAATGCGGCGGCTCCGTCTGCTGTCAAACGAAACCGCCGCGTTATCGCTTACGATCCAAACATGGATCAGTGGTGAAGGCCACCCCCGACCGGCGCGATCGGTGCCGGCGGCAAGGCCGCCAGCTCGTCGGCATCTGTCCACTCGATCGCTTCGAGCGGTTCGGTCAGCGCAAGTCGCAACACCTCGTCGACATGCTTGACGGGAATGATCTTGAGCCCCGCCTTGATGTTCGCCGGGATCTCCACGAGGTCCTTCTCGTTCTCGGCCGGGATCAGCACCGTCTCGATCCCGCCCCGCAGCGCCGCGAGCAGCTTCTCCTTGAGGCCTCCGATCGGCAGCACCCGACCGCGCAGTGTGACTTCACCCGTCATTGCCACCTCGCGCCGGATCGGCACGCCGGTCAGCGTCGAGACGATCGACGTGACCATGCCGATCCCCGCCGACGGGCCGTCCTTCGGTACCGCCCCCTCGGGCAGATGGATGTGGATGTCCTTGCGCGCGAACAGGCTCGGCTTGATCCCGTAGCTCGGGGCGCGGGCCTTCACATAGCTGAACGCGGTCTCGATCGACTCCTTCATGACGTCGCCGAGCGTACCGGTGAGCTTGGCCTGGCCCTTGCCCGCCACCGTCACGCTCTCGATCGTCAGGAGCTCGCCGCCGACCTCGGTCCAGGCGAGCCCCGTGACCGCTCCGATCTGGTTCTCGGTCTCGCCGAGGCCGTGGCGGTACTTCTGCACGCCCGCATATTCGCCGACGTTCTCGGGCGTGATCGTCACGCTGGTGGTCTTGTTCTCGAGGATCTGGCGCAGCGCCTTGCGGCACAGTTTGGCGATCTCGCGTTCCAGCGTACGTACGCCAGCCTCACGCGTGTATTGCTGGATGAGCGTGCGAAGCCCCTCCTGAGTCAGCGTGAACTCGCCCGGCTTCAGGCCATGCGCCTCGATCTGCTTCTCGATCAGATGACGCTCGGCGATCTCGACCTTCTCGTCCTCGGTATAGCCCTCCAGACGGATGATCTCCATGCGGTCGAGCAGCGCCTGCGGAAGATTGAGCGAGTTCGCGGTGCAGACGAACATCACGTCCGACAGGTCGATGTCGACCTCCAGATAATGATCCTGGAACTTGCCGTTCTGCTCCGGGTCGAGCACCTCGAGCAGCGCCGAAGCCGGATCGCCACGGAAGTCCTGGCCGAGCTTGTCGATCTCATCGAGCAGGAACAGCGGGTTGGACGTGCCGGCCTTCTTGAGGTTCGTCACGATCTTGCCCGGCAGCGAACCGATATAGGTGCGGCGATGGCCACGGATCTCGGCTTCGTCACGCACGCCGCCGAGCGACTGGCGAATGAACTCGCGCCCGGTCGCCTTGGCGATCGACTTGCCAAGCGAGGTCTTGCCAACGCCGGGAGGGCCGACGAGGCACAGGATCGGGCCCTTCAGCTTGTTGGTGCGCGCCTGCACGGCGAGATACTCGACGATCCGGTCCTTGACCTTCTCAAGCGCGTAATGGTCCTCGTCCAACGTCACCTGCGCGGCGGCAATGTCCTTCTTGATCTTCGACTTCTTGCCCCAGGGGAGCCCGAGCAGCACGTCGAGATAATTGCGAACGACGGTCGCCTCGGCGCTCATCGGCGCCATCGTCTTGAGCTTCTTCAGCTCGGCGGTCGCCTTGCCGCGCGCTTCCTTGCTCATCTTGAGCGTGGCGATCTTCTGCGTCAGCTCGGCGATCTCGTCGCCTTCGCCTTCGCCGTCCTCGTTACCCAGCTCGCGCTGGATCGCCTTCAACTGCTCGTTGAGGTAATATTCGCGCTGCGTCTTCTCCATCTGGCGCTTGACGCGGCTCTTGATCTTCTTCTCGACCTGCAGGACGCCCAGCTCGCCCTCCATCGCCACCATCGCCATTTCGAGACGCTTCGACGGGTTGGTCTCGATCAGCATCGCCTGCTTCTCGGCGACCTTGATCGCGATGTTGGCAACGACCGCATCGGACAGCTTCGACGCGTCCTCGATCTCCGACATCTGGACCGCGGTCTCGGACGCAAGCTTGCGATTGAGCTTGGCGTAATTCTCGAACTGCTCGACCACCGAGCGCATCAATGCGGTGACCTCCGCGCCTTCGACCTCGGCATCGGCGACCGTCTCGACCGTGGCGGTCAGGAAGTCGCCCGACTCGTCCAACGTCTCCAGCGTCGCGCGCTGCTTGCCCTCGACCAGAACGCGGACGGTGCCGTCGGGGAGCTTCAGCAGCTGGAGCACGGTCGCGGTCACGCCCATCGAATACAGGTCATCGCGCGCGGGATCGTCCTCGGCCGGGTCGACCTGCGCGACGAGATAGATCTCCTTATCCGCCGCCATCGCCGCTTCGAGCGCGGCGACGGACTTATCGCGGCCGACGAACAGCGGCACGATCATGTGCGGGAAGACGACGATGTCGCGAAGGGGAAGGACGGGGTACTGGGTCATGAACGCTCCGGTGGGTGCCTGCATGGGGGCATAGTCTGTAGCTTATATGGTGAGGATGAACCGTCCATCAATTGGTTGGTGGTTGTTACGGGCTTTCACGCGGCACCTCAGCCCAACCGCTCTCCTGCGAACGCAGGAGTCCAGGGTAGCTGGCGGCGGTACTCGTGATCCTGGGCTCCTGCACCGAAGAGGCCGGATCGCACTTGTATGCGGGGCTCCCAGGCGCGAGAACGCGGCATGATCTCCCGTCTCCTCATCGCCGCCAGCGCCACCGCGCTCCTCGCCGCCGCACCGCTCCCAAAAAAGGGCGAACCCGCGATCACCGCGCAGACGCAGCGGTCCGGCGGGGTGCTCACGCCCGAGCAGACCGCGCTCCGGTTCGACAGCGCCGACCTCGCGTTCGAGGTGTTGCCCGAGACCGAAAGCTTGAACGGGGTGGCAACGCTGGTCTTTATCGCCAAGGCCCCCCTCGCCCGCCTGCCGATCGACCTCGATCGCAATCTGCCGGTCAGCGCGATCGCGATCGACGGCGCGCCGCTGGCACCCTCGGCGTGGAGCAATCCCGAGGGACGGCTGATGATCACGCTGCCCAAGCCCGTCCCCGCCGGCGGCAAGGTGACCGCGAAGATCACCTATGGCGGCACGCCGCACGTCGCGGTGAAGGCGCCGTGGGACGACGGGATGGTCTGGTCGAAGACGCCCGATGGCCGGACTTGGTTCGCGACGACCGCGGAAGGCTATGGTTGCGACCTGTTCTGGCCGTGCCTCGACTTCCCGACCGGCGAGCCCGCGCTAGTCACGCTGCACATCACCGTGCCGAAGGGGCTGAAGGCACCCTCGAACGGCGTGCTGCTCGGCGTCGATACGCTGTCGGACGGGCGGACGACGTGGAACTGGCGCGCCAAGCATCCCAACACCTATGGAATCGCGCTGAACGTCGGGCCGTATGAAGAGATCAGTGGCGCGTACAAGAGCCGCTTCGGCAACAGCATCCCGATGTATTACTGGTATCTGCCGGGCGAAAAGGCGCAGGCGGAAAAGCTGTTCGCCGAGTTCGCGCCGACTCTCGATTTCTTCGAAAGCATGATCGGCCCCTACCCGTTCGGCGACGAGAAGCTCGGCGTGGTCGAGACGCCGCACAAGGGCATGGAGCACCAGACGATCAACGCCTATGGCAACGACTACGCCAAGGCGCCGGAGGGGTTCGATTGGCTGTTTCAGCACGAGTTCGCGCATGAGTGGTTCGGCAATCAGCTGACCGCCGCCAATTGGGACGATTACTGGCTGCACGAGGGCTATGGCACGTACATGCAGCCGCTCTACGGCCAGTGGCGCGAGGGGCGTGCGCGCTATGCGGCGATGATGCAGGGCGAGCGCACCTCGATCATGAACCTCAAGCCGATCACGCAGCAGCGCGTCACCACCGAAGAGGAGGTGTACGAGCTCGACAAGGGCGGCGCGGGGCAGGACATTTATTACAAGGGCTCGTGGATGCTCCACACGCTGCGCGGGCTGATCGGGGACAAGGCGTTCTTCGATGTCACGCGGCTCGCGGTGTACGGGCGCGCGGATCCGAAGCCGGGGAATTTCGCGCCGCGGTTCGGCTCGACGAAGGAGTATGAGGGGCTGGTGCAGAAGGTTACGGGGAAGGATTATAAATGGTTCTTCGACGTGTATCTGCGCCAAGCCGCGCTGCCCGAACTGGTCGAGACGCGGACGGGGAATACGGTGTCGCTGGCGTGGAAGGTGCCGGGTAATGGACCGTTCCCGCTGCCGGTCGAGGTGCAGATCGATGGGAAGACGCGGACTTTGCCGATGACTGGCGGGAAGGCGAGCCTCACCGTCCCGGCTGGCGCGCATGTCGTAATCGACCCTGATGCGCTGGTCCTGCGGCGCAGTGTCGCACTGGAAGACGTGGCCGCCTGGAAAGCCGCGCAAGCTGCGAAGGCCAAGCCCCAATGACCTCTTCATCGTTCCCCCGCGAAGGCGGGGGCCCAGGGTTCCAGGAGACGGCGCTCGAGACTCCTGGTGGACTCCTGCGTGCGCAGGAGAACGGGCCGTGGCCTGCCCGCGCGGCGGAGATGGCGGCGATCTTCATGGTCGGCGACGGCCTGATCGGCCTGCTCCAACCGCACCGCCACGTCGATCTCTGGAAGGACGACGCACTTGGCACCGAGACGCTGGTGAAGCCGTTCGTCGATCGGCCCGGTCGCCGCCGCCTCTATGCGGTCGTGCAGATCGCCGCCGGCCTCGCCTTGGCTGCACGCCAGAGACGATGAAGGCCGCGGGCTGGCTCCTGCCGGCGCTAGCGCTCGCCGGGTGCGGTTCGGGCCCGGACGCCGGCGCGACCGACCAGATCGCGCGGGGCAAACCCGTGTTCGGTCGCTGCACCGCATGCCACACGATCGGGCAATATGCGGGCGATACCGATGGCCCCAATCTCTACGGGGTGATGGGCGGCCCGATCGGCGAGCGCCGCCCGCGCTTCTCGTACACCGCCGGACTGAAGGCGCTCGGCGGCAACTGGGACGCGGAGCGGATGGACCGGTGGCTCGCCAACCCGCGCCGGATGGTGCCCGGCACCACGATGGCCTTCGCAGGCGTGCCCGACCCGAAGGATCGCGCCGACGTCATCGCCTATCTGTCGATGCAAGGCCCCTGAGTTCAGGGCACCACCGTCGTGAACAGATACGCGGCGAAGATCACGAGGTGGACCACGCCCTGCAACACCGTCGTCCGCCCGGTACCGAGCGACAGCGTGGCGACGAACAACGACAGCGCGAGCAGCGTCATGCTCTTCGCATCGATGCCGAGCGCGATCGGCAGGTCGAGCACTAGCGACACGATCGCGACGCTCGGGATCGTCAGGCCGATGGTGGCCAGCGCAGAACCGAGCGCGAGGTTGAGGCTGGTCTGCAGCCGGTTGCGCCGCGCGGACTTGTACGCGGCGAGGCTTTCGGGCGCGAGCACCAGTGCGGCGATGATCACGCCGACCACGGTCAGCGGCAGGCCGGCGCCGATGACTGCGGCTTCGATCGTCGGCGACAGCGTCTTGGCGAGCAGCACCACCGAGACGAGTGCTACCAGCAACGCCGCGAAGGCGATGCCGGTCGCGCGGCCCGATGGCGGCGCGGCGTGATCGTCCTTGTCGTCGGTCGAGGGCAGGAAATAGTCGCGGTGGCGCACCGTCTGGACCAGCACGAACGTCCCGTAGAGGACCAGTGACACGACCGCGACGAAGATCAACTGCGACGATGCGTAGGTCGGCCCCGCCGTCGACGAGGTGTAGTTCGGCAGGATCAGCGACAGAACCGCCATCGCCGCGAGCACGCCGAGCGCCGCGGTCATGCCCTTCAACGTGAAGCGCTGCTCGTGATGCCGCACCGCACCCGCCAGCAGGCAGAGGCCGATGATGAAGTTGAGGATGATCATGATCGCCGCGAACACCGTGTCGCGCGCGAGCGTGGCAGCGTCGCCGGCGTTGGACAGCATCAGCGACACGATCAGCGACACCTCGATCACGGTCACCGCGATGGCGAGGACCAGCGTGCCGAACGGTTCGCCGACCTTGTGGGCGATGACCTCTGCATGATGCACGGCGGCGAGGACGCTACCGATCAGGACGATCACGGCCGCCGCGGTACCCAGCGTGCCCATCTTGGCGAGCCCGATCAGGACCGCGACGAGGCCGAGACCCGGGGCGATCAGCGTCCAGATCGGGAGCGCCAGGCGGTCCGGCATCGTCTCCGCCACGTGTTCGTTCGGTCGGTCGGCCACTTCGATCGTCATGCATGCTCCCTCGTTCCACTTGGATAACGAATGCGTGAGGGGCGATAAGGGTCCGAGTCGGGGCGATTGCGGTCGCCGGGCGATCGGATAGGTTGCGGCGATGTTGGCGCCCGATCTTCGCGAAACGCTGGTCAGGGTGGCGGCGGCGATGCGTGAAACGCAGGATCCGTGGTGGGTCATTTCCAGCGCGGCGGTGGCGCTTCACGGTGTCGGACCGGTCGAGGTCGGCGATGTCGATGTGGTGATGAGCGTGAGCGATGCCCGGCGGGTGATGGATGGGCTCGGGGTCGCTCCGACCGAGGACGGCGCGAGTTCGCTCTTTCGGTCGACGCTGTTCGGGCGGTGGGAGACGCCGCCCTTGGTCGTCGAGATCATGGCGGGGTTCCACGTTGCGACGTCGGCTGGGTGGACGGAAGTGCTGCCTCGGACGCGCGTGCCTGTTCTTGTCGAAGGGTCGGTTGTTCATGTGCCCGAGCGCGGGGAGCTTGCCGAGATGCTCAGGCTGTTCGGGCGTCCTAAGGATTTGGAACGGGATCGGCTTTTGACCGCATAGCTTCACCACCAAAGCTACCCTTATCCTTCTTCCCGCTTTGAAGTCGCCGCGGCCCGTTTTCCTATCCCGTCCGGAGAAGGACAGATGCCGGCTGCACACCCTCACACGTCATCCTGACGAACGTCAGGATGACGGGGATGTGCGGGCGGCCGAGGGATCTGGAGCGCGCTCGGCTTTTGACCTCGCAGATTTAGCGTCATAGCCGCCCTCAGTCGTCCCACAATTATGGTGACGACGGGACGGACGACCAGGCTCGGCAAGAGATCCTCCCCTGCAAGGGGAGGTGGCGCAAAGCGACGGAGGGGTGATGGCCTATCGAGAGCGGGTCACCCCTCCGTCAGCGCTCCGCGCTGCCACCTCCCCTTGCAGGGGAGGATCGAAGGGATCTCTGTCCGGCTGCTGCCACCCGTCATCCTGACGAAAGTCAGGACCCAGGGTACAAAGCGCAGGTCTTCTTGGCTCTGGGTCCTGACTTTCGTCAGGATGACCAGGCGTTGGCGGACCCCGGTCTATCGGCAAAACGAAAAAGGGCGCCGATCGCTCGACGCCCTTTCCCGTATCTCGAACCAACCCCGCGCTTAAGCAGCGTCGCCGGTCTTCTTCTTCTCGGCGTAGACGCGGATCGGTTCCTTGCGGCCTTCGATCACGTCCTTGTCGATCATCACCTCGTCGACGCCGTCCATGCCGGGCAGGTCGAACATCGTGTCGAGCAGGATGCTCTCCAGGATCGAACGAAGCCCGCGTGCGCCGGTCTTGCGTTCGATGCCCTTCTTGGCGACCGAGACCAGCGCGTCGTCGGTGAACCCGAGCGCAACGTCCTCCATCTCGAACAGCTTCTGGTACTGCTTGACCAGCGCGTTCTTCGGCTCCTTCAGGATCTTCACCAGTGCGTCGACATCGAGATCCTCGAGCGTCGCGATCACCGGCAAACGGCCGACGAACTCGGGGATAAGCCCAAACTTCAGCAAATCCTCGGGCTCGACCGACTTCAGCGTCTCGCCCGTCTTGCGCTCGTCCGGCCCAGCCACATACGCGCCAAAACCGATCGACTTGCCCTGGAGACGATCGCCGATGATCTTCTCGAGACCCGAGAACGCACCGCCGCAGATGAACAGGATGTTGGTCGTATCCACCTGCAGGAATTCCTGCTGCGGATGCTTCCGGCCACCCTGTGGCGGCACCGACGCGGTCGTGCCTTCCATCAGCTTCAGCAACGCCTGCTGCACACCTTCGCCCGACACGTCGCGCGTGATCGAGGGGTTCTCGGCCTTGCGCGAAATCTTGTCGATCTCGTCGATGTAAACGATCCCGCGCTGCGCGCGCTCGACGTTATAGTCAGACGCCTGGAGCAACTTAAGGATGATGTTCTCGACATCCTCACCGACATAGCCCGCTTCGGTGAGCGTCGTCGCATCGGCCATCGTGAACGGCACGTCGAGGATGCGGGCGAGCGTCTGCGCGAGCAGCGTCTTGCCGCAACCGGTCGGGCCGACCAGCAGGATGTTCGACTTGGACAGCTCGACATCGGCACCCTTGGCGCCGTGGTTGAGCCGCTTGTAGTGATTGTGCACCGCCACCGACAGCACGCGCTTGGCGCGCTTCTGGCCGATCACGTAATCGTCGAGGACGTCGCAGATCTCCTGCGGAGTCGGCACGCCGCCGTCCTTCTTGGACACCAGCGCGGACTTCGTCTCCTCGCGGATGATATCGTTGCAAAGTTCGACGCACTCGTCGCAGATGAACACGGTTGGACCCGCGATCAACTTGCGTACCTCATGCTGCGACTTGCCGCAGAACGAGCAATAGAGGGTGCTCTTCGAGTCGCCACCGCTCAGCTTCGTCATTCAATCACCTCTCGCGCATGTCGGTGCACGTGCCGTTTCCGGGGCCGCTACCGTAACGCACCCCGGAGTTCCTACAATCAAATAAACCGGCAGGGTTTACGATTCGCCCCATGCCAGTGTCGGTTAGGCGGGTTTCGCCGCATCGTCCGCCGGTGCCGGACGCTTGTCGAACACCTCGTCGACCAGGCCGAAATCCTTCGCCTCGTTCGCTTCGAGGAACGTATCGCGGTCCATCCGGCGCTCGATCTCCTCGATCGGCTGACCGGTATACTGCGAATACAGCTCGTTCATGCGCTTACGGATGCGCAGGATCTCGCGAGCCTGGATCTCGATGTCGCTGGCCATGCCCTGTGCACCACCCGATGGCTGATGGATCATGATCCGTGCGTTGGTCATCGCGACGCGCATGCCGGGCTCGCCGCTCGCGAGCAGGAAGCTGCCCATCGACGCGGCCTGGCCGATGCAGACGGTGCCGACGCGCGGACGGATGTACCGCATCGTGTCGTGGATCGCCATGCCCGCCGTGACGACACCGCCCGGCGAGTTGATGTACATGAAGATGTCCTTCTTCGGGTTCTCGGACTCGAGGAAGAGCAGCTGTGCGGTGATCAGCGAGGCCATGCCGTCCTCGACGCCGCCGGTCACGAAGATGATGCGCTCGCGGAGCAGGCGCGAGAAGATGTCGAACGAACGCTCGCCGCGGTTCGACTGCTCGATGACGATGGGAACCAGGCCTGCTTGCGTCTGCTGCAGGCCGAGCCCGGCGCTGGCCAACGGGCTCGCGAAGTCGCCGGTCTCGAACGGATTGTGCATGGAAATCTCTCTTATGCCCCAGTGAACCGCTAACATCGGCTGTCCGGGAGGGGAGTTCAAGCCCTTCGCACCTTGCCCACCGGGGAGTGAGAGACGCTGAGCGATCCTCCCCCGCCAGGGGGAGGTGGCGCCGAAGGCGACGGAGGGGGAGGACACGGAACCGCGGTTATCGGCTACCTCCCCCTCCGTCTGGCAAGGGCCAGCCACCTCCCCCTTGCGGGGGAGGATCACAAGAATTGAGGGGCAAGGGAGTCAGATGCCCGGTGCGGGGTAGGCGAGGTATGCGAGGCGGCGAACTTCGCGGCGGCCTCTTACTACCGTGTCGAGGATCAGGCCGGTGAAGACGTTGAGCGCGGCGAAGATGCCGAGGCCGGTGATCAGGATTGCGGTCGGGAAACGGGGAACCTGGTGGATCTCGATGTACGTGAGCACCAGCGGGATGCCGAGGATCAGCGCGAGCAGTCCGAACACGCTGCCGATCGCGCCGAAAAACCAGAGCGGGCGCTCGATCCGGTACAGCGTCATGATCGTCCGCAGGATGCGCCAGCCATCGCCATAGGTGCTGAGCTTCGATTCGGAGCCCTCGGGGCGCGCATAATAGGGCGTCTCGACCTCGCCGATCGGCATTTTCAGTTCGAGCGCGTGGACGCTGATCTCGGTCTCGATCTCGAAACCGGCCGACAACGACGGAAAGCTCTTCACGAAGCGGCGCGAGAACACGCGGTAGCCGGACAGGATGTCGGTGAAGCTGCGGCCGAACAGGCGCGCGAGCATGCCGGTGAGCAGCGCGTTACCGAAGCGGTGCCCGCGGCGATAGGATTCTTGGACCTGGCTGATGCGCGAGCCGACGACCATGTCGAGGTGCTCGTCGAGGACGCGCTTTACCAGGTTCGGGGCGGAGGCGGCGTCGTAGGTCGCATCGCCGTCGGCCATGACGTAGATGTCGGCGTCGATGTCGGCGAACATGCGGCGGACGACCGCGCCCTTGCCTTGGATGCGCTCGGTCCGGACGACGGCACCCGCGGCGCGCGCGACCTCGATCGTGCGGTCGGCGCTGTTGTTGTCGTAGACATAGATGGTGGCGCCCGGCAGCGCGCCTAGGAAGCCCGCGATCGTCTGCGCGATCGCGGCCTCCTCGTTGTAGCAGGGGAGCAGGACGGCGATTCTCGGTTCGGTCATGCCCTGCCCTACGGAGTTGAAAGATGACATCGGAGATCGAGCAGCGGTCGAAACGTCAGTCAACGCACCATCCCAAAACGCACTTCCCCGGCGAAGGCCGGGGCCCAGTTGGGAAAGGCCCATAACGGAGCTTTGCGGCTCGTTACAGCTACCTTTCCAACTGGGCCCCGGCCCCCGCCGGGGAAACGCCCCTTTTACGGGTCGTACAGTGCGACCCGTCATCCCGAACCAGATCCGGGGTGACGGGAAGGCGTTACGCCTCGGTCTTGGTCGCAGCCTTCTTGGCAGCTGGCTTCTTCGCGGCCGGCTTCTTCGCCGGTGCGTCGGCGGCTTCGGTGCCCTCTGCGTTCTCGGCAGCAACCGGCGACGATTCCGTCACGGCCGTCTCGGCCTCGACAGGGGCCGCCTTCTTCTTGGCAGGTGCCTTCTTCGCGGGCTTGGCCTCTTCCGTCGCGTCCGAAGCCGAAGCCTCTTCCGTCACGGCCTCGTCCGAAGCAGCGGCGTCGTCGGCAGGTGCGGCCTTCTTCTTGGCGGCAGCCTTCTTCTTCGGCTTGTGGTTGTCGTGATCATGCGTGTGCGTGCCGCTGGCGAAACCGTCCTCGCTCTCGATCGCGGCCTCAAGCTCCTCGCGCGTGGCTTCGCGGTCGGTGATCTCGGCCTTCTCGAACAGGAAGTCGACGACCTTGTCCTCGTACAGCGGTGCGCGCAGCTGGGCGGCCGCCATCGGCTCCTGCTGGACGTACTGCATGAACTGCTGGCGCTGTTCCGCCGGATACTGCTGAGCCGCCTGCGCGAGCAGACGCTGCATTTCCTGGTTGGAAACCTCGACGCCGTTCGCCTGGCCGATCTCGGACAGAAGCAGGCCAAGGCGCACGCGACGCTCGGCGATCTTGCGGTAATCGTCGCGCTCGCCTTCCATCTCGGCCATCGCAGCCTCGGGATCGGCCTCGTGCGTGGCTTCGTGCTGGAGCTGCGACCAGATCTGATTGAACTCGGCCTCCACCATCGACGGCGGCACTTCGAAGTCATGCCCTTCCGCGAGCTGGTCGAGCAGCTTGCGCTTCATGTGCGTGCGCGTGAGGCCGTTATGCTCCTGCTCGATCTGACCCTTGAGCAGGCCCGTGAGCTGCTCCAGGCTCTCGAGACCCAGCGACTTGGCCAGATCCTCGTCGATCTTGCTCTCGCCCGCGGTCTTCACCGACTTGACGGTGATGTCGAACGTCGCCGGCTTCCCTGCGAGCGACTTCTCCTGATACTCCTCGGGGAAGGTCACGTTCAGGACCTTGTCGTCGCCGGTCTTAACGCCGACGAGCTGATCCTCGAAGCCGGGGATCAGGCGACCCGCGCCGAGCTCGACGCCCATGTCAGTGCCGGTGCCGCCCTCGAACGCGACGCCGTCGGCGGTCTTGCCGACGAAATCGACGGTGACGAGGTCACCCATCTTCGCCTTGTAGGTCGGCTTGGCGTCGTCCCACTTCTTCTGCTGGTCGGCGAACTTCTGGAGCTGCTCGGTGACAGCCTCGTCGGCGACGGGCACGGTCAGGCGCTCGAGCTTCAGGCCGTCGATCGCGGGAGCGGGGACCTGCGGCAGGACCTCCATCTCGACCTTGACCACGGCGTCCTTGCCGAGGTCATAGCCGTCTTCCAGCTCGACCGAAGGCTGCATCGCGGGGCGAAGCTGCTTCTCGGCGACGAGCGTCTGGACGCCCTCCTGGATCGCCGCGTTCAGCGCGTCCTGCGTCAGCGCCGGGCCGTGCATCTTGCGGATGAGGTTCGCCGGCACCTTGCCTGGACGGAAGCCCGGCATCTTCATCTGCGGCGCGAGGCGCTTCAGCTCGACATCGACCTTGGCATCGATATCCTTTGCGGTGATGGTGAGCGTAAAGGCGCGCTTGAGGCCCTCGTTCAACGTCTCGACAGTCTGCATGTCCGGCCTTTGTTATAAGAGCATTCGGGATAATTCGTCGGGCGGTCGCCTCGCCTGCGCGGCGGGCTGGTGCGGGCGAAGGGACTCGAACCCCCACATCTTGCGATACTTGGACCTAAACCAAGCGCGTCTACCAGTTCCGCCACGCCCGCACAGGACATCGCCGTAGCGGGCGCGTCTATACCAACGATGCATGCGGGGGCAAGCACATAGGCAACTCCCGCTGATTACGGGCGTTAAGCATCCAGAAGGAGAGACATCATGGCTACCCAACCCCCGGCAGAATTCCCGACCCCGACGCCGCCCGTCGAGCCGACCGCGCCGCCGCCTGAGTTCAACCCGCCCGCGCCGGATATCGACGTGCCTGCTCCGGGTACGCCGTCGAACGACCCGGCACCCGTCCAGCCTGAGTTTTGAGCGTGGCCGATCCCCATTCCGGCACGAACCCCGAAACGCTACCCAAGGATCGTGACGAGGACATTCGCAGCGACATCGAACAGGCGGTGGAATCCCGCTCCGACGCGGTCGAGCGCGGCGAGGGCGGCGACGAGCCCGAGACGTTCACGGACACTGGTCTGCCGGACGGCGTCGGCGGCACCGGTGGCGTCGTGAAGAATCAGGACGACGACGCGCAATAATCGTTAAGAGGACGGCAAATGGCGGTCGGTGCGATAGGCGTCGACCGCCATTAACAGGCCGGCGATTTCCGCCGCCGAGAGCAGGAACGAACGTTCGCCGCCGTTTTGCGCCAATATTTTGAATGGCCATGACGTCGTTCCATCGCCGACGTACAGTTTGGCATTGGCCCTCAACAGGGGCGCGCCGATCGCAAAGCCGATGGTCTCTGATCGCAAGCACGCGTAGCCCCTCGGGCATGATGCCCTGACGCGTGCGATCCGTTGCGTCGCTATCGTACGCGGCCCGGCAGGCGTTGCATAATTGGCTGTGTTCCAGTTCGCCCAGCCATAATCGCGATACCGTATCCTGACATAGGCCTGATACGTGGCCCGCCCCGTCGTCTTGTCGATGAAAGCTCGAAGAAAAACGTCGTCGAGCGCGGTCCCCACCAGCGGCCTTCGCTCGACGAATCCATTCGCGGTGGTGATCGTCGCGACCGTGTCCAGGGCGTCGTCACGAAGCGTCGTTCGGGCCTGGAATTGCGCGGGCGTCATCGCCGCAAGCCGCCGCTCGCCGCTGGACTGGCTTGGCGCAGGCGACGCCTGGCCGATGACGAGCGTCAGGATCGCGACCGTCATTGTCCATCTGATCGCCATCTGCCGCCCCCGGATCACAGTGAAGCGCGTTCGACGGACACGCGCAATCCGTAGGGACGGCAATCCGGCCGGTTTCGGATCGGTCCTTTTTCGAGCTCCGTTCGGCCCAACGCCGGTCAGCACCGATACAGGTTGCCGCGACTACGCTAAGATATTGCGTTTACCTCTATTTCAGGACCTGTCGATCTTCACGCTGCCCAACCCCAGCCAACCGCACACGCTTTATGTCGCACTCGGCATCGCCATCGTCGTGCTCGTCGTCGCGCAGCGCATTCCGATCGTGCGAACGCTCGTGAATATCGGCATGACGCTCGTGATGGTCGGTTTGCTGTTCGTCGCGGTCGATCAGCGGCGCCAGTTCGATCCGTATGTCGGTAAGATCGCGCGGTTCCTGAAGATCGAGGACCAGCAGGTGGTTGGCGGCGAGGTTCGCATCCGGATGTCGCCGGACGGGCATTTCTGGGCGCGCGCGACGATCGACGGAGTGAGCCAGCGGCTGCTGATCGACAGCGGCGCGACGATCACGGCGATTTCGGAGAAGACGGCGGATGCTGCGGGGATCGCGGCGAGCGTCGGTGTAGTGCCGATCGTGTTGCAGACCGCAAATGGCTCGATCGCGGCGAAGACGGGCAATATCTCGGAGTTGAAACTGGGCGCGATCGTCGCGCGCGACCTGCAGGTGGTCGTGTCGCCGGCGTTCGGGGATACCAACGTGCTGGGAATGAACTTCCTGTCGCGGCTGGCGTCGTGGCGCGTGGAGGAGAACACGCTGATATTGGTGCCGCATCATCCGCAGAAGGTGGAAGCGTAAGGCTGCCTCTGCGCAGTCCCATCCCTCATCTTCAACCCGACCTCACCCTACCAACTTACCGCCACCCCGGCGAAGGTCGGGGCCCAGGTGGAAAGGTCGTAGTGACGTAGCACCGCCACCAGTTAGCAACGTCCCCCAACTGGGCCCCGGGCTTCGCCGGGGTGGTGCTATCAAGGAGCCTCTTAGCTACTTCTTCTGTTCCCTCGCGAACGCGGGGGTCCAGGAATCAAGCAGCGCTGCGCTCCGTCACCCTGGACTCCCGCATTCGCGGGAGAACAGGATGTGCGGGAGAACGCATCGCAGCCAACCATCGGCTTACGGAGCCACCGACTCCCCAAGCGCCGTCTTCAGCACCTGGTTCACGACAGCAGGATTAGCCTTGCCCCCCATCGCTTTCATCGTCTGGCCAACGAAGAACCCGAACAGCTTGTCCTTGCCACCGCGATAATCGGCGACCTTGTCCGCGTTCGCCGCCATCACCTCGGCGATCACAGCCTCGATCGCCCCGGTATCGCTGGTCTGCTTCAACCCGCGGTCCTCGACCACCTTCGCCGCGCCGTCGCCGGTTTCGAGCATCACCTCGAACACCTGCTTGGCAAGGCTGCCCGACAGCGTGCCGTCGGCGATCAGTCCCAGCAACTCCGCCGCCTGAGCAGGCGAAACCGGCGAGTTCTCGATGTCCTTGCCGGTCCGGTTCAATGCCCCGAACAGTTCCGACGTCGTCCAGTTCGCCGCCGCCGCCGGCTTCGCGCCCGCGTCGAGCAGCGCATCGAACCAGCGTGCCGCCTCGACCTCGGCGGTCAGAACGGTCGCCTGATACGGGGCGATGCCAAGCGCCTCGTACCGAGCCCGCTTCGCATCCGGCAACTCCGGCAGCGACGCGCGGCACTCGGCGAGGAACGCGTCGTCGAGGACCAGCGGCAACAAATCGGGATCGGGGAAGTAGCGGTAATCATGCGCGTCTTCCTTCGACCGCATCGAGCGCGTCTCGTTGCGATCGGGATCGTAGAGCCGCGTTTCCTGGACGATCTTGCCGCCGGCCTCGATCACCTCGACCTGACGCTTGGCCTCCTGTTCGACCACTGCCATCACGAAGCGCACCGAATTGACGTTCTTCGTCTCGGTCCGCGTGCCCAGCTCTTCGCCGACCTTACGCACGCTGACATTGACGTCGGCGCGCATCGAGCCTTCCTCCATGTTGCCGTCGCACGATCCGACATAGCGCAGGATCGATCGAAGCTTCCGCAGGTAAGCCCCTGTTTCGGCAGGCGAAGCGAGATCGGGCTTCGACACGATCTCCATCAGCGCGACGCCCGACCGGTTGAGGTCGACATAGGACTGGGTCGGATGCTGGTCGTGCATCAGCTTACCGGCATCCTGCTCGACATGGATGCGCTCGACGCCGATCCGCTTGCCCGCGGCATCGGGGTTCTTGTCGTCGAGGCTGATGTCGATCGCCCCCTCACCCACGATGGGGTGATAGAGCTGGCTGATCTGGTAGCCCTGCGGAAGATCGGCGTAGAAATAGTTCTTCCGGTCGAACCGCGACCATTTGTTGATCTGCGCCTCGATCGCCATGCCGGTGCGGACCGCCTGGCGGATGCACTCGCGGTTCGGCACGGGCAGCATCCCCGGCATCGCCGCGTCGACGAGGCTCACCTGCGTGTTGGGCTCCGCGCCGAACGCGGTCGCCGCGCCCGAGAAGAGCTTGGCGTTCGACGTCACCTGCGCGTGCACTTCGAGGCCGACCACGACCTCCCACTCGCCGGTTTCGCCCTGGATACGAAAGTCGCTCATGTTACCACCAAGCCTTTGGTCGCGCGGTAAATCCTGCTCGCTGTTCGATCGCGAGCCCTGCGTTCAGCACGCCTTGCTCGTCGAGCGGCTTGCCGATGATCTGAAGCCCTAGCGGCAGGCCCTGCTTGTCGAGACCACCCGGCACCGACATCGCCGGCAGCCCTGCGAGCGACGACGGCACGGTGAAGACGTCGTTCATATACATTGAGATCGGATCGACCTTCTCGCCGAGGCCGAACGCTGCCGAGGGTGCGGTCGGCGTCAACAGCACGTCGCACGTCTCCCAAGCCCGTTCGAAATCGCGCGCGATCAGCGTCCGGACCTTCTGCGCCTGCGTATAATATGCGTCGTAGAAGCCAGCCGACAGCACATAGGTGCCGATCATGATGCGGCGCTTAACCTCGGGGCCGAAGCCGTCGGCGCGGGTCGCGGCGTACATGTCCTGCAGGCCGGCGCCGGTCGGCAGGTCGCGGATCCCGTAGCGGACGCCGTCATAGCGCGCGAGGTTCGACGACGCTTCGGCGGGGGCGATGATGTAGTATGCCGGCAGCGCGTATTTGGTGTGCGGGAGTGAGACCTCGACAATCGTCGCGCCGGCATCCTTCAGCCAATCGATGCCCTGCTGCCAAAGCGCCTCGATCTCCTCGGGCATCCCGTCGACGCGATATTCCTTGGGAATACCGACGCGCAGGCCGTTGAGATTTCCGGACAAACCCGCTTCCCACTTGGGCACGTCGAGCTGCAGCGAGGTCCCGTCCTTCGCGTCGAACCCGGCCATCGTCTCGAGCAGGATCGCGCAGTCGCGGACGTCGCGCGCCATCGGCCCGGCCTGGTCGAGCGACGAGGCGAACGCGATCGTCCCCCAGCGCGAGCAACGGCCATAGGTCGGTTTGATCCCCGAGATGCCGGTGAAGGCGGCGGGCTGGCGGATCGAGCCGCCGGTGTCGGTGCCGGTTGCGCCGGGGCAGAGCCGTGCGGCGACCGCCGACGACGAACCGCCCGACGAACCGCCGGGTGCCAGCGAGGCGTTACCGCCGTCGTTGCGCTTCCATGGCGAGATCACGTTGCCGAACGCCGACGTCTCGTTGGACGAGCCCATCGCGAACTGGTCCATGTTCAGCTTGCCGAGCATTCCCGCGCCCGCGTCCCACAGGTTCTGGGAGACGGTCGACTCATAGGTCGGCGTGAAGCCTTCGAGGATGTGGCTCGCCGCAGTCGTCGTGACGCCCTTGGTGCAGAACAGGTCCTTCATGCCGATCGGCACGCCGGCCAGCGGCTTGAGCGTCTCGCCCGCCTCCCGCGCGGTGTCGGCGGCGGTGGCAGCGGCGATTGCGTGCTCTGGCGTCTCGACGAGAAACGCGTTCAACGCCTTGGCTTGGCTGACTTTCACGATGAACGCATCGGCGACTTCGCGTGCCTTGAAGGAGCCATCGCGGACGCCGTCGCGGATCCCTGCGATCCCGAGATCTGTGAGGTCGGTCATTATTCGATCACCTTGGGCACGGCGAAGAACCCGTGTTCGGCTGCGGGCGCGTTCGCCAGCACCTGCTCGCGGATGCCGCCGCCGGTCAGCGGGTCGGCGTTGACGACATCATCGCGCAGTCGCAGCGTGTTGGGAATGACGGCGGTCATCGGCTCGACGCCGGTCGTATCGACCTCGCCCAGCATCTCGATCCAGCCAAGGATGTTTCCGAGTTCCGGCGCCATGCGGGCGGCGTCCTCGTCGGTGATCGCGATGCGCGCAAGGCTCGCGATCCGCTTCACGGTTGCAGTATCTACGGACATGCCGTGCGGCTAGCACCGCGCGGCGCGAGGGCGCAACATCTTTGGCGTGGGTGCTTCAGGCTGGCCGATTGAAATAGACGCGTTCGCAGCTCTTCTCCCCTCCCTGGAAGGGAGGGGTCGGGGGTGGGTCGGGTTCCCCGTGTTCAGACGGTGGTGGCTCAAGCGGACCTACCCACCCCCAGCCCCTCCCTTCCAGGGAGGGGAGAAGAGTTGCGACGGCGACAACCGATGCGCGCGCGCAGAATGTCGATCCGCCGTAGACTGCCGCCGATTGCAACCACGCGCTCATTGCGGCACGGGAGCCCCAACGCCTGCACGGAAGGTCCCGCTTGGCCCGCAAGTTTCTCTATTTCGTCGCCGCGATGATCGTTCTCGCGATCGCCGCCCTGCTCGCCTACCGCCTGTTCGGCACGCAGTTGATGCGCGCGGTCATGGTCCCGAGCGAGAATTTCCAGGCGCAACGCGAAGCTCCGCGCAACATCTATGCGCGGAAGATCATGTGGCTGGCGCGTCCCGACGCACCCGGCAATCCCGCGCTCTGGACGCCGCCCGGCTACGCGGCCGGAACCGCTGGCAAAGGTGCGGCGATCTTCTTCATCCACCCGACCTCGTACATCAATCGCGACCATTGGAATGCGCCGATCGACGATCCCGAGACCAATGCGCGGGCGGAGTTGTTCCTCCGCGGGCAGGCCAGCGCGTTCAACGACGCCGGCGACATCTGGGCGCCGCGCTATCGCCAGGCGACGTTCGGCGCATTCCTGACCAGCGCCGTCGAAAGCGAACGCGCGCTGGCCTTGGCGTACGGCGACGTCTCCGCCGCGTTCGACCGCTTCCTCAAGGAAGCCGGCCCGACCCGCCCGATCATCCTCGCCGGCCACAGCCAGGGCGCGCTGCACCTCACCCGCCTGCTGCGCGATCGCGTCGCCAGCGACCCGAAACTGAAGGCGCGGATCGTCGCGGCGTATGTCGTCGGCTGGCCCGTCTCGCGCACGACGGACTTGCCGAAGATGGGCCTCGCCGAATGTCGCACGGCGGACCAGACCGGCTGCATCCTGTCCTGGGAGAGCTTTGCCGAACCCGCCGACCCGTCGCTGATCGTCGACACCTATGACCAGACCACCGGCTTCAACGGCCAGCCACGCAAGGGCACGGCGATCGTCTGCACCAATCCGCTGACCGGCACCGCTGACGCCGCTGCGCCCGCCACCGCCAACCTCGGCACATTAGTCCCGTCCGCCGACCTCAAGACCGCGACCATGGCGATCGGCAGCGTCCCCGCGCGCTGCGCCGACCGCGGCTTCCTGCTGATCGGCGAAGGCCCGAACCTTGGGCCGTACGTGCTGCCCGGCAACAACTACCACGTCTACGACTACAGCCTGTTCTGGGCGAACATCCGCGCCGACGCCAACCGACGTCTGGAGGCTTTCGCGCAATGATCACGCTCTCCGCCGCGGTGTTCCGCGACGCGCTCCCCAATGGCGGCCGGCTGATCGGCCTCGACGTTGGCACCAAGACGATCGGCACCGCACTCTGCGACGCCGGCTGGTCGTTCGCGAGCCCCGCGCTGCTGATCCGCCGCACCAAGTTCCAGAAGGACAAGGCGGCGCTGGCGGAGATCATCAAGGCGCAAGCCGTCGTCGGCCTCGTCATCGGCCTCCCGATCAACCTAGACGGCAGCGAAAGCCCGCGCTCGCAATCGACGCGCGCGTTCGCGCAGAACCTCAAGGACATGGGCCTGCCGATCCTGCTCCAGGACGAACGCTGGTCGACCGTCGCGGTCACCCGCACGCTGATCGAACAGGACGCCAGCCGTGCCAAACGCGCCGAACTGGTCGACAAGATGGCCGCCGCCTACATCCTCCAGGGCGCGATCGACGCGCTGGTCACCGCGCAGATATAGCACGCCGTTAACCGTCCCTTGCCGGATGGCATGCGATGGCCAGCCCCATGCCGCACGCGACCGACCCGGACAGGCCGAAGCCATGGTGGGCCACGCGCTGCTATAGCGTGCTGGTCAGCCTGCTGCTCGCGGTCCCGCTGCTGTGGCCGGCGATCCCGCCGCTCACCGATATCTTCGGCCATCTGGCGCGCTACACGATCGTCGAACGGATCGGCACATCGCCGTATCTCCACCAGTGGTTCGCGACGCACTGGCAGCTGTCGGGCAATCTGGGCGTCGACCTGATCGCGGCCGCATTCGATCCGGCGTTCGACATCGTCCTCGTCACCAAGATCACCATGATCGCGACCGCGGTGCTGACCGGCGGCGGCATGTTGTTCGTCGCGCGCGAGGCGCATGGCCGACTGCCGCCGACCGCACCGTTCGCGCTGCCGCTCGTGTTCGGGATGCCGTTCCACTACGGCTTCCTCAACTACAGCCTGTCGGTCGCGCTGGTGTTCCCGGCGATCGCGCTGTGGCTGCGGCTGGGGTTGCGGCGGGGGTTGCGGCGGGATCGCGGTATCGTTCGCGCCGCGCTCTTCGTGCCGCTCAGCCTGGCGATCTGGATCACGCATCTCGCCGGCTGGGGGCTGCTCGGCCTCACCGTGTTCGCGATCGAACTGGCGACCGCGCGACGCGATGGCACCCCCTATTGGCGCGCGGTCATCGCCTGCCTGCCACTAGCCGCACCGCTCGCGCTACTATTGTTCCAGCCGACTGGCCCAGCGACGATCGGCATCTCGCACTGGTTCGACGGATCGCTGAAGGTGCTCTTCGTCCTCGCCGTGCTGCGCGACCAGAACGCCGTGTTCGATATCGCCAGCGCCGCGCTGCTCTACATCCTCGTCGTGTTCGGCCTGCGCGGAATGGGTTTCCGCATGGAGCCACGCCTCGCCTGCGCCGCGGCGGCGGTGTTCGCGGCCTTCCTCCTCCTGCCCGGCATGATCATGGGCTCCGCGCTCGCCGACATGCGCGTGCTGCCCTGCGCGCTGGCGCTGGCGATCCTGTCGCTGTCGCCGACCAACACGGCGCAACGTAACCTTGATCTGCTGGCCATCGCCGCGCTGGCGTTCCTGGGGCTGCGGCTGGCGGTCCAGACGATCGGCTGGGCGCGCACCGCGACGCTGCAACAGGAACAGCTCGCCGCGCTCGACCATATCCCGCGCGGCAGCCGCGTGTTCGTGCTCGTCACCCTCCCGTGCGAATCGGCATGGAGCAGCCGGCGGATGGATCACCTCGGGCTCATGGCGATCGTCCGCCGCGATGCGTTCGCCAACGGCATGTGGAACATGCCGTCGTCGCAACTGACGGTGCACCGACCCGACGCCACCGGCTTCGTCTATGCCGGCAGCCAGACGCTGTTCCCCGCCGGATGCCGGTACGACCCGCGGTACGATCTCCCCCGCGCCCTCGCGACGATGCCGAGGGCGGCGTTCGACTTCGTGTGGCTGATCGACACGCCGCGCGCGGACTGGCCGAACGATCGCGGCCTCCATCGGATATGGTCGGGCAACCGCGGCGCACTGTACCGGATCGCACACAGGCCCATCCGAGCCTTGCCCCCTGCCCCCGCGGCCACTATCCCGCGGCTTTAATGCGAACCTCAGATCACCGCCCCGCCGCCCTCATCGAAGGCGGCGCCGTCTTCCCGCACCGGCATCTCACCGGCATCGACGGGCTCCAGCCACACGAGATTGCGTTCCTGCTCGACGAGGCGGAGACGTGGGTCGGCGCGAACCGGACGCATGCGACGCCCGACAAGCGGCTCGCCGGCCTCACCCAGATCAATGCGTTCTTCGAGAACTCGACGCGGACGCTGTTGTCGTTCGAGATCGCAGGCAAGCGGCTCGGCGCGGACGTCGTCAACATGCATGCCGCGCAGTCGAGCGTTAAGAAGGGCGAGACGCTGATCGACACCGCGATGACGCTGAACGCGATGCGCGCTGACGTCATCGTCATTCGCCACATGTCGTCAGGCGCGGTGCGGTTGATCGCGGACAAGGTCGATTGCCCGGTGCTCAACGCGGGCGATGGGCGGCACGAGCACCCCACGCAAGCCCTGCTCGACGCGTTGACGATCCGGCGACGGAAAGGCTCGATTGCAGGCCAACGCGTCGTTATCTGCGGCGACCTCCTCCACAGCCGCGTCGCGAGATCGAACATCCTCGCGCTGACCGCGCTTGCCGCGGAGGTCCGCGTCTGCGCGCCGTCCACGCTGATGCCGCCGATGATCGAGCGGATGGGCGTCACCGCCTTTTCCGATTTCGACAAGGCCTTGGAGGGCGGCGACGTGGTGATGATGCTCCGGCTTCAAAACGAGCGGATGGACGGCGCCTATGTGCCCTCCACGCGCGAATATCGGCTACGCTACGGCCTGACGCTCGACCGGCTGGCGAAGGCTGCGCCGGATGCGCTGGTGATGCATCCCGGCCCGATGAACCGGGGTGTCGAGATCGATTCCGCGGTTGCCGATCATGCGCGATCGGCGATCACCGAGCAGGTCGAGATGGGGGTCGCGGTCCGCATGGCCTGTCTTGACGTGCTGACCCGAAGAGCGCGCGGCGTGGAGGGTTGGGCATGATCCTCGCGCTCACCAATGCCACGCTCGCCTGCCCCGTCGGCGGCGTGACCAAGGGCAATGTGCTGATCCGAGACGGCGTGATCGTCGCGACCGGCATCGTCGACATTCCTTCCGATGCGGACATCGTCGACTGCGGCGGCAAGACGGTTGCGCCGGGGATCGTCGATCTCGGCGTGGCCAAGGTCGACCGTGCCGCCTTCCGGGCCGGCGGGATCGTGCGCATCGGTCTCATGCCCGACCAGTCGCCGGTGCTGGACGACCCCGGCATCGTCCAGCGCGCGGCGCTGATCGGCAAGCCCGACCTCTGGATCCATCCGATCGCTGCTGCGACGCGCGGGCTCGAAGGCCATGACCTTGCCGAGATGGCTATCTGCGTGTCGGCGGGGGCGAAGGCGGTCGGGACGGGCAAACACTGGATCGCGGACAGCGGCGTGATGCGGCGCGTGCTCGCCTATGCGCGCGATCTCGACGTGACGGTCGTCGCGCATGCCGAGGATGGCGGGCTGACCGCTGGCGCCGTCGCGACCGAGGGCGAGACGGCGACGCGGCTCGGTCTGCCCGCCGCGCCTGCGGTGGCCGAAGCGCTGGCCATCGCGCGCGACCTGATGCTCGCAGAGGATACCGGCGCGCGTCTCCATATCCGCCAGGTGACGACCGCGGCGGGGTTCGACCTGATCCGTGCGGCCAAGCGTCGCGGCGTCGCCGTCACCTGCGGGATCACGCCTGCCCACCTGCACCTGTCGGAGATCGCGGTCAGCGATTTCCGGTCGTTCGCGCTGCTGTCCCCGCCTTTGCGTGCAGAGGGCGATCGACGGGCGGCACTGGACGCGATCGCCGACGGGACGATCGACGTGCTGTGTTCGGGACACGAGCCGCGCGGGCCGGAGGAAAAGCGACTGCCGTTCACCGATTCGAGCAGCGGGATGGCGGGTGCGGAGACGTTGCTGCCGCTCGCGCTGATGCTGGTGCGCGACGAGTTGCTGACGCTCGAACGCCTGTTCGCGCTGCTGGCGCGGAACCCGGCGCGGGTCCTGGGGCTCGATACGGGGACGCTGGAGGCGGGCAAGCCGGCCGACCTGATGCTATTCGACCAACAGGCGCCGTGGCAGATCGTCGGGGAAGAGTTCCTGGCCGAGGCGGGGAATACGCCGTTCGATGGCTTGCCGGTCCAGGGGCGCGTGTTGCGGTTGTGGAAGGGTGGCCGCGAGGTTCGGTGAGAGGCCACATCGCAAAAGCTACATGCGCGCCACACAACTCACACACCAGACAACTCGCGCACCACCCCGGCGAAGGCCGGGGCCCAATTGGCAAGGCTGGAGTAACGGCACGCAGCGCTCAGTTAACACCGTTTCCCAATTGGCCCCCGGCCTTCGCCGGGGTGGTATAAAGGGCGATCCAGAAACGCTCGCTACGCGCCCTTACCGAGACGCCATCTGCATCCCGGGCTTGCGCAACCACTGCGCCATCGCGTCACCCGCACCCTGGCGGACGAAGCAGGCGCCGCCCTTGGCACGATACTGGCGACACATCGTGTCCGCCGCCGACCGGCTGAATCCGCCGACCGAGAGGCGGTAGAAGTCCTCGCCGTTCGCCTTGAACGTCATGCCGTTCGGCGAATGCCCAGCCAGCATCGCAAACCGGCGCGAGGCGCGGCCCCAGGCGTCCCTGGCCACGCCCGCGCTCTCGAACGCGCCGAGCTGGACATACCAACTCCCCGTCGCCGGTGCCTTCACTTCATAGGCCGCGGTCGCCATGCCGTGTCCGGTTGACGCGATGTTGGATCCAACCTTGATCGGACCATTTTCCGGGCGGAGCATTATCGTCGGCAGCGCCTGGACGACCTCTTGCTGCGGGCCGAACGACACTTTCGAGAACCCAGCAGCCTGCGCCGAGGCGACCTCGACCGGTACGGCGTTAGTCTGCGGAGCGACCGGCTCCACCGCCGCCAAGGCTTGCTCGGGAATACCCGTCGCCACTGGTGCCGGAGCGTTCAGCGCCAGCGCGACCGGCTGGCCGGCATCCGCCACCGCCCGCACGCCAAGCAGGCTCGCCACCTGATCCGACGCGGTCGCCGGCTGTGCGAACAGCGCCCATTGCGCGAGCCGTGCGTCGACATCGGCCGGCGCCATGTCCGCCGCGGCGACCACGCGCGCCTCCTGCCAGCGGCCCGCCAGCGCGAAACTGAGTGCCAGATTCTGCCGGACCTTCGCATTCGTCTCGGGCGACCGCGCGACCTCGGTCAGCAGCGCGATCCCGCCCGCCGTATCCCCCGCCAGCGACAGGGCCAGCCCACGATCGGGCGCCGGGATGATCGCCGCATTCGCCGCCAGCGTCTGCCGGGCCGCCTGCCAATCGCCCGTCGCGACCTGCGCCAGCGCGAGGTTCAGCGCCGCCTTGCCGTTGGTCGGCGACAGCTGGAGCGTATCCGCGAACGCGTGCGAGGCCGACGTGAAACGGCCGCCCTGCAGATAGCTCTGGCCGAGCAGCATGCGGTATTCCGCCGACTGCGGCATCAGCGCGACCGCACCCTCCGCATAGCCGATCGCCACCGCCCCCTCGTGCCGGGCGAGCGCGGTCTGCGCCTTGCCGGCGTTGGTCGCGGCGCCCTTGGCCGCCAATGCACCGCTGCGGTCACTCGCGGAGGCCATACCACCGCCATTGGCCGCACAGCCGACCATCGTACTGCCGAGCAGGAGGGCGGAGATGCCGCCGAGGAGAAGTGCGCGCGTGTTCATCGGGATAATCCCTGTTTCAACGTTTTGACGTAGTCGGCGGCAGCTGCGCGACGAGCGCATCCACCTCCGGTACCGTGTGTAGAAAAGCGTCGAGCGCCTGCGTGACGAGCTGTTGCGACGAACGGCCGGTGACGGCACTCGCCAGCCGCAACCGGAGATGCCGGTCGGTATCGAGACGAAGCGTGAAGGCGGCTTTCGCCCCCCCGGTTTTGGCCAACGTCTCGCGCCCGATCCGCGTCACGGTCGCCTTCGATACGGGTGCGACCGGCCGTTCGATCTCGACCTTCAGCGCTTCCCGCTCGACCAGCACCTGGGGCTGCGGACCGCCCATGTCGTTCCAGCCCAGATCGTCGAGCGCATCTGCTGGCGGGGCGTCGAGATCCTGCTGGCGCATCGCCGGGCGCGCGGTGCCCTTGCGCGCCAATAGCGAGGACGTGAGCGACGGGAGTGATCCGGGCCGTGCCATGGCGTCAGCCGATGACCCGGCGGCCGAAGCCCCCAGCGACGGGACGCTGGCCGACCGCAGTCGGGACGCTGAACACGGTACGGCGGAAATTTTTCTCGAGCCGGTCGCAGACATAGGTCCACAGCGCCTCGATCTCGGCGGTCGACTTGCTCCTGGGGTCGAGCTCCATGACCGTTCGGCCGTCGATCATCGAGACGGCGAAGTCGGTACGCTGGTGGACGATAACCGGCGCGACCGTCCCGTGCTGCGACAGCGCCAGCGTCGCGTCGGCGGTGATCCGCGCTTTCGGCGTCGCTGCGTTGACGACGAAGATCAGCGGCTTGCCGGCGCGTGCGCACATGTCGACGGTGGCGCCGACCGCACGCAGATCGTGCGGGCTTGGTCGGGTCGGCACCACGATCAGTTCGGCGACCTGGATCACGCTCTGGATCGCCATCGTGATCGCGGGCGGGGTATCGATCATCGCCAGCTTGAAGCCCTGCTGGCGGAGAATCTCGAGATCGGCGGCGAGGCGCGACACGGTGGTCTGCGCGAAGGCGGGCTCCTCGGCGGTGCGTTCGTTCCACCAGTCAGACAGCGAGCCCTGCGGATCGATGTCGATCAGCACCACCGGACCGTGGCCCGCACGCTCCGCCTGGACGGCGAGATGACCCGTCAAGGTCGTCTTCCCCGATCCTCCTTTCTGCGATGCGAACGCTAGAACGCGCATAAGTCCCCGACCCCCGGTAATCGCGGATGGCGTGCCATGTGGACGTCTAAGAAGCGGTTAACGCAGCGTCATAATGGGTGGGGATCGAACGATATCGGCCGGAAAATACTGAATTGGCCGGAAAGCATCCGCGCGCCCTTTGCCTTGCGCGACGATCGGCGGCATGGTGGCGACGAGACGATATGAGGTAGAGCGATGACGGTTGGGCGTAAGCTTCTGGTGGGTGCGATCGCACTGAGCGGCGTGCTCGCCGCCGTCCCCGCTTATGCCGATGTGAAGGCCGGCGTCGACGCCTGGGGCAAGGGCGATTACACGCGCGCCGTCGGCGAATGGCGGCCGCTCGCGATCGCCGGCGATCCCGACGCACAGTTCAACCTCGCTCAGGCGTACAAGCTCGGCCGCGGCGTGCCGCTCGATCCCGGCCTTGCCGAGAGCTGGTTCCGCAAGGCGGCGCTCCAGGGGCATCTCCAGGCCGGCGACAATTACGGGCTCGCGCTGTTCCAGGCGGGAAAGAAGAACGACGCGCTGCCGTGGCTCGAGAAGTCCGCCGCACGTGGCGAGCCGCGCACGCAGCTGGTGCTGGGGACAATGCTGTTCAACGGCGACGGCGTGCCGCGCGATTTCCCCCGCGCCTATGCGCTGATGACGCGCGCGTCCGCATCCGGGTTGCAGTCCGCCTCGCAGACACTGGCGCAGATGGACCAGTATATCTCGCCCGCCGATCGCGAGAAGGGCACCGCGCTGGCACAGCAATATGCGTTGCAGGCGATGCCCGCCGCGCCGTCGCGCTCGACCGTCGGAGGGACCAGCGCGCGGGTCGACGTGCCGGCATCGCGGGTGGCCGAGACGCCGCGGCCTACCCGCCTGCCGCCGAGTTCGCCCCCTGCCCGCGTTCCCGCGCCGACGCGCGAGCCTGCGTCCACGCCGACGACCCCGAAATCGGCGCCGGTGAAGGCGGTTGCCGCGAAACCCGCACCAAAGCCCGCGCCCGTCAAGGCGACCGGGAAGTGGCGGGTGCAGCTCGGCGCGTTCCGCGACCAGGGCAATGCCGAGACGCAGTGGAACACGGTGCGCGGCAGGCTTCGTGGTGCGCAGCCCTTCTATACGAAGGCGGGCAGCGTGACGCGGCTCCAGGCCGGCGGGTTCGCATCGAAGGCGGACGCGACGCGCGCCTGCTCGGCCGCACGCGTGCCCTGCGTGGTCGTCGCGCCCTGACTTGATAGGCTCGAACGCGGCGATACGCATGACGATACTCGTGACGGGGATGTGCGAATGATCCTGCTAAGCTTGGCGCTGGTATCCGCGTCGCCGACCTGCACCGAGATCAGGCAGCAATGCCGTGCGTGCCCGACCGAGGGCAGCGTCAAGGGATGCTCGACGGTCGGCATCGCCTGCCAACCGACCCGCCGCATATGCGAACCCGCCGCGCCGACAAACATCGCGACCCGCCCGGCCCCCCGCCCGGACCGGGGGGTGGACGAAAAACCCCGCTAAAACGGCGCCTCCTGCCTCTGCGCACGAGCAACATCGCGCGGCAGGGATCGAAATAGCCGGACCGGTCGTTTCGTTTCGACATCGACCGGGAGCTAGATGCATGATTTCGAAGACCTTGGCGCTGGCATTTGCCGGCGCAACGCTGTTGGCCGCGTGTTCCGGCGAACAGCCTGTAACGACCAATACCGATATGATGACCGAAAACGGCGTGTCGCTGCGCAACCTTGCCGAAACCGACGTGGCCGTGCCCAAACCCGAGCAACTGACCGTCAAGGGGCGGCTGATCCCGACCCCGTCCGACCCGACCTCGCGCCATTTCCTGTTGCGCGAGCGCAAAGCCGTCGGCGGCACGATCATCGCGATCCTGCGCCAGGAGCATGCGGGTAAGATCGCCTATGCGCGGACCGAAACCGATTGCGCCAACCGCCTGTTCCACGTGCTGGGCGTCGGCCCGAACCGCGCGCTGGTCGAGACCAACATCGCGCATGACGGCCCGCTGCGGCCGATCAAGGGTCTGCCGTTGCGTGAGGAACTGGCGACGTATGTGTGTGAGGCGAGCGGTACGCCGTTGGCGAAGGGCTGACCAACTTCTGCGCCCCTCCCTGGAAGGAAGGGGTTGGGGGTGGGTCGGCCCGCTCGAGTCACTCCAGTTCGGGTAATGCGGAAACCGACCCACCCCCTGCCCCCCCCTTCCAGGGAGGGGTGAAGGCTCTAGTCCAGCACCCAGTCACGGCGTGCGATGCCTTGCGCATACAGCAGCACCGTCAGGTCGCCGTGATCCACACGTGCAGCCGCAGCCGCTGCGACGACCGGCTTGGCGTGATACGCCACCCCAAGTCCCGCCGCCTCGATCATCGCCAGATCGTTCGCGCCGTCGCCGACCGCGAGCGACCCCTCGACCGTGATCCCTAGCTCGGCAATCGCTGCGCGCAGCGTCGTCAGCTTCGTGTTCGAGCCGACGATCGGCTTGGTCACCGTCCCCGTCAGCACGCCGCCGTCGATCTCCAGCACGTTGGCGATTGCGCGATCGAAGCCGATCTGCTTTGCGACCGGCTCCGCGAAGCGGGTGAAACCGCCCGATACCAGCACCGCCAACGCGCCCCGCGCGCGCATCGTCCGCACCAACGCCCTGGCGCCGGGCATGATCGTCACCCGCTCGGCAAGACAGCGTTCGATATCGCTCTCCGCCAAGCCCTTGAGCAACGCCACGCGCGCATCCAGCGCCGCCTCGAAATCGAGTTCGCCGCGCATGGCGCGTTCGGTGATTTCGGCGATCTGCGGTTTGATCCCGGCGTAATCGGCGAGTTCGTCGATGCACTCGACGGTGATCATGGTGGAGTCCATGTCGGCAACCAGCAGGTTCTTGGTCCTCGTAAGGCTGGACTGAACGACCACGTCCGCCCCGGCGAACGCGCCCTCTAGTGCAACGCGCGCCGCATCGGGCGCCATGCCGAAGATCAGGTCCGCTGCATCGCCCTCGTCGATCCAGCCGCTCGCGCCCGGTGCGCAGCCAGCGTCGCGCAGGCGGTCCATCGCGGTCGAAATATCGCCTGCGGTCAGCGTGCCCGAGGCTATAACCGTTGCCGTGAACATAGAAACTCTCCCGAAGGTCGCGCTCATCGCAGGGCCGACCGCGAGCGGCAAGTCCGCGCTCGCGCTCGCCATCGCCGCGCGCCACGACGGCGTCGTCATCAACGCGGACTCCGCGCAGGTCTACGCCGACCTCCGCATCCTCACCGCGCGTCCGTCGGCGAAGGAAGAGGCGAGCGCCCCGCACCGCCTGTTCGGCCATGTCGACGCCGCCGATGCGACCTACTCCGCCGCACGCTGGGCCGCCGAGGCGACGCAGGCGATCCGTGACACACTCGCTGACGGCAGGCTTCCGATCCTGGTCGGTGGCACCGGGCTTTATGTCCGCACCTTGCTCAATGGCATCGCCCCCGTCCCCGCCATCGACCCGGCCCTCCGCGAGCAAGTCCGCGCCCTCCCTGTCGCGGAGGCCCACGCGGCGCTCGAGCACCTTGACCCGCAGGCGGCCGTCAAGCTTAACGCTGCCGACACCACGCGCGTCGCCCGCGCGCTCGAAGTCGTTCGTGGCACCGGCCGCACGCTCGCCGACTGGCAGACCGAGAAGGTCGGCGGGATCGGCGACACGATCGACGTCCGCGCGCTGATCCTGATCCCCGACCGCGACTGGCTCAACGCGCGCATCGACCAGCGTTTCGCCGAGATGGCCGACACCAGCCGCGACGAGATCACCGCGCTGCTCGACCGCACCGATATCCCGCAGGACGCCCCGATCCGCCGCGCGATCGGCGTTCCCGAGATCGCCGCACTCGTCCGCGGCGAGACCTCGAAACCCGACGCCATCGCCGCCGGATCGCTTGCCACGCGGCGCTATGCCAAGCGCCAATATACGTGGCTTCGACATCAGCCGCCGCCCGACTGGACCCGCACCGAAGCGCTCGACCTACCAACGCGCCTGCAGCAATTTGAAACTATATTGCTCAAATGATGTTTGACACGCATCTTTTATATCGGTAGCCGGCCCCTCCACGAGACGCTAAAGGCAGCGGTCTCGCAAAGGATGATATGCAATGACCGAGAAGAGTGGAGCCGATATCCTGATCGAGGCGCTGTGCGATCTCGGCGTGGAAGTCGTCTTCGGCTATCCGGGTGGTGCCGTGCTGCCGATCTACGACGCGTTGTTTCGCAGCGGCCGGATCAAGCACATTCTGGTGCGCCACGAACAGGCCGCGACGCATGCGGCCGAGGGTTACGCGCGCTCGACCGGCAAGCCCGGCGTGGTGCTCGTCACCTCAGGCCCGGGCGCGACCAATGCAGTCACCGGCATCACCGACGCGCTGATGGATTCGATCCCGATGGTCGTGATCACCGGCCAGGTGCCGACCGCGCTGATCGGCACCGACGCGTTCCAGGAGGCCGATACCGTCGGCATCACGCGCCATTGCTCGAAGCATAACTACCTCGTGAAGGATCCCGCCAAGCTTGGCGACGTGATCCACGAGGCGTTCCACATCGCCACCTCGGGTCGTCCGGGGCCGGTGGTCGTGGACATCCCGAAGGACGTGCAGGTCGCCACCGCGCGCTACAAGAAGCCCGGGCCGATCCAGCACAAGACCTATCGCCCGCAGGTGAAGGCCGACCAGTCGCAGATCGAGCAACTCGTCGACATGCTCGCCGCGGCCGAACGTCCGATCCTGTACACCGGCGGCGGCATCATCAATTCCGGCCCGGCCGCGAGCCAGTTGCTGTGCGAACTCGTCCGCATCACTGGCGCACCGGTGACGTCGACGCTGATGGGCCTCGGCGCCTATCCCGCGTCCGGCCCGCAGTGGCTCGGCATGCTCGGGATGCACGGCACGTACGAGGCAAACATGGCGATGAACCAGGCCGACCTCGTCGTCGCGCTGGGCTCGCGCTTCGACGACCGCGTGACGGGGCGGCTGGACGCGTTCAGCCCGAACTCGCGGAAAGTGCATATCGACATCGATCGCTCGTCGGTGAACAAGACGGTGCGCGTCGATCTCGGAATCATCGCGGATGTCGGCCATGCGCTCGAGGACATGGTGCGGATCTGGAAGAGCCGCCAGCATCCGAAGCCCGATACGACCGACTGGCAGCGTCGGATCGCCGGCTGGCGCGCGGTGAAGTGTCTCGATTTCCCCGAGAACGATCCGAACGAGATCATGCCGCAGCGCGCGATCCGGGCGCTGTTCGACGCGACCCAGGCGCAGTCACCGATCATCACGACCGAAGTCGGCCAGCACCAGATGTGGGCGGCGCAGCATTTCGGGTTCGAGAAGCCGAACAAGTGGCTGACCAGCGGTGGTCTCGGCACGATGGGGTACGGCCTGCCCGCGGCGATCGGCGCGCAGCTCGGCAATCCGAACGCGCTGGTGATCGACATCGCCGGCGAGGCCTCGATCCAGATGAACATCCAGGAGCTGGCGACCGCCTCGCAATACCGGTTGCCGGTGAAGATCTTCATCCTCAACAACCAGTATATGGGCATGGTCCGCCAGTGGCAGGAGCTGACCTATGAGAGCCGCTATGCCGAGAGCTATTCGGATTCGCTGCCCGATTTCGTGAAGCTCGGCGAGGCCTATGGCTGGAAGGGCATCCTGATCGAGACGCGCGACCAGCTCGACAGCGGGATCGCCGAGATGCTCGCGTATGACGGCCCGGTGATCGTCGATTGCCGCGTGTCGCAGCTGACCAATTGCTTTCCGATGATCCCGTCGGGCGCGGCGCATACCGACATGATCCTGCAGGCGAACGAAGTGTCCGGCACGATGGACGACGAAGCGAAGGCGCTGGTGTGATGCTGGCCAAGATCGCAACCGAATCCCCCTCCCGCCTGCGGGAGGGGTTAGGGGAGGGCCTGATGACCACAGCATCGGCAGCCCTCGCCCCCCCTCCCCCGACCCCTCCCGCAAGCGGAAGGGGAGAGTAAGAAACCATGCACATTTCCCAGGAAAAGGCCGAGCGGCACACGCTCGCCGTCATCGTCGACAACGAACCGGGCATCCTCGCCCGGATCGCCGGCCTGTTCACCGCGCGCGGCTACAATATCGAGAGCCTGACGGTGTCGGAGATCACCGCGGACAAGTCGGTCAGCCGGATCACCATCGTCACCAGCGCGTCGCCGGCGACGATGGAGCAGATTTTGGCGCAGCTCGACCGGCTCGTCCCCGTCCACAAGGTCACCGACCTCACCGCACAGGGCGCGCACGTCGAGCGCGAGCTCGCGCTGGTGAAGGTCCGCGGCACCGGCGACCACCGGATCGAGGCGCTGCGCCTCGCCGACGTCTACCGGGCGCGCGTCGTCGACGCGACGACGTCGAGCTTCGTGTTCGAGGTTACCGGCGGCATCGACAAGATCGACAAGTTCGTCGAGCTGATGGGTGAAGTCGGCCTGATCGAAGTCGCCCGAACCGGCATCGTCGCAATCGCCCGCGGCAAAGAGCCGGCTTAACTTACTGCGTCATCCTGACGAAAGTTAGGACCCAGAGCCACAATCGGCGCCGCCTGGAACCCTGGGTTCCGACGTCCGCCGGAATGACGAAAGAAGGAAGAATCCAATGCGTGTGTATTACGATCGCGACGCCGACCTGAACCTGATCACCGACAAGAAGATCGCGATCGTCGGCTACGGCTCGCAGGGCCACGCCCACGCGCAGAACCTCCGCGATTCGGGCGTCAAGGACGTCGCGATCGCACTCCGCGAAGGCTCGGCCACCGCCAAGAAGGCGATCGAGGCGGGCTTTGCGGTCAAGTCGAACAAGGAAGCCGCCGCCTGGGCCGACATCGTCATGATCCTCGCCCCCGACGAGCATCAGGCGGCGATCTACGCTGCCGATCTGCACGACAACCTCAAGCAGGGTGCGACGATCGCGTTCGCGCACGGCCTGAACGTGCATTTCGGCCTGATCGAGCCGCGCGCCGATCTCGACGTCATCATGATCGCGCCCAAGGGCCCCGGCCACACCGTGCGCAGCGAGTACGTCCGCGGCGGCGGCGTGCCCTGCCTGATCGCGATCGACCAGGACAAATCGGGCAACGCGCACGACACCGCGCTCGCCTACGCCAGCGGCGTCGGCGGCGGGCGCTCGGGCATCATCGAGACCAACTTTCGCGAGGAATGCGAGACCGACCTGTTCGGCGAACAGGCCGTGCTGTGCGGCGGCATCACCCACCTGATCCAGGCCGGGTTCGAGACGCTGGTCGAGGCCGGCTACGCCCCCGAAATGGCGTATTTCGAGTGCCTCCACGAGACCAAGCTGATCGTCGACCTGCTGTATGAGGGCGGGATCGCCAACATGCGCTATTCGATCTCCAACACCGCGGAATATGGCGACATCACGACGGGCCCGCGGATCATCACGTCGGAGACCAAGGCCGAGATGAAGCGCGTGCTGGCCGACATCCAGTCGGGGCGGTTCGTGAAGAACTTCATCCTCGACAACCGCGCGGGTCAGCCTGAGCTGAAGGCGGCGCGGAAGCAGGCGCTAGCGCATCCGATCGAGAAGATCGGGTCGGAACTGCGCGGGATGATGCCTTGGATCGGGAAGAATGCGCTAGTCGATAAAGCCAAAAACTGACGCGAGTGCGCGGAAGCGCGTGAGCGCGGCCGGCACGACGAAGCCTGCCCATAGGGCACGGCTTCGCCGGGTCCGACGGGCCGGCGTTCCCGCGCACTCCACACCACCCCGGCGAAGGCCGGGGCCCAATTGGGAAGGCCCCGGTAACGGAACGCAGTCCTCAGTTGGCGACGTCCCCCAATTGAGCCCCGGCCTTCGCCGGGGTGGTATTGTGAGATGGGAGCCGGTTTCTCCTCCCTGTTCCCTCGCAAACGCCGGGGCCCAGGATCTCGGGCGGTGATCGTGGTTTAGCTGGGCCCCCGCGTCCGCGGGGGAACGAGAGCTGGCGGTGCACTCTACCGCGAGCGCAAGCGCGCCCGCCCCCACCGACCCAATCCTGAAACACAGCGTTGGCATAACGTCATTTGACGCGCCTCCTCACCTCGGCCAGCATCGCGCGATCAACAGGAGACCCCGCATGCGCCTAGTCCTAGCCACCATCCTCGCCCTCACCGCCGCGCCAGTAATTGCGCAGACCGCCGCGATCCCCGGCGCGCCCGTCAAAGCGCGCGTCGCCGCCGGCACTTACGCGGTCGACCCCAACCACACCCAGGTCACGTGGCAGGTCAACCACATGGGCTTCTCGATGCTCGAAGGGCAGCTCGGCGCGTCGGGGGGCAGCATCACGATCGATCCCGCCAAGCCGAACGCGACCAAGGTCGAAGTAAACTTCGCGATCGACCAGCTCTCGGTCACCTCGGCACCGTTCGCGGGCCACCTGAAGTCGAAGGACTTCTTCGACGCCGCGACCTACCCCACCGCCAAGTTCGTCTCGACCAAGGTCGTCGCGACCGGCGACAAGGCGACCATCACCGGCGACCTCACGCTCAAGGGCGTCACCAAGCCGGTCGTGCTCCAGGCGACCTTCATCGGCGCGGGCGCGAACCCGATGAACAAGAAGCTGAACTTCGGCTTCCGCGCGACGACCTCGATCAAGCGCAGCGACTTCAACATCGGCGCCTACGCCCCGGTCGTGTCGGACAAGGTCGACTTGACGATCAACGCCGCGTTCGCCGCGCAATAATCTGTCGAAATGCCTATCGCGCTGGACACGGGATGTGTCCGCGCGATAGGACGCCATTAATGACGCACGGCCGCCTCCTGCTGCTTCGACTTACGCGCCCTTAGGCGCGCCGATCGTTTGCGCGGTGGCCATGCCCCCGCGTCTCGCGCCTAAGGGCTGACCCGAACGCTCCCGACGACACGAGAGACACGAGCCATGCTGCGCGACCCATCGACCAAATACCGACCCTTCCCGCAAGTCGACCTGCCCGACCGCCAATGGCCGTCGAAGACCATCGTCAAGCCACCCCGCTGGCTCTCCACCGATCTGCGCGACGGCAATCAGGCGCTGATCGACCCGATGGATGCGGAGAAGAAGACGCGCTTCTTCGATCTGCTCTGCAAGGTCGGGCTGAAGGAGATCGAGGTTGGCTTCCCGAGCGCCGGCGCGACCGAATTCGATTTCATCTCGGGGTTGGTAAAGACCGGCCGCATCCCCGACGACGTCGCGATCCAAGTGCTGACTCAGTCGCGTCGCGACCTGATCGAGACGAGCTTCGCCAGTCTGGTCGGCGCGAAGACCGCGATCGTCCACCTCTACAATGCCGTCTCCCCCGCATGGCGGAAGATCGTGTTCGGGATGGATCGCGCGCAGGTCAAGCAGATCGCGATCGATGGCGCGAAAGTGCTGCGCGACGAAGCCGCCAAGCAGCCGAACGTCCGTTGGCAGTTCGAATACAGCCCCGAAACCTTCTCGACCGCCGAACTCGATTTCTCGCTGGAGGTCTGCGAGGCGGTGATGGACGTCCTGATGCCGACGCCCGACAACCCGATCATCTTCAACCTGCCTGCGACCGTCGAGTGCGCGACGCCGAACATCTATGCCGACCAGATCGAATGGTTCGGGCGCCACATCCGCAACCGTGACGCGGTGGCGATCTCACTGCACACGCACAACGATCGCGGCACCGGCGTCGCCGCGGCGGAACTCGGCATGATGGCGGGTGCGGACCGCGTCGAGGGCTGCCTGCTCGGCAATGGCGAGCGCACCGGCAATTGCGATCTCGTGACCGTCGCGCTGAACATGTACACGCAAGGCGTCGACCCGAAGCTCGACCTGTCGGACATCGACGGCGTGGTGAACACGGTCAACTACTGCACCAACATCCCCGTCCACCCGCGCACGCCCTATGCCGGCGACCTCGTATTCACCGCGTTTTCCGGCTCGCATCAGGACGCGATCAAGAAGGGCTTCGCGGCGCAGGAGGCGAAGAACGACACGCTGTGGGAGGTCCCCTATCTCCCGATCGACCCCGCCGATCTCGGTCGCAGCTACGAGGCGGTGATCCGCGTCAACTCGCAGTCGGGCAAGGGCGGTGTCGCCTGGGTGATCGAGCAGGACAAGGGCCTGAAGCTGCCCAAGCGGTTGCAGGCGGACTTCAGCCGTCACGTCCAGGCCTATGCCGACGAAACCAGCCGCGAGCTGAACGCGGCAGACATCTGGGGCCTGTTCGAACGGACCTACATGCCGCAGGCCGACGACCGCGTGGAGTTGCGCGATTACGAGGAGAGCGGCGGCTCGGGGCAGCGCGTGTTCATCGGCCGCGTGGCGATCGACGGCGAGGAGCGGTCGATTTCCGGGCGCGGCAACGGGCTGATCTCGGGTGTGATCGCAGCGATCGCGGAATCGACCGGGCCGACGCTCGACGTCGTCGACTACAACGAGCATGCGATCGGCCACGGTGCCGATGCGCAGGCGGCGGCGTATGTCGAATGCCGGACGGCCGAGGGCAAGACGGTGTTCGGGGTCGGCATGGATACCGACATCGCCACCGCCTCGGTCCGGGCCGTGTTGAGCGCCGCCAACCGCGCGTAATCCTCCCCGCACGCGGGGAGGGGGACCAGCATAGCTGGTGGAGGGGGCGTGCCGCGAGCGTTACGCTACTGGGACAGCCCCCCTCCACCACCCCGCAAGTGCGTGGCGGTCCCCCTCCCCGTTCCGGAGAGGATTAGCGTTCCCGAACGATCTCGCAGCCTACGCGGGCGTCGGGGTAGACGTCGGCCTTCACGGTGCGGACCTTCACCCGACGCACCCGTTCGTCCGCGAGGCACAGCGCCGCGATCCCCTCGCACAGCGTCTCCTGCAAGGCGATCGGGCGCGCCGCCACCATCGCCAATATCCCCGCGCGCACGAAATCATAATCGAGCACCTCCTCGATCGCATCCTCGCCAAGCGGGCTTGGATACACGACCGTCATCTCGACCGAGACGACCACGCGTTGCGGCGCCACCTCATGCGGATGGATGCCGAGCCGCATCATGACCTCGAGCCCGTCGAGGATCGTTGTGAACTCAGCCATTGCGTCCCTCAAACATCACGTCGCCATCGCGCGCCAAAAACCGCTGCCCGCAATCGACGAATATATTCTGCCCCGTCACACCCTTCGCGGTCAGCAGCCACGCGATCGCATCCGCGACCGCCTCCGCCCCGACCGGTCGCCGCAGCAGATTGTCGCTGGCCACCGCCGCGAACTCCGCTTCGGTCTGATCACCACTCGGCAAGGTCAGCCCCGGCGAAACGGCGTTGACCGCGATCCGCGGGCCGAGCGCCTGCGCCAGCATCGTCGTCGCCCCCTCCAGCGCGATCTTCCCGCAGCTGTACGAGAAGAAATCGGGGTTGAGGTTGGCCACCTTCTGGTCGAGCACATTGACCACCGTACCGTCCGAGACATCGTCCTGCGACGCCAGCGCCGAGGCGAGCAGCACCGGCGCGCCGCAGTTGATCGCGCTAAGCTCTGCGAACAGCGCCGGATCGACGCTGGGCGGCCGATCGAACTCGAACCGCGACGCGCAGTTGACCAGACCGTCGATCGGTCCGCCGATCGCAGTCCGCGCCGCCGCGAACAGGTGGCCGATCGCACCGAGATCGCTCAGGTCGCCCGCCACCGCCGCTGCACGACCGCCCTCGCCAATGATTTCCGCCACCAGCGCCTCGGCTTCGTCCCGCGAATGCCCCTGATGCACGACCACCGCATGGCCATCCGCCGCCAGCCGCCGCACGATCGCCGCGCCCAACCGCTTCGCCCCGCCCGTGACCAGCACGGTCCGCATCAGGCGCGCTGTCCCATCAACGCCAGCACTTCCTTGCGGCTGCGTTCGTCGTCGCGGAACACGCCCATCATCCGGCTGGTCACCATCGTCACGCCCGGCGTCCGCACGCCGCGCGCGGTCATGCAGGCGTGGCTCGCCTCGATCACCACCGCGACGCCCTGCGGCTTGAGATTGTCCCAGATGCAGTCGGCCACTTCCGCGGTCAGCCGCTCCTGCACCTGCAATCGCCGCGCGAACCCGTGCAACACGCGCGCGAGCTTGGAAATGCCGACGACATGGTTGCGCGGCAGGTAGGCGATGTGCGCCTTGCCGATGATCGGCGCCATGTGATGCTCGCAGTGGGACTGGAACGGGATGTCCTTCAGCAGCACGATCTCGTCATAGCCGCCGACTTCTTCGAACACGCGGTCGAGGTGTTTCGCCGGATCGTCGCCATAGCCCGCGCAATATTCCTTCCACGCACGTGCAACACGCCGCGGCGTATCGAGCAGCCCCTCACGCGTCGGATCGTCGCCCGCCCAACGGATCAGCGTACGGATCGCCGACGCTACGTCTTCGGGGACAATCAGCTTGCCGTCGGGACCCAGCACATCATCAGTAACCGCCTGCCCTGCGGCCCCGTCCAGTTCATCCCGCATCGCAACACCCTTTATCAGCATACCCAAACATCAGAACATGGGTCCTCTTTTGCAACTGTTTCATTTCGGCCACTTGCCATAAATCCCCGTTTTCCGGGCAAGAAAAAGCGTTGACGATTGATTTTTTTAATCGTTACTTCGCCATACCTGAAAAACTAAATCGTGAATCGGCAAAGACCGGCATGATCGGGGAGAGGACTGCCATGGCTAAGTTCGAATTGCTCGCCGCTTCGGCGATGATACTCCTGTCGATTGCGCCGGCAATGGCGCAGACGGCCACCACGACATCGGCTGAAAACACCGCACCCACCAATGGGCCCGGTCAGGAAGCCCCCTCTACGCATACGAACCAAGACGCCTCCACCGCGCCGCCGACCGATCCCTATGGTGCGCAGGATATCGTGATTACCGCCCAACGCCAATCGCAGCGTTTGCAGGTTGTTCCGATTGCTGTGAGCGCTTTTACCGCTGACAACATCGCCAAACAGCAGATCGTCAACCCGAGCGCGCTCCAGCAGACGCTGCCCAACATCACTTTCACCAAGACCAACTTCACCACGTCGAGCTTCACGATCCGTGGGATCGGCGATCTGTGCACCGGTGCGACCTGCGACACGGCGACCGGCATCCACGTCAACGACATGCCGCTGGTCACGACCCGCCTGTTCGAGAGCGAGTTCTTCGATCTGGAACGGATCGAGGTTCTCCGCGGTCCACAGGGCACGTTGTTCGGCCGCAACGCGACGTCGGGCGTGGTCAACTTCATCTCCGCCAAGCCCGACCTCACCGGCGTGCATTCCGCCGCCGAGTTCGAATATGGCAATTACGATTCGAAGCGCGTGCGGGCGATGATCAATCTGCCCTTCACCGACACGCTCGGCATCCGCGTCGCCGGCACCTATCTCAACCGCGACGGCTATACCAAGAACCTGTACGACGGTCGCGACATCGACGGACGGGACCTGTATTCGGTGCGCGGCACGCTGTCGTGGGCGCCGACCAGCAACACCCGGATCGACCTGATCGGATCGTACTTCCGCGAGAAGGACGATCGCTCGCGCTTGCAGAAGCAGCTCTGCCACCGCGATCCGACCGGCATCCTCGGCTGCCTTCCCGATCGCCTCGCCAACGAGACCGCGAACGGCAATTCGACGCTGGCGGCGGTGCTCAGTTCGAGCGAGTTCTTCGCGGTCAACAACCCCGCGCTGGGACGCTTCGGGCTGCAGAGCCTCTATGGCCAGGATACCTATGCCGGCGTGGTCAACCCATCGGACGTGCGGACCGTATCGCTCGACTACAGCCCGACCTATTTCGCCGAGGAGGAGCAATATACCGCGAAGATCTTCCACGATTTCGGCCCGGTCAGCCTGAACTTCACCGGTGGCTACACGCGCAACGTCGTCGACAGCACCGCCGACTACAACCTCGCGGTCGAGAACCCGCTGACCAACAATGTCGGGCTTGCCACGCTCAATGCACTTGCGCGCACCGGATCGCCGTTCGCGTTCCTCAGCGGCGTACGGCAGGCGCTGATCCCCAACGGCCCCGCCGGCGGCGTGTGCCAGTCCGCCGCCGATCCGAACAATGTCGGCATTTATGGCGGCAACTCGATCGGGTGCTATGCGCAGAGCCTCGACTTCGATCGCTCGCGCCAGAAGAGCCGCCAGTTTTCCGCCGAAGCGCATCTCGACAGCAATTTCGACGGGATGTTCAACTTCCTGCTCGGCGGCATCTATGTCGACAGCAAATCGACCAACACAGACTATTTCGTCAACGCGTTCGGGCTGGACTATGCCTCGGGCATCCTCGGCTCGGCGAACGCGGCGGGAGCGGGGCTGCCCGCCGGCAACGGCTATTTCCTGTCGACGCCGTTCTATCGCAACAGCGACGTCGAGTTCCGCCTGAAATCCTACGGCATCTTCGGCGAGACCTATTTCAAGTTCACCGACAAGCTGAAGCTGACCGTCGGCCTGCGCTACAACCATGACGAGAAGACCGACCAGGCGCGCAACCTCGCGCTCAACGTGCTGACGCCGATCGGCGCCACCGGCATCGAGCAGGGGCTGAACTACGGCACGGTCGATTTCGACCCGAACCTGCCGGGGCGCCAGGAGTTCGCGAATGCGCAGGTCAGCTTCTCGCGGCTGACCGGCCGCGCGGTGATCGACTACCGGATCACCGAGAACAACCTGCTCTACGCGTCCTACTCGCGCGGGTATAAGTCGGGCGGGATCAACCCGCCGCTGCTGCCGATGTTCAACGTCAGCAGCACGTTCCTGCCCGAACAGGTCAACGCGTACGAGATCGGCTCGAAGAATACGTTCGGCGGCGGCCAGTTCAGGCTGAACCTCACCGGCTTCTATTACCAGTACAAGAATTTGCAGCTGAGCCGGATCGTCGCGCGGACCTCGGTCAACGACAATGTCGACGCCGATATCTACGGCGTCGAGGCTGAGGCGATCATGAGCCCGGTGCCGGCATTCGTGGTCAACATGAATGCGAGCTACCTCCACTCGAAGGTGTCGAGCGACAAGTTCCTGGTGAACCCGCGCGACGTATCGGGCGGCCGGGCCGACGCGGTGATCATCAAGGACATTACCAACGCGTCGAACTGCGTCGTCGTGCCCAACGTCGCGGGCAATGCGGCATTGTCGAACGGCTATGTCGCGGCGGTCAATCGCGCGATCGGCCTGCGCGCCCCGACCGCGATCCCGACGATCTCGGCGACCGGCGCGTTCGGGATCTGCTCCGCGCTGGGAGCCAACGCCGCGGCGAGCGGTGTGTCCGTGCTCGACGGCGTAACCACCAACATCCGCGGCAACCGCCTGCCCCAGGCGCCAACCTACAAATGGTCGGTCGGCGCGCAGTACACGATCGACTTCGCCAACGGCATGAGCCTCGTGCCGCGTGCCGACCTCAACTACACCGGCGGGCTCTCGGCCAGCATCTTCAACACCCAGATCGACCGGATTCCGGGGTATGAAGTCGTCAACATGCAGGTCCAGCTCAACGCCCGCGAAGACCGCTTCTACGTCCGCGCCTATGTGCAGAATCTGACCAACAACGATGCCACGACCGGGCAGTACGTGACCGACCAGTCGGCCGGGCTGTTCACCAACATCTTCACGATCGAACCACGCCGGTACGGCGTCGCGGCCGGGTTCAAGTTCTGAGGGGGCTCGAGGCAATTACACAGGACAGGAAGGCAATCTAACTGATCCTCCCCCGCCAGGGGGAGGTGGCGCGAAGCGACGGAGGGGGAGGACACGCAACGGCGGTTACACTTTACCGCCCCCTCCGTCTGGGAAGAGCCAGTCACCTCCCCCTCGCGGGGGAGGATTGGTAGATCGGACGTCGATACGACTGACCTATGCCGCAGCCGTCATCCTGACGAAAGTCAGGACCCAGAGCCAATCGGTGCGGCGTACGTAACCCTGGGTCCTGACTTTCGTCAGGATGACGATCTTTGGGACGGCGTTGGCCCAAACCACACCGTGACGACCGATACGCCCTTGCCTCACCCTTCCCACGGCGAAGACGCCGCGGGCTCCTTCCCTCTCCCATCGGGAGAGGGAGAGACGCCGAAGGCGGCAAGGGTGAGAGCACGGCCTGCACACCGACAGCCCTGCACCATCAAAACCGCGATTAGCGCCCCAGCCGCTCCGCATGCCAAGCGACATGGTCCGCCATGAAAGTCGAAATGAAATTGTAGCTGTGGTCGTATCCCGGCTGCATCCGCAGCGTCAGCCCGATCCCCGCCGCCTCGCACGCCGCCACCAGCAAGTCCGGCTTCAACTGCTCGACCAGGAAGCCATCCGCATCTCCCTGATCGACCAGGATCTCGGCCACCCGCGCGCCATCCTCGATCAGCGCGCAGGCATCATACGCCCGCCAAGCCGTCCGGTCCGCCCCGATATACCCGCCGAGCGCCTTCTCGCCCCAGGGACACTGCAACGGCGCGACGATCGGCGCGAACGCCGACACGCTCCTGAACCGATCCGGGTTGCGCAACGCGATCGTCAGCGCGCCATGGCCCCCCATCGAGTGTCCGAAGATCCCCTGCCGCGCCATGTCCGCCATCGGAAACTGCGCTGCGATCAGTGCGGGCAGTTCGTCCTCGACATAGGACCGCATCCGGAAATTCTTCGCCCAGGGCTCCTCAGTCGCGTCCACATAAAAGCCCGCGCCCTTGCCGAAGTCGTACGCGTCGTCGTCCGGCACGTCGTCCCCGCGCGGCGAGGTATCCGGCGCAACGAGGATCACGCCAAGCTCGGCACACGCCCGCCGATACTCGCCCTTGTCCATGACGTTGGCGTGCGTGCAGGTCAGCCCCGACAGGAACCACAATACCGGCAACCGCGCGCCCTCGTCATGCGGCGGGACGTACACGGCGAAGGTCATGTCGGTGCCCGTCGCGGTCGAGCCGTGGCGGTACACGCCTTGAATGCCGCCATACGCCTTGCTGGTGGAGACGGTCTCCATCACGCGACCCGGTGCAGCGCGCAGATCTTGTTCCCCGACGGGTCGCGCAGATACGCGAGGTACAGCTTCCGCCCCCCGGTCGCTTCCCGCACGCCGGGCGGATCCTCGCAAGCCGTCCCGCCGTTCGCAAGCCCAGCAGCGTGCCAAGCATCGGCGGCCTCGGTCGACGCGGCGGCAAAGCCCATCGTGCTCCCGTTGCCGTGACTCGCCGGCTGCCCGTCGATCGGCTTGGTCAGCAGGAAGCGCCCGCCGTCATGCGCATAGACCACCCGGCCCCAGTCATCGACGACACCCTCGGGAACGTCGAGCGCTCCCAGGGCTGCATCGTAAAACGCCTTCGACGCGGCGATATCGTCGGCGCCGAGCATGATGTGCGTGAACATTAGCGCTTCCTCAGTAGATCACGACGGAGCGGATGCTCTCACCGGCATGCATCAGGTCGAAGCCCTTGTTGATCTCGTCGAGCGTCAGCCGGTGCGTGATCATCGGGTCGATCTCGATCATCCCGTTCATGTACCAGTCGACGATCTTCGGCGTATCGGTCCGCCCGCGTGCGCCGCCGAACGCCGTCCCGCGCCAGTTACGCCCGGTGACCAACTGGAATGGCCGCGTCGAGATTTCCTTCCCCGCCTCGGCCACGCCGATCACGATCGAAGTGCCCCAGCCGCGGTGACACGCCTCCAGCGCCTGCCGCATCACCGTCGTGTTGCCGGTCGCGTCGAACGTGTAGTCCGCGCCGCCATCGGTCAGCGCGACGATATGCTGGACGATGTCGCCCACGTCCTTCGGGTTCGCGAAGTGCGTCATGCCGAAGCGACGCCCCCACTCCTCGCGGTCGGGATTGATGTCCACGCCGACGATCATCCCGGCACCCGCAAGCCGCGCGCCCTGGATCACGTTCAGCCCGATCCCGCCGAGCCCGAACACCACGACCGTATTGCCCGGCTGGACCTTCGCGGTGTGCACCACTGCGCCAACGCCGGTCGTCACACCGCAGCCGACGTAGCACGAGGTATCGAACGGCGCGTCCTCGCGGATCTTGGCCACCGCGATCTCCGGCAGCACGGTGAAGTTCGAGAAGGTCGAACAGCCCATGTAGTGGAAGATCGGCTGGCCCTTGTAGCTGAACCGCGTCGTGCCGTCGGGCATCAGGCCCTTCCCTTGCGTCGCGCGGATCGCGGTACACAGGTTCGTCTTCTGGCTGAGGCACGACTTACACTGGCGACACTCGGGCGTGTAGAGCGGGATAACGTGATCGCCGACCGCGACGCTGGTCACGCCCGCGCCGATCTCACGGACGATACCGGCGCCTTCATGCCCCAGCACGCTCGGAAACAAGCCTTCCGAATCAAGCCCGTCGAGCGTGTACGCGTCGGTATGGCAGATGCCCGTCGCCATGATTTCGACGAGCACTTCGCCGAATTTCGGCCCTTCGAGGTCGAGTTCGACGATCTCGAGCGGTTTTTTTGCCTCGAAGGCAACGGCGGCGCGGGTCTTCATGGGTGGGTCTCCTTGATTGCCGCCCTGATGCCCCCCGCGCCTCGCCTCCGCAACCCGCCGCCGATGCAACCAATGCCGCTTTCCCGCGCTTGATCCTTTCAATTCAAGGAGATGGCGGCATGAAAGATCCGAAGAAGGGCGACGAGGTCACCTGGAAATCGCACGGCGGCGAGGCGCACGGCACGGTCGAGAAGAAGCAGACGACCGACACGAAGATCATGGGCCACACCGTCAAGGCCTCCAAGGAGGAGCCGCAGTTCATCGTAAGGAGTGACAAGGGCGGCAAGGCAGCGCACAAGGCGGACGCGCTCACCAAGGCGTGACCACGCGCGCAGTGCCTAACGCACGCGCGCAACAGGAAGGAATGCTTATGGCTACAGCTCCCAAGACCGGCGGCATCCACGCCCCCGTCCAGCCCTCTCCCGAGCTCGGCGAGATCGTCGGCAACGACAAGCTGCCGCGCAGCGAAGTGATCAGCAAGGTGTGGGTCTACATCAAGGCACACAACCTCCAGAACCCCGAGAACAAGCGCGAGATTCTGGCTGACGAGAAGCTGAAAAAGGTCTTCGGGCGTGACAAGTGCACGATGTTCGAGATGAACAAGTACATCTCGCAGCACGTCAAGGCCTAACCGCCTGCACTGCACGGCAAGCGGCGACGGGGCATCGTGAGCGATACCCGTCGCCCTTGATCGCAACGCGACCGCGAGCTTGATCGCTTCCCGACCGCGAGCTCGATCGCATCCCGGACACGAGTCTGATCGCGCCTCTATCGCTGTCAGCCATTCGACGGCACGAGGTTTATACCAAGGGTCTGGCGACAGGCCGACCGACCGGACGCAAGCCCCGAGCTTTCCACGCTCACCCGAGCTTGATCGTCCCCCCCGACCGGCGTAATGCGCCGACGATGCCCCCGTAGCTCAGCCGGATAGAGCGACGGTTTCCTAAACCGTAGGCCGCGTGTTCAAATCTCGCCGGGGGCACCAGCTTTTCCGCCATTGTTCGGCGGCCTTCGCACAGCCGCGAACATGCCAAAGCGCAAGCTGGCAAAGACCTCTCCTATGTCGGCTCACGCCCACTTGCGGACGTTCGGGCGGCCCAACAGCTAACCCTAAAGCGGACGTCGTTTTTGCCTCACTGCGCTGAAGACCGCATCCCTCGATCATGGTAACCCATATGTCAGCTCATTCAGGCCCCGCCATTGCATGCCTGCTGTCGCTTGCAGCAACTGGCTGTGGAGCGCCAGCACCACGAGTGCCGGATACAGCGCCGTTCCAGTATAATGGCACAATACTATCTTTCCCAAAAGGAACCGTAGAGGTGCGAATAGAGGAGAGAGTAAATAAGCGTGCGTATGCTCGCTTAGTTCCGGACAGGCCAAAATCGGGTAGCCCGGTTGACGCTAGATATTACATTGATCTCGGCAGGGGATTTACCGGGAAGAGCTTTGGAGGCGGGTATTGGCTTGGAGGTCATCAATATCCGTTGAACAGCGTGCAAACCAAGTTAGATAAGGTTTATACAATGTTTTGCCCGGCACCAGACGGACTGAGACTATTTTTCCAGTGTTCGGTACTTCTGCGAAGTCTGCCAGCAGCAGCGATCCATTTTAAAACTGCACCTTTATCGCCAGAAGCGGCTAGATCAATGGTAACAGATGCCGAACTATATCTGACACGGGCGAAGACGCAAAGAGCCACTGATCGAACGTTGGAACGACGGCTATCGGAACCAACGCCGAGAAAGCCCCTCATCTTTGTTCCGTATCCGTACAAGCATTGAGCCATTGTTTTCGCCGGTAGGACTGTTGAGCGCCTGAAGCATGCAGCATGAGCAAAGGGACGGGAAAAACTAGGGTCATGGCTCATTGGCGAACTTCCGCTTACCCGCCAATCTCCCCGAAAACGGTCAGGCCGTTATCCTTCCCATTCCGGCCATCAGGCCGGGACGCTCGGCCGAGGCCGCAAGCGCCCAAGGGGATCTAGGATTTTCACCCGTTGGCCAGGTATTCCCGCGTAGTCTGTTGCGGAGCGGTGACCGTCGCGGTCAGTGATCGTCACTGTGAAGTGGCAGTTCAACGCGTCGGACCAAAAGCGGGCCTTTGCTTCTACCACGTTAGCGATTGATCCACCGGCTTTCGAGCAGAGGTCAGCGAATGCGGTCTTATAGAGCGCTACCGACTCCGCCAGCGAGGTAGACGGTTCACCTTCGATGACAACGCCGTGTAGGAAATCGACCGTGATCGCACGCTCGTGAGAGCGCTCGGCATCTCCATAAACGTCGATCTCGTAATGGCCGATCATGAGACCGATGCCGCTCCCGAGGGAATCGGCGACGTTGTGAACGATGGACCGTAGTTCGGCATGTTTCATAGGGGCAGGCTATAATGGCTCAAACCCGTTTCCTATGACTTTCCGCACCCATCTGATGCAAAACTCACGGATTTCGCATCGGCCTCAAGGCGGCCCAATTTGCGGCCTTCCTCGATGCAGAACTCTGATGCTTCCCGAGCATCACGTCGGTTGCAAAAGGGTTCGTTTTTTGGGAACGCTGAGAAGCTCCTACATTCCCTTCGTGAACCAGCAGTTGACCACGCGACCGTCCTCGGCATCCACGTGGCAACGCCCGGTCCATGTCGTCACTTCGAGCACCGCCTGATCTAACGCTATGATCTGGGAGTAGCCTTTCGCGTCCGACCACTCTTCAACCGCCATCGGTGCGCGCCAGGCAAGCCTGCCGTTATGTTCGTACGCTGCGACGTTTGAAGCGTTGTCCTCCGCAACAAATCCGTACGGCTCATTGACAACATAGACCCGGCGGCGATCAAAATCAGGTACGATTTCCGATACTTCCGTATTGCCAGTTCGGATGCGCTTCAGAATGTTAGCCGTTGCGGCATCTATCAGTAGCAGACCGTCATCGACGCCTACGAACAGGGTTTCATCCATCAGCACCATAATCCGTGCGTTGAACCACGGCGCACCGGGTACGGACACGTCACCAAGTTCGATGATCTCGGCAAAATCAGCGCGTCTCTGTCGCAAGCCGAGGCGCACCCTGCTGGGAGGACGCGACAGCTTCTCGTCGTGGATCTCCTCATAGCTGAGAGCGTCAAATGTCAGATCGGCGACATAATCGACATTTTCCTCTCTATAGACGTAGCGCATTGCCGTCCTTTCCCTTGTCATGCGCAATACACCGATGGTTCGCTACTAGCACCTAGGCCAGCGAAACCTGAGATTCTCGAAACACCATCCTTGTTGAGAAACGCGGCAGCGTCAGGCGACGTCCGCTAACGCCATCTGCCTTCCCAATAGCGGACGGGCCGCTTTCCTTCCAACCCGGACATTCCCCAAACTCGATCCCCGATCGGAAAACGCGCCCACACACGGATGCTCAGGTTGGGAATCAGAACTCCCGATAACAGCCATTCAAGCGCGCGCCTCGGCAATCGCCCACTATGCGTCGGCATCGCGTCGACGCTGCTTTGCCCTAAAATCGCCGCGGTTCGTGCCCGATCGTGTCGCACGTGCCGCGAAAACCATAGTTGCTCATACCCTCGACCGTGATGCGGCCGCTGCGCCGGTCGATCGTCAGCTTTGGCTTGTTCAACCCGTTCAGGCGGTAACTGGCGCGGATCGTATCGGGGCTGACGGATACGTCGCGCAGCTCCCACCATCCCTGATCGCCACGAGAATTGATCGGCGGGATCAGCGATTTGGGTAGCCGGATACGTCCGCCCCCCGCCCACGTCTGGATCGTGAGCGAGGCATCGAAGACCTCCTTTCTGGTTTCGGTGTAATTGCCGGACTCATACCGATCACGATCACGGTTCCAGTTCCACGTCGTACCACTGGCGAAACCGGTCTTCGACCCGTCCCCGAAACAGACGAGCCCCAGTTCCACGTTCCTTCCATCGACGACCGGCCCCCCCGACGGAGAGTTGGCCTGACCGCCACCGGGCCCCACTGGCGCGCGTCCATATGCCGGATCGGGCTCATAGTCTGGGCGCGGCCGGGACGCAGGCGGACCCCCATAGTTGGGGTTGGGGCGAAGGTTCGCGGGCTTCCTGCAATCGGGGGGCGTGGTCGGTTGGATGGAATTGTAGCGGCCTTCCATCGTGGCGATGCTGACGCACTGGCGGCGATCGGCGTTCCACCAATAGGTATAGGCGCGATCATCACCCTGCTCACCGCGGATGTTGACGTAGCCGCGCCGCTGCAACTCCATCTCAGCTTGGCCGGCACGGGCGCCTACCATGTCCTCGAGCCCCGTAGATTGCGCATCGGCAACCGCCGGAAGTGCTGCTCCTAAAAGAACTGCGGTCGTAATCTTCGACACGTGTGCTCGATAACGCATGGCGACTCTCCCGTTCGTTCGAAACTACCTCTTCATCAATGCGACGAGTTTATGGAAGCGGGATGACGGCGTCCATCACTGTCGACGCTTCTCAATCACTTATTGCTGCCGCGGGTTCCGCCGTGGGCGAACCTCCAAAACCCGACGACAACGAATAGCAAACCGTTGCGATCAAATTCTACATCGCACATCATGCGATATGGACTTTATGAAGTGGCTAAATTCGCTCGATGAACTCCTCTACGAGGTCATGAGCTGGGTGATCTTCTTCCCCCTTACGCTTTGGCAGGCGCTGTTGCGACCGGTCGGTACGATGAAGCAGATCGAGCGCGAAATGGCGCTCCCCGACGATGAACGATATGCGTCGGTGCTCAGTCCGCCCCTGTTTCTGGCTCTGACGCTGTTGTTGGCGCACACGGTCTCCACGGCGCTGGGCCAGACCGACGAAATTATCGCCAATCATCATGGCCTCGCCGACCTGGTCAACGACAATGCGAGTGCCCTGGTCCTTCGCGTCGTCGTTTTCGCTGGTTTCCCACTCTTCCTGGCGGCGCGCATGGTGCGCAGGCGCAAGATCAAGCTCGATCGCACTTCTCTACAGCAGCCTTTCTACGAGCAATGTTATCCGGCAGCTGTTTTTGCTCTCGGCTTGAGTGTCGGTAGCAGCTTCGGGTTCGACCAACACGAAGTGACGCGGATGGTGGGCCACTGGCTCGTCGGATTGAGCATCGTCAATTTCTGGATCGTAGAAACGCGGTGGTTCGCACAGGCGCTGAGCATCAACCTATTGCGTGCCGCCGGGAACGTATTTGCAGGGCTGCTGGAAGGTGCGACGTTCCTGTTCTGCGTGGGGTTCTTGTTCACGCGCTGATCCCCGTTTCTCGATCCTTTTCGAGAAAGATGGCAAAACTGCGCATGCCGGCTAGCGCCGGGTGACCGGACCAATCGGGTGCAGCACAGCAGGACTTTGGCTGATCGAGCCGCTCGGATCGATCGTCCTTTTCGGATGTTCGAGGCCGTCGGGATTAGGTTTAATCCTAAACGGGACGACGTCCGCGCAATTTATTCGCTACCTGAATATTCTTCTGAAAATACCAAGACCATGTCTTTTCCCAATAAAAAAGACGAATACGTGAATTCTTGCCGGACCCGATAATCGGCTGTGCAACCTTGCCGCTTGCCTGAAGTCTTCGAGCGACCCATTGGGACCTCTAGGGGACAACGCGATCACACATGCATTGCACGGCATTACGGCACTGACGGCGCTTGCCACGATCGTTACATTGGGCGGCTGCACGCCGATGGCCGGTGCGACCTACCGGCTCTATCGCTCCTCGGGCGACAGCGCGCCGAGGGTCCACTTCGCCAGCTTCAACTCCATACGATCCGGAGATTTCAACCGGCAGAATTGCGCCATGACGCTCGGATTGCTCACCACGAATCTGCATCGGGCAGACCCGTCGTCGACGGTGCGGTTCTGGTGCGCCGTGGAATGAGCGGGCGGCGCTGCGCGGAGGGACCCGGCCGCTGAGAACCGGGCAAGGGCGCAATTCGCCTCGCGCCGCGCCGACTGGCTTTTCAGGCTCCGGCCCGATTCCGGCTTCTTCCAAAGATGTTTATCCGCCGCGCACATGCGTGCATGGAGGCGCGATGCTCGACATCTCGACCGTGACGCGATCCGATCCCGCCGACACCCTGCCCCCGGATTTCGTCGTGATCGACGTCGAGACCGCCTGTTCGCGGGTTAGCAGCATCTGTCAGATCGGCATCGTCGGGTTTCGCGACGGACGCGAGATCTTCGAATACGAGACGCTGCTCGATCCGCGCGACGAATTCCACCTGTTCAACACGCGCATCCACGGCATCGCCGAGCACCACGTCGTCGGCCAGCCGAGCTTCGCCGACGTCCACGGGATCGTCCACGGCCATCTTTCCGGTCGAACGACGGTGGCGCATTCCTATTTCGACAAGGGCGCGCTGGCGGCTGCATGCAGGGTCCACGACCGCCCTGCGATCGAGACGGTCTGGCTCGACAGCGTGCGCGTCGCCAAGCGCGCCTGGCCCGATCTGGAGAGCCACCGGCTCGGGCTGCTCGCCCGATATCTGGGGATCGAGCACAAGCATCACGACGCGCTGAGCGATGCGCGCGCGGCCGGCTGGGTGATCGTCAAGGCGATCGACCATACCGGTATCGCGCTCGACGAATGGCTAGCCCCGCCGCGCAAGCCCGGGCCCGCCCCGCGTCCTGCGCCGTCCGGACCGCTCAGCGGCGAGCGGATCGCGATCCTGGGCGAACCCCGGGATGGTGCCCTGGCCTGCCGGATCGCCGCGCTGGGTGGTCGGATCGTCTCGGCCGTCGGCAACACCACGACCGCGCTGGTGATCGCCGGACGCGCGCCGTTCGCCTATTCCGTCCGCAACAGCGGCGCGTTCCGCCGAGCCGAGCAGTATCGCCGCCTCGGTGGCGCGATCCGGATCGTGTCCGAACACGAGCTGGACCTGCCGGGTCTGGCGGCGGGCCCGATTACCGGCTGAACACGTCCTTCGCGATATGCGTGATCCGGCACGCCAGATCCGCCTCGCCGCTCGCGACGACGTAGAAGTCGCCGGCGTCGGCTATGCCGGTCGTGAAGACGACGTTGTCGAGGTACATCCGGTCTTTCAACGGCTCGGTCAGCGCGGGGTTCGGTTCCAGCAGCGCGGTGTGCTCGGTCGCGACCGTGATCGACGGGTCGTCCTTGTCGAGGATCGACCAATAGGTGCGGTAGATGCCGACCACGCCCGACGGCTCGACGCCGTGCCACAGCGTCAGCCAGCCGCGATCGGTCAGGATCGGGGGCGCACCGCCGCCCATCCGCGCGGTCGAGACGGTGGCGGCGTGCGGGCGGATACCGGGCTTGTCGTGCGGCTTCCAGTGCAGCACGTCCGGCGAACGCGACAGGTTGATCGACGGTCCGGCGCGCCATTCGCTGTTCGGCGGATAGGCGAAATACAGGTCGCCGAGCGGCCGCGTCTGCGCCCAATATTGCCCGTCGATCAGCCCTTCGAAGATCAGCATGTCCTTGTTCTGGTGATCGAGGACGATGCCCTCGAGCTGCCAGTCGAGCGCGTCGGCGGACGTGTACAGCGTCGTCGAATGACGCTCCGGACTGACCGAACAGGTGGTCATCAGATAGCGGTCGCCGACCTTCGAGATGCGCGCATCCTCGACCCCGTAGCATTGGTACGAGGTCCGCGGCGCGATCGCCTTGTCGTAATGCACCGCGACGACCGAGCGCCCTTCGGCGTCAAGTTCGACCGGCAGCAACCACGACAGCGACGTCAGCGCCATCACCTTCCACCCGCCCCCAGGGATCAGAAATTTGCGCGGGTCCTTGGTATCCACTTGCTGCAACGGCCATGCGTCGAGCACATACGCGCCGTCCTCCCAGCGGATCGCATGGACGTTGCCGTCCTTGATCGGCTGCTTCAGCGCCTCGGCGACGCGCACCATCAGCAGCAGGTTGCCGTTCGCCAGCCGAGTCATCCCCGGGTTGAACGCGCCGAGCACATAGGTCTCGGCGCCGACCTTCCCCGCCAGCGGCGAGCGCGACAGGTCGATGTCGGCGGGGGTGAAGACGAGCTGGTCGAACATGCTATTCTCCTTTGATGCGTAATCCATTGTGTTCCCCCGCGTAGGCGGGTGCCCAGATCACGAACGCAGTCCTGTGTAACCCTGGGCTCCCGCCTACGCGGGAGAACCCTACGCGGGAGAACAAGGAAGAGAAGTCTATTCCCCCTCCAGCGCCCGGGGCACGATGACGATCTGCTGGATCACGGTGCGGGTCGGCTGAGTCAGCACGAACTCCACCCCGACCGCGATATCCTCGGCGCGCAGCATCTGCTCCGCCTCGATCATCTGGCGCTGCTTGTCGTCGGGCACGTCCGGATACTGCATGTTCGACCCGACCTTGCCCGGCTCGACCAGCGAAACCTTGATCCCCTTCGGCCCCAGCTCGCGTCGCAACGCCTCCGAGAAGCCGGCGATCCCCGACTTGACCCCGGCATACACCGTCGAGCTTGGCCCGAGGATATGCGCGCTCAGCGAGCCGATGATGACGATGTCGCTGATCGGCTTCATTCGGTGTGCGGCGTGATGCGCGCTGAGCAGATACGCCGTGAAGTCGACCGCGATCGCGTAGCGGAGTTCATCCTCGCTCATCTGCGTCAGACCGCCGGCCGCGACCGCCGCGTTGACGACAGTGATATCGAAGCCGCCGAGATACGCCTCGCCCGCATCGAAGAATGCACGGACCTTGTCGGGGTCGGCGAGCTCGGTGATCATTCCGTCGCCCTCACCGACCTCGCGAATACGCGCCAGCGCATCGCGCAGATAGCGCTCGTCGCGGCCGCAGATGAAGACCTTTGCGCCTTCCGCCGCCAGCAGCACCGCGATCGCCCGGCCGATCCCGGTGGTCCCCCCGGTAATGATGGCGCGGCGGCCTTTCAGAGGGCGGACGGTCGTATGTGCGTCGGCGAGTTCAGTCATCAAATGTCCCGGCTTGTCAGTAAGTCTCCGCCTAACGCGCAGCCCCAGGCGGGTGTCCCTAAGCGCGGATCGCCGCCCCCTCAAGCGCACGCGCCAGCAACCGGTCGATCGACTCCTGCAGCATCGTCTCGCTCAGCGTCGGCGCATGGCCCACGCCAGGCACCGTCACCAGCTCGGCCCGGTCGAGCGAGGCGGTCATCCGATCCGCCGTCGCCGCCGACAGCAGGTCCGATCGCCCGCCCCGCACGATCAGCGTCGGCATGTCACGCAGCGAGGCCAGCGCCTGCCACATGTCCGGCCCCGCTTCGTTCCCTGGCACGCGGAACGGCTCGGCGATCTTCAGGTCGTAATCCAGCACGATCCGCCCCGAACTGTTGAGCCGGTACAGCCGCTTGGCCATCGCCAGCCAGTCCTCGATCGAGAAGTCGGGATAGACGTCGCCGTTATTCTCCGCGACGCACCGCGCGGCGTGCATCCAGGTCGGGAAGACGCTCGCCTTGCCGACATATCCGCGGATCCGCGACAGGCCGTGCGCGTCGATCTCGGGGCCGACGTCATTGAGCAATGCCCCGGCCATTCGGCCTCGCGAAGGCCCCGCCATCAGCATCGTGACGATCCCCCCGAGCGAGGTGCCGAACGCGATATACCGGTCGATGCCGCGATCCGTCAGCAACGCCTCGACGTCCTGCACGTACGTCAAGGGCACATACGACATCGGGTCCTTCGCATACGCGCTCTCGCCGCGCCCGCGAAAATCCACCGCGATCAGGCGCCAGCGCCCCGCCAGCCTTGCCGCCAACGCATCGAAATCGCGCGCATTGCGCGTCAGACCCGGCATGCAGAGGATCGGCGGCTGCCCTTCCGCCCCGCCCGGATAGTCCCGCGCATGCAGTCTCAGCCCGTCATTGGACCACCAATAGAGGTTTTCGTAAGCAGCCATGGTTGCGTCCTTCGGGTAGCGGCCACCATATCGCCGCATGCCCATCCGCCCGCAAGCCTATCGCCCCGAAGCCGAACTCCTGACGCTCGGGGACGACTTTTTCGATCCCGTCGCCCCCGCCGACTTCCCCGAGACCCGGCTTCGCTTCCGCAACGACCGCGCCGCCGCGCAGATCGGCCTCGACGCATTCACCGACGACGAGTGGACGCGCCACTTCGGCCGGTTCGATCCGCTGCCCGACACGCTCCCCCGGCCGCTGGCCCTCCGCTATCACGGCCACCAGTTCCGCAGCTACAATCCCGATCTCGGTGACGGTCGCGGCTTCACCCTCGCGCAGATGCGCGACGATCGCGGTCGCCTGATGGACCTCGGCACCAAGGGGTCGGGCCAGACCCCGTGGAGCCGTGCCGGCGATGGCCGCCTCACACTCAAGGGCGGCGTCCGCGAAATCCTCGCGACCGAGATGCTCGAAGCGCTCAATGTGCCTACGTCGCGCACGCTGTCGCTGATCGAGACCGGCGAGGAACTCCAGCGGGGCGACGAGCCCAGCCCGACACGCTCCGCCGTCCTCGTCCGCCTCAACCACAGCCATGTCCGCATCGGCAGCTTCCAGCGGCTTGCCTACGAGCGCGACGAAGCAGGCCTGCGCAAGCTCGTCGGCTATACGCTGCGCAACCTTTACGAAGAGGACAGCGACGACCCGGTCCGCCTGCTCAACCTCGTCGTCGGCCGCACCGCGCGGCTCGCGGCGCGCTACATGGCGGCTGGGTTCGTCCACGGCGTGCTCAATTCCGACAACATAAACGTCACCGGCGAGAGCTTCGACTACGGCCCCTGGCGGTTCGCGCCGACCTGGGACCCTGCCTTCACCGCCGCCTATTTCGACCATCAAGGACTATATGCGTTCGGCCGCCAGCCCGAGGCGATCCACTGGGACGTGATGCAACTCGCAGTCGCACTGCGCCAGATCGCCGAAAGCGACCCGCTCGTCGCCGCGCTCGACCAGTTCGGTCCGCGCTATCAACCCGAAGTCACGCAGGCGATCCTCTGGCGCCTCGGCGTCCGTCCGCGCGATCCGGACACCGACCGCGACCTCGTCCAGGCCACCGAACGCGCACTGCGCACCTCGGGCGTAGGCATCGACCGGTTCTTCTTCGATGTGTTCGGTGGAAACCTGCCGGACACGTACGACGCGCAATGGGACCAGGTCCGCGCGGCACTGGTGCCCTACGAACCGCGAAAAGACCGCTCGCATCCCTATTGGTCGGGTGAACCGTGCAGCATGCTGATCGACGAAGTCGAAGCGATCTGGGCGCCGATCGCCGACCACGACGACTGGACCCTGCTCAACGCCAAGGTCGCCGCGATCCGCGAAATGGGCGAAGCGCTAGCCGAATAGCTGCTCCCCTCCCGGGAAGGGAGGGGCTGGGGGTGGGTCGGCCGGTTTGAGCCGCAAACGTCTGAACCCATTGAACCCGACCCACCCCCGACCCCTCCCTTCCAGGGAGGGGGGAAGCAAGGAGGCACATCCCCCGGTGGAAACCCGCCGCGAATCAAGGCAAGAGTGACGCATGTCCGAAGAGATCATCTCCTACGAACCGGCCACCGGTGCGGTCCTCTGGCGCCATCCGATCGGCGACGTCGATGCCGAAGTCGCCTGCGCCCGCGCCGGCTGGTCGAGCTGGGCGTCGAAGCCGCTCGCCTTCCGGATCGAGACGATGCGGCGCTTTGCCAACATCGTCCGCCAGCGCAACGACGCCTTCACCGACCTGATCGCGCGCGAAACCGGCAAGCCGATCTGGGAAGCGCGCGGCGAGGTCGAAACGGTCATCGCCAAGGTCGACATCTCGGTCAGCGCCTATGCCGATCGCACCGCGCAGCGCCGCCTCGAAGCGACGATGGGCTCGCGGATCGCTGTCCGCCACAAGCCGCACGGCGTGCTCGCGGTGCTCGGGCCGTATAATTTCCCGGCGCATCTGCCCAACGGCCACATCGTCCCGGCGCTGATCGCTGGCAACGCGGTCGTCTTCAAGCCGTCGGAAAAGACCCCTGCCGTCGGCGCGTTCCTCGTCGAGTGCTTCCGCGCCGCCGGGGTCCCCGCGGAGTGCATCCGCCTCGTCATCGGCGGTCCCGCGGAAGGCAAGGCGCTCGCCGCGCATCCCGATATCGACGGACTGCTGTTCACCGGCTCGGCGCGTACCGGCCTCGCGCTCAACCGCGCCTTCGCCGAAAAACCCGAAAAGATTCTCGCGCTGGAGATGGGCGGCAACAACCCGATCGTCGTCTGGGACGCGCCGGACCTACACACCGCCGCGATCCTGATCATCCAGTCGGCCTTCACCACCGCCGGCCAGCGCTGCACCGCCGCCCGCAGGCTGATCGTCGACACCAAGCTCTACGACCCGCTGATCGCCACGCTCGACAAGATGGTCGGGCGGATCATCGTCGGCGAACCGCATGCCAACCCCGCCCCGTTCATGGGCCCCGTGATCGATAAAGAAGCCGCGGAACAACTGACCGAAAGCTTCCTCGAACTGCTCACGCGCGGTGGCCGCCCGATCCGCCATCTCGAGCGCCCGGTCGCGGACCTGCCGTTCCTGAAACCCGCGCTGATCGACGTCACCGATGTTGCCGACCGTCCCGATGTCGAACTGTTCGGCCCGATCCTCCAGATCGTCCGCGTCGACGATTTCGACGCCGCGATCGCCGAAGCGAACAACACGCGCTACGGCCTGTCCGCGTCGTTGATCAGCCAGACGCCCGCGCTGTACGACCGCTTCTGGGCGAACATCCGGGCGGGCATCGTCAACTGGAACAAGCCGACAAATGGTGCCTCGTCGGGCGCACCGTTCGGCGGCATCGGCTGGTCGGGCAACCACCGGCCAAGCGCCTACTACGCGGCGGATTACTGCGCCTACCCGGTCGTCAGCAGCGAATCCGAAAGCGCCCGCGCGAGCATCGGGATCGGTCTCGCCGACGGCTGATCGCCTCCGATCCGATCCTCCCCCGCCAGGGGGAGGTGGCTGGCACTTGCCAGACGGAGGGGGAGGTAAGCGACGACCTATGCTCCGTGTCCTCCCCCTCCGTCGCTGCGCGCCACCGCCCCCTGGCGGGGGAGGATCGCTCGGTTTCGACGGCTGCGCGCCGCAGCCTGCCCCCCGCAAAAGCAATCCTACCTACCGCCAAAGCATCATTCGGTTGCAGCAAGGCGCCCATCCGCCCATCTCCGGTCGCATGGCAAGCCTCCTAGACCCTACCGCCCGCGGGCGCGTCATCCTCGTCGGGGCGGGCCCGGGCGATCCCGGTCTCCTGACCGTCCGCGCGGTCGAGGCGTTGAAGACCGCCGACGTCGTCGTGCATGACGGATTGATCGACCCACGCGTACTCGACATCGCGCCGCCGTCAGCACAGCGCATCTCGGTCGCCAAGCAGCGCGCGCGCCACACGCTGCCGCAGGAGGCGATCAACGCGCTGATCATCGCGCACGTGAAGACCGGCGCGATCGTCATTCGCCTCAAGGGCGGCGACCCGTTCGTGTTTGGCCGCGGCGGCGAGGAAGTCGAAGCCGTCCGCGCTGCCGGCCTCCCGGTCGAGGTGATCCCCGGCGTATCCGCTGCGCTCGGTTGCGCCGCCGAAGCGATGCTGCCGCTCACCCACCGCGATCATTCCAGCGCGGTCAGCTTCGTCGCAGGCCAGTGCAAGGGCCTCACCGAGCAGGACTGGTCCGGGCTCGCGGGACAGGGCCGCACGCTAGTGATCTACATGGGCATCGCCACCGCGACCGATATCGCCGACAAGCTTATGGCCGACGGTGTCGCGCCCGATATGCCCGTCGCCGTTCTGGAACGGGGTACGTTGCAAGGCAGCCGGGCGATCCGCACGCTACTCGCCGATCTCGGCGCGATGGTGACTCGCGAGGCCGTCAAAAGCCCCGCGATCATCGTCGTCGGCGAAGTCGTCGAACTGTCGGATGCCGAAGACAAACTCGCCCGCTGGGCTCGCGTAGCAGAGGACGCCGCCGCATGAAGCTGTTGACCGGAAACGACCTTCCCACCGGCGATGTCGTGTGGTGGACCGGCAACGGCTGGTCGCGCCATATCGAGGACGCGGTCGACGTCGGCGTTGCAGGTGAATCCATCCTCCAGGCTGAGGAAGGCGCACGCCGGGTCAACGTGCCCTATTTGATCGAGGCGACTCAGACCGACGACGGCCCCCGCCCCGCCCACATCAAGGACCGCATCCGCGCCTTAGGCCCGACGATGCGGCCCGATCTGACCCTCAAACCCGCCGACCCGAACGCCGGCAGCTGGGTAATCTGATATGTATAAATACGACGAATACGACCAGGCGATCGTCGACCAGCGCGTCGATGAATTCCGCGATCAGGTCCGCCGCCGCCTCTCGGGCGAGCTGACCGAGGACCAGTTCAAGCCACTGCGGCTGATGAACGGCCTGTACCTCCAGCTGCACGCGTACATGCTGCGCGTCGCAGTGCCGTACGGTACGCTCGACGGGCGGCAGATGCGGATGCTCGGGCATATCGCGCGCAAGTATGACCGCGGCTACGGGCACTTTACCACGCGGCAGAACATCCAGTTCAACTGGATCCAGCTCGACCAGACCCCGGACATTCTCCAGGAGCTGGCGACGGTCGAGATGCATGCCATCCAGACCAGCGGCAACTGCATCCGCAACATCAGCTCCGACCAGTTCGCCGGCGCCGCCGCGGACGAGGTTGCCGATCCGCGCCCGTGGGCCGAGCTGATCCGCCAATGGTCGACGTTCCACCCGGAATTCACGTACCTCCCGCGCAAATTCAAGATCTGCGTGATCGCGGCGGACGAGGATCGCGCGGCGATGCGGCTGCACGACATCGGCATCGGCCTGCACGTCCGCGACGGCGAACTCGGCGCGAAGATCTTCGTCGGCGGCGGCATGGGCCGCACGCCGATGATCAGCCACGAGATCCGCGACTTCGTCCCCGCCGACGACCTGATGAGCTATCTCGAGGCGTGCCTGCGCGTCTACAATCGCTACGGCCGCCGCGACAACATCTACAAGGCGCGGATCAAGATCCTGCTCCACGAGATCGGCCCCGACGAATATCGACGCCAGGTCGAGGAGGAGTTCGCCGCGGTGAAGGGCCTCGGCCTCGATCCGCCGCGGGCCGAGCTGGAGCGCATCACCAGCCACTTCGGCGCGCCCGATTTCGAGCCGAACGCCTCGACCGATATCGACCGCAGCGATCCCGACTTCGCGGTCTGGCTCGACCAGAACGTCAAGGCGCACAAGCAGCCGGGCTATGCGATCGTCAACATCAGCCTGAAGCCGATTGGCGGCATCCCGGGCGACGCGTCGGCGGACCAGATCGACGTGATGGCCGACCTCGGCACACGCTACAGCTTCGACGAACTGCGCGTCACGCATGCGCAGAACATCGTCCTGCCACACGTCCGCATCGCCGACCTCCATGCGGTCTGGTCGGCGCTGAACGAGGCGGGTCTGGCTGAAGCCAATCTCGACCTGATCAGCGACATCATCGCCTGCCCCGGTCTCGATTATTGCAGCCTCGCCAACGCGCGCTCGATCCCGCTCGCGCAGAAGATCGCGACGCGCTTCGGCAGCCTCGATCGCCAGCGCGACCTAGGCGAACTGAAGCTCAAGATCAGCGGCTGCATCAACGCGTGCGGGCACCACCATGCCGGCCATATCGGCATCCTCGGCGTCGACAAGAAGGGCACCGAGAATTACCAGCTCTCGCTCGGCGGCTCGGGTGCGGAGGACGTCAGCCTCGCGAAGATCACCGGGCCCGGTTTCTCGGAGGACGGCGTGGTCGACGCGATTGAACGCGTCACCGACCGGTACCTGCAGGTCCGCGACCCCGGCGAGCGCTTCCTCGACACCTACCGCCGCGTCGGCTTCGAGACGTTCAAGGAGGCGATCTATGGTTGAGTATCCGGACCAGACGCTGCTCCGCTTCCGCGACGACGAGCCGCATGACGAGCCCGCGGTGACGCTCGATTCGTTCATCGGTCAGAGCAACGCGGCTGCGGTGCGCCTCGAGGCGGGCGACGACGCACGCGCGCTGTTGCCGCAGATCGACCAGCTCGCGCTGATCGAGGTGAGCTTTCCGGGCTACCGCGACGGTCGTGGCTATTCGTCCGCGCGGATTTTGCGCGAGGCCGGGTATACCGGCGAATTGCGGGCGCAGGGCGACGTGCTGGTCGACCAGATTCCGCTGATGCGGCGCTGCGGTTTCGACAGCTTCGCACCGCAGGCGCCGATCGATATCGACGTGCTGCGGGCGAGCCTGGAGCGTTACGACACGCCGTACCAGAAGGCGGCGGACGGCGCCGTGCCGGTGTGGAAGCTGCGCCATGGGTGAGCCCGCGCGCAAGCTCGACATGATCGACGTCACGCCGGCATTTACGCGTGAGGATGCGCTCGCGATGCAGATGCGCTTCGAAGGCGTGCCGGCGCAGGAGATGCTGCGCGAACTGCTAATCGGCGAGCTGCGCGGGCGGATCGCTTCGGTGTCGTCGTTCGGTGCGGAGTCGGCGGTACTGCTGCACATGGTCGCACAGGTCGATGTCGACGTACCGGTGATCTTCACCAATACGCAGAAGATGTTCGGGGAGACTCTGGCGTACCGCGACGAGCTTTCGGAGAAGCTGGGGCTGACTGACCTGCGCGTGTTCCGTCCCGATCCGCGGTTGCTGGCGATCAAGGACAAGACGGGGTTGCGGTGGTCGTACGATCCTGATGGGTGTTGCGATCTTCGCAAGGTGGAGCCGTTGCGGCGGGCGTTGGCGCCGTTCGATGCGTGGATTTCGGGGCGTAAGGGGTTCCAGTCGGGGACTCGTACCGCTCTCCCCCGGTTCGAGGAGGACGAGGGGCGGTTGAAGATCAACCCGCTCGCGGATTGGGACAAGGCCAAGCTCGACGCGTATTTTGCCGAGCATGAATTGCCACGGCATCCGCTGGAGGCTCAGGGGTATCTCTCGATTGGGTGCGCGCCGTGCACGACGAAGGTCGCCCCCGGCGAAGACCCGCGCGCGGGCCGGTGGCGCAGTTTCGACAAGGTCGAATGCGGCATCCACGCCCCAACCGACTACGATCCGATGATTTGACCACTTTCCCTCGCCCCTACGGGGAGAGGGAGGGAGGAGCCACTTGGCGACGGAAGGGAGAGGGGCGTTGGGATGCAACGTCCTGAGCCTCACTCCCCTCTCCCTTCCCACGGCCAAGAAGCCGCGGGCCCCTTCCCTCTCCCCGGAGGGGCGAGGAACTCGGTAGGTTCAATACTCTGCAAGATCCGAGAACTTGGTGATCGTCGGATCGAACTTCATCCGGACCTTGCCGGTCGCACCGTGGCGCTGTTTGGCGATGATCAGTTCTGCCAGACCGTAGACCCGCTCCATCTCCGCCGCCCATGATGCGTGATCCTCGAAGATCTTCGCGCTGTCGCCTTCCGCCGGTCGCTTGGGCTCTTTCGACGCGACGTAATAATCCTCGCGGTACACGAACCAGACCATGTCGGCATCCTGCTCGATCGAACCGGACTCACGAAGATCCGAGAGCATCGGCGTCTTGTCCTCGCGGCTTTCGACCGCACGCGACAGCTGCGACAGCGCGAGCACCGGCACGTTCAGGTCTTTCGCCAGCGTCTTCAGCCCGCGCGAAATCTCGGAGATTTCTTGGACGCGGTTGCCGTCCTTGCTCTTGCCCGAGCCTGACAGCAGCTGGAGATAGTCGACCACGACGAGCCCGATCTCGTTGTTATGCCTACGCTGCAACCGGCGAACGCGCGTATGCAATGCACCGATCGAGAGACCGCCGGTATCGTCGATGAACAGCGGCAAATTCTCCAACTCGGCGGCGGCGGCGGCGAGCTGTGCGAACTCGGTGCGGCTGATCTTACCCATGCGGAGCGACTCTGACGAAATCTGCGACTGCTCGGCGAGAATACGCGTCGCCAGCTGATCCGCGGACATTTCCAGCGAGAAGAACGCGACCTTCGCGCCGACCGAATCCTTCGGGGCGATCCCGTCGGCCATATCGCGCATCCAGCGCCGCGCCGCGTTGAACGCGATGTTGGTTGCAAGCGAGGTTTTTCCCATGCCGGGGCGCCCGGCGAGGATCATGAGATCGCTGTGATGCATGCCGCCGATCTTGGCGTTGATCGAATCGATGCCGGTGGTGACGCCCGACAGGTTGCCGCCCGAGTTCAGCGCGCGCTCGGCCATCTTCACCGCCGCGGTGGTCGCCTGCGCGAACGACTTCACCGTGTTCTCGGAGCCACCATCCGCCGCGACCTTGAACAGTTCTTCCTCGGCAAGTTCGATCTGCGCGCGTGGGTTGACCTCCTCGGAGGTGTCCATCGCGCGATCGACCAGCGTGCGGCCGACCGATACGAGCGCGCGGAGCATGGCGAGATCGTAGATCTGCTGCGCGAACTGGCGCGCGCCGATCAGGCCGGCGCCGCTGCCCGTGAGTCCGGCGAGATACGCGGGCCCGCCGAGTTCGCGCATGCCTTCGTCGGCATCGAACATCGGCCGCAGCGTCACCGGCGTCACCAGCATGTCGTTGCCGCGCAGCGTCTTGATCGCCGCGAAGATGCGTCCGTGAACCGGCTCGAAGAAGTGGCCGGGTTCGAGCTTGTCGACGAGATCGTCCGCAAGCCGGTTGTCGATCATCATCGCGCCGAGCATCGCGGCCTCGGCCTCGACGTTGCGGGGAAGCTGCTGCGGCTCGGCGGCGGCGGGAACGGGGAATGCGAGAGTTGCCATCCCCCGCACCTACGCGATGGACGCGCGCGCGTCCAAGCAACGTGCGGTGGAATGATGGGGATAAGTCGTTCGTTCTTCTCCCCTATGCTTCTCCCCTCCCTGGAAGGGAGGGGTTGGGGGTGGGTTGGTTTCCAGATCGTGGACCAGTTGCGGCCAGAGCCAGCCTACCCACCCCCTGCCCCTCCCTTTCAGGGAGGAGAGCGCGTTGCGCCGTTGGCTCGCTGGCGTTCAGACCAAGTGACAGGCGATACGACCGCCGCTATCGCACCGTCATGGCCGACCCGCGGATCATCGATGTGCAACTCGACGAGACCAGTCTCGGCTGGCGCTCGCCCGACGTCGAGCAGGAGCGGCGGATCGCGATCTTCGACCTGATCGAGGGCAATCACTTCGCGCCGCAGCGTGCCTATGCCGATGGCTATGCCGGCCCCTATCGGATCAAGCTCCAGTCGGAGGAAGGACGCCTCGGCATCCACATCCACCGCGAAGACGACACGCATCTGGAGACGCTGGTGCTCGCGCTGGGGCGCTTTCGCCGGCCGATCCGCGATTATTTCGCGATTTGCGACAGCTATTACCAAGCGATCCGGCAATCTTCGCCAGCGCAGATCGAGACGGTGGACATGGCGCGCCGCGGCATCCACAACGAGGCGGCAGAGCTGCTGAAAGAACGCCTCGACGGCAAGATCGAGGTCGATTTCGACACCGCGCGGCGGCTGTTCACGCTGATCTGCGTCCTCCACATCCGCAACTAGAAGACACATGGCTTACGGACTTTTGAAATTCGCCGGCGCGCTAGCCGCGGCCGGCTTTGTCGGCATCTGCGGCTGGACCGCCGCGACCGGCTGGCATCCCGACGTGAAACGCTATCCGTTGCAGGGCATCGACCTGAGCGAAAATGCCGGCCCGGTCGAATGGGGCACGGTCCGCGCGAGTGGCGCCGACTTCGCCTATATCGTCGCCACGTCCGGCACCGACCGGCGCGATCCTGGGTTCGAGGCCAATTGGGCCGCGTTGCCCGAGGCCGGCCTGCGACGCGGCGCGGTCCATGTCTATTCGCTGTGCCAGCGTGCGGACGAGCAGGCGAATGCGTTCAACACCTTCGTGCCGCGCACGTCCGATGCGCTGCCGACCGCGCTGGACATCGCCTTCCACGACGACTGCACCGCGCGACCGGATCGCGCGACGCTGATCGCCGATGTCTCGCAGTTCGTGACGATGGTCGAGACGCATACCGCGCAACCGGTGATGCTGCGGATCAGCAAGGACGTCGACGCGAAATACGCCCTGTCCGGCGCGGTGCCGCGACCGCTATGGGCGGTGTCGAACGTGATCAAGCCCGACTATACCGCGCGGCCGTGGCGGATGTGGCGGGCGAGCGATTTTCGGCGCATCGACGGGATCGAGGGACCGGTGAACTGGGACGTGGTGACATCATGACTGAACACGCAATCGCACTCGTAGCCGCAGCCCGCGAGGCCGCACGCAATGCCCATGCGCCCTATTCGCGGTTCGCGGTCGGGGCCGCGGTGCTGCTCGACGACGGCAGCGTCATCACCGGCGCCAACTTCGAGAATGCGAGCTACGGCCTGTCGCTGTGCGCGGAGACGGTCGCGATCGCCACCGCGAGCGCGGCGGGGCGGCTGCGCGATATCGTCGCGATCGGCGTGATCGGCGGGGCGATGGACGCCGAGGGACGCGCGACCGGCAGCTCGCCGGTGAGCCCGTGCGGACGCTGCCGCCAGGTCATCAACGAAGCCGCGCAAATGGGGAAGCGCGATATTCCGGTGCATTGTGGTGCGGCGGAGGGCGAGGCGATCCGAACCTATGCGATATCGGAATTGCTGCCGGACGCGTTCGGCCCGGCGGACCTGGGGATCGGCTAGTCGGCTTGGCCGGTCCGTCAGCGCGGCGTTTCGTAGAAGCCGCGGAAGCGTTTGCTCGGCTCGAACAGGCGGGTCTGGCCGATGACGGTCTCGCCCGCGCCCATGACGAATACGCCGCCGGGGTTCAGCGCAGCGGCGATCTTGGGGAACACCTGTTCCTTGGTGGTCGGGGACAAATAGAGCAGCACGTTGCGACAGAGCACGACGTCGAACCGGCCGGCCGGCGCCGGGTCCGCCATCAGGTTCATGCGGCGGAAGACGACGCGCTTGAGCAGGTCGGGCTTGGCGATCCAGTCGCTGCCGGTGGTGTCGAACCAGCGCACCATCCGCCGCACCGGGAGGCCGCGCTGGATCTCGAATTGCGAAAAGCGGCCAGCACGCGCGCGGGCGATCGCCGCGTCCGAGACGTCGGTGGCGACGATCTCCGGCACCGGCGCACCGGTCGTTTCGTGACGATCGGCGAACAGCATGGCGAGCGACAAGGGCTCCTGCCCGGTCGAGCAGCCGGCGCACCAGATACGCGCGCGACGCCCCCCAGCTTCGGCCGCCGCGACCGCCTCGGCGAGCATCTCGAAGACCTGTGCGTCGCGGAAGAACGAGGTTTCCTGGTTGACCAGCGCGTCGACGATCCGGTCGCCGATCAGCCGATCATTGCCCTCCAGCAACTGCGTCACGAGCTGATCGAGCGTGTCGAGATTACGGTCACGGAGCAAAGGCTTGAGCGCGGTGTCGAGCCGCCAGGAGCGATAGGCGGCGATCTGTTGCCCGGTGCGCGCCTCGAGCAGTGCGGTCAGCACGTTGATCGCGGTCTGCGAGGCGGGCGGGCATGCCGCAGAGCCAGGCGTCATGGTCGACGTCGCGATGCGATCAGCGTGCCGATCGCGGCGGGCGGGAGTACCGCGTCGGCGACTCCCGAAGACGCGACGGCGCCGGGCATGCCCCAGACCACCGAGCTGTCGCGGTCCTGCGCGACGACGCAACCGCCGGCGTCGTGCACCCGTTGCGCGCCCTCCGCGCCGTCGCGCCCCATCCCGCTGAGCACGATCGCCAGTACGCGCGTGCCGTACACGTCCGCGATCGAGGCGAGCATCGGGTCGACCGACGGCATGCAGCCGCTACCGGCGGGCTCGTGCGTCAGACGGAAGGCGGCGCCGCCGTCCCGCAGCTTGACGCATTTGAGATGCGCATCGCCCGGCGCGACGATGATCCGGCCCGGACGGATCCGCAGCCGGTCGGTCGCGACTTCGCAGGGGCGACCGGCGAGCAACGCGATCTGCGCCGCGAAATAGGGCATGAACGACGCTGGCAGATGCTGGGTGATGACGATCGGCAGGCGAAACCCGGCGGGGATCGCACGGAACATCTGGCTGATCGCGTGGATACCACCGGTCGAGGCACCGATCGCGACGATGTCGTAATCTTCGCTTGGCGAGACGGCGCGCGGTGTAGCTGGAGGGGCTGCGAAAGACCTGGTGGTGGTCGGCGTCGACCGGACGAGTGAGACCGGTGGCGCATGCATCGAATCCTCGCACAGCCTTTCGAGCTTGGAGACCAGCGCACCGCCGAACCGCCCGGAAAGCTCCCCGGCCGAAGGCTTGATCAACGTCTCCGCCGCACCGAGCGCGAGCGCCTGCATGGCCTTCGGGCCGCCCTCGTCCGCGCTCGACGAGACGATCAGAACCTTGGCCCCCTTCCCGGCCGCAACCAGCGCGGGCAAGGCCGTCAGCCCGTCGATCCCCGGCATCTCGATATCGAGCAGGATGAACTCGACCGTCGTGCGGCCGAGAAAATCCAGCGCAGCGGCCGCGCTGCCGACCGCCCCGACCACGGAGAATCGATCGCTCGCATCGATCGTCCGCGCGATCACCGCGCGCGCGACGACCGAATCGTCGACGAGCAGCACGCGTGCCGTGTCCGCGCTGTCGCGGTCCGCCGGGCGCGGGACAGAGAAGGGTCGGTTCGCCACCGTCTTGCCCGGATCAGGCCATGCCGACGATCTGGAGCTTCGATTCCAGCGTTTCGCGGTCGAACGGCTTCATGACGTATTCGTCGGCTCCGGCCTCGATCGCCGCGCGGATATAGGCCATGCCGTTCTCGGTCGTGCAGAACACCACCTTGGGCCGACGCGGTACGTCGGCCTCACGCAGCGCGCGCAGGAAATCCATGCCGCTCATCACCGGCATGTTCCAGTCGAGCAGGATGACGTCCGGGATCGACGCCATGCACAATGCCAGCGCTTCCCGACCGTCACAGGCTTCGGTGACGGTGAAATCGAGCGTCTCCAGGATGTGGCGCGCGACCTTGCGGATCACCTTTGAATCATCGACGACGAGACAGGTCTTCATGGAAAGCCTTCCGGGGAAATCGTGAGGCCGGTCTACGCGGGAAAGCGTAAGCGCCGGGTTAAGCAACGGAAAATTTCAGGCGGCGGGTATAGTCGCGGGTATTACCGCGGCGAGATCGAGGATCAGCAGCGGTTCGCCATCACGCTCGACGATGCCGGTCCCGGCCGTCGCCCAGCCGCAGTGCAGCGCCAGTCCCGACGACAGCGGCAACCGCGCGAACGGCGCGACGTCCTCAACCGAATCGACCAGGATCGCATAATGATGTCCCTCGACCACGGTGATGACCGCACGACGGACGGCGTCGGGCGTCGGCTCCAGGCCAAGTGCGGTGCCGGTGTCGATCACCGTGACCACGCGACTGCGCAGCGCCGCGAGACCGCGCACGAACGCGTCCGCGCGCGGCACCGCGATCACCTCGCCGATATCGACTACCGAATCGACCTGCGCGGCGGCGATCGCGACGCCGCGCCCGGCGATATGCGCTACCAGGAACAGCTCGCTCACATCGCCCTCCGCGCCGCCAGCGCAGCGATCAAAGCCGGCCGGTCGTAACGATAGATGCTCGCGTCATCCTCACCCTCGGCGGTGCGTGTCCGGCGCAGCGTCACCACCGGCGCCAGCGTCTCGCGGAGCGGCGTATCCTCCATCGCCAACGCCACCGCTGCGGTCTCGCCCGCCGCCAGCGCGGTGACGCAGCGATACCCCGAGGCTTCGAGCGCAGGCTTCAGGAACGTCTCCATCCAGCCCGACCCGTCGACCTGCAACAGGCACACCGGCAGCGACGCGAGCGTGACCGGCTGACCCGCGAACAGGGCATGCGGATCGACTAGTTCGATCTGCTCGCCGGCGATCGAAACCACCCCGGCAATCGGCCCGGTGCCCCGCGCAGGTGCCATCTCAGCGGGCAGCGCGACGATCTCGATCGCCTCGGCAATCGCATAGGCCATGTCGCTTTCGCCGTCGGTCAGCCGCAGCACCGCGACCTCGGTGCGCGTGCCGAATGTCGCGACCGCGTGGAGCGGGATGATCGCATCGCCGATCGACAGCCGCATCGCCCCGCCCGACCAGCGGATCGCGTCCACCGCCACCGGCTCGACACGGTCGATCACCGCCAGGGCGATCGCACGGCGGCAACCATCGAGATCGTCGAACAGCAGAGCGGGGACACCCGGCACGACCTCCTCGACCTCGGTCGACGCGGCGACCACCGGCGTAAAACGCAACCCTGCGACCGCGGCGATCCCGGACGCGTCGAGCAGCAGCATCGGCAGGCCATTGTCGGGCAAGGTCTTGCCCGCATAGACGCCGGTCGCCATCACCGCAGGCGAGGCGGGCTTCACCACCAGTTCCTCGGTATCGAGCACGGTATCGACGCCGAGCGCGTAATCGCCCTCGCGCGTCGACACGATCACCAGCGTCGGCGGCGCGTCGTCATTCAGCTTGAACAGCTGGCCGAGCGATACCAGCGGCATCCGCCGGCCGCGCACCGTGACGGCGGCCGCGTCGCCGATCGTGTCGATCCGCACGGCGTCGCCGCGCACCATCACGATCTCCTCGATCGCCTGACGTGGAAGCGCAAACCGCTGCGTGCCGACGCCGACGATGATCGTCGACAGGATCGACAGTGTCAGCGGCACGTGAATGACGATCCGAAGCCCGCGCCCCGGATCGTTGGTCAGCACGATCCGGCCGCCGATCTGCTCGATATTGGCGCGCACCACATCCATGCCGACGCCGCGCCCCGAGATCGCGGTCACCGCATCGCGGCTCGACAAGCCGGGGGCGAAGATCAGGTCGAGCTTGGCCGCCTCGCTCATCGCCGCGAGTTCGGTGACGCCGTGGAGTCCCTTTTCCGCGGCCTTGGCAACGATCCGCGCGACGTCGATGCCCTTGCCGTCGTCGGCGACCTCGATCAGGATCTGATTGCCCGACTGGCGGGCGGAGACGACCAGCCGGCCGTTCTTGGGCTTGCCGAGCGCGCGGCGCTCCGCTGGTCCCTCGATGCCGTGGTCGATCGAATTGCGGATGATGTGGACGAGCGGATCGCGCATCAGCTCGATCATCTCGCGGTCGAGCTCGACATCCGCGCCCTCGATCGCGAGATCGACGCTCTTGCCGAGCTCGGCACTGGTATCGCGCACCATCCGCGGCAGCGCCGAGAACAGCGCGTCGACCTTCTGCATGCGCGTCCGCGTCACGGTGTCGCGCATGTCGGCGACGGTCAGCGACAGGCGTTCGAGCGCCGCCTCGACCTTCGGGTCGACGTCGCAGTCGCGCAGCCGCCGGGCGAGTTCGTTGCGCGCGAGCACCATCTCGGACATGCCGCTCATCATGTGATCGAGCAGGTCGACGTTGAGGCGTACGCTACGACTGGCAGCGCGGCTGTGCGGGGTGGTTGGTGCCTGTGCGCGAGGCTGCGCGTCGGGCGCGAGCGCGGCGATCAGCAAGTCCTCACCCGAATCGTCGAGCGGTGAGCCGCTGTCGATCGCCTCGACGATCTCGCCGATCCGGTCGACGATGCCGAGCACCGCGTTGACGAGCGCGGTATCGGGGGTGCGCTTGCCGTCGCGGACCGCCGCCAGGACGTCCTCAGCCGCGTGGCTCAGCCGGGCAAGGCGCGGCAAATCGAGAAACCCGCAGCTTCCCTTGACCGTATGGACGAAGCGAAAGATCGCATCGAGGCGCCCGCTGTCCGCGGGTGCGGCTTCCCACGCGACGATCTCGCCGGAGATCGCCTCCAGCGTTTCGCGCGTCTCGGCAATGAATTCCTGTAACAGATCGTCCATGCGGGCCCCGCGTTCGAGGCCTGTCATGCATGGCGGAGGTTAAGGGCGCGTTAGCCCGTCTTCTCAATCTTCCCCCGCCTGGGGGAGGTGGCACCGCAGGTGACGGAGGGGGAGGACACGGAACACAAATGGTCGCTTGCCTCCCCCTCCGTCTGGCAAGAGCCAGCCACCTCCCCCTGGCGGGGGAGGATCGCAAATAGCGCGCGCCCTACCGGGCGTTGAAGACCGCGCCGAAGATCATGATCCCCTCGGCCGGCTCGGACACGATCACCGTGCCGCCCGCCTCCGCCACGACCGTGTTGATCAGATACGCAGCGGCGGCGCGCGGCGTGACATTATGCGCGCCCTCGCCTTCGACCAGCGTGCGGCGGATTTCGGGGTCCAGCACGATCCGCGCGCCCTCGATCTTCACGACGATTTCCAGCTGCCCGTCATTCTCCTCGCCGCCGACCTCCATGGTCCCGCCGCGGACCAGCGATTCGGTCGCGACCAGCACGAGGTTGAGCAGCACTTTCACCGCGGACTTGGGCATCGCCGAGGCCTCGACCGCCCAGACGAAAGTGATCCGCTTGTTCTCGGCGACCAGCCCCTCGATCGCATTGCGCGCTTCATGCGTGTCGACCAGTTCGCCGAACCCGCCGGCCGCCCCGAAAGCCAGTCGGAAGAATTTGAGCTTGCTGGCGGACGCACGCGCGCTGTCGGCGAGCAACTGCATGACCCGCTCGCGCATCGCCGGATCGGTTTCGTCGGCGAGCAGTTCCAGCCCGTTGTTGAGCGCCCCCACCGGCGACAGCAGGTCGTGGCACAGGCGCGAACACAGCAGGCTCGCGAAATCGACCGGGCTGACCGTCATGAAAATCCCCTAATTCTGGAGCGTCTTGTGGCGGTGGTGCGGCGGCGACGCAATGCCAACGTATTGCGCTTAGTTTTGGGAAGAGGCGCCGCTCCGACTTCCCCCCCTCCCTGGAAGGGAGGGGTTGGGGGTGGGTCGGCCGGTTTGATCCACGACAGTCGAGTATGCGGAAACCAACCCACCCCCAGCCCCTCCCTTCGAGGGGGGGGAAGGCTCAAGCGGCTATCCAATACGCTCGATCGCCTCCTCGACGAACTCGCCGACCTCGACCGATCGCCACGCGCGCGCCATGCCGCCGCCGAGAATAACCCACACCGCGCCGTCCCCCATCGCCTGTGCCGCGTCGCGCGGAGACGGGATAGGCGAACCAGACGGGTGCGAATGATAATGCCCGATCACCGCCCTCGCCCCGCCCCGCGCGCGCCGATGCGCCGCGAACAACGCCTTCGGATCGATCTCGAACGCCCGCGCCGGGTTCGCCGCTACATTTGCACACGCCTCGGCCGCTTCGATCGACCCCGCAGCCCCGAACAACAGCCCGCAGATCTCCGCATTCGGCGACGCAGCCGCCTCGGCCAACAATCGCCCCAGCACTTCGCTTGAAATCGTCACGCTCATCGCCACATCGCTACGACATGGACCGGGGGGTTTCCATCGTCGAAGCATCGATCACGCCGGCCACGGATGGCTGGAGGCTCGATCGCGCGCTCGCCGAAGTGCTTCCTGACATGTCGCGGGAGCGGTTAAAGGCGCTCATCGCCGCGGGGCAAGTGACGCTCAACGGCCGAGAATGGCGCGATTCGGCGAAGAAGGCCGCGACCGGTCAGGTGTTCGCGGTCGCGATCCCACCGCCGACCCCGCTACACAACGAAGCGCAGGATATCCCGCTCGTCGTCGCCTATGAAGACGACGACCTGATCGTGATCGACAAGCCCGCCGGCCTTGTCGTCCACCCTGCCGCGGGCAATTTCGACGGGACACTGGTCAACGCGCTGCTTCACCACTGCGCTGGCAATCTGTCGGGCATCGGCGGCGTTGCACGGCCGGGAATCGTCCATCGCATCGACAAGGACACGTCGGGGCTGATGATCGCCGCCAAGACCGACCGCGCGCACGAAGGCCTTGCCAAGCAATTCCACGACCACAGCATCGACCGCCGCTACAAGGCGATCGTCGGCGGCATCCCGCGCCCGCCGAGCGGCACGGTCGATGCGCCACTCGCTCGGAGTCCGCAGAACCGCAAGAAGATTGCGATCGTGCAGGGCGGCAAGCGCGCGGTGACGCATTTCTCGACGATCGAGACGCTCCGCGATGCGGCGTTGGTCGAATGCCGACTTGAGACCGGAAGGACGCATCAGGTGCGTGTGCACATGGCATCGATCGGCCACGCCTTGTTGGGGGACCCGGTCTATGGTAGAACAAAGCAAGCTCAGAAGTCGCTGCTCGAAACGCTCGGTTTCCGCCGGCAGGCCTTGCACGCGGCGCATCTGGGGTTCATCCATCCGGTGAAAAGCGTCGCTTTGGCGTTCGAAAGCGAAATGCCCGCAGACATGCAGGAACTGTTCACCCAACTTCACGTATAGATAATCGACACCATGCCGCAACGCGGCAACCGGGGGCCGCAGTGCGGCAATCGGGGTCAGCAGAAAGGGATTACGACCATGGCAGCCCGCTCCAACGTTCCAGCGACGATTCCTGCGCTCGGCAGCGAGGCGGGTCTCAATCGCTATCTCGCCGAGATCAAGAAGTTCCCGCTGCTGAAACCCGAACAGGAATACATGCTCGCCAAGCGTTTCCAGGAGCATGGCGACACTGAGGCTGCGGCGCAGCTGGTGACCTCGCATCTCCGTCTCGTGGCGAAGATCGCGATGGGCTATCGCGGCTATGGCCTGCCGACGTCGGAGCTGATCTCCGAAGGTAACATCGGCCTGATGCAGGGCGTAAAGAAGTTCGAGCCCGAGCGCGGCTTTCGTCTTGCCACCTATGCGATGTGGTGGATCCGCGCGTCGATCCAGGAATATATCCTGCGCTCGTGGAGCCTCGTGAAGATGGGCACGACGGCGGCGCAGAAGAAGCTGTTCTTCAACCTGCGCCGGATGAAGAGCCGCCTCGACGCGTTCGAGGACGGCGATCTGCGTCCCGAGCACGTCACCAAGATCGCGACCGATCTCGGCGTTGCGGAAACCGACGTCGTCAGCATGAACCGCCGCATGGCTATGGGCGGCGATACGTCGCTCAACGTGCCGATGCGCGAGGACGGCGAGGGCCAGTGGCAGGATTGGCTGCAGGACGATGCGCCATTGCAGGACAAGATCGTCGCCGATGCGCAGGAGGCGGACGTTCGCCACTCGATGCTGGTATCGGCAATGGACGACCTCAACGAGCGCGAGCAGCATATCCTCACCGAGCGTCGTCTTACGGACGATCCGAAGACGCTTGAGGAATTGTCGCAGGTCTACGGCGTGTCACGCGAGCGTGTGCGGCAGATCGAGGTGCGGGCGTTCGAAAAGTTGCAGAAGGCGATGATGCGCATTGCCGGTGAGAAGCGCCTTCTGGCTGCTTAAGGTGGCGCGCACCGTCGTCATCGGCGGCGGTGCGGCCGGGATCGCTGCGGCGAGAACGCTGCACGACGCAGGACATGATGTTCTGCTTGTCGAGGCGAGCGGCCGATTGGGCGGCAGGGCCAAGAGCCTACCCCTAGCATCCTTGTTCCCCCGCGAAGGCGGGGGCCCAGACTGGAACCCCGCCTTCGCGGGGGAACATGTCGACGCTGGTTGCGGCTGGCTACACTCCGCCCAGCGCAATCCTTGGACGTCGATAGCAGAGGCTACCGGCTTCACTATCGACAGCTCCGACGCAAACTGGCGTACCCAGTGGCGCGATCTCGGCTTCCCGTCAGACGATCAGGCCGCCGCCTCCATAGCATATCAGGACTGGAACGAGCGTGCGCTCGCAGCGCTCGACGGCCCCGACCGTCCGCTCTCCGATTTCATCGAAGCCAACGACTCTTGGCGCCCGAAGATCGACGCGATCTCGGGCTACGCCAACGGCGCCAACCTCAGCCAGGTCTCGCTCCACGATTGGGCGGCGTACGAAGAGGCCTCCACTGACGACAACTGGACCGTGAAGGAAGGCTACGGCACGCTGGTCGCCAGCCACGCTGCCGGCCTGAACATCGGCCTTTCGACACCGGTAACCCGCATCGATCATAGCGGCCGCGTCCTCAAGCTCGACACCCCCGCCGGCACGATCGAAGCCAACCACGTCATCGTCTGCGTCCCGACAACCGTCCTCGCCAAATCGCAGCTCGTGTTAAACCCGCCGCTTCCCGACAAGCATGCCGCCGCAGCCGACCTCCCGCTCGGGCTCGCGGACAAGGTGTTCCTCCATGTCGACCGCCCCGAATGGCCGACCAACGCGCATCTGGTCGGCAATCCCTACAGCGCCTGCACTGCCAGCCACCGGCTGTCGCCGTTCGGCTGGCCGATCGTCGAGAGCTTCTTCGGCGGCGACTGTGCGGAAATGCTGGAGGACGGCGATGCGGCACAATTCGCGATCGACGAGCTCGTCGGGTTGCTCGGCAGCGACTGGCGCAAGCGCTTCACGCCGCTGGCCGCGACCCGCTGGCGTCACGAACGCTATATCGGCGGCAGCTACAGCCACGCGCGCGTTGGTCGGGCCGGGCAACGCACCCTCCTCGCCGCCTCGGTTGACGGCCGCATCCACTTCGCCGGCGAGGCGTGCCACCCGTTCGATTTCTCGACTGCGCACGGCGCCTATGCAACCGGCGTCACGGCGGCCCGCGCAGTCATTGGCGTGTCCGTAACGATCGCATAAGGAACGCCGATGGGCTTCCTCCGCATCTTCGCCAAGATCGTCTTCCTGTTCGTGCTGGTCACGGTCGCTTGGGTCGGGCTGTACCGGTTCGTGCCGGTGCCGTTCACGTGGACCATGATGGGCGACCTGATGGCGGGGCACACCATCACCAAGGACTGGATGCCACTGTCTGAGATGGACCCGGACATGGCGCGCGCGGCGATCGCCGGCGAGGATTCGCGGTTCTGCTCGCACCACGGCTTCGACTTCAAGGCGATCGCGGGGGCGGCGGCGCGCAATGCGCAGGGCGGGCGCATCCGCGGCGGCTCGACGATCAGCCAGCAAACGGCGAAGAACGCGTTCCTGTTCCAGGGCGGCGGCTATGTGCGGAAGGCTTTCGAGGCCTATTTCACCGTGCTGATCGAGGCGCTGTGGCCGAAGCGGCGGATCATGGAGGTGTATCTCAACATCGCCGAGACGGGGATCGGGACGTATGGCGCGAACGCTGGGGCGATCCGGTATTTCAATCACGACGCTTCGAAACTGTCGCCGACCGAGGCGGGGCGGATCGCGGCGGTGTTGCCGCTGCCGAAGAAACGCGCGGCGATCGATCCGCATGGGTTCGTGCGGCGCCACGGGAACACGCTGTCGCGTCGGGTTTCTGTTGTGCGGAACGACGGACTGGATAGCTGCTTGCGGTGAAGGCGGTCACCAAATGGCGCCCACCCCGGCGAAGGCCGGGGCCCAATTGGAAAGGCTTCCGTAACTAAGCGCTGCGCTTGGTTCAGTAGCGTCCCCCAATTGGGCCCCGGCCTTCGCCGGGATGACGTATGTACAACCGTCGGGAACGTTACTGCGTCGACTTCTCGACCGCGTCGCCGGCCTTGTCGGCGGCACTGCCGACGCTCTTCGCCGCCGACGTGATCGCGGCGTCCTTGCTGTTCTGCGCGCCTTGGCGGCTGAACAGGTAATAGCCGCCGATCAACACCGCGATCAGCAAGACGATGCCGATCAGCATGCCACTGCCGCCGCTACGGCGTTCGATGATCGTGGTGTGGGTGGTCGGCGTTCCGACGATGCGCTCTTCGGCCATTTCACTCTCCCTGATTACTGAAAGAGCGCAACGCCGGCCGAAGATCGATTGTTCCCGCGTCGAAACGACCTGACCGAGGTGCTTTAGAACGGCAGCTTGAAGCCCGGTGGCAGCTGCAACCCACTAGTCATCTTCGACATTTCGCTGCCCGACACCGCATCGGCCTTCGCGCGCGCGTCGTTGAACGCTGCCGTCAGCAGGTCTTCGAGCATCTGCTTCTCGCTCACCTGCATCAGCGAATCGTCGATCGCGATGTTGATGATGCGGCCCTTGGCGGAGGCCTTCACCTTGACCAGACCGCCACCGGATGCGCCCTCGACCTCGATCGTGTCGAGATTGGCCTGCGCCTTTTCCAGTTCGCTCTGGACGTTCTGCGCCATGGCGAGGATTTCATCGATATTCTTCATGCGTTGCTCCTTTGACCGGGCCACGATTCGAGCTGGGCGTCCGGAAACGCTGCCACCGCGGCCTTCATGATGGGGGATTCGAGAATGGCTTGCCGTACCGCCGCATCGGCGGCGTCCTGCGCCTCGCGCAGTGTCGGCTCGCCGGGGGCGTCGACGATCGAGACCTTCCACGCGGTCCGCGTCACCGTCTTCAACAGCGTGTTGAGTTCGGCAAGCGTGTCGGCCGAGACCGGGCGGCTGCCGCTGAGCGCGAATTCGGGCGGCGCATAGCTTACGACGCGCGCACCATGACGTAGGCGCGCAGCGATCGCGAGCCCGCCCGATTGGTCGAGCAGATCGACCAGCGCCTCGAACGTCGGCGGCAGGATCGGCCCGGTCGCCACAGGTTCAGGCGCCTTCGCAGCGGATGCCGCGTTCCAGGGCGGCGCTTCGCCGGACGAGGGCGCAGATGGTGGCGGCGGTGACGACGCTGGTGCGGCCGCAGGAGTGCTGCCGCTGGCGATCTGCCGCGCCAACTCGCCGGGATCGGGCAGCGTCGACGCGTAGATCGCGCGCAGCAGCGCCATCTCCGCCGCCTCGATCGGGAGCGCCGCCTTGGCCACCTCGTCATGACCCTTGAGGAACAGCTGCCACAGACGGTGGAGCGCGGGATAGCCAAGCGATGCCGCCCATTCCTCACGTGCCGCACGCTCTTCCATCGGCTGCGCGGCATCCGGAGGCGTGCCGACCTTCGTCAGCGTGATGCCGTGGACGGTTTCGAGCAGCGAGCGGAGCACCGACAGCGGGTCGACGCCGTAATCATATTGCCGACGCATCGAGGCGAGCGCCCCTGCCCCGTCACCGGCGAGGATCAGCGTGAGCAGATCGCGCACCGCGCCGCGGATCGACAGCCCGAGCATCTGGCGCACCGCATCCGCCGTCACGCCGCCACCTTCGAGCCCGGCATGCGCGATCGCCTGGTCGAGGATCGACAGGCCGTCGCGCGCGGAGCCTTCCGCGGCGCGGGCGATCAGCATCAGCGCTTCGGGATCGGCGACGACGCCCTCTTCGGTCGAAACCCAGGCGAAGTGCTTGGCGAGCTGTTCGGCGGAGATGCGGCGGAGGTCGAACCGCTGGCAGCGCGACAGGACCGTCACCGGCACCTTGTTCACTTCGGTCGTCGCGAACAGGAATTTCACATGGGGCGGCGGTTCCTCCAGCGTCTTCAGCAACGCGTTGAACGCGTTCTTCGACAGCATGTGGACTTCGTCGATGATGTAGATCTTGAAGCGCGCGGTGACCGCCGAATAGCGCGACGCGTCGATGATCTCGCGGACGTCGTCGACGCCGGTGTGGCTGGCGGCGTCCATCTCGATCACGTCGATATGGCGGCCCTCGGCGATCGCGCGGCACGGCTCGCAGACGCCGCAGGGGTCGATCGTCGGGCCGCCGTCACCGTCCGGGCCGATGCAGTTTAGGGCCTTGGCGATGAGGCGTGCGGTCGAGGTCTTGCCGACGCCGCGGACGCCGGTCATCAGGAACGCGTGCGCGAGCCGGTCGCGCCTGATCGCGTTGCCGAGCGTCTGGACCATCGCATCCTGGCCGATCAGCTCCGAAAAGGTCTGCGGACGGTATTTGCGGGCCAGCACGCGATAGGCGGTGTCTGGCGCTTTGGCCGGCTGCGGGGGTTCGCCCAGGTCGAAGGAATCTGACATTGCGGTCGATATAGGCGGTTTGGGGGGCGGTGTCGAAGGGCTAGCGAACCCTTTCTGTTCCCACGCGGACGCAGAGGTCTAGGGTTAGGGCTGCTATCGGTTTTTTAAGAGTGAGAAGTGCGCTGCGGCTTAACCGCATCGTCAGACGGCGCTTTGCGCCGCTGGCCGCGCTCACGTTTGCTTGCAAACGTTCGCGGTGGGAGCCGGGACGACCCGTGGCTTAGTCGTTGTGGCTGCTTCCTTCCGGATCTGACCAAGTTGGCGACGACCACGTCCGCCCGACTCCCGCGGCGCATATGGCGGGGTCGGGCGGGATGATCAAGCCGCTTTAGGAGCGGGCTCGGTCTTAGCGGCGAACGCGGACCGTGCGGCAGACGCGCTGACGATGATGGTTGCGGTAGACGTTGCGGCAGACCTGGCGCGTACGCACGGCATGACGACGATAGCCCGGGCGGTTGCCGTTGTGACGCACGACGGTGCGCTCATGGACGACGGTGCGCTGCGCCGAGGCTTCGGCAGCGATGCCGACCGGGGCGAGGCCGGTGAGTGCGACGAGACCGGCGGCGGCGAGGGTGAACAATTTCATTATAATCTCCTACTGGGTCCGAACTCTGCTGAGTCCTGCAACCTATGTTAATAAACCAGGCTCGATCGTTACGGTTCCGTATCAGACCCAGAATTAAGTACGTCGGATTCAGCGGCGGAAGCAGCGACGAACCGGCCCATAATAGCCACGCTCGATCCGGCATACGACGCGCGAGCGGCCGTAACCGCGCGGTCCGCGATAGCCATAGCCCCCGCCACGATAGCCGCCGCGGTAGCCGCGATAGCCGTGACGCGGGCCATCCCAGCCACGACGGCCGTGCCAGCCGCGGTTGCCGCGCGGCCCATGCCAGCCGGGGCCGCCGCGCGGGCCATCCCATCCGTAACGCTGTGCGTCGGCCGGGGCTGCGGCAAAGACGGTTCCCGCGGCTAGGGCGCCAGCGGCGAACATTGCGATGATCTTCATGTCCGGTACTCCTCTCAAGATCTCGTACATTGAGGCGATGAGGGGATAATCCGCTTCCGGCCGTGCACGTTCCATGAACCGGCCGTTGTCTTCCTGTAAGCTTTACTGACCTAGTAAGGCTGGCTTAACCGGGGATCCGCACGGTCAATCCGTCGAGCGCGTCGGTCAGGCGGATCTGGCAGGCGAGGCGACTGGTGCGCGTCGCATGGGGCGCGAGGTCGAGCATGTCCTCCTCGTCCTCGCTCGCGGGCGGCAGGCGCGGGAAGTCGGCGGGATCGACGACGACGTGGCATGTCGCGCAGGACAGCTGGCCTTCGCAGGTGCCTTCGAGTGGCTGGTTATGTGCCTGTGCGGCATCGAGCAGGCGGTCGCCGGGGCTTGCGGCGGCGATGGTCGCGGTGCCGTCTCGGGCGATGAAGCGGACGATCATGGCCATTGCGCCTCGGCTGCGGCGACGATCGCATCGATGGCGTCGCGGAGTTCCGTTTCATTGGTGTAGCGGCCGAAGCCTAGGCGGATGCTGGAACGTGCCTGTGGTTCGGTGAGGCCGATCGCGCGGAGGACGTGGCTGGAGCGACCGGAGCCGCTGGCGCAGGCGGAACCGGCGGAGAAGGCGATGTCGCGGAGGTCGGACATCAGGCGATTTACGTCGAGGCCTTCGCGGCGAATGTTGAGATTGCCGAGATAGCGGGGGACGGTGGCGCCGTTGATCGCCCAGTCGGGGCCGAGGCGGTCGAGCGCGAGCGACCAGAGGCGGTCGATATGGGATGCGTCCTGGTCCTTGCGGTCGGCCATGAGTTGCGCGGCGACGCCGAAGCCGACGCAGAGTGCGGGTGAGAGTGTGCCGGAGCGGCCGGGGGCTTCCTGTCCGCCGCCGTGCATTAGGGGGGCAAGGTCGATGCCGTCTCGAATCCAGAGTGCGCCGATGCCCTTGGGGCCGTGGATCTTGTGTGCCGAGATGGCGATCAGGTCGACGGTGTCTGGGATCGGGATGCGGCCATAGCCCTGGACCGCGTCGCAGAGCATGAGCGCGCCGGCTTGGTGGGCGGCGTCGGCGAGTGCGGCGATCGGCTGGATGACGCCGATCTCGTTGTTGACGAGCATCGTGGCGACGAGGCCGGTTCCTGGGGGGATCGCGGCGCGGGATGTGTCGGGGTCGAGTGGCGTCGATCGACTTTCGACTTCCCCCCTCCCTGGCAGGGAGGGGCTGGGGGTGGGTTGGCCAGCTTTTGCCGCCGACGTTCGATCATACGGAAGCCGACCCACCCCCGACCCCTCCCTTCCAGGGAGGGAGGAAGAGTCGTGCTGACTGCCGACACCTTGAATGTCGCTCCCGCCTAGGCCGCCTGCGCCGACTGGGAAGATCGTGACCTGGCGCCCCCTCGCCGCCTCCGCCGCGACGGTGTCGAGTACCGCCGCATGTTCGGTCGCGAGCGTCACGATCGGACCGGTCGTGCCCTTGATCGCCCAGTTGAGCGCCTCGGTTGCACCGCTGGTGAAGGCGATGCGGCCGCCGGGGGGGAGCATTGCGGCTATCTGGTTGCGCGCGACTTCGATGGCGGCCTTCGCGCGGCGGCCTTCGCGGTGGGGGGAATGCGGGTTGGCGTGTTGCGATTCGAGCCAGGGGAGCATCGCGGCGAGCGCTTCGGGCGCGAGAGGGGTGGTCGCCTGGTAGTCGAGGTACGTCATGCGGCCCGCCTTATGTCGGTGGCGATGCGCGTCCAGGCGTCGGCGAACTTCGCGACGTCGTCGGGCGTAGTGGTCCAGCCGAAGCTGACGCGGACGACTTCGGCGGCGGCTTCGGGGGAATAACCCATCGCCGCGAGGACGTGGCTCGGGCGCATGCTGCCTGACGAGCAGGCGCTGCCCGCCGAGACTGCGAAGCCGGCCATGTCGAGGCGGATCAACTGTGCCGCCGAGCTTACGCCGGGCATGCGGTAGGAAGCGATCGTCGGGATGCGGGCGGTGTGGTGGGCGACGATCTCGCCACCGCCCGCAAGTATGGCTGCGTCGAGTTTGGCGCGGAGATCGGCCATTTCCGCGAACCAGTCGCGGGGTGCTTCGAGCGCGGCGGCGAACCCCAGCGCGCCGGGGAGGTTCTCGGTACCGCCGCGATAGCCGCGCTCCTGCCCGCCGGTCGGGTCGAGCAGGCCGAGATCGCGGACCAGCAGCGCGCCTATGCCGGGGGGGCCACCAAGCTTGTGCGCGGAGACGATGATGAGGTCGGCGTCGGGGAGCGGGAGCTTGCCGGCGGTCTGCGAGCAGTCGGCGATCCAGAGGCCGGTGGGGCGATCCTGTAATACGCCGGTTTCGCTGTTGGCGGATTGGAGCGCGATCGCCTGCGTGGTCTGGCTGGGAGCGACGATTCCGCGGTCGTCGACGTTCAGCGTTATCGAGTGTTCGGCCGCCCGGAGCACCGCATCATGTTCCACCGCGGCCACGCCGAGGCCGGGCCGTCCTCTCAACGCCAGCGCTGCGGACTCGCTCGCGCCGCTCGTCAGGATCACGTGATGCGGCCAGTCGAGCGCTTTAGCGATCCGCTTCCGCGCATCCTCCAGCGCAGCGCGCGCCGCGCGCCCCTCGGCATGCGGCGAGGACGGGTTCGACCATCGTGCCATGCCCTCAATCACTGCAGCCATAGCCTCGGGCCAGATCGGCGTGGTCGCGGCGTGATCCAGGTAGATACGGGGCTCGTTACGGGACAGGGTCGGTTCCAATTGCGAAAAGGGGCGTGTCGCCTATATAATGCAGATCACCCCGCACTCCACCCGAGTGCGTATCCCAGCTCGCGAGTGCCCATGCCAGAAGTCATTTTCCCCGGTCCCGAAGGCCGTCTCGAAGGTCGTTTTGCGCCGGGTCCGCGTCCGCGCGCGCCGGTCGCGATGATCCTCCACCCGCATCCGTCGGCCGGTGGCACGATGAACAACGCGATCGTGCAGCAGCTCTACAAGACCTTCCAGCGGCGCGGGTTTGCGACGTTGCGGTTCAATTTCCGCGGCGTGGGCAAGAGCCAGGGCGTGTTCGACAACGGCGTCGGCGAGCTGAGCGATGCGGCGAGCGCGCTCGACTGGGTGCAGAGCTTCCATCCCGAGGCGCAGACGACGTGGATCGCGGGCGTCAGCTTCGGCGCGTGGATCGGCATGCAGCTGCTGATGCGCCGTCCGGAAATCCGCGGGTTCATATCGGTGGCACCGCCGGCCAATTTGTACGACTTCACTTTCCTCGCGCCCTGCCCGTCGAGCGGGATCATCATCCAGGGCGAGGCCGACGAGGTCGCGACGCCGGGCGCTACGCAGAAGCTGGTGGATAAGCTGCGGACGCAGAAGCACATCACGATCCATCACGACACGATCCCGAAGGCGAACCACTTCTTCGAGCACGAGATGCCGGAGCTGATGGGAAGCGTGGACAAGTATCTCGACATGCGGCTGGACCCAAACTCGCCGATCCGGTGACCTCTCTTCTCCCCTCGGGGAGAAGGTGGCGCGGCAGCGTCGGATGAGGGGGAGTTGGGATGGGCTGGCGCGCGCCAACTCCCCTCTCCCTTCCCACCGCAAGCGTGGCGGGCCCCTTCCCTCTCCCCGCAGGGGCGAGGGAGTTAGAGTGTCCAGATCGCTACGTTGGCCAGCAACACCGCAGCCATGATCAGCATTAGCACGCCCTTTTTCGTATCCTGCTTCTTCACGATCAGCACGATCCCACCGATCAGGCAGGCGAACATTGCCAGCATGGCGATGGCGGGAGCTGCGGCGGCGATGCTGGTGAGGGCGGCGTTCATGCCGTCCGATACGCCACCCTGGCCTGGGATTGAAGCGCGTTGACTTCGCGTGCCGCGGGGCAATAGCTTGGCAACCTCGATCGGAGGCTCGGAGGTATTATGCTGGCCTTTCTCGCGATGATTGCCGCGCAGGCCCCTCCCCCGAGCGATTGCCAATACGACAAGCCCGCAATGATGGCACTCGACGAACGCGCGTTCGATCAGACCATGACGGGCGGCTGGCGCACGCTCGCCAATGCCGGATGCGATGCGCAGGCCGCCGACCTGATCGCCGAATGGCGCGCGGGTCATCCCGCCAACCCGCGCACTGCCGGGCTGTTGCAATGGCATGAAGGCCAGTTGCGCGCGAACGCCGGACAGACGGCACGCGCGATCGCGCTGTTCGAAGCCGCGCGAAAGCCGGCGGAAGAGGATGGGAGATTCGGCTGGAACCTCTATGTCGACGGCAGCATCGCGTTCCTGCGCCGCGACCTCGCCGGACTGGACACCGCCCGCGCCAAGCTCGCCGCGCTCCCCCGTCCGGCCGGTTATGCTCCGGTCGGTCCAGACGGGAAGCCACGCGCCTATGCTTGGCCTATGAACCTCAACATCCTCGACGGCTTCGTCGCGTGCTGGAACCGGAGCTACCAGCAGGCCTATGCGTGCGCGAAGCCGGCGGTGAAGACCCTGCCGCCAGAGTAATCAGCCCGCCATCGCCTTTGCATAGGCGGCAAGGTCGACGTTCCCGCCGGACAGGATGACCAGCAGCCCGGGTTCGAGCGCCACCTTGCCAGCCAGCACTGCCGCCAGCCCGACCGCGCCGCCCGGTTCGATCACCAGTCGAAGCTTCTCAGCCGCCCAGCGTTGCGCCGCGGCGATCTGCGGTTCGCTGACCGCGGCCCCGATCGCGTCGCGGCGGGAGAGGACGTCGAACGTCAGCGAGGACACGCGTAACGTCTGGAGCGAATCGCAGGCGGTCGGCGGCGGGTTGGGACCGACGGGTTCGATCCACGATGCTTCAAGCGAGCGGCGCATGTCGTCCCAGCCTTCGGGTTCGACGACGGTGATCGCGCTGTCCTTCAACGCCAGCGCGATGCCGGCCGAGAGACCGCCGCCGCCGCACGGCACGATCACGCGAGTCGGCGCTCCTAATCCCAGCACCGCCATCTGTGCGGCCGCTTCGATTCCCGCGCTCCCCTGCCCCTCGATGATCCACGGATCGTCGAAGCTCGGCACCAGCGTCGCACCGCGTGCCTCGGCAAGACGCCCGGCGATCGCCTCGCGACTTTCGGTCGCACGGTCGTAGGTCACCACCTCCGCCCCAAGCGCAAGGGTCGATTCGCGTTTCAGTCGCGGCGCGTCCGACGGCATCACGATCGTCGCCGCCATCCCGAGCCGCTTCGCCGCCCAGGCCACGCCCTGCGCGTGATTGCCCGACGAAAACGCGACGACGCCTTTTTTCCGTGCGGCGTCGTCCAATGCGGTGAGCCGATGCCACGCCCCGCGAATCTTGAACGCGCCGATTGGTTGCAACGATTCAGCCTTGAACGCGACCGGTACACCCTTGATTTCGCTCAAAAACAGCGGGGTCGGCGGAAGGATCCGCGCGATCTTTTCCGCGGCGTCCCGCACCCCCGCCCGCGTTGGCTGTCGCAAAATCGTCACACACTGGCTCCTATGCGGCCAACCCTATTTACATGGGGGGCAAGCGACCGTAGATCGCCCTTCCGCTGCCCCATGGGACTTCCAACCGCAAGGCAGTGTTTTCGTAATTTGTCTCAGGACATTGGAGGTCCCTTGAATTGGTCAAGCATCATATCGCGCTGGGGTTAGCGAAAGCCCATTCGACCGCCGACACCTCCCGCATCGGGAGCGGCATCGACATCGCTAAAGGGCGCCCGGTCAACCCGGTAACGCTCGTTCGTCCGCACGCTGCTGCGCGCGCCGCTCGGTTCTTCGTCGAGAAGTTCCCGGGCCGCTCGATGTATGCGGTGAAGGCGAACCCGTCTCCCGAACTCCTGCAGATCCTGTGGGACAACGGCATCACGCATTACGACGTGGCGTCGATCGCCGAAGTGCGCCTGGTCGCACGGACGCTCCCCGAGGCTACGCTGTGCTTCATGCACCCGGTCAAGGCCGAGGAAGCGATCGCCGAGGCGTATTTCACGCACGGCGTCCGCACCTTCAGTCTCGACAGCCTGGAAGAGCTCGACAAGGTCGTTCGCGCTACCCGCGAAGCTACTGACCTGACGCTCTGCGTGCGTTTGCGCGTGTCGTCGGAGCATTCGAAGCTGTCACTGGCGTCGAAGTTCGGCGCGGCGCCGCACGAAGCCAAGGAGCTGCTGTTCGCGGCCCGTCAGGCAGCGGATGCACTCGGCATCTGCTTCCATGTCGGTTCGCAGGCGATGACCCCGGAGGCCTATTCGAACGCGATGGAGCGTGTCCGTGCGGCGATCGTCGAGGCGGCGGTCACGGTCGACGTCATCGACGTCGGTGGCGGCTTCCCGTCGTCCTATCCCGGCATGGAGCCCCCGCCGCTCGAGCATTTCTTCGAGACGATCCACCGTGCGTTCGAATCGCTGCCGGTCAGCTATTCGTCCGAGCTGTGGTGCGAGCCGGGCCGGGCGCTGTGCGCGGAATATTCGTCGATCATCGTGCGCGTCGAAAAGCGACGCGGGACCGAGCTGTACATCAACGACGGTGCGTATGGCGCGCTGTTCGATGCGGCGCATATCGGCTGGCGTTTCCCGACCGAACTGCTCCGCGAGCCGGACAGCCGTGCGAAGGACATGGAGTTCAGCTTCTATGGTCCGACGTGCGACGACATGGACTATATGGTCGGCCCGTTCATGCTGCCCGCGGACACGCAGGCCGGCGATTATATCGAGATCGGCATGCTCGGCGCCTACGGCTCGGCGATGCGGACCGCGTTCAACGGGTTCGGATCGGACGAAACGGTGATCGTCACCGACGAGCCGATGGTCTCGCTGTATGACGAGCGGTTCCAGGACCTCGCGTCGAACGTCGTCAAGCTGTAACCAAGCTTTAGTACCGCGCCCTTCTTCCTCCCCTCCCGTTCACGGGAGGGGTCGGGGGAGGGCTTGTCCGCGAGCGTGGCGTTCGCGGATATATCAGTCCCTCCCCTAACCCCTCCCGCAAGCGGAAGGGGGATTTATGGAGCATGTTATGACCGAAGACTCCCGCATCGACGCGCAGCGCAAGGCGGAACTCCTTTCCACCACCGTCGAGCATATCGACATCACCAGCTTCGACGCGCGGCCGATCGTCGACGCGATGAAGAAGATGTCGTTCACCAGCCGCGACCTCGGCCGTGCGACCGACATCTACAACCAGATGCTGGCCGACAAGGACTGCACGATCTTCCTCGTGATCGCGGGCTCGACGAGCGCCGGCGGTTGCATGGACCTGTATGCCGAGCTGTTGCGCAACAACATGATCGACGGCATCGTCGCGACCGGCGCGACCATCGTGGACATGGATTTCTTCGAGGGCCTCGGCCACAAGCATTATCAGGCGCTCGAAGTGCCGCACGACGACGTGCTGCGCTCGCTGATGATCGACCGGATCTACGACACCTATATCGACGAGGAAGAGCTCCAGCACGTCGACCACACGATCTTCGAGATCGCCGAAACGCTCGAGCCGCGCCCGTATTCGAGCCGCGAGTTCATCCGCGAGATGGGCAAGTATCTCGTCGAGCACGGCAAGAAGGAGAACAGCCTCGTCAAGCTCGCCTATGAGCATGACGTGCCGATCTTCTGCCCGGCGTTCGTCGACTCGTCGGCCGGCTTCGGGCTGGTCAAGCATCAGGTCGATGCGGTGAAGGCGGGCAAGCCGTACATGGTCCTGGATGCGATCGCCGATTTCCGCGAGCTTACCGAGATCAAGATCAAGGCGGGCACCACCGGGCTTCTCATGATCGGCGGTGGCGTGCCGAAGAACTTCATCCAGGACACCGTCGTTTGTGCGGAAATCCTCGGTCATGACGACGTCCAGGTGCACAAGTACGCGGTTCAGATCACGGTTGCCGACGTGCGCGACGGTGCATGCTCGTCCTCGACGCTGCAGGAAGCGGCTTCGTGGGGCAAGGTGAACACGGGGATTGAGCAGATGGTGTTCGCTGAAGCCGGTTCGGTCATGCCGCTGCTGGCGTCGGATGCGTATCATCGTGGGCTTTGGAAGGACCGTCCGGTCCGCAAGTGGGGCGCGAGCTTCGACAAGGCCTGAGGCGGCTTCGCTGATCCTCCCCCGCTAGGGAGAGGTGGCAGGCGCTTGCCTGACGGAGGGGGAGGAAACGGAGCCGACGTTATCGCCGCCTCCCCCTCCGCCGCTTCGCGCCACCTCCCCCTGGCGGGGGAGGATCAGAGATAACGTTGCCCTAACCTAGCAATTGAGGCAGCCTCCTTCGGATAACCGGGGGAGGCTTTTTGATGCACAGCGAGATCCTGCGACCGATGGTCGTGCTGATCGCGTGGACGCTCGTGATGCTGGGCTGGATGCTCGTCACGCGGCTGCCGGCGATGAAGGCGGCGGGCGTCGACATGGGAAAGCTCGTCGGGACCAAGGCGGCTGATGCGGACCGGTCGTTGCCGCCCCAAGCGCAGTGGAAGGCGCATAATTACAACCACCTGATGGAGCAGCCGACGCTGTTCTACGCGGTCTGCGCCCTGCTGGCGCTGAGCGGCACGGGCAACGGCGTCAACGCCTGGATCGCCTGGGGCTACGTCGCGCTGCGGATCGTGCATAGCCTCGTGCAGGCCACCAGCAACCGGGTCCGCGTCCGCTTCGTGTTCTTCATCCTGTCGAGCGTGATGCTCGTGGCTCTGACGCTGCACGCCGCGCTGGCGGTGTTTTGAGACAGTGACACAATTAATCGCCGATCGTGTCATCCGCCCCTCCCCCGATGCCGATCGATCGTCTAGAAATCCGGCATGACCTTCGACCGCCGCTCGCTCCTCACCCTTCCCCTCGCTGCCGGGCTGACGCTACCGGCGTTCGCGCGGAATGGGGCGCAACTGACAGCCGGCCAGCCTCGCGCAGCGGAGCTGCCGGTCTGGCCGCCGGCCGAGCGGTTTGCGTTGTGGCCCGGCATCCCGCAGGGCGCGCCGAACCCGTTGCCGGTCCCGCAGCCGCGCATGCCGCGCTATCCTGACGGCTATCGCGACTTCCAGATGCGCGGCGTGGTGCGTCCCGAGGTCGGCGTGTTCCGGCCTACTCGGCCCGATGGTCGCGCGGTGCTGATCGTGCCCGGCGGCGGCTATTCGATCACGTCGCTGCGTAACGAGGGCATCGACGTCGCGCGCGTGCTGAATACGTTCGGGATTACCGCGTTCGTGCTGAGCTACCGCTTGCCGGGCGAAGGCTGGGCCGACCGCGCCGACGTACCGCTTGCCGACACGCAGCGCGCAATGCGGCTGATCCGCGCCAATGCCCGCAGCTACGGGATCCGGGCAGAGGAGCTCGGCGTGCTCGGCTTCTCCGCCGGCGGGCACCTTGCCGGCTCGCTGACAATATTGCCCGACTTCAAGGCCTACCGGACCGTCGATGCGGCCGATCGTCACTCGGCGCGCCCTGCCTGGGCCGGGCTCATGTATGCGGTCTCGAACATGGACCCGGGCCGCAGCCATGGCGGATCGCGCGCGAACCTGCTCGGGCCCGATCCATTGCCAGCCGTGCAGGCGCGCTTTGCGATCGACCGGCAGTTGAAGGCTGGCGACCCGCCGTTGTTCCTGGTCCATGCCGAGGACGACAATACCGTGCCGGTCGCCAACAGCGTCGACACGCTTGCGGCCGCACGCCGTGCTGGCATCCCGGCCGAGGCGCATTTCCTCCAGCATGGCGGCCACGGGTTCGGCACGCGCCTGTCGCCGCGGTCGCCGGGATCGCTATGGCCGCAATTGTTCGATCGCTGGATGGGCGAACTCGTCTCGGGGTGACGATGTAGGCCAGCATGACGGACCTATATGTTTCGGCTGGCGTTGATCCTGAAAGATCAGGAGAGCGCGATGACCCGTCCGCATGCCCAACCCCGCGATGTGTTCCATGAAAATGGCGAGGTGATCATCGACGGGCCGGACGGGGAGATCATTGCGATGACGCCCGAAGCAGCGCTGCGGACCGCCGGGCGGCTGGATGAAGCGGCGCTCGATGAACTGATCGCGCGGGCGCAGCGGTCAAGTACCTCGAACTAGATTTGCTCAGCGGGGCGCGAGGACCAATCCGCCGTCGGGTTGCGTCACGACCGTTACGTCCCGATAGTCGATGATCCGTACATGCCGCGCGGCGAGATCATGCGCAGCGCCGTGGGTGGCGGTGATGACCAGCACGTCTGCTCCCGCCGCCTCGCCTGCGGTGATTCCGGCGGCGGCGTCTTCGAACACGAGGCAATCCCTGGCCGCGACGCCGAGACGTTCGGCAGCGACGAGGAAGCAATCCGGTGCGGGTTTGCCGTTGGGGATGTCGTCGGCGGCGATCATGGTGGCGGGGATCGGCAGTCCGGCGGCCTTGAGGCGGACCTCAGCCAGCGCGCGCGGTGCCGAGGTGACGATCGTCCAGCGTTCGGGCAGTAGACTTGCCAGAAACGCGGCGGCGCCAGCGATCGGTTCGATGTCGTCGACGTCTTCCATCTCGGCCGCGGTGATCGCTGCGGCTTCGGCGACCGGGTCGACGCCGGGCAGGTTCAGGCGTCGGACGGTCTCGACCGATTGCACGCCGTGGATCGTCGGCACGAACGTCGCGGCGTCGAGGCCGTGGGCGATCGCCCATTTGGTCCAGGTGCGCTCGGCGGAGGCGATCGAGGTGAGGATCGTGCCGTCCATGTCGAACAGAAACGCGGCGTAGGTGCGGGTGGGGAGTGTCATGCGAGGGCTCGTGAGGGGATTTGTGCGGTGGGGCAAGATCGCTCGCACGACGCACTCGTCATTCCCGCGGAGGCGGGAACCCATATAGGCTGACGGGCGGATCGATCGAGACGATATAGATTATGGGTCCCCGCTTGCGCGGGGATGACGATGGTGTGAGTGGTGCCAGTGACCTGAACCCACCACGCAAAGAAAAGGCCGCTCCGGTTTCCCGAAGCGGCCTGTATTCTCTCATCAAGCCAAAGCTTAGATGTCGTCGCCGAGTGCGCCCTTGACGCTGCCCTTGACGTTCTGCGCAGTGCCCTTGGCCTGCTGCGCCTCACCTTCGGCTACCAGCTTCTCGTTGTCGGTCGCCTTGCCGACGGCTTCCTTGACGTTGCCCGCAACCTTGTTGCCCGCTGCTGCGACCTTATCGGTGAACTCGCCCATCAGAGCCTCCACTTTGCTTTTGCGGACCCGCCAACCGGGCCGCTTGAACTTGCTAAGGTATAACGGCCGTGTTTACCGTGGGTTCCGTGACGTTTTGCGTCATGACCCGAGTTTCAGATCAGCCCTGCCAGCGGGCTCGACGGATCGGCATAGCGGCGCTGGCCCATCCGCCCGGCGCGATAGGCGAGCCGCCCCGATTCGACCGCAGCCTTCATCGCCGCCGCCATCATCAACGGGTCCTTCGCCTCGGCGATCGCGGTGTTCATCAGCACGCCGTCGCAGCCGAGCTCCATCGCCACCGCCGCATCCGACGCGGTGCCGACGCCGGCATCGACCAGCACAGGCACCCCTGCCCCCTCGACAATCAGCCGGATCGTCACGCGGTTCTGGATACCGAGACCCGAGCCGATCGGTGCGCCCAGCGGCATGATCGCGACCGCGCCGGCGTTCTCCAGGCGCTTCGTCGCGATCGGGTCGTCAACGCAATAGACCATCGGCTTGAAGCCCTCATTGGCCAGGATCTCGGTAGCGCGCAGCGTCTCGACCATGTCGGGATAGAGCGTTTTCGCCTCGCCGAGCACTTCGAGCTTCACCAACTCCCAGCCGCCCGCCTCACGCGCGAGGCGCAATGTACGGATCGCCGATTCGGCATCGAAACAGCCGGCCGTGTTGGGAAGGTAGGTGATCTTCTTCGGGTCGATGAAGTCGGTCAGCATCGGCGCGTTGCGATCCGATACGTTGACGCGGCGGACGGCGACGGTGACGATCTCCGCGCCGGACGCTTCGACCGCGGCCGCGTTCTGCGCGAAATCCTTGTACTTGCCCGTGCCAACGATCAGCCGCGACCTGAAGGTCTTGCCGGCGACGGTCCAGCTATCCTCGTGGTCGCCGCCACCGACGAAATGCACGATCTCGAGGTCGTCGCCATCCTCGACCATCACGTCTGCCAGCGTCGAGCGCGGCACCACCTCCATGTTGCGCTCCACCGCGATCTTCTCGGGCACGAGGCCCAGTTCGGTCGCGAGTTCGGCGAGGCTTAGCCCGGCGGTGACGCGCTTGTGCTCGCCGTTGACGGTGATCGAGACGGTGCCATCGGAATGGGGCATGGGTGCGTGGTCCACTATAGCGACGGCACGGCTCGACTTGTCGCGAGCCGTGCCTGTAAGGAATGGCGTGACGCGCATATAGGGATCGCTTCGCCGGCCCCGCAACCGAAAGGCTATCGCTCTTGCCAGATACCGTTTTCGTCCTGAACGGCCCCAACCTCAACCTGCTGGGAACGCGCGAGCCGGAGATCTATGGCGACGAGACGCTCGACGATATCGCCGGGATGCTCGAGGATCGCGCGCGCGAGCTCGACCTGGAGATCGACATGCGCCAGTCGAACCACGAGGGCCACCTCGTCGACTGGATCCAGGAGGCGCAGGCGCGCAGCGCGAAGGCCGTGATCCTCAACGCCGGTGCGTTCACGCATACCTCGGTCGCGGTGCACGACGCGATCAAGGGCGTGAAGACCCCGGTGATCGAAGTGCATCTTTCCAACCCCCACACCCGTGAATCGTTCAGGCATGTGAGCCTGGTCGGTCAGGCGGCGAAGGGTACGATCGCGGGTTTCGGCGCGCTTTCGTATCTGCTCGCGCTTGAAGCCGTCGCACGGTTCTGACAGGAGGCCCCGCCATGAACGATAAACCAGAAACAAAAGGCGCAATGCAGGTCGACGTGACCCTGGTGCGCCAGCTCGCCGAACTGCTCGACACCACGCAGCTGACCGAGATCGAAGTCGAGGACGGCTCGCGCCGCATTCGCGTCGCGCGCAAGGCCGCCCAGGCGGCGCCCGTCGCGCATTACGCGCCGCCCGCCCCGGCCCCCGTCTCGGCGCCGCTGTCGATCCCGCAAGCCGAGGTCGGCGCATCCGCCCCCGCGATCAGCGCGAGCGCGGTCAAGTCGCCGATGGTCGGCACGGTCTATCTTGCCGCCAACCCCGAGGCGAAGCCGTTCTCGACGGTCGGCCAAAAGGTCAACGCCGGCGACACGCTGCTGATCATCGAGGCGATGAAGGTGATGAACACGATCGTCGCGCCCTCGGCCGGCACCGTGACCGCGATCCTGGTCGAGAACGGCCAGCCCGTCGAGTTCGACCAGCCGCTGGTCGTGGTGGAATAATGCGGCAGATCAACAAGCTGCTGATCGCCAACCGCGGCGAGATCGCGCTGCGGATCCATCGTGCCTGCCACGAGATGGGCATCAAGACCGTTGCGGTCCACTCGACCGCCGACGCCGACGCGATGCACGTGCGGCTCGCCGACGAGGCGATCTGCATCGGACCGCCGTCGGCGACCGACAGCTATCTGAACATCCCGAACATCATCTCGGCCGCAGAAATCAGCGGCGCGGACGCGATCCATCCGGGCTACGGCTTCCTCAGCGAGAACGCGCAGTTCGCCGAGATCGTCGAACTCCACAACATCCTGTTCGTCGGGCCCAAGCCCGAGCACATCCGCACGATGGGCGACAAGGTTCAGGCCAAGCGCACCGCGGGCGCGCTCGGGCTGCCGCTCGTCCCCGGTTCGGATGGCGCGATCAGCGATATCGCCGAGGCCAAGGCGATCGCCGAGTCGATCGGCTATCCGGTAATCATCAAGGCCGCGAGCGGCGGCGGTGGTCGCGGGATGAAGGTCGTCAACGACGCCGACGATCTCGAAACGCAGATGCAGCAGGCCGGCAGCGAGGCGAAGGCCGCGTTCGGCGACGCCACAGTCTACATGGAAAAATACCTCGGCAATCCGCGGCATATCGAATTCCAGATCTTCGGCGACGGCAACGGCAACGCGATCCACCTCGGCGAGCGCGACTGCTCGTTGCAGCGCCGCCACCAGAAGGTGCTCGAGGAAGCGCCCTCGCCGATCATCACCGCGGAAGAACGCGAGCGGATGGGCGGGATCGTCGCCAAGGCGATGGCCGACATGGGCTATCGCGGCGCGGGGACGATCGAGTTCCTGTGGGAAGCGGGCGAATTCTACTTCATCGAGATGAACACCCGGCTCCAGGTCGAGCATCCGGTGACCGAGATGATCACCGGGCTGGATCTCGTGCGCGAGCAAATCCGCGTGGCCGAGGGTCATCCGCTGACGCTGCGGCAGGAAGACGTCCAGTTTCGCGGTCATGCGATCGAGTGCCGCATCAACGCCGAGGACCCGCGCACGTTCGCGCCGTCGCCGGGGTTGGTAAAGGTGTATCACGCGCCGGGCGGGATGCATGTGCGCGTCGATAGCGGGCTGTATGCGGGGTACCGCGTGCCGCCTTACTACGACTCGATGATCGCCAAGCTGATCGTCTATGGGACAACCCGGCAGGGTGCGCTGCGGCGACTGCGGCGTGCGCTCGAGGAGATGGTGATCGAGGGCGTCACGACGACGATCCCGCTGCACCGCGCGCTGCTCGACGACCCCGAGTTTCAGGAAGGCGCGTACACGATCAAGTGGCTGGAAGAGTGGTTGGCCAAGCAGGGGGCGTGAGCGCCTGACTTCCCCCTCCCTGGAATGGAGGGGCCGGGGGTGGGTCGGCTCGGGGCGGGCCGGACGTTCCCTCGAAACCGACCCACCCCCTTACCCCTCCCTTCCAGGGAGGGGAGTTTTGACGGAGCATTCGTGAAGGCGACGATCTACCACAACCCGCGTTGCTCCAAGTCCCGCGAGGCGCTTGCCCTGCTGCAGGAGGCCGGGGCGGACGTCACGATCGTCGAATATCTGAAGAACCCGCCGTCCCGGTCCGAGCTGGTCCGCCTTTACGACCGCGCGGGCATGACACCGCGCCAGGGTCTCCGGATGGCCGAGTACGGCGCTAAGGCCGTGAAGCATGGCGACGCCGAGGCAATCCTCGATGCGATGATGATCGATCCGCTGCTGATCGAACGGCCGCTGGTCGAGACCGACAAGGGCGTCCGGCTCGGTCGACCGATCGCGCGGCTGCACGAGATCCTGTGACCGGCTCCCCTGCCCTCGCATTGCGCACGCACCACTCGGGTGCCGCAATTTCGGGCAGTGAAAGCGACGATATTCCGCGGTTGCCCGAGGGCGCTGCGGCTGGCACGCTTGGTGCAAGGCGCCCTTCAGGGCGTACAGCTCACCCGAAAGGGCGAGGGTTTCAACAATCGGGGGCGTACCTGTGAAAAAGATCGAAGCCATCATCAAGCCGTTCAAGCTGGATGAGGTGAAGGAAGCGCTGCACGAGATCGGCGTGAGCGGAATCACCGTGACCGAGGCCAAGGGGTTCGGCCGGCAAAAGGGCCACACCGAGCTGTACCGCGGCGCGGAATATGTCGTCGACTTCCTGCCGAAGGTGAAGCTCGAGGTGGTCGTCGAGGACGGGCTCGCGCAGCGGGTCGTCGAGGCGATCGCCGCGGCCGCACAGACCGGCCGGATCGGCGACGGCAAGATCTTCGTCATCCCGGTCGAAAGCGCACTCCGCATCCGCACCGGCGAGCGCGACGACGACGCAATCTAGTTCAGAACCACGCATATGGCGTTGACGACGCGTGACGACATCGTCATTTGACGCAGCGCAACATTGTGTGGAAATCACGTTCCATACCGCAATTAGATTCCCCGCATGGCGCGGCGGAAGTCTCAAAAACGAAGGGCAAGCATCATGGCGAATTCGGCCTCCGACGTTCTCAAGATGATCAAGGACCAGGAGATCGAGTGGGTCGATCTGCGGTTCACCGATCCCAAGGGCAAGTGGCAGCATCTGACGATGGTCGCCAGCCTGATCGGCGAAGACGAGCTGACCGACGGCCTGATGTTCGACGGCTCGTCGATCGAGGGCTGGAAGGCGATCAACGAGAGCGACATGACGCTCAAGCCCGATCTCGACGCGGTCTATGTCGATCCGTTCTCGGCGACGCCGATGATGATCCTGATCTGCGACATCGCCGATCCGTCGACCGGCGAGCTGTATTCGCGCGATCCGCGCTCGACCGCCAAGCGCGCCGAGGCGTATCTGCTGACCACCGGCGTCGGCGACACCGTGTATGTCGGCCCCGAAGCCGAATTCTTCATGTTCGACGACGTCCGCTTCGAAAACAGCTATTCGACCAGCTACTACAAGATCGACGACATCGAGCTGCCGGGCAATTCGGGTCGCGAATATGAGGGCGGCAACCTGGGCCATCGTCCGCGTGCCAAGGGCGGCTACTTCCCGGTCGCACCGGTCGACTCGGCCGTCGACATTCGCGGCGAGATGGTCTCGACGATGATCGAGATGGGCCTGCCCTGCGACAAGCATCACCACGAGGTCGCGGCCGCACAGCATGAGCTGGGCCTGACCTTCGGGACGCTGACGCAGACCGCGGATCGCATGCAGATCTACAAGTATGTCGTCCACCAGGTCGCGCACGCGTACGGCAAGACGGCGACGTTCATGCCCAAGCCGATCAAGGAGGACAACGGTTCGGGGATGCACACGCATTTCTCGATCTGGGACGGCAAGACCCCGCTGTTCGCCGGCAACGGCTATGCGGGCCTCTCCGACATGTGCCTGTATTTCATCGGCGGCATCATCAAGCATGCCAAGGCGGTCAACGCGTTCACCAACCCGTCGACGAACAGCTACAAGCGCCTCGTCCCCGGTTACGAAGCACCGGTGTTGCTCGCCTACTCGGCGCGCAACCGCTCGGCATCGTGCCGCATTCCGTACGGCACCGGCCCCAAGGCGAAGCGCGTCGAAGTGCGCTTCCCGGACGCGCTGGCCAACCCGTATCTCGCTTATGCGGCGCTGATGATGGCCGGCATGGACGGCATCCTGAACAAGATCCATCCGGGCGAGGCGATGGACAAGAACCTGTACGACCTGCCGCCGGCAGAGCTCGCACAAGTCCCGACCGTCGCGGGTTCGCTCCGCGAGGCGCTCGACTGCCTGCTCGCGGATCACGACTTCCTGCTGAAGGGTGACGTGTTCTCGAAGGACCAGATCGAGAGCTATGTCGAGATCAAGCGCGCCGAGGTCGCGCGCTGGGAGATGACGCCGAGCCCGGTCGAGTATGATATGTACTACAGCGGGTGAGGCGCGACCACGCTCGCGCCGATCCGCGCAGCGGATATCCGCTGTCGGCCGGCGTCGTGTAGCGACGACCGACGGCGTGGCTTTGCCACGTCGCTGATTGAGAAAAGGGCGCCGGGAGCAATCCAGGCGCCCTTATTCGTAGATCCTCCCCTGCAAGGGGAGGTGGCTGGCGCAGCCGGACGGAGGGGTATCGCCGCTCTCGATAGGGCGGATACCCCTCCGTCAGCCGAGGGGCTGCCACCTCCCCTTGCAGGGGAGGATCACGTTGCCTGTCATTCTCCGCGCAGGCGGGAAGCCATACTGGACCGCGTGATAGACGCGCGAGCGGTCGAGGTGTGGATCCCCGCCTGCGCGGGGATGACGATGGGGGATCGAGTGCGTCCGCGCCGAGCTTGTTTCCCCGCGAAGGCGGGGATCCAGTCTGGGCTCCCGCCTTCGCGGGAGAACAAGAAGGGGTAGCTTCGGTTAACTTCGATCGCTGGATTCGATTGATCGACCGCTCCCGCCACCCATATCCCTCACGAGAGCCCCCCCGAAAAACCCAAGGAACATCCGTGACCGAAGACAGCGGCAACAGCGCCGGACGCGCGATCCCGAGCGGCCGTCTCGCTCGCCTCGGCGTCTTCGGCAAACTCGCGGGCGGCGTTGCGGGCGGCGTCGTCGCCGAGGGCGCGCGTCGGCTCGCCAGCGGCGAACGCCCCAAGATTGGTGACCTCCTCCTCACCCCCGCCAACGCGACCCGCGTCGCCGACCAACTCTCCCACCTCCGCGGCGCGGCGATGAAGCTGGGCCAAATGATCTCGATGGACGCGGGCGACATGCTCCCGCCCGAACTCGCGACGATCCTCGCGCGGCTGCGCAACAACGCGCACCACATGCCGCCGCAGCAGCTCGACCGCGTGCTCGCCGCCGAATGGGGCAAGGACTGGCGTCGCCGCTTCGCGCATTTCCAGGCACACCCGGTCGCTGCCGCTTCGATCGGCCAGGTTCACCGTGCCCGCCTGCCCGACGGCACCGAGCTGGCGATCAAGGTCCAATATCCCGGCGTGAAGGAGAGCATCGACGCGGATGTCGATAACGTCGCGACGCTGCTCCGGGTGTCCGGCATGCTGCCCAAGTCGCTCGACATCGCGCCATTGCTGGACGAGGCGAAGAAGCAGCTCCACGAGGAAGCCGATTACCTCCGCGAGGCGCAGATGCTCGCGCGCTACGGCGATCTGCTCGCCGACCAGCCACAGTTCGTCGTCCCCAAGCTCCATTCCGATCTCACCACGCCGCGCGTCCTCGCGATGAGCTTCGTCACGGGCGTTCCGGTCGAGACATTGGAGACAGCGCCGCAGGTCGTGCGTGACCGCGTCATGCACGACCTGATCTCGCTCGTGCTGCGCGAACTGTTCGATTGGCGGCTGATGCAGACCGACCCGAACTTCGCCAATTATCGCTGGCAGCCCGAGACCGAGAAGCTGGTCCTGCTCGATTTCGGCGCCGCCCGCCCCCTGCCCGCCGAAACCGGCGAAGGCTATCGCCGCCTGCTCACCGCAGCGCTTGCGGGGGATCGCGATGCCGTACGCGAGGCCGCCATCGCTGCCGGGTTCCTCGGCGAAGCGGCAGTGCTGCAACACCGCGCGCTGGTCGACCGGATGATCGACGTGATCCTCGCAGAACTCGCCAAGCCGGGTCCGTTCGACTTCGGCGACCGCGCGTTCGTCGGCGTGCTGCGCGAACAGGGCACCGAGATCGCGCGCGACCGCGATACGTGGCACTTGCCCCCAATCGACACGCTGTTCGTCCAGCGCAAGATCAGCGGCACCGCCCTGCTCGCCGCGCGTCTCAAGGCGCGGGTCGATATCCGTACGATGGTCGCCGCCTATTGTGACGGCGCGGCATCGTGAGGATCAGCGCAGTTTCAGCGGCCGCTTCACGCCCGCCCAGCTGACATATTTGAAGTTCTGCGTGGCGGGCGCGTTGTCTCCGTCCTGTGCGACGAACAGGCCCTGGGGGTAGGCAGCGCCGAAATCACCGAGCATCAGGTCGATGCCGTCGGTATCGCTCGTCCCGTCGATCGCACCGCCGCCGATCCGGAAGCGGCCGGCATAGGTGACGCCCGGCAGGCGGTAGAGCGTGTAGGCGTTGTCGCCCTGGCTCGACACGACGAGATAGCCGCCGGTCCTGCCCGACGGTGCGAGCGCGAGACCCTCGGCGTCGGCGACCAGCGTCTTGCCGTCGACCTTGGCGATCGGCGTTGCGGTCACTGGTGCGGATGGGTCGGCATCGAAGCGCCAGAGGCCGACATCCTCTTCCGCGACATAAAGCTGACCGGTGCGATCGTCGACGACGCAGCCTTCCGACTGGGTGCCGAGCTTCATCGAGCGGACCGTCGTGACCTTGGGCGATGCACCCGACAGGTCGATCGCGACCTGGTCGATGCGACCGTCCTTCAGCACGACGAAGCCGAACAGCGCCTTGTCGCTGGCACGCGTCCAGAGGCACATGCCGTATGCCTCGCCCGCGCCGACCGGGAAGCGACCGAGCGGCACGAGCTTTGCCGCCGCCGTGTCGAGCGTGAACAGCGAGACATGTGCGGTAGCGATGTCGGCCCGGTCGCTGGCAGCGGCGATCACGCGTCCTCCAGATTTGGCCCCGAGATCGCGAAGATCGACGTTGTTGAGACGCTCGGCGGGCGTGAAGCTCAGTCGCTTGCCAGCCAGGCTGTAGACATGGATGCCGGCCTTCTTGTCGGTGCCGATCACGAGGCTTTTCGACGGATCGGCCGCGTTGCGCCAGATCGCGGGGTCGTCAGCGGCATCGGCCGCGGTATCGACCGGATCGGTTTCCGCGGTTGCAGCCACCATCGGCACCTCGACCGCCACCGGGACCGAGGTCGTTGCACACCCCGCGAGCAGCATCGCGGCAAAGGGTAGTATCCGCATCAGAACGTTACCCGCACGCCGCCGGTGTAACGCCGGCCGAACGTCTCATGCTCGATCGTGTACGCCGAAGACCCGACATAGCGACGGCCCGGACCGTTCAGGAGGTTGGCGAAATCGGCGTAAATCTCGAAATTGCCGTTGATCGCGTAGCGGACCGACGCGTCGAGCTCGTTGTCCTTGGCCCAGTAGAAGTCGCCGCCATCGACGCCGCGGACGGTATCGCCGACCTTCGCGACCGACCCGATCGCGTCGAGCCATGCCGAGCGGTTCTGGTACGAGACACGCGCGGAGAAGCCGTATTTCTCGTAATAGCCGATCAGGTTGTAGATCGCGTCCGATGCGCCGGGCAGCGGCACCTTCCGCGACGGGATATCACTCGTGCCGGGCGTATCCGCGCGGCTCTTGTTGATCGTCGCGTTGAGCTGGATGCCGAAGCCGCCCATCCAGTCCGGCAGGCCGAGATCGGCGGTGAAGGGATCGAGCTGCTGCTGGATCGCGCCCTCGATCCCCATGATATAGCCCTTGCCGCCGTTCAGCACGGTTGAGAACTGATATTGCGAACGATCGCTGCCGCCGCTGTTGAGGATATTGTTGCCGAAGGTCTGCACCGAATCGAACAGGACGTTGGTGACGTCCTTGTAATAGGCGCCGATCGACAGGAAGCCGCGCGGCATCGTGTAATATTCGACGTACAGATCGACGCCCTTGGCCTTTTCCGGCTTCGCGTCGGGGTTCCCGCCCGACACCGTCAGGTTCGCGTCGTTATAGGTCAGGTTCGGACGAAGCTGATCGTAATCGGGCCGTGCCGCGCCGGTGTTGAACGACAGGCGCGCCTTCATCCGGTCGTTGACGTCCCAGTTCAGATGCAGGCTCGGATAAACGAGCGTCTGGCTCGATTTCGCCTCGACCGGCGTCGCCACGCTGGTCGCCGCGTCGATCGAGAAGGCGCGCGCGTCGTTGCGGATATGCTCGACGCGGGCACCACCGATGATGCTGCCCCAGTTGGTCGTCACCGTGGCCATCGCGTACGCCGAATAGACCTTCTCGCCGACCTTATAATAGTTCGCGTCGACCGGCAGATAGCTGGCGACGGTCTTCGCCTGGTCGACCAGCCCGAGCACCTTGTCGCGGTCGAAATACTGGAAGGTGTAGCCGAGCGGGATCTCGCCCTGGAACCCGCCGGGCTTGGCGATCGCGGAATAGTTGGTGGAGATCCCCGCGGCGGCGAACTGCGCCGCGCTGTTGATGTCGAGCAGATTCTCGTTCGCGGTCTTGGTGCGATCGTCATAGCGGACGCCGGCGGTGAACACCGTCTGCGCGCCGAACAACGACGCCTCGCGGCTGACGTCGAGCTTTGCGGTGTAGGCCTCGGTCACGTCCTGCGCCTTCAGCGAGCGGAGACGGGTCAGCGACGTCGGGAAATCCTCGATCGCGGTGACTTGCGCCCCGCGGGAAAACGTCCCGTCGGCGTTGCGGATCGTGCGGAACAGCTGGACCTTGGCGAGCTGCGGGTCGGTCAGGTCGTAGCCGACGGTGAGCCGGTTGGGGGCGTTCGCGAAGCTCGGGCTTTCGTAGTTCAGCTGTGCGGGCTGCGTGCGGTCATCGATCGAGCGGGTGAAATTGCCGCGCCATGCGACCTTCCACTCGCCGAGTTCGTGATCGCCGCCGACCGTGTTGGTGAACACCGACTGCTTGTATTTGCGCACCGTGAAGTTCGCGTTGAGATCGATGCCGTAGACGGTGCCGAGCAGCGGCGTGTTGCCGGTGCAGACGTCGGCATAGCCCGTCGTGCCCGTTGCGGGCCGGGTGTTGACGTTGCAGGCGGCGCTGCCGGTCGGCGCACGCGACTGCTGATCGTCGAGGTCGAAGATGTAGTTGTTGCGCTGTTCGTCGTCCGCGAACGCCGAGTAGATCGTCTCCGCGAACAGCTTGTGGCCGGGGGCCGGACGCCAGTCGAGCCGGGTCGACAGCGAGTAGTTCTTGCGCGTCAGGCGATACAGCTTGTTCTCGGTCTCGCGCGCCCAGTTGCGCGTCTGATAGCCGGGACGCTTGTCTTCCTTGACCGCTTCGAAATCGGTCTCGAAGTTGTCGGTGACCATGCCGCGGCGGTACAGGCTGGCGGACGAGACGATGCCGAACTCGCCGATGCCGGTGTCGATCCGGTCGGAGATGACGAGCGAACCCTCATATTCGGTCTTCTTGCCGAGTTCGACATGGCCGAGGCCGCCCTTGGCCTGCACCTTCAGGCCCGGATAATCGAATGCCGAACGCGTGATGATGTCGACATTGCCGGCGATCGTCTCGCCGGTCATGTCGGGGGTAACGGCCTTGCGCACGACGATCTGCGAGGCGATCGCCGAGGGAATGGAGTCGAACCGGGCATCGCGACCTTCGGGGCTGACGACGTTGATGCCGTCGATCGACAGCGTGGTCCAGTTGATCGGCGCCCCACGCAGCGTGATGTAGCGCGCCTGGCCCTGGTCGCGCTGGACGCCGACGCCGGGGAGGCGGCTGACCGCCTGCGCGACGTTCTGATCGGGCAGGCGACCGATCGAATCCGAGGCGATGACGGAGACGAGCGACGGGCTGGTGCGCTGGATTTGAAGCGCTGCGGCTTCGGATTCCGCGATCGGGCGCGAGCCTGACACGACGATCTCTGCCCCCTCGCCTGCGGCTACGCCGACTTCGGTGGTCATCGCGACGTCGAGCGTCACCGGGGCGTCGGCGACCGTGACGGTCCGGCGGGCATCGGGAAAGCCGACATAGCGGATCACGAGTTCGTGCGTACCGGCGGGCACGCCGACCAGCGAGAACCGTCCGGTGCGATCGACCACGGTCGACAGGTCGAGCGCGGGGATCGAGACCGACGCGCCATCGAGATACTCGCCGCTGCCAGCCTGCGACACTGTGCCGGTGATCGCGCCGGGCGCGCGCGGTGCACCGACCGGTGTCGCTGCGTCGGGACGCGCATGGGCAGTCGCAACGGTCAGCGGGCTCAGCGCGCAGCCGGCGAGCAGCGCATGCGCGACGACGCGACCGCGAACGCGGTTCGACAGGTTCGATTTCATGGTATTCCCCCGGATGGTCCCGACTTCTTCAGCCGGCTTGGGAGGCGCGGTAGCGGTCGCGCGTGGCAGCGCCGTTACGTCAGCGTGACAGCGCCGTGACAGCCGCGTCGGCAGCAACCCGATCGCGTGATCGCGCCGAACATCCCACATTAAACCAACGTTAAAAACGCCGGACACGCGATTCTTATATTCGTAACGGACGTGCCACGACCGCCGCTTATCGCGCCCCTCAAGGCAAACACTGCCGAAAAAGGGAACTCCTCGATGTTGAATTCAGCAAGCCTGCGCTTGCGGCTGCTGGCCGGCGCCGCCCTGACGGTCGCGATCGCGTCGCCCGCCTTCGCCGCCGCCGCCACGCCGACTGCCACCAAGGACACCGCGCCGGCCACGACCACTGTCGCCGCCACCGATCCCACGCCCACCGATCCCGCTGCGGCCGCCCCCGCCGACCAGACGGGTCTCGGCGAGATCGTCGTGACCGCGACCAAGCGCGAGACCAACCTCCAGAAGACGCCGATCGCGATCAGCGTGCTCAGCAGCCAGGCGCTGACCGATCGCCATGTGCAGAGCCTGTACGATCTCGCCGATGGCGCGGTGCCGTCGTTGCGCGTTGCTACCTTCGAGGCACGCCAGTCGGCGCTGACGATCGGTATCCGTGGTATCGTGCCGCTCGACGCCAACCAGCCCGCGCGCGAGCAGGGCGTCGGCGTCTATATCGACGGCGTCTATCTCGGTCGCCAGCACGGCCTGAATGCAGCACTGTTCGACGTCGACCGGATCGAAGTGCTCAAGGGCCCGCAGGGCACGCTGTTCGGCCGCAACACCGAGGGCGGGGCGCTGAGCATCGTCACCAAGGGCCCGAGCGGCAAATGGGGCGGCAGCGCGACCGGCGGGATCGCGAACTACGGCAGCTATAACGGCGCGCTGCATCTCGACCTGCCCGAAACCTACGGCGTTTCGCTGAAGCTCGACGGCGTCATCCAGCACCAGGACGCGACCACCAAGAACCCGCTCGAAGGCCAGACGGGCTTCAACTATTATCACCGCCGCGGCTTCAAGGCGACCGCGCGGGTCCACCCGATCTCGGGCATGACCGCCGATTTCAGCTATGACAATGGCTATGACTCGAACAGCCCGTTCTACAGCCAGCTGCTGAACGTGAACCCCAATGGCTGCAAGGCGGGTGCCCAGTCTGCATCGTCCGCCTGTGCCCTCCCCGGCACCAACTACACGACGCTCACCGGCAGCGTGAAGCCGCTGCCGAGCCAGGTCGTGGTCAACGGCACCAGCCGCGCAAAGGTCGCCGACATCGGCGTGCCGCAGCAGCCTAGCGTCGACAAAACGCACGGCTTCACCTCGAACATCCGTTGGGATGTCGCACCCGAGATCGAACTCCGCTCGATCACCGCATGGCGCGGCGTGAATGCGACCCAGTACGACAATAGCGGCGGATATCACCGCGTGCCCGTCGTCGCAGCAGGCTGCACCGGCACCGCGTGCAACTTCAGCCGCTACAGCCTCGCCGACCTGCACCAGAACCAGTTCAGCCAGGAATTCCAGGCGGTCGGCACGTTCGGCCAGTTCGACTATGTCGCCGGGCTGTATTACTTCAACGAGCATGTCAGCGACGACGCGGCGACTCCGAACTCGTTGGCGTTCGATTCCACGCTGTCGACGATCACTGTGCTCGATCCCTGCACCGGCTCGGGCGGATTTGGCTCGCAGGAGGGTTGCCGCTCGATCGACCGTGCGTCCGAAGTCTGGTCGAAGAGCTATGCCGGCTATGGCCAGGTCACCTGGAACGCGACCGATCGGATCCACCTGACCGCCGGTGGCCGCTACACGCACGACGACAAGAAGGGCGTGCTGCATTATTCGCGCAACCTGAACTACGATACCGCGACCGCGGCACAGCTGACGGCGGCGGGTTACAAGCCGCTCGACGCGAGCTGGAACCGGTTCAATCCGATGGCGACGCTGGCCTATGACGCCAGCGATTCACTCCATCTCTACGCCAAATACGCGACCGGCTACCGCGCCGGCGGTGCCAGCTCGCGCACATCGAACTACCAGACGTTCAATCCCGAGGACGTGAAGTCGTACGAGATCGGCGCGAAGACCGATTTCTGGGATCACCGCGCCCGCCTGAACCTGGCCGGCTACATCATGGATCGCAAGAACAGCCAGGTCGACATCAGTTCGATCCAGACGACCTCGACCGGCAGCTTCAACAACCTGGTGACGATCAATGCGCCCGGCATCACCAAGATCCGCGGGATCGAGGCCGACCTGACCGTGCAGCCGGTCACCGGCCTGACGCTGACCGCGGGCTATGCCTACACCTACACCAAGATCCCGCCGGTGCTGATCGAGTCGACCGGCGTGTACCAGAACTTCTACATCGTCTTTACGCCGCGCAATGCCGCCAACGGGGCGATCGACTACACGATGCCGATCGGCGACATGGACCTGAAGTTCCACCTCGACGGGAACTACTCGCAGGCCACGCAGACCTTCGATCAATATGCGACCAAGAACGACGCCGCGTTCCTCGCCAATGCGCGCCTTGCGCTAGCGAACATCCGGGTCGGCGGCAGCAACGCGGTGACGATCTCCGCCTGGGTCCGCAACCTGTTCGACAAGCAATATGTGTTCCGCCGCGATCCGTCGAACAGCCTGCCGGGCTCGCCGACGACGAGCACCACGTCGGGCAGCATCAGCAACGTGCTGGGCGACTACGGCAATTTCAACGCGCCGCGGACCTACGGCATGGAGGCCTCGGTCAAGTTCTGATCGTCGCCAGCGCCTAAATCAGCGTTCGCGCTTTTCAAGCAAACCCATCGTCATTCCCGCGCAGGCGGGAACCCATACTGGCGAGCGTCACAGCAAGATCGCTGGCGCTTGAGCATATGGGTCCCCGCCTTCGCGGGGATGACGATGGGTTCGTGTGAGACCGGACATCGACTGGCTTCGGCATAACGCAAAGCCTTTCGGAGGGCATTCAGTCCCTCCGCAGCGTGATCACGACGCGTAAACCGGGATCGGCGTCCTCGAGCGACAACGTGCCGCGGTGCAGGCGGACGATCGCATCGATCAGCGCGAGGCCCAGGCCGTGCCCGGCGTCGTGACGACTTGGATCGAGACGTCCGAAACGGCGAAGTGCCAGCTTGCGCCGGTCGGCGGGGATACCGGGGCCATCGTCGGTCACGGTCAGGATCGTCGCGGCATCGGTTGCAAGCACGCCGATCTCGATCCGCGTGCCGGCCGGCGTATGGCGGATCGCGTTCTCGATCAGATTTACCATCGCCTGCCCCAGCAACTGTCGATCGCCGACTATCCTCGCCGGTCCATCGACGACAATGTCGAGCTGCCAGCCGCTATCGGCCGCAACCGGCTGCATCATGTCGCCTACCTCTCGTACTAGGTCGGCGAGATCGAACGACGCGAACGCGGCGCGACGATCGCCCCCCTCGACCTCGGCGATCCGCAGCATCGCCGCGAACATCTCCAGGAGTTCGTCGCTCATCGCGATCGCAGCTTCAAGATCGTCGCGCTGCGCCTCGGTCTCCGCCCGGCGCAGAGCCAGCGCAAGTTGGCTCCGCAGTCGGGCGAGCGGCGTGCGCAGGTCGTGCGCGATGTCGTTCGAGACGTTGCTGATGCTCGCCATCAAGTCGGAGATACGATCGAGCATCCGGTTGAACGCCATCGCCTGGTGCGCGAACTCGCCGCCCGACGGATGGATCGGCACGCGTCGCGCCATGTCGCCGTCAATGATCGCCTCGACCGTGCGCCGGGTCTCGCCGATTCGCCGGCCGATCGTGACGACGAAGAAGACCATGCCGCCGACCACGATCAGCACGATCGAGCCGAACCCGATCAGGTAGATCCGCGTGCGCGCGGCATTGTAGTCGTCGAACGGCTCGGTCTCGGCGACCGTCGTCAGCATCATGCCGCCGCCGACCTCGCGGACCAGCGCGCGGCCGGCGGACAGTCCGGCGATCCGATCGTCACGGGCGATCGTCGAGAAGCCGAGCGGCAGGCGGCGCGACAGAGCGATGTTGCCGCCGAGCCGATTTCCGTTCGCGTCGACCAGCAGCAGGCCGATATCGCCGGTATCGCGCTCGCGCATCGCCGCGTCGATGCGGCGGAAGACGTCGTCTGGTCGGCGATCGCCCGGCCCGCCTGCGATGGCGTCGCTGACGACCAGGATACGGCGGTCGACCAGCCGCTCGATCGTCTGCAGCGTGATGCCGTGGATCGCGAAGCCGGTGCCGATCGTCGCCAGCAGGAACGCCAGCAGGAACGCCAGCGTCAGCGCGCGCAGCGACCGGAACCGCATCAGCCGCGCAACATGTAACCGACGCCGCGCATCGTCACGATCGGGTCCTCGCCCCCGGCGGCAGTGAGTTTCACGCGGAGGTGGCGGACATAGACGTCGACGATGTTGGTGGTCGGTGCGAAGTCATACCCCCAGACGCGCTCGACCAGCATCGCGCGGGTCAGCACCGCATCGGCATTGGCGACGAATTCGGCGAGCAGCTTGAACTCGAGCTTGCCGAGGTCGAGCGCGATGCCGTCGCGCCACGCGCGGAACTTGGTCGGGCTGACGACGATGTTGCCCGCGCGGATCGTGTCGGCGCTGCCTCCGGTCCAGCCGCGTCCGCGTACGACGGCGGCAAGGCGCGCGCTGAGCTCGGCGGCGGCGACCGGCTTGACCACGTAATCGTCTGCGCCGGCCTCGAGTCCTTCGACCTTCTCGACCGAACGGCCGAGCGCGGTGAGCATGATCACCGGCAGCGTCATGTTGCCGCCGCGCAGCCGTTCGAGCACCGTCATGCCGTCGATCCTGGGCAGCATCCGATCGAGCACCACCGCATCGAACGGCGCGCTGTCGACCGCCGCCAGCGCCTCGCGCCCGTCGGTGGCGATCGTGACTCGGTGATCGAGCCCGCGCAGTTCCTCCGCCATCGCCTGCGCGAACACCGCATCGTCCTCGACCAGCAACAGGTTCAGGCTCATCGTCGTCTCACTCGGGCAAGCGCTCGCGCTATCGGTGTGCGTGGAAGCGATAGCCTAGCATGGATTCACGCGAAGGCGCGAAGGCGCAAAGACGAGAGAAGAATGGGTTCACGCGGAGACGCGGAGACGCGGAGACGCGGAGACGCGGAGGTGCTGAATATGGGACCAACGGTCCCCCTCATCATCAACGGCCAGAGTGCACGCGACAGAGGCACCGCTCGCGACACCTCCGCGTCTCCGCGTCTCCGCGCGAACAAAACTTCTTTGCGCCTTTGCGCCTTAGCGTGAACCAATCTTCTTTCGTGAGCTGCGCTCGGACTAAGGCAGGAGCAGAGTGCTGCCGGAGGTTGCCCCGCTCTCGACCGCGCGATGCGCTTCGGCGGCGTCTTCGAGAGCGAAGGTCTGGCCGATCTCTGGGGTGATTGCCCCGCTGTCGAGCATCGCGAACAGGCGTGCGATGCCGGCCTCCCTTTCCTCGGGCGTGACGTAGTAATCGAACAGCGTCGGGCGCGTTACGAACAGCGAGCCTTTCCGCGCGAGGATGCCGAGGTTGACGCCGTCGACCACGCCACCGGCATTGCCGTAGCTGACGATCAGCCCGCGTCGCGCGGCGCTGTCGAGCGATGCCGCCCACGTCGCGCCGCCGACGCCGTCGAGGATTACGGGGACGCCCTTGCCATCGGTGATCTCGCGGACTCGCGTCGCGATATCCTCGGACTTGTGGAGGATGACGTGGTCGGCGCCGGCTTTCCGCGTCCGCTCGGCCTTGTCCTCGCTACCGACGCTGGCGATGACGCTAGCGCCGATCGCCTTGAGCCAGCCGACGAGGATATGGCCCACCCCGCCCGCGGCCGCGTGGACGAGCACGGTCTGGCCCGGCTGCACCTTGGCGCAGCGTTCGACGAGGAACTCGGCGGTGGTACCCTTGAGCAGCATGGCCGCCGCAGTGCGGTCGTCGAGCGCGTCGGGGAGTTTGAAGAGTTGGCTCGCGGGCACGTTGCGCTCGGTCGCATAGGCGCCGCGCGACGGGCCGAAGGTGCCGACCCGGTCGCCGGGTGCGAAGTCGGTCACGCCCTCGCCGACCGCCATCACGACGCCCGCCGCCTCGCTGCCGAGGCCCGAGGGCAGGTCGATCGGGTACACGCCGCTGCGGTGATAGGTGTCGATATAGTTCAGCCCGACCGCGGTGTTGCGCATCCACACCTCGCCCTTGCCCGGCGGCGGCAGCGTCACGTCGCGCCACTGGATCACCTCGGGGCCGCCGGTTTTCTCGATGAATGCCACTCTCGCCATGCCGGCCTCCTGATGAATTTCCGGGTTACCCTACGGCATGCGTTTCGGGTTGCAACCGATCTCCGGCGAGCCCAAACCTTTGCGAGACAAGATGCGGAGAGGCACGATGAAAAGCTATCTGAACCAGTATATCGACGGCGCGTGGGTCGAGAGCGAGGGCGGCACCGTCTATCAGGTGATCGACCCGTCGACCGAACAACCGTGTACCGAAATCATGCTGGGTACCGCCGCGGACGTCGACAAGGCCGTGGCCGCGGCCCGCGCGGCATTCGAGAGCTGGAGCCAGACGAGCGTGCATGAACGGCTGGACGTGCTCGGCCGGATCATGACCGAATACAAGGCGCGGATGCCCGATCTGGCGAAGGCGATGTCGCAGGAGATGGGCGCACCGATGGCGCTCGCGTCGATGGCGCAGGCGCCAACCGGGCTCGCGCATTTCTCCGCGACCGCGAAGGCGCTGGCGGCGTTCGAGTTCTCCGAAGTCATCGGCAAGGCGACCGTCGTGCACGAGCCGCTCGGCGTCGTCGCGATGATCACGCCGTGGAACTGGCCGCTGAACCAGATCTGCGCGAAGGTCGCGCCGGCGCTGGCCGCCGGCGACACGATGATCCTGAAGCCGTCGGAGGAAGCGCCGTCGTGCGCGGTCATCCTGGCGGAGATCATGGACGCGGCAGGCGTACCGGCGGGCGTGTTCAACCTCGTCAACGGCGACGGTCCTGGGGTTGGCGCGGCGCTGTGCGCGCACCGCGACGTCGACATGGTGAGCTTCACCGGCTCGACGCGGGCGGGAATCGCGGTCGCACTGGCTGCGGCGCCGACCGTGAAGCGCGTGCATCAGGAGCTTGGCGGCAAGGCGGCGAACCTCGTTTTGGAGGGTTCGGATCTGGCGGCAGTATTGCCGCCGACGGTCGCAGGCGTGCTCGCCAATTCGGGGCAGAGCTGCATCGCGCCGACCCGCCTGCTGGTGCATGCTAGCCAGGTTGCGGAGGCGACCGCGATCGTGAAGTCGATGATGGAGCAGACCAAGGTCAGCGATCCCGCCGAGATGGGCCAGCACATCGGCCCGGTCGTCAACAAGGCGCAGTTCGACAAGATCCAGGGGCTGATCCAGTCCGCGATCGACGAAGGGGCGACCTTGGTGACGGGCGGTGTGGGTCGGCCGGACGGGCGCAACGCCGGGTATTATATCCAGCCGACGCTGTTCACCGACGTGCGGCCGGACATGCGGATCGCGCAGGAGGAGACGTTCGGGCCGGTCGCGACGATCACGGCGTATCAGGATCAGGACGAAGGCATCCGCATCGCCAACGCCACCGAATATGGTCTGTCGGCGACGATCTCGGGCGATCCTGCAGCGGCGGCGAAAGTCGCGCCGCGGTTGCGCGCGGGGCTGGTGACGATCAACGCGTGGAGCCCGGACATCGGCGCGCCGTTCGGCGGGTACAAGCAATCGGGCAACGGCCGCGAGAACGGGCGCTACGGCCTGACCGACTTCATGGAAGTGAAGACGATCACCGGCCTGCCGGGAGACGTTCGCGAAGGTAAACCAGCCGAATCAGGCGCGTAACTCCCTTTCAATTCTCCCCCGCCAGGGGGAGGTGGCGCCGTAGGCGACGGAGGGGGAGGATACGGAACAAGGGTTTGCCCTTTCCTCCCCCTCCGTCTGGCAAGAGCCAGCCACCTCCCCCTAGCGGGGGAGGATTCGAGGCTTGCTCAATGCATCGGCCACACCGCAACGATCAGCGGGGTGCCTACCAGCAACACCAACAGCGACAGCGGTGCGCCTAGCCGCGCATAATCGCTGAACTTATACCCGCCCGGGCCCATCACCAGCGTGTTGCACTGGTGGCCGATCGGCGTCAGGAAATCGCACCCCGCGCCGACCGCCGTCGCCATCAGGAACGCCTCGGGGCGAAACCCGAGATCGCCGGCGAAGGTCGCGGCGATCGGCGCCATCACCAGCACGGTCGCGGCGTTGTTGAGGAACGGCGTCACCGCCATCGCCGCCGCCAGGATCAGCGCGACCGCACCCCAGGGCGGCAAGGTCGCCGCGGTCGACGACAGCCAAGTCGCGATCACCTCCGACGCGCCCGTGGTCCGCAGCGAATCGCTTACCGGGATCAGCGCGCCGAGCATGATCAGGATCGGCCATTCGACATGATCATACGCCTCGCGCACCGGCAGCACGCCGGTCGCCATGATCAGCCCCGCCGCGGCGAAGAACGCGACCGCGACGGGCACGAAGCCCAGCGCGGTCGCACTCATCGCCACCGCGAGAATGGCGATCGGCAACCAGCTCCGCTTCGACACGCCGAGCCGCATCTCGCGCTGTGCCAAGGGAAGGCAGCCGAGATCGCGCAGTTTGCTCGGCAGTTGCTCGAGCGGGCCCTGCAACACCAGCACGTCGCCGGCGCGGAGTTCGGTGTTGGCGAGACGGCGCGAGAGATGCTCGCCCTGCCGCGAGATCGCGATCAGATTGACGCCGTAGCGCGCCTGCAACGCGAGCCTCGCAGCGGTGCGCCCGACGAGCTGAGAGCCGACGTTGATCACCGCCTCGATCACGCCGACCTCGTCGTCGTCGTCCACGTCGGCCTTCTCGCGATCCTCGCCCTCCAGCTTCAGCCGGTCACGCGCGATCACGCGTTCGAGCGCATCGGGATCGCCGCCAAGGATCAGCGTGTCGCCGGCGCGCAGATGCGTGTGGTCGTGCGGCGCGCTGCGCATGCCGGCGCGTAGGATGCGGGTGATCGTCACCTCGCGGTCGTGGCGGTCGAGGAACGCGTCGACCGTATCGTCGACTGCGGGAGACCCCTCCGGGATCATCGCCTCGGTAATATAGCCCTTGATGTCGAGCGCCTCACCCATCGTCGCCGCCGCCCGGCGATCTCGCGGCAGCAGCCGGTACGCAAAGCGGAGGTAGATCAGCCCCATCAACGTCAGTCCGAGCCCGACCGGGGCATAGTCGAACATCCCGAACGGGTGTCCGGTCATCTGTTCGCGGACGCGGCTGACGATGATGTTGGGCGACGTGCCGACCAGCGTGATGAGCCCGCCGAGCAAAGATGCGGACGCCATCGGCATCAGGAAGACCGAGGGCGACGTATCGTTCTTCTTCGCCATCTGGAACGCGGCGGGCATCAGCATCGCCAGCGCGCCGATGTTCTTGACCAGCGCGGAGGCGAACCCGACCGACGCGGTCAGCAGCAGCAATTGCGAGCGGACCCGCGTCACCCGCTTGGCGAACTTGGCCAGAGCACGTTCGATGATGCCCGAGCGCTGCACCGCAGCCGAGATCACCAGCGCCGAGCCGACGATGATGACGATATCGTCGGAAAAGCCCTTGAACGCGTCCTTCGGGCTGACGATGCCCAGCGCGATGCTGGCGAGCAGCGCGAGGATCGCGGTGACGTCGTAGCGGAACCTGCCCCAGATGAAGAGCGCCATCATGCCGATCAGCGTGGCGATCGAGAGATATTGGGGAACGGTCATCGGGTCTCCGCATGTGGCCCCATGATAAGCGCGGGCTCGCGGCGGTTGTTCCGCGCGCCAGCCCGGACCTTAGTCGAGATTAGGACGAAGCCAGCGTTCGGCGGTCTTCAGGTCGGCACCACGGCGTGCGGCGTAATCCTCGAGCTGGTCGCGACCGACGCGCGCGACGCCGAAATACTCGGCCTGCGGGTGGCCGAAATAGAAGCCGGAGACGGCGGCGGTGGGGAACATCGCGAAGCTCTCGGTCAGTTCCAGCCCGGTTGCGGTTTCGGCGTCGAGCAAGTCGAACAGGATCGGCTTGAGGCTGTGGTCCGGGCACGCGGGATAGCCCGGTGCGGGGCGGATGCCGCGATACTGTTCCTTGATCAGCGCGTCGTTGGTCAGCTGCTCCTCTGGCGCATAGCCCCAGAGTTCCTGGCGGACATGCTTGTGGAGGCGCTCGGCGAAGGCTTCGGCGAAGCGGTCGGCGAGCGCCTTGAGCAGGATGTCGTTGTAATCGTCATGCCCTGCCTTGAAGCGCGCGATGTGCTCGTCGATGCCGTGGATGCCGACTGCGAACCCGCCGAACCAGTCGTCCTGGTTGTCGATGAAATCGGCGAGACACATGTTCGCGCGGCCCTCGCGCTTAGCGATCTGCTG